>NZ_CP173699.1:0-456038 GCF_046118715.1 Pantoea phytostimulans
GTTTTAATCATGAAAAACTCATCTGCACTTTTTATCCCGCCCCGGATTGATCTGGGGCTGTTCTTCCTGCGCCTGACTGGCAGCCTGTTGTTACTGCATGTGCACGGGCTTCCCAAGGTATTTCACTTCAGTGAAGAGCTGACGCGTATCGAAGATCCCTTTGGCATGGGCCCTTACATGAGCCTGATCCCGGCCATATTTGCTGAAGTGATTTGCCCGATATTTATCATTCTGGGTGTTGGCACCCGCCTCGCCTGCCTGCCGATTATAGGCGTTTTGCTGGTAGCGATGCTGTTCGTGCATCCTGGCTGGTCAATTGCTGAAGGTCAGTTTGGCTGGCTGCTACTGATCATTTTTACCACGCTAGCCATAACCGGGCCGGGAAAATGGCGTATCGCAGCGGGCCATCATCAGGAGGTACGACATGGCGCAAGTTAATGACATCAACGACGTCACGCCAGAACTGCCGGAAGAAGCTGTTATAGCTAGCCCTTCACCGTGGCAACCGCTTCGTCAACCCGTTTTTCGTATGCTGTGGATCGCCACGGTGATGTCCAACATTGGTTCATGGATGAACGATGTTGGCGTGAACTGGACGATGTTGACGCTAAGCGCCGATCCGCTGTCCGTTGCGCTGGTTCAGGCCGCCAGCAGTTTGCCGATGTTCCTGTTTGCGCTGCCGTCCGGGGTGATGGCTGACATCATTGACCGACGCAAGTACCTGCTGTTTTCCCAGCTGTGGGTGTTTATTGCCGCGACAGGGCTGACAATCCTCTCTTTTACCGGCCACATCACGCCGTTAATTTTGCTGATTGCCGCATTCCTGCTGAGTGCGGGTGCAGCGATGAGTTCACCACCGTTCCAGGCCATTGTGCCTGACCTGGTGAAAAAGGATGAGCTTGGCCCGGCCATCGCGCTGAACTCGCTGGGCATCAATATCAGTCGCGCCATTGGCCCGGCGCTGGGCGGTTTGATTCTCTCCTTCGCTGGCCCGTGGATGGTATTTATGCTCAACGCCATTTCGGTGCTCGGCGTGGCTTGGGTGCTCTATCGCTGGAAAGCTGAACCGAGCGTGCAGCGTCTGCCGCCAGAACATTTTTTCTCAGCAGTACGTGCGGGACTGCGTTATGTCCATGCAGCTCCGGTATTGCGGAACGTACTGGTGCGGACCGTCGCCTTCTTCCTTTTTGGCAGCGCCGGTTGGGCTTTGTTACCGCTGGTGGCGCGGCGCGAGCTTGGCTTGGGGCCAGGTGGATACGGCATCATGCTGGCGTGTATCGGCGTGGGCGCCATTTTCGGGGCGGTTTTACTGCCGAGAATGCGTAAAAGCTTGAGTCCCGATCGTTTGATGGTACTGGCGAGCCTGATGTTTGCCGTGACTATGCTGGCACTGGCGTTCGTGCGCCACTTCTGGTTGCTGAATGCGTTTGAATTCTTCACAGGATTTGCATGGATTGCGGTGCTTTCTACGCTCAATCTTGGCGCGCAGCGCAGTGCGGCAAAATGGGTGAAGGCCCGCGCTCTGGCGGTATACCTGACGGTGTTCTTTGGTTCGATGACCGTCGGCAGCGCTGTCTGGGGACAGCTGGCATCGCATTTCAGTATTCCGGTTTCACTTTCAATCGCCACCGCTGGCATGTTTTTGGCTAGCGCCACCGTGCTGCGTTGGCGGTTAGATCTGGATCCTGACCTGAATCTGGACAGTATCGCTGATGGCGAAACCGTGCCAGCGCTGGATATCCGCCACGATCGCGGCCCGGTGATGGTGAGTTATGAATACCTGATCAAAACAGACGATGCGCACGACTTTACCGTCTGTATGCAGGATATGCGCCGGGTGCGACGTCGTGGCGGCGCAATAAACTGGTCTGTGTATGAAGACATTTTGCAGCCCGGTATTTTCGTCGAAACCTTCGTGGTTGGCTCATGGATGGAGCACTTGCGTCAGAAAGAACGCTACACCATGAATGATCGCAAAATTCAGAATCGCGTTTTTGCATTCCATCAGGGAGAAAGCCTTCCTGAAGTCAGGTATCTGGTCGCGCCCGTCTAACGGGTGCACCTATTACTCCTGTTATTCATTCAACGTAAGGGACAGAAATGAGCACAATCAAAGCAAAAGACGGCACACAGATTTACTTCAAAGATTGGGGAACCGGCAAGCCGGTGCTGTTCAGTCACGGCTGGCCGCTGGATGCGGATATGTGGGACAGCCAGATGAATTTTCTGGCCGAGCGTGGTTATCGCGCCATTGCCTTTGACCGTCGTGGCTTTGGCCGCTCCGATCAACCCTGGACCGGTTACGACTATGACACCTTTGCTTCAGACATTAATGACCTCATCACCAGCCTTGATCTACAAGATGTCACCTTAGTCGGCTTCTCCATGGGTGGCGGCGATGTCACTCGCTATATCGGCCATTACGGCAGCGCACGCGTTGCGGGTTTGGTGCTGCTGGGCGCAGTAACACCGATTTTTGGTCAGGCAGAAGATTACCCTCAGGGCGTGGATAAATCGGTATTTACTGGCATCAAAGCGGGTTTGCTTAAAGATCGTGCGCAGTTTATCAGCGACTTTGCCGCCCCTTTTTATGGCACTAATGCGGGCCAGACTGTTTCCGAAGGCGTACTGACTCAGACGCTGAACATCGCGCTGATGGCATCTCTGAAAGGAACAGTGGATTGTGTAACGGCATTTTCCGAGACGGATTTCCGCGCTGACATGGCGAAAATTGATGTTCCCACTTTAGTGATTCATGGCAGTAACGATCAGATCGTTCCGTTTGAAACCACCGGTAAAGTCGCGGCTGAGATGATCCAAGGTTCGGCGTTGAAGGTGTATGACAATGCGCCGCACGGTTTTGCTGTCACGCATCAGGATCAACTAAACGAAGATTTACTGACCTTCCTGAAAGCACGCTAATCCGTTGCGTGGTTAAGCCGTGCAGTTAACACACCACATCACACCTTAAGCCAAAACCGACCTGTAAAAGGTCGGTTTTTTTGTTGGGAAGAGAGGCGATAGGATGCAACAGCGCTTATCGAGAAGGCTGGTTGACTTCAATCGGCCGCAGATCAAATAACAGCACTTCTGCGTCTTCACCGTTAGCGAAGGTCAGCGCTTTTTCATCACGAACGCGGGCACCATCACCTGATTTAAACTGCACGCCGTTAATGATGATATTGCCACGCACGACATGAATATAGGCATAGCGCTCTTCATCCAACGTAAAGGTTTGCTGCTCATCACCCGTAAACAACCCGGCGTAAATGTTGATATCCTGGCGAATGCGAAGTGCGTTGTTTACACCTTCAGGCGAAGCAATAAGACGCAAGTTTCCCCGTTTATCACTTTCCGACACGCTCACCTGTTGATAGCCAGGCGGCGTATTTTTCTCTGAAGGCACCACCCAAATTTGCAGGAAATGAACCCCTTCCGTGCTTGAGTGGTTATATTCACTGTGTGTTACGCCACTGCCTGCACTCATCAACTGCACATCACCGGGGACAATCACCGAACCGGTGCCCATTGAATCTTTATGCTCTAGCGCTCCCTCCAGCACATAGGAGATGATTTCCATATTGCTGTGTGGATGAGCACCAAAACCGCGGCCTTTTGCTACGCGATCATCGTTAATCACCAACAAGTCAGAGAAGCCAACTTGTTTAGGGTCCCAGTAATTAGCAAATGAGAATGTGTGACGTGAATTCAACCAACCGTGATCACCTAATCCGCGTTGTTCAGAAAGACGTTGTTCAATCATGATCTGCTCCCTAACTCTCTGTTTTAAATGAGTGAAGCTGTGTTGCGCTTCGATAGAAAGAGATTACAGGTAAACCTATTTGCGCATCAATACTGCAAAATGGCAATTACTGTCACATATGAGTGGACAATGGTGGCGGCGTGAACCAAGCCGCGAGTTAATGCTAAGGTAAATGCAGGTCATTAACGTTAAGGAGAAATCAGCACGTGAATACTCACTCGATACGCCAAATTATTGAAGCATGCGACAAAGCTATCTCAGCGAAAGATTTTGATTCACTGATGACCTATTACGCGGAAGACGCCGCGCTAGTTATAAAGCCGGGCATGATTGCCCATGGAAAAGAGAACATCAGGAAAGCCTTTATCGCCATCGCCGAACATTTTCAAGGTCAGCTGGTGGTAGAACAGGGTGAGATGCAGGTGATTGAAGGTGGCGGAACCGCGCTGGTTATCATGGAAACTGTGCTTCGATACCCTGATGATCAAGGTAAAACGCAGGAAACGACGCGTCGGGCAACGTATGTTTTCCGCCAGGAGAGCGATAATCGTTGGCGTTGCACTGTCGATAATTCCTACGGAACATCCTTGCTGCAGGGTGATGCTGATTAAATGGCTATTGTGGCTATAGCTCAAAAGCTACAGCCACAAATCCTGCGATTACTGACTAATGTAGCGCGGCGTTAGTGGCCAAGCTGAAGCGTTGCACACTGTGTCGCTTGAAACCCCTCTCAACGCGGATTATATGCCGTAATTTAGCTGAAAAACATGCGGTTATGCGCTGCAAGAATCTCCTCTTGATTCCTTCTATTCGTTTATTCATAAACCTCAACGAGGTGAATGATTTGCTGCCCGTTCATCAACGCAGCCGCAACATTTTGTAAAAAACGCCTACGTTCAAATTTAAGCTGCGCATCACGAAATCTCCGTTTTGTACCAAACTTAAAAAAACAAAACAGGACCTGCGGAGCATTATGAAAGAGCAAAATCGTACTATCGGCATTGCACCTTATGGCGGTTCAGCTGGCGGATGGGGTGCGTTAAAAGCAGTGGCAGACGCGATTCGCGGTCAGATGTCTGTGAAGCAAGATGTCATTGCGTTGTTCAAAGTCAATCAGCCCCAGGGTTTTGATTGCCCCGGCTGCGCCTGGCCCGATCCTCAACATGCCTCTTCATTTGAATTTTGTGAAAACGGCGCAAAAGCGGTTTCATGGGAAGCCACCAGCAAACGCACCACGCCAGAATTTTTTGCTGCCCATACGGTTAGCGAGTTGTGGGAGCGTAATGCGTTTGAGCTTGAAGGTGAAGGACGCCTGACCCATCCAATGAAATACGATGCGGCGTCCGATACTTATCAGCCCATCGAGTGGGAAACGGCTTTTAAAGAGATTGGTGAGCATTTGCGCAGCTACGAGGATCCCAACAGCGTTGAGTTTTATACCTCTGGGCGCGCTTCAAATGAAGCTGCCTTTCTCTGGCAGCTGTTTGCTCGCGAATATGGCACCAATAATTTCCCCGATTGCTCAAATATGTGCCATGAACCTACCAGCGTTGGTTTGCCTGAATCCATTGGCGTCGGCAAAGGCACCGTTGAGCTGAGCGATTTTGATCATTGCGATCTGGTGCTCTGTATTGGTCATAATCCCGGCACCAACCATCCGCGCATGTTAGGTACCTTACGTGAAGTTTCAAAGCGCGGTGCGACCATCGTCGCGATCAATCCCTTGCGCGAGCGCGGGCTGGAACGCTTTACCTCACCGCAAAGCCCGATTGAAATGCTCTCAATGAGTTCTACCGAACTGGCTTCGACGTATTACAAGGTTCGCGTGGGCGGCGATGCGGCGATGCTGAAAGGTGTGATGAAAATCTTGCTGACCATGCACGAAGCGGCACTGGAAAAAGGTGAAGCGGGTGTTATCGACAGCGCGTTTATTGAAGAACATACCCAAGGATTTGATGCGCTAAAAGCGGATTTGGATGCCACAAACTGGGATCACATCCTTAAAGTTTCCGGTATGGAGCGCGAAGAGATTCAACACATTGCGCGGCTCTACGCCAATGCTGAACGCACCATCATCTGTTACGGCATGGGGATCACCCAGCATCAATATGGCACTCAAAATGTGCAGCAAATCGCTAACCTGCTGCTGATGCGTGGCAACATAGGAAAAAAAGGCGCGGGAATTTGCCCATTACGGGGTCACTCCAATGTGCAGGGTGATCGCACCGTGGGCATCACTGAAATTCCGCCGCAATCGCTGCTCGACAGCATTGAAAAGGTTTTTGGCTTTAAGCCACCACAGGAGCATGGCCACGGCGCCGTGGCGGCGATTCAGGCGATGCGTGATGGACATACCAAAGCCCTGCTTTGTTTGGGGGGGAATCTGGCTGAAGCGATTTCTGATCCACAAGTGACTTTTCCCGCCATGCGTAAACTGGATTTAGTGGTGCACATGGCAACGAAACTTAATCGCTCACACCTGCTGCTGGGCAAACACAATTATCTATTGCCGGTGATTGGCCGCACCGAAACCGATATACAAACCTCTGGCGCGCAGAGCGTGACGGTAGAAGATTCGATGTCGATGGTGCACGCCTCACGCGGCTCGCTGAAACCCGCCTCTCCACTGCTCAAATCTGAACCGGCGCTGGTAGGGGAACTGGCGATGGCAACCTTGCCGAATAGCGTGGTTGACTGGAAAAAAATGATTGGCGATTACAGCTTTATCCGTGATGCCATCGAAGCGGTGTTTCCTGCATTTGAAAACTTCAATGAGCGGGTAAAAAAACCTGGCGGATTCCGCCTGCGCAACACGGCATCGGAGCGCATCTGGAACACACCTTCAGGAAAGGCACAGTTCAAGGTGATGCAGGGAATAAATGAAGATCCCCGTTCACTCCACTGCCACGACCTGGTGCTCACCACGCTGCGTAGCCACGACCAATACAACACCACGTTATATGGCCTCAATGACCGCTATCGCGGCGTGACTGGGCGTCGTGATGTGCTGTTTATCAATGCTGATGAAGCAGAAAAACGTCAACTGCGCGTCGGTGATCAGGTCAACATCGTGGCCCTGGATCCTGAAGGCAATCCAACCTCGCGGAAAATGGCCAGGTTGACCATAGTGGTGATCGATATGGCACCGGGTTCTGTCGGAGCTTACTATCCAGAAGCAAACGTATTGGTGCCGTTGGACAGTCACGATACGCAGAGTGGCATTCCCGCTTACAAAAGTATTCCCATCGCTTTAGAACAGGTAAAAGTCCTGGCTGAAACGTCAGACGGTACGCTGCGTTAGGCCAACTCAACGGCGCTGAAGTTGACATGTTTTTCAGCGCCGTTTTCGCGCATTTTTCACCGCAGGCAAACAACTTTTGCGGAATAGTCTATGATTTTTCTACGTATGCTGCTTGTGGTCGAGGCACCCTAAAATCGCCTCATCCTCACCCCGAGGATATGCCACCTTTAGGCTACCAGAGCCGCGCCGGTCCACCCCGGCAACAACATACCGGTAAACAAGTTTTACGTTCGCATGACCCGAACCCATAACTGTCCAGGCGGTTCGCTGACCGACGCCAGCGTTTGGTTCATCGTAGAGAAGAGAGAGTTCTGACCTACCGCATCAACCAGGAAACAGTCGAATATTGTCTCCTGTCGTACTCGTGAGCGAGTGATCGCATTGAAATACACATGCTGTATTGCGTGAAAATCGGCATATTTGATGGAGAGGGAAGAATGGTAAACAGTAATGGTTTTCAAATCTTAGCGGGAGATAGTCATCTTCTTGGGGCCAATTACGATGGTAAAGGCGTTAATTTCGCTCTCTTTTCAGCCACTGCGGAGCGCGTTGAGCTTTGTCTCTACGATCCCAGTGGTAAAGAGGAGATTGCCAGGCTGGATCTGCCCGAGTTTACCCATGAAGTCTGGCATGGTTACATACCTGGCCTGAAGCCAGGTGCGTTATACGGTTATCGCGTTTATGGCCCTTTTGACCCGGAAAATGGTCACCGTTTCAATCCTAACAAGTTGTTACTTGACCCCTATGCACGTGAGATCGCGGGCGATATTAAGTGGGATGAATCGCACTTCGCTTATGACCTGCTTCATGAAGACAAAGACCTCACTTTTGATACGCGTGACAGCGCGCCTTTTATGCCGAAATGTCGCGTTATCGATCCTAATGAGTTTGACTGGCAAGACAAAAATCGCCCGAACGTGCCGTGGTCGAAAACTATTATCTATGAAACCCATGTAAAAGGTTTTACCCAGCTCAATTCCGCCATACCACCCGATATTCGCGGCACCTACGACGGTATGAGCCACAAATCCACCGTCGACTACATCAAAAGCCTTGGGGTTACTTCGGTTGAGCTGCTGCCCATTCACGGCTTCCCCGATGATCAGCATCTTCTCGACAGAGGTTTGAAAAACTTTTGGGGCTATAACACGCTCGGTTTCTTCGCGCCCGCCTCTCGCTATTTTGGCCCTCGGGGCATTCAGGGATTCCGCGATATGGTGCGGGCCTTCCATGATGCAGGCATCGAAGTCATTCTTGACGTGGTTTACAACCATACAGCTGAAGGCAATGAACTTGGCCCAACGCTGTCATTCAAAGGAATTGATAACTTTTCTTATTACCGCACCTTGCCCGATCAACACCGTTATTACATCAACGATACCGGAACCGGCAATACCGTGAACATTTCACATCCTCGGGTGCTGAAACTGGTAATGGATTCGCTGCGTTATTGGGCAGAATCGATGCATATCGACGGGTTCCGCTTCGATCTCGGCACCATTCTGGGTCGTGAGCCGGAAGGCTTTAACCCGCGCGGCGGCTTTTTCGATGCGATGATGCAGGATCCCGTGCTGTCTAAATTGAAGTTGATTGGCGAACCCTGGGATATCGGCCCAGGCGGTTATCAGGTAGGCAGTTTTCCGCCAGGCTGGGCTGAATGGAACGACCAGTACCGCGACACCGTGCGTGAATACTGGAAAGGCAACAATGTCTCGACAGATTTTGCCACCCGCTTGCTTGGTTCCGGCGATCTTTATGATCAGCGTGGACGCCGACCTTGGGCCAGCGTCAACTTCATTACCGCTCATGATGGTTTTACACTTAACGATCTGGTTTCGTATAACGACAAGCACAACGAAGCCAACGGCGAAGATAATAACGACGGCCATAATGACAATCGCTCTTATAACTACGGCGTTGAAGGCCCGACGGATGACGAAGCGATCAATGCGGTGCGAGAACGTCAGAAACGCAATTTCCTTGCAACGCTGCTGTTTTCCCATGGCACGCCAATGTTATTGGCTGGCGATGAGTTTGGTCGCAGTCAGATGGGCAACAACAACGGTTATTGTCAGGACAGCGAAATCTCTTGGGTGCATTGGGATAATCTGCCGGAATCTGCGGAAGCGCTGCGCAATTTTACTCGTCAGGCGATCAAACTTCGTGCGGAACAGCCACTACTACGTCGCGAAAACTGGCGCGATGGCATGGATATCAAGTGGTTTAATGCGGGCGGTGGATTCCAGTTGCCTGAGCAATGGGACGAAGGAACTACGCTCGGCGTCTATATAGGCCGGGCAGATCTTCAGGCCGAGGAAGGCGTCTGGCACGACGTGTTAATGCTGTTTAATCCATTTGAAGGCGTTGTACCCTTCCGTATCCCGCAGTTTGGCGAAGGCGGTTGGGTACTTGAGCTTTCAACCTCCGATACCGTAAAACCTGGCATTGTTATTACCCGAGAAAAGGATTTCGATCTCGAAGGCCGCAGTATTGCGCTGTTCAGAAGAGAATAAAACCGCTCAGGAATTAGGCTAAAAAAGGGGCAGCGCAGTAATAGCGCTGCCCTTTTTTCATTTCAACGTTCTCTGCCGCCAAACCGAAATTCTTTTTTAAACTGGCAAAAGTAAAACGACCGGTTTACTTTTAAAGTATGGACAAAAGAAACGATATTTTACGCGCAGCAGAGCGGTTGTTTTACAACAACGGTTTCCACGCCACCAGCACAGACCATATCTGTAGCGAAGCGAACGTCTCAACGCGTACGCTTTACCGCTATTTCCCTTCCCGCGAAAGCCTGACTGCTTCTGTGATGGAGCAGCGTAAAAACCGCTTTTTCTCAGCGCTCTATCCTGCCGAGCATGTGGAAGCGATTGACCAACTTTTTCGAGAGCTGAAGCGGTGGATGGATGAGAACGGCGCTCAGGGGTGCTTCTTTGTCAAAGCCTGGGCTGAATATGCTGAGCACGACATGACGCTGGCAGCGCTGGCATTGGACTATCGCTATATGCTGCGTCATTACATCGCCGCCTGCATCAATCACTCTCATGGTGTAAACCGCGAGGCACTGATCAATGTGATTTGGATTTTGTTTGAGGGGGCCTCTATCACAGCGCTGTTAACAGGTTCGCAAGCCGCGTTGGATGCAGGTCATGCCGCTGCTCTGCTGATGAAAAAAAGCGGAGAAGCGCAGTGAGAACGTCTTTGGCGCTGGGGATCACCGGTTTTTCGTTGATAGCCGTAACCTACGGCATGGCCCGGTTTTCATGGGGGCTTATGATGCCTTCAATCGCAGAAGACATTCCTTTTACGCCACGGTTATCCGGCATTATTGCTGCATGCAGTTATCTGGCTTATTGCCTTTCGGTGGTAGGCGCTTCTTTTTTGGTTTCACGCTTTGGTCCACGATTACCTGCCGTCATCGCCGCCCTGTGCGCAGCTGCGGGAATGCTGTTGCTCGCTGCTTCACACTCTCCCGTTATGTTAGCCAGCGGGCTTTTCATTGCTGGATTAAGTTCAGGACTGGCATCGCCTTCCCTTGCCAGTGCAGTTACGCGCACCGTCGCTGAAAATAAACAGACGATGATAAACACGGTTATTAACGCAGGAACAGGCGCAGGCATTATTTTGACAGTGCCAGTGTTGGCCTTTGTACCTGGCGGATGGCGCATCGCTTGCGTGGTCTTTGGCGTAATGGCGGTTTTATGCCTGCTACCTGCGATTCGCTCTCTTCCCGCCGAGCGACTGAAGGCCAATCCTGATCATAATCGTGGACATCAATGGCTTTTGCGCGCGCCAATGAAATGTCTGATCATCATTGCCTTTATCAGCGGCATGAGCAGTGCAGCATGGTGGAATTTTGGCCCGGATATTTTGCGTAATCATCTTGGCGTGAACCCACACCTTAGCAGTCTGCTTTGGCTGGTGAGCGGAGCCGCAGGAATAGCCGGTGTTATGACCGGGCCCGCAGCGCGTTACCTCAGCATGAAACAAATTTACCGCCTTTCTCAACTTTCTATGGCGACTCCGCTGCTTTTATTGGCATTAAGCCACACCTTTTCAGGCTGGCTATATCCTGCTGTCGCGCTTGGTGGCGCAGGTTACGTCACGTTATCGGGTGTCTTGCTGGTTGTTGGCGCTTCAATAACGAAAGATTCACCCGCTGCAGGTGTGGGCGTTGCCTTCTTCATGCTGGCATTAGGACAGATTGCAGGCACCGCTATTTTTGGTCTGTTCTATGCCCAGGCTGGCGCTGCGCCTACGCTCATCGGATTCGCTTCACTCGCCTTGCTCATGGTGTTTCTGCCGCCAAAAGAACACAGATAAGGGCCCGACACTGATCCCGCGATGCTACTGATGTGTTGACATACCGTTGGCTTTACCTCTGCCAGCACAGCATTTTACTTCCTGCATCTTAGTCTATGATTATTCTTCGTATGCTGCCTATAGCCGAACCATTGAACCGGATTTTACTGACCAATTTCGGCATACAGATCGCGCGTAGCTGCTCTGACTAATGACGCTTGCATCAGCGGAACGACAACCGCGTGATGTCGTCTTTTGCTTACATCTGCATATAAAGAGGCAATCGCATGGAGTCAAAATCATTTACTAAAAGTTGGGGCGCCGAATATGTGGGTGCAGATACCGTTCGCTTTCGCCTGTGGGCGACAGGTCAGGACAACGTCACGCTCAGGCTTTCGGGCAAAGACCAGGCGATGAATCCCGTCGGCGACGGTTGGTTTGAATTGCAGGCCAGCGGCGTTTCACCTGGCGCGGAGTATAACTTTGTTCTCGCTGACGGAACTGTGGTACCCGATCCCGCTTCTCGCGCCCAAAAGGCCGAGGTCAACGGCCCATCCCTGGTGATTGACCCCTCCCAATACAGCTGGCAAAACCGTGACTGGAAAGGACGTCCGTGGGAAGAAACGGTGGTTTATGAAATGCATTTCGGCACTTTTACGCCGGAAGGCACATTCCGCGCGGCTATCGAAAAACTGCCCTACCTTGCCAATCTCGGTATCACCATGCTTGAGGTTTTACCGCTTTCGCAGTTCGGCGGGAATCGTGGCTGGGGCTATGACGGCGTACTTCTTTACGCACCGCATTCCGCCTATGGCACTCCGGACGATTTCAAAGCCTTTGTCGATGCGGCACATGGACAAGGCCTTTCAGTGGTGCTGGATATTGTGCTTAACCATTTTGGGCCCGAGGGCAATTATCTGCCGCTTCTTTCACCTGACTTCTTCCATAAAGAACGCATGACGCCTTGGGGTGCTGGCATTGCTTATGATGTTGATGCGGCCCGCCGCTATATGGTGGAGGCGCCGCTCTACTGGCTAAAAGAGTATAATCTTGATGGCCTTCGCTTTGATGCCATCGATCAGATCGAAGATACCTCTGAGAAGCATGTGCTGATTGAAATCGCCGAACGTATTCGGGCAGAAATAACCAGCCGGCCCATTCATCTGACGACCGAGGACAGCCGCAACGTTATCTTTTTGCATCCTCGCGATGACGAGGGTTCAGCTCCGCTGTTTACCGGCGAATGGAACGATGATTTTCACAATGCTATCCATGTCCTGGCCACGGGCGAAACCCACGCCTATTACCAAGATTTTGCCGAAGCACCGGAAAAGTTGGTTGCACGCGTTCTGGCAGAGGGCTTCGCCTATCAAGGTGAGATTTCAGCACAGTCGGGCGAAAAGCGCGGTGTAAAATGTAGCGGCCAACCGCCGGTCGCTTTTGTAGATTTTATCCAGAATCACGATCAGGTTGGCAACCGTGCTCAGGGCGAAAGGCTGATTGAATTGGCTGGCGCTGAACGCACACAAGTCCTGTTGGCATCCCTGTTGCTCTCGCCGCACATCCCGCTGCTGTTTATGGGTGAAGAGTATGGTGAAACAAATCCTTTCTTGTTCTTTACCGATTTTCACGGCGATCTCGCCAAAGCCGTGCGTGAAGGCCGCGCAAGAGAATTTCAGGGACATGCAGGCCATGAAGGGGAAAGCGTGCCCGATCCAAATGCTAATACCACATTTGAAATGTCGAAGCTGGATTGGCAGAAACCAGACAGCGAAGCGGGTAAAAAGTGGCTGGCGCTGACCAGTGAGTTATTGGCGTTGCGTCAGATACATATTGTGCCGCTGCTTTCTACTGCGGGCGGTGAGTGCGGCAACGTTGTGAAAACCGCAAAAGGGTTAGTCGCTGTGACCTGGACTTTCCCAAATGGCACGTTGTCGATCGCGCTCAATATTGGCGAACAATCCCAGCCGCTTCCCGAACAACCCGGCAACACCCTTTTCGCCTGGCCGAAAGCTGAAACGGAACTGCCGCCAAATTCAATCATTGTCCGCCTGGCTTCGGGAGACGCAGCGTGAAGATACCAACCGCCACTTATCGAATTCAGTTTCGCAATGGCATGACCTTTGATCGTGCTGCGGGCCTTGTCCCCTACTTAAAACGCTTGGGCATCAGCCATCTCTATGCTTCGCCAATTTTCACCGCGACATCGGAGTCCACTCACGGCTATGACGTGACCGATGCGAATGAAATTGAGCCTGCTATTGGCGGCCGCGCAGGTTTTGACCGCCTGGTAAAAGCGTTAAAAGCGGCTGATATTGGACTGATTATCGATATTGTTCCGAATCATATGGCCGCCTCGCTGGAAAATGGCTGGTGGCGTGATGTTATTGAAAAAGGTGAAAACAGCCGCTACGCACAACATTTTGATATTAACTGGTCGCGGCGACTCACCTTACCGGTGCTTGGCGATACCTTTGAGACGGTGCTGGAAAACGGCGAAATCGCGCTAAAACCCGATCCGAAAACCGGTAATCCAAGCTTCGCCTACTATGAAAACTTTTTTCCTCTCGCCCACGAAACCTGGCAAGGTCGCGAGTCAGAGACTTTGCAACTTACTGACAAGGCAGAAATCGCCACACTCCATGAACAGCAGCCTTATCGATTAATGTCATGGCGTGATGCGCCGCGTGACCTTTCCTATCGACGCTTCTTTGAAGTCACCGGGCTGGTCGGCGTACGGGTTGAAGATAAAGCTGTTTTTGATGATACGCATCGGCTGATACTTGAACTGGTTCATACAGGCGCAGTCGATGGATTGCGGGTTGATCATGTGGATGGTTTGGCTGATCCCAAGGCGTACCTTGATCTGCTTCGTCAGGAGGCTGGCGCTGACTGTTACATCACGGTCGAGAAGATCCTTGGCGAAGGTGAACACCTTCCCGATGATTGGCCCATTTCTGGCACAACCGGTTATGAATTTATTGCCTCACTTTCCCACGCGCTGGTGGATGGCGAGAAGCTCACCGCCTTGCGTAAAGCGTATGTTGATGTCGTGGGCAAGCCGGTTGATATGGAGGCTGAACTGCGTGCAGCAAAGCTTCTGATGGCGGACAAGAATTTCGAGGGCGAATTTACCACGCTACTCACCCTCGCCCTATCAATAGCAGAAACTGCAAAACTCACGCTGGAGGAGAAAGCCGTGCGATCCGCCCTGCGCGAGCTGTTGGTGGCTTTCCCGGTTTATCGCACTTATGGTACGGAGCAATCGCTACCGCCAGCCAGCCAGGACAGGCTGCAAAAGGTGGTCGAGAAAGTTAAAACCAGCGTCAACGCACCCGATCCTCAGGCACTCGATTTCCTGACCCATATTCTTACTGGCGAGATCGCTGAAGCAGCCTTAAGCGAGGCGGCTAACTTTCGTATCCGTTTCCAGCAGTTAACGGGACCGTTGATGGCGAAATCAGTAGAAGATACGCTGTTTTATCGTCAAAACATGTCGTTGGCGTTGAATGAAGTGGGTGCAGAACCGTTGCCACGCGCCTTCTCGCCTGACCACTTTCATGCTGAGATGAAAACGCGGCTGGAACGTCAGCCAGATGCACTTTCAAGCACCTCAACGCACGATACTAAACGCGGCGAAGATGCGCGGGCGCGGCTTTATACCCTGACCGAAGCGCCTGAGCTGTGGGCAGAATGCGTCGCCCGTTGGCGCCAGCTGAATCAATCCAACGTTAGCCAGCTTGATGATGGAGCCGCACCGGAACCTGCGGTTGAATGGATGCTTTATCAGGCGCTGGCTGGCGTTTGGCCTGCTACGCTGCAGCCAGACGATAGCGCTGGCCTGGAGGCGCTTGAGAAGCGGTTTCTGGCTTATGTAGAAAAAGCGTTGCGGGAAGCGAAACGTCGCACCAACTGGGGCGATGGCAACGAAACCTATGAAAAAGCAG
The DNA here is from genome assembly GCF_046118715.1 of Pantoea phytostimulans. Classification (NCBI taxonomy): domain Bacteria; kingdom Pseudomonadati; phylum Pseudomonadota; class Gammaproteobacteria; order Enterobacterales; family Erwiniaceae; genus Pantoea; species Pantoea phytostimulans. The sequence continues at coordinate 15,314 of NZ_CP173699.1, forward strand.
TGCTCGACTATGCACGTCATCTGCTTTCTTCCGCTAATCAAGCCTTCCTGAAGGATTTTAGCGCGTCTATGCAGCCTTTCATTCGCGCGGGTTTAGTTAACAGCCTGACGCAGTCGGTGATAAAACTCACTGCGCCGGGCGTGCCTGATATCTATCAAGGCTGTGAGGCGCTGGATTTCAGCCTTGTTGATCCGGATAATCGGCGCGAACCCGATTTCGCCACGCTAGAGCAGCAGCTAAACGTGGATCAGAAGCTGAGTGCTTTCACTGAGCAAAGCGTGTTCAGCGGTGAGCTAAAACAACATGTGATTGCAACGTTGTTACGCTGTCGTCAGGAAACACCAACGCTGTTTCGTCACGGTGACTATTTGCCGCTGATCGCCAAAGGTAAAAAAGCGGAACACGCGTTGGCCTTTGCGCGCCTTGACGGCGACGATGCGCTCATTGTCATCGTCCCTCGCCTCGTCTTCAAAGGCATTGAGCAAGGACTTATGCAGCCGAACACAGAGCACTGGGCAGAGACAGAGATCGCTTTGCCTGAACAGCTTGCCAACCGGCACTATCACAATGTTCTCAACGGAGAAGCGCTGCTGCTGGAAGACACACTTAAATTGGAAACGTTTAAAGAGCGGCCTTCGGTCGTCATTCTTCGGGGATGATCCGTTCTGACTGATCATTGAAAGAATAATCTTTAGCTGATAACCCTCTTAAAGCCGATACGCACTGTGTCGGCTTTTTTACATCCTGTTATGGTGAAATTTCATTAAACACCAAGAGGGGTTCTACGCCGGAACCACCGAAATTTCCGTTACCCTTGTTTCAGCCCGGCGACCAGCACATCCAGATCAATAATTTCATTGCTGTTCTGGAAGATATAATGCCCATTCAGCAAAATGTGCTGCCAGGCCAGCTTCTGTCCGTCAACGGCACCATAAAGCGTCTCTGGATCAAACGAATAGAGTGGAAAAACTGGCAGGGTCTCTATGGCATCGGTGATACAGTCATTGGCCGTGAGCAGCGATGCCATGCGGAGGTACTGTTCATATGTAATTTCCAGTACAGGGAACGGTATATCGCTGGTTCTCGCCATAACATGATTGCCATGATTCATCACATGGAACAACCGGAAATAATGTATTTCCTGATTGAACCGGTATTCGAGCGCGCGGGCACACTTGAAGCGCAATGGTCGTCTGATTCCGGAATAGCAAACATCATCACTCGGATGATCCATTACCATGATTCAATCCCTAAAGAAATTTCTACTATGGCAACTCAGGTTTTTATCATCGCTGTACGGGTCTGTGATTCTCACGATTATTTTCGCACTGCTTCAGGGGTATTTTTTTCCTGATAGCCCTGTCTGGCCTATAGGCGTATTCGCCATAGTTATGATTGTTATTTTTACGCGTTACTGTAAATGGTGACAGCGTGAATATCACAGTTATTTAAATCATCACTAATAAGGAAATTACATGTCTACTCCCGCTCATTTATGGCTTGAAGATGAAAACGGATCGTCGATTGTTGGCAGTTGTTTAATGCCCCTGCGTTTGGGTTCCATCGAATTAAAATCATTTTCGCATGGTGTAACCATTCCAGTAGATCCCAGCTGATGCAAACTTACCGGAACGCGCGTTCATAGCCCGATCACGATAGTGAAAGAATTTGACCAAACGACACCTATTTTGTATCGCGCCGTATGTAAAGGCCGCACACTGAAAAAAGCAATGTTCAAGATACTACCTTTCAGAGTTTGAAGGAGACCTGATACGGCTGCGTACCCGCGAAGGTATGGCCATCGCACGAGTAAAAGGGAAACTGCGAGGGAAACAACCAAAATTGTCTGATAAGCAGCAAAAAGCGCTTTGCAGGATGCACGGAAGCGGCGAATATTCAATCAGCGATTTGGCTGAATTATTTTCCGATTCACGGCCGACTTTTTACCGGATGCTTTGCCGTGGGCAAAAATGAACAACTGGACTTACTGAAAATTAACAAGGAGCGGTTATGTACAACAATAATGAAGTCATCAATTATTTGCAGGCTAATAAAATTCTCGCACTAAAGCTCGACCATCAATTAGCGGGCGTAGGAAAAGCTGTATCAAATCAGATTGAAACGATCGGCGCAGGTGCAATGCGTGCGCTGTATTATACGTCCTGCTTTACTGATGAATATCAGGACGTCTGCCAGCAACAAAAGAGTGAGGATATCCGATTTGCCAAAGGCGTTTATTATATTCTGAGGCGCGAAGATGTTGTGTATGAAATGCTCAAAGTCTACTTTGAAGAAATATTTCGGTACAAAACATCCGATCAACTAGAGCACATCAAACAACTGTTAATGGCAGTAAATGTCCACATTGCCGCAAGCTCACTTACTAAACATGGATTCGCGTTAGCGACGGCCGCATCAGTTTCAGTTGGTACGAACCTGAATCTCGATATTGCCGCACTTGCAGGGCGTGCATCAGGTGGAGCTATAATTTTATCGGGTGTGTATGGTGTTGTTCAGAAAGCCGCCGAGAGCGCCCATCGGTTGCAAATTCAGTCTCCCGCTTATTACAGTGCTCTGTACGCTCATGAGCTAGAAATGATGTATTTTTTAGTCGAACCATTGCTTGAGCGCGCAGGGGCGTTTACGTACTCAGAATCAGAGAAAAAAATTGCAGACATTATCACCAGGATGATCCGATAACGATGTTTAGCCTTATTAAAAGATTCTTTAAGCGAGTGTTTACGTCTCTTGTCGGCCTTTATGCTCCTCAGGCAATAATAATTACATATGCGCTGGTGCAGATAAATCTTTTTCCTGCTGTTCCGCTTTGGGTTATACCGGTGTTCGCTGTATTTGTAATATATATTTTTAGTCGATATGTGAAATGGTAACTTCTTGAAATGAGTAATCCTAAAATTTATTTATAAGGAAATAGTATGTCTACACCCGCCCACTTATGGCTTGAAGATGAAAACGGATCGCCGATTGTTGGCAGTTGTTTAATGCTCCTGCGTTTGGGTTCCATCGAATCAAAATCATTTTCGCATGGTGTAACCATTCCAGTAGATCCCAGCTGGGGCAAACTTACCGGAACGCGCGTTCATAGCCCGATCACGATAGTGAAAGAATTTGACCAAACGACACCCATTCTGTATCGCGCCGTATGTGAAGGCCGCACACTGAAAAAAGCAACGATCAAGATGTACCGAATACTGGAATCAGGCATTGAGGCAGAGTATTTCAATATCATTCTGGAAAACGTCAAGTTCACAACAGTTGCGCCATTCCTGTCTCCTAACGGTATGAGTAGTACCCACCTTGAAACGCTCGCATTGCGTTATGAGGCGATTACCTGGAACTATACGGAAGGAAATATTATCTATCGTGATACATGGAACGATCGTTGTTGTGCCTGATAACAGAGGGAATCACTGGCCGGAATCATCGGAATACACAGCGCTTTCCCGTGGGAAAAATGAAAAACTGGATTTAATGAAAATGAACAAGGAGCGGTTATGTACTACAGCAATCAAGTTATCACTTATTTGCAGGCTAAGCGGGCTGAGGCGTTTAAAGCACAATGGGTATCGGATAGTGAAATTGTAGACATCATTACCAGGATGATTCGATAATAATGATAAACATTATTAAAAGGTTTTTCAGTCGGATATTCAGGTCATTGATTTCGGATTATAGCCCGGCAGTGCTGACAATAATATTCGCCTTGGTTCAGGATTTGTTATTCCCGGACAGCCCAATCTGGCTTACACCCTTATTTTTTGTGTTTTTGATGGTTATTTTATCGATCTATGAAATTGTAAAGTCCAAACGTTAGCATTATCTAAAATTTATTTAGAAGGAAATTACATGTCTACACCCGCACATTTATGGCTTGAAGATGAAAACGGATCGCCGATTGTTGGCAGTTGTTTAATGCCCCTGCGTTTGGGTTCCATCGAATTAAAATCATTTTCGCACGGTGTAACTATTCCTGTGGATCCGAGCTGGGGAAAACTGACAGGCACGCGAGTTCACCGCCCTATCACGATAATGAAGGAGTTTGATCAGACAACACCACTCCTGTACCGCGCTGTCTGTGAAGGTCGAACCATGAAGAAGGCGACAATCAAGATGTACCGAATACTGGAATCAGGCATTGAGGCAGAGTATTTCAATATCATTCTGGAAAACGTCAAGTTCACAACGGTTGTGCCATTCCTGTCTCCTAACGGTATGAGTAGTACCCACCTTGAAACGCTCGAATTGCGTTATGAGGCGATTACCTGGAACTATACGGAAGGAAATATTATCTATCGTGATACATGGAACGATCGTTGTTGTGCCTGATAACGAAGGAAATGAGGTAGATGCCTCCTCTGAGACTACCGAGGAGAGAAAATGATCGATTTAACCTCGGAACAGCGACAGCTGGCGAATATAGTTCATGATTATGCTACCCACTTTGCCCTGACAGAAATGGCGCTGCTCAGTTATTGCAAGGCTGTTATGACTACATGGATGTCTTTAAACGGGTGATAGACAGCGCTTCAAAAGTCCAGAGGGACTACATTTGCCTGCAATACCCTGGATATTTTCGCTTTGCAAAATGGATGTAAAGGCTGGAAAAGGGTATTGCTGATGGAGTCATTGAAGTGTCGAAAGATCACTAAAAACAACGGGCCGGAATTTTCGGCGGTTCCGGTGTAGAACACCAAGAGGGTGAAAAAGATGATTGTCAGAACCTGGCATGGATGCGTTCCGCTACATCATGCAGAAGGCTTTGCAAGGCATTTAGCGTTGACGGGCGTTGAACATTCTAAAAACACACCAGGAAATTTAGGCGCCTTTGTTCGACGTGAAACACAGGGCGACTGGGAACATTTCTTTCTGGCGACTTACTGGAGAGATGTAGAGGCGGTAAAAGCCTTTGCAGGCGAGGATTATCATGTCGCCGTTACCTATCAGGACGACGAACAGTTTGCGCTGCTTTCGGATCCTTATGTTTTTCAGCATAGCGTTGAGTCAGTTTCTGCGCTTTAAGCACGGCAAAAAGGTGGCAAGTTTCATCACCTGCCACCTTTCTTAGGCTTATTTCAGATTAATACGCGCCACACTGTCTGGACCTTTAGTTGAATTGTCTTCGTTAAAATCCTGCTTAACAGACACATACAACGTTTGCCCATCTTCGGAAACCAGCAAACTATTGGGATGGCTTTCGAATGACCAGCTGTTTTTCACAGCGTAGGTTGTCGCATCCAGTTGAAGCACTTTTTTCGACTGGCGTTGGCTAATATAAATTTCATTGCGTTTGGCATTAAATTTAATCCCTAATGCATCACCTGAAATACGTTTGATCACCTTGCCGCTGTGCTCATCAAATACCAGCGTGGTTTTGGCTTTGGAATCATCAGTCACAAACAGACGCCCGGTCGCCGGATCTTCTGCCAGATTGACGAACAGATATTCTTTACCGTCGTCAGGAGCCCAGCGTTTTACAATCTTGTGCGTGTGCGGATTAATAACCTGAATAACGCCGCCACCGGTTGCTGCATAAATACGATCTGTTACCGGTGAGTACGTGATGCCTGTCACCCATTTACCTGCATTTTTGATCCGCGTTTTCAGGGTCATTGTTTTGGCATCAACCACCCAAATCACCGCCGGATCGCTTACGCCACCAATATACAGTTGCCCTTGATGTAGGAAGATTTCACGCGCACCCATGGGATCGCCATCTTTGTCTTTTTCACTGAACATCAGGCGCTGTAATACTTTGCCGCTTTTCGCATCCACTTTGGAGATGCCACCATCCAACGTATTGGTGACATAAAACAGGCTGCCGTCTGGCTCTACCGCCATCGCAAAATTTTTCAGGTCGGTATGCGTTTCGCCTTTGGTCTCCAGAGTGGCGGGATCGAGACGATAAAGCATACCGCCGTTAACATCTTTAAACCCTTGGGCACTGGCAACAAACAGCGCGTTGGCGGCAGATGAATAGGTCATTTCATACAGCCCGTCCCCAATAACACGTTGGGAAATGTGGGCCTCAGCTGGCTTTACTGTCGTCTCAGCGAATGCTGCGGGTTTGTTGTTTTTTGCGGGTGTTTGGCACGCAGTCAGACTGAAAGCAGCAACGGTCGCCACGGCTAACGCGGCTTTGCGCGAGCTGATAAACATTTTCAAAATGAACTCCATCAATGGAAAAACGACTTTGGTAAGGTCGATGCGCAAACGTCTCGCCGACAAAGAATGCGAATCATACGCATTACCAAATACTAAGTAAATCCAGTGTTTGTTAACAATCAGAGCCACATTTTTTTGTATGAACAAATTCTGCTCATCCTGAATCTGCTAATGCTCCGCGCATCCTTCCTGATCAAAAAGTTTTATAAACAACAACGTAGATAAGTTGGCTATCACGCCTTGAAGAAATGGCTTGTTACATTTCCTCGTTGAACTTTCCCGCGACTAACCAAAAGTAAATCATTATCATCCGCATTCTCATCATTGCAGTTCTGTTTTCTCTCACAATGCGCTTTTCTGCATAGGCCAGGGTTTAGGGATGTGAAACTGCAACGCGAATAAAATGAACATTCCTTAAGGGAAGTGATATGGATTTTGATTGCAGGAAAAAAGGTCAACACCAGCGTGCATCAGGCATTAAACAAGGTTTTACGCTCTCTTTATTAGCCTTAACGATTCACGCATTGCTTGCGCCTGTCGCGGCGCAAGCTGCTTCAAACGACGCTTCACAACCTGATCTCGTGGTGGATGCTGACGCAAGTCCCGATGATGTCAGCCACGAGCAGCAAGATTACGCAGTGAAAACCACGCGTGCTGGCACCAAAATGCTGCTTACGCCGCGCGACGTTCCACAATCAATCAGTGTAATCACCAAGCAACGCATGGAAGATCAAAACCTGCAATCTGTGGGTGATGTGTTGGATAACACCACCGGCATTGCCACTTCCCTTATTGATAGTGAACGTTCCAGTTACTACTCACGCGGCTTCGAGATCACCGATTACACCTTTGATGACATTCCAAGCTCAGTCAGTGATACCTGGAACTTTGGTGATGCGGCAGAAGACACGGCGATTTACGACCGTATCGAAGTGGTGCGTGGCGCAACCGGCCTGATGACAGGCGCTGGCAGCCCTTCTGCTTCCGTCAACATGGTACGTAAACACGCAGACAGTAAAACATTTACCGGTAATCTCAGCGCCAGCTACGGCAGTTGGAACAAGCAACGCTACGTGGCGGATGTTTCTGGCCCCTTGAACGAAGAAGGCACGGTTCGTGGCCGCGTGGTGGCCGGTTATCAAGATCAGGACAGCTGGGTTGATCGCTACCATAAAACGAAAAAGTTTTTATATGGCGTGGTTGATGCGGATGTCACAGATAACACCACGTTGTCAGTGGGTTACGACTATCAGGAAAGCAATACCGGCAACCCAACCTGGGGCGGATTGCCGACGTGGTACAGCAACGGTGCGCGTACTCACTATGATCGCCATAGCAGCGTGTCAACTGACTGGACGGATTACAACATTGAGTCGCGCAAAGTCTTTGCTAACGTGACGCACAATTTTGATAACGGCTGGAGCGTGCGCGTGAATGGCACACACGGCGAGCAGCAGTTTAACGATAAACTGCTGTATGTTGAAGGTTTCCCGGATATCGATACGGGCGAAGGGACCAGTGGATTTGGCAGTAAAGATCGCGGCACGCGCAAGGTCGACGCCATTGATACTTACGCAACCGGCCCGTTTGAACTGTTCGGCCGTCAGCATGAGTTGGTTGCTGGCGTCAGTTACAGTCGCCAGCACAATACAACGTACAGCTCAGACGGCCCGATTGAAACAGAGCAGATGGGCAGCGTAACGAACAGATGGAATGGTGATGTTGCCGAACCCAGCTGGGGTGAATGGTATCTGAACGCTGATGATGTGGTGCGTCAAAAATCTGCTTACACGGCGGCTCGCTTCTCTCTGGCTGATCCGTTATCACTGATTGTAGGCGCACGTTATACGCAATGGAGCAGCGTGGGCAGCAGCGGCAACGTGCGTAAAAACAACATCACGCCTTATGGCGGATTGGTTTATGACATCAACGACACATGGTCGGCTTACGCCAGCTATACCTCAATATTCCAGCCACAAACCTATCGTGATAGCAGCGGCAAATATCTCTCGCCGGTTACCGGTAAAAATTATGAAACCGGGCTGAAATCAGACTGGTTTAATGGTCGTCTGACGTCTACTTTTTCGGTGTTCCGCATTGAGCAAGACAACGTAGGTCAGGAAGATGGCGATAGACATGTTAACAATTCCAGTGAACAGGCCTATTACGCCGCCAAAGGGGCAGTGAGTAAAGGTGCGGAATTTGAGCTGAATGGCGCAGTGACCGATAACCTGCAATTGACCTTCGGTGCCACGCGCTACGTCGCGAAAGATTCAACCGGTCGTTTCAACAGCAAACTCCCGCAGACTTCGTTCAAGTTGTTTACCCGCTACGCATTACCGATGGTGCCCGATTTGACCATTGGCGGTGGCGTAAACTGGCAAAACCGTACCTTCCAGGACACCACCAATGCCAACGGCGAAGCGGCACGCGTTTATCAGGGAAGCTATCCGCTGGCGAGCCTGTTTGCCCGTTATCAGGTCAACAAACAGTTAGCGGTTCAGGCGAACGTCGACAACCTGTTTGACCGCACTTACTACGCTTATCTCAGTGATTATGCGGTTTACGGTGAACCACGCAGTTACTCAGTAAACCTCTCATATACGTTCTAAATAGCAACGGCATCCTCAACCTGCCGTTGGGGATGCCGTTGTTTAGCGCAATGTCGCCATCAATCCTGAATAACGCGTTATGCTGCCGCGCCTTTAGTCTGCAAAGCGATATGCCCTGCCCACAAGCTGGCAACCCACTTCACGCCTTTGGCGGTAAAACGAGCCTGCGAAAATGCATGCTGATTTTCACCTACACCGGAATGCAGTGTGAAATAGCCCGCCTGAAGATGGTAATGCTGCGGAGTCAGCACGCCATTAGCGCGATACATGATGTTGCGTTCCAGCAAGAACTGACGGAACTCAGGTTCTTTCGCCTTCAGCATTTTACAAAGCTGACGGAAACCTAGCGCATCATCCACTTCAATGAAGCGATCGAAAAATTCAGCCTTTGGGGCGGAAAGTGCCAGTTTCTGTTCAGCAGCCAGACGCTGTTCAAATTGCTCAGCCCATGCACGCGCAGCAGCAGCAGGATTGGTGAAGTCTGGTAAATGGGCGCTTTTTTCGCGCTCTTGCCAGCGATCCAGCGCTTCAGCTGTAAATCCTGGGGAGAGACGAGCAACCGCCAGTAAAGAATCTCGCTTGTTCAGGCAATATTCCTGACGCATTTCTCCTTCCCTCTCATAAAGGTTAACCATTATGGGATTAGAGAGACGCTGCGCGGTTTCGAGACTTTTTATCAGACGTTTCACTTCACCGTGCGTAATGCCTGTCATTTTGGCAATTTCACGGCTGCTCATCGTGACCGATTGATCCAGCGAATTGAGGTTTTCTGTCAACATCATCATAGGCATCACCATCCACTTACTTACACAATTACCCGGCAGGCAGTAGAAATATTATACAATCACCTGTTTAAATATCCAGTATTTTTTTTAAGCAATTATATAAGCTGAATCTTTTACAGCATGGCGGTGTAAAGTGATCGTAAGTTGTTGATGATTAGCCCTGTTCACCCCATCAAGGCGCAGTGAACAGGGAACAAAGTGAATATTAATCTTCAGCAGTTTTGCGAACAGCAAGCATTTTTAACGGCGCGATAACCACATTTACCCCCAAATCTTGCAGGCGATGTAAAATCGGCACCGGCGTACCTTGGTTAACAATGACAACATCAAACTCGCTTAAATGCGCAAAACTGTGCAGCGCCCGACGTTCAAACTTAGTGTTATCCATCATCAGAACGCGTTTCTGCGAGGATTCAAACATGGCGCGCTTGGTTTCAACCGTTTCTGCTGACTGGTGAAACACGGTGTCGTCGGTGATAGCCGACATGCTGACAAAAAACATGTCAGCACGCAGGCTGGCAATCTCTTTGCGTGTCATCCGGCCCATAAAGGCGTTACACCAGTTATGGAACTGCCCCCCCAAGCCCAACAGCGTAATGTCGCGCACATTTTTCAACTCACTCATTAACGTCAGCGAATTGGTAATCACGGTCAAAGGGGCTTTAGCAGGGAGAAAGCGCGCCATTTGCAGTACGGTCGTGGAATCATCAAGAAAAATAGCCTGCCCAGTTTCAAGATAACCCGCCGCCACTTCAGCAATCGCCTGCTTTTCTTCAAGTTGGCGCGTTGCTCGATAGATATCGCTGGATTCAACCAGGCTGGTTGGGGTTGCTGAAACCACACCGCGTGATTTGTGCAACAAGCCACGCTCTACCATTTCATCTATATCACGATGCGCGGTCATCAGGCTGATGCCAAAGCGCTCGGTTAACTCTTCAATACGGATGGCGCCTGCGGCCATTACGGCTTCCGCAATCAGTTGGCGTCGCGCCAGTTGCCGTGCCTGTCGGCTGTCGCTGGGTAACGTTTCTGCCATAAATACGCCGAGAGAATTATCCTGCGGGTTTTGCGCCATAGTTCATCCGAGATTATGAGAGGAAAATGCCATTTCGGACCCAATTACACCGCCGAATCGACTATTTAGCAAATAGTGATGTGCGATAAAAAAGGGCGCCGCAGCGCCCAATAACGTCGTTCGCACACTTACTCAGATAAAACAAAAGGTGATACAAACTTGTCGGCGTTTTCTTTAGTAATCAATACGCAGTCGAAAAGTTGCTTCTCAGAAGCCGCGCCGGTTTTACCGGTTTTCAAGAAACTGTCGGCTTGTTCAACCGCTTTTTGTGCAAACTGCGCAACAGGTTGCATGACGGTATAAGCCAACGTGCCCGCTTTCACTGCGTCAACCGCATCCGGCGAACCGTCAAAGCCACCGACTTTAATTTGATTCAGCTTGCCCGCTTCTTTTAACGCCGCAATAGCACCTAATGCCATTTCATCATTACCGCTGATAACACCTTTAATAGTGGGGTTCGCCTGCAGCAGCGACTGCATTTTATTAAAGCCTTGCGTGCGGTCCCAGTTCGCCACTTCTTTACCGACCTGTTTTAAGTCTGGATATTGCGTTAACACCGTTTCAAAACCGTTGGCGCGGGTGGCGGCATTGTTATCTGAAGGTGGGCCGACTAGCTCAACATAGCTTGCGTTGTCCCCGACTTGTTTTACCCATTCCATTGCACCCACTGCCGCGCCCTGCGCATTGTTTGACACCAATTGCGCTTTGGCTAAACCGCTTTGGTTAAGCTCGGCATTAATCACAAATACCGGGATATTGGCCGCAATAGCTTTCTTCACCGAACCGATTGAACCGTCCGCATTCGCGGGATCGAGGATGATCGCTTTTGATTTGTTGGTAATCGCGGTATCGATAAGCTGGCTCTCGGTGTTGGTATCACCCTTGTGCGCGCTGACTTTGGCGCTATAGCCCAGCTTTTCTGCGGCCTTCTGCGCGACTTGCCCTTCCGTTAACCAATAAGGATTGGAAGGATCGTTAACGATGATGGTCATCAGCCCATTATCGGCCCAGCTGGGTGTAGCAAAAGCGGTGACTGCGACAGCGGCGGCTGCCAGAATGAAACGTTTGCTGTTATTAAACATGTTATTGCTCCGTTATTATTGGGGTACAGGTATACGGATTCACTCTCGCTACGGACGAGAACGCCGCAGCGAGTGAGATCTATCTTCCGCGTCGACCGTATTGCAGGGTGTTCAGCAACACAGCCAGCACGATAACTGCGCCAGTAAATACCGTCTGCCAGTAAGCAGAAACGCCGATAATTACCAGTCCATCTGAGAGAAAACCGATGACGAATGCACCGAGAAGCGTGCCGCGCACATTGCCGCGTCCACCGGTCAGCGCCGCGCCACCAATGACCACGGCAGCAATCGCTGTTAATTCGTAGGTGGTACCCGCCGTTGGGCCTGCAGAAGTCAGCTGCGAAGAGAGCACCAATCCGGCCATCGCAGCGCAAATGCCGGAAAGCACATAAACACTGACTTTGATGCGCTTAACCGGCACACCGGACAAGTCCGCAGCACGTTCGTTGCCGCCAGAAGCATATAACCAGCGACCAAACGCCGAACGACTCAGCAAGAAGCCGCAGGCCAGCGCCACCACGCCCAGCACTAATACGCCAACCGGAATGTTGAAGATGCGATTGAAGCCCAGCCAATCAAAACCGGTATTGCCGAGCGCTTCGCTGCCCGATAATTTGTTATAAGTCAGGCCGTTAGTCATCAGCAGTGCTACGCCACGTGCGACATACAATGAGCCGAGTGTCGCGACGAATGCCGGTACACGACACCAGGCAATCAAAATACCGTTGACCAATCCCACTAATGCACCCATCGCCAGCGTTAGAACCGCTACGGCCCACACCGGCAGATAAAGCACCACGCCCAGCGCCTCTAAGTTCACGCCTTGCATCAAAAAGCCGGCAAACACGCCAGCCAGGCCCAGCGTCGATCCCACCGAGAGGTCAATTCCGCCATTCAAAATCACCAGCAGCATGCCAATTGCCGGCAAGCCGAAAATGGCAACGTGAGAGGCCATGGTTAAAAAGTTTGCGCCGGTAAAGTAGTTGGGTGAGAGCAAGGAAAAGGTCGCGATAATAATCAGCAAAGCAATAAAGGCGCGGCCTTCCAACAGCAAGCGGGCAATATTCGTGCCTTTAGACGGACTCGCTTTTTTAGTGACAGGCGGTGCTGCGCTCAATATTTGAGTTCTGTCAGTCATGGTTTTTTCTCCGTTTTTCATCGTCATGCCACCAGTGATTCGCCTGAAGCGGCCATAATGCGTTCTTTTGTTACGCTGGAATCGAAGATGGCTGATATCCGCCCTTTGCTCATCACCACAATTCGATGTGCAATGCTCAAACACTCGCCCACTTCGGAGGTGGTATAAACCACCGCTAGTCCTTTTTTGGCGTTGTCCGCCAGCAGCCGAAAGACTTCCGCTTTCGCACCGATATCAATGCCGCGGCTGGGTTCATCCAGCAGGATCACTTTGGGACGGGTGGCCAGCATTTTGCCAATCACCACTTTTTGTTGGTTGCCACCCGACAGCGAGCCAATTGCCGCCTCGCCGCCGGAAGTTTTCACCGTCACGTTACGGATGCTGTCGCTAACCAGCTGTTTTTCACGGCGCGTCGACAGCACCAGCCCACGCACGAACTCGCTGATACTGGCGAGAGAGATGTTTTCTCCTACCGTCATGGTTTGAACCAAACCGTCTCGCTGACGATCTTCTGGCACCAAGGCCAAGCCGCCGGCGATGCGTTGTGAAATGGTCAGACCTGAAACATCGTCGCGGCCTAAAAAGATGCTGCCGCTGGCCTGACGTAACCGCCCTGCCACGCACTCCATGAGTTCCGTGCGGCCTGCACCCATTAACCCGTAAATACAGACGATTTCACCCGCACGGACATTCAGAGAAAGGTTGTCCACCAGCTTGATGCCCGCTTTGCCTTTCACCGTGAGATCTTTCACTTCCAACGCGGTAGAGCCAAAGTCGTAGCCTTGCGGCGGCGCGCCCAAATCAAAATGGTCGCCCACCATGTTGCGCACGATCCACTCAAGATCAATTTCATCGCGCTTGGCATAGGCGGTCATGACACCATCACGCAGCACAACGGCCCGATCGGTAATTTCGAGTGCTTCTTCAAGATGGTGAGAGATATAAACAATCGCTACGCCCTGGCTGGTCAGATCGCGAATCACCTGAAACAGCACTTCAACTTCAGCAGCACTTAATGCAGACGTGGGTTCATCCATGATCAAAATTTGTGAGTTCACGGACAATGCTCGCGCAATTTCAACAATTTGCTGTTGACCGAGTCGGAGATTTTCCACCGGCGTTAGCGGATCGATTTCTTCTTCAAGCGCCTCCATCAGATGGCGCGTTACACGTGCCTCTTCGGCGTAGTTCACGCCGCCAGGTTTCATGATTTCACGCCCAATAAAAATGTTGTCGCGCACATTCATATTTGGTGCGAGATTCAACTCCTGATGAATAATCGAAATCCCGCAATCCCGCGCTTCAGTCGCGGAGTGAAACACTTTGCGTTCGCCGTTCAACACAATGTCACCCGAGCTGGGGTTGATTACTCCAGACAGGATCTTCATTAAGGTGGATTTGCCTGCGCCATTTTCACCAAACAGCGTAGTGACTTCGCCACGACGAATTTCAAAATTGACGCCTTTCAGCGCGTGGGTAGAGCCGTAAACCTTGCTCACGTTACGAGCCTCAAGGATTACTTCGCCTTTCAACAGCGCGGGATTAACGTTAAACGGGCTCATTTCACCTCCAGACTAACCGGCGTGATCATCCAGTTTTTAGGATTGAGTAAACGAAACACGCCCACCACCTGCACGGTTTTACCGGTTAAGGCAGCGTTATCGACTTTGTCTAACACGGCGGTTTTCATCGCGCGGTTAATCGCTGAACCCGCGTTCTGATATTCGATTTGGTTAGTGAAATCGCCAAACTGAATGTTGCCCGTTGCATCACGCAGATCGGTACCGGTAATGGCTGGCCCAGTTTGCATCCTTACCTGTATCCCTTGTGGCATATCGGCCACTTTCAACGCGTAAATGCCCATTTTTCCTTGCTCTACCACGCCTTCCAGTTTCACCGACATCACCGGGAGTGGTGAACCCACGCCATATTTTTTCGCCGCTTCTTGCTGATTAGTCAGCAAGGCTTCTGCCAGTGTTTTGGCATCAATGGCTCGCGCAGCAACGTCTTTCTGAATATCAGGGAAGTGTTTGCTGCCGTAGCTGTCGGGCGAAAAAGCCTGCTCTTGCACATCGTCAGCTGAGCCTTTTTTGACCACTTTGGTGTCCAATGCCATTGCACCGATCACTACGATGACGGCGAGACTAATAAAGCTGTAGCGCCGTAAGCGGCGGCGGGAAAGTTGGCTCGTAAGTGTAGAGACATCGGACATGATGTTGACCTCTCAGGCTGTTCAACAGGCGATATACGTCGCCTTAAATGTTATAAATATGATAACTACTGTGAAGAGAATCGTTCTGATGTGACTAAATTGTCAACAGTTGCCAACGCTTTATTTGCAGAGAGAGATCTGGATCGCTTATTTGCACAACCTAAAATTAAAATGAGATTAATTGTCTGTTTTATAAGTATAAATAATAAAACGTAGCCGCGATCACATTTCGTTATCCGCCTGAAAAGCGTGATCTTCCTCGCTAATTCAAATGAAATATATTGTCTGGACAGCAAAATAATACAAATGAAGTGTTATCTCAGTGAGATGTGGTGTATGAATTTAATTAGCAAAAAAATCACATGCTGTTAACACCACTACAGAGTGTGTCAGCACCTTTAAAGCGGGATGGCAATGAACATCACTTCTCTTAACAGCGATCGACTGCGGCAAAGGCCTGGAGGCATGCATGGATAATCGCGACATTATTCTGGGTCTGGATTCGGGTACTTCCGTAGTAAAAGCGGTGGCGTTTGATCTTGAAGGTACACAACTCGCCTGCGCCTCAGTGCGCAACACCTATTACCGTGGTGAAGGCGGTGCGGCGCAGCAATCCATGACGCAAACCTGGCAAGACGCAGTGAATGCCATGCGCAAGCTGGGCGAACAGGTAGAGAACCTGAACGCCCGCGTGGTGGCGATTGCGGTTACCGCTCAGGGGGATGGAAGCTGGTTGGTGGGTGCCGATAATCAACCCATTGGTGACGCCTGGATTTGGCTGGATGCGCGTGCGGCATCAACGGTTGAGCAGCTGAATCACTCGGCGCTTGCTGGCGCACGTTTTAACGCCACGGGAACCGGACTAAATACTTGTCAGCAGGGATCACAACTTGCGCATATGGATCGCCACTTTCCCGCGTTGCTTGAGCACTGCGAAGTGGCGCTGCACTGCAAAGACTGGCTTTATCTTAACCTCACGGGTGTGCGCGCCACCGATCCTTCTGAAGCCAGCTTTACGTTTGGTAATTTCCGTCATCAGCGCTATGACGACACGGTGATTACCGCGCTGGGGCTGGAACATCGCCGAGATTTGTTGCCAGAGATTATTGATGGCACACAAATTACCCATCCGCTTACTCGGGAAGCCGCTGCATTGACTGGCTTAGCTGTCGGCACACCTGTTTGTTTGGGCTATGTCGATATGGCCATGACCGCGCTGGGTGCGGGCGTCCATACCGGCGAAGCCAATACCGCCTGTTCGATTGTGGGCTCCACCGGCGTTCATCTGCGTGCCGTCGCCATTGACGATGTTTGGCTCAACCCTGCGCAGACCGGTTATGTCATCCCTTTGCCATGGCCCGGTTATGTCACACAGGTGCAAACCAATATGGCCTCAACGTTGAATCTCGATTGGTTGCTCAAAGTCGCCAGCGATTTACTTAACAGTTTTGGTTGCGAAGCCGATCATGCCCGTTTAGTGGCACACATTGATCGCTGGCTGAGCGAAGCCAAACCCGGCAGCTTGCTTTATCACCCGTATATCTCCATCGCAGGCGAACGCGGTCCATTTGTGAATTCTGAAGCGCGCGCCAGTTTTATTGGGCTGAGCTACAACCACCAGTTTGGTGACTTGGTTCGGGCGGTTATTGAGGGTATCGGCATGGCCGCGCGCGATTGCTATCAGGCAATGGGCGGCGAACTGCCCGGCGAGCTGCGTTTGACCGGTGGCGCTATACGTTCTGCACACCTGCGCCAGATCCTTTCAGCCTGCATTGGTGTGCCGGTACGCAGCAGTCGTCGAGAGGAAGCTGGCGCGGCAGGCGCCGCGATGATGGCAGCGGTGGCAATCGGCGCTTATCCCACCATGCAGCGCTGCGTGGAAACCTGGGTAACGCCTCTGCTTGATCCTCCGGAAGCGCCACCCGCAGAGTTGGTCGCGCGCTATCAACATCTTTTCGCCAGCTATCAACAAATCCGCAGCGATCTGCCCTCGGTCTGGCATCAACTGAAACAGTAATCCGCGTGCTGAATGCGTTTGGCCAAGCCTGGCGCATTCATAAAGGAGTGAATCATGAGTGAAAATCTACTGGATTTATTTGTCATCGGCGGCGGTATCAATGGTGCAGGCATTGCCCGTGATGCGGCTGGGCGCGGATTGTCAGTGATGATGTGTGAGAAAGATGACCTGGCGCAAGGGACTTCATCACGCTCCGGCAAACTGGTTCATGGTGGCCTGCGCTACCTCGAATATTATGAATTTCGTCTGGTGCGTGAAGCGTTGATTGAACGCGAAGTTTTGCTGAACTCTGCACCCCATATTATCTGGCCGATGCGCTTTGTTTTGCCGCACAGTCCGAATGATCGCCCTGCCTGGCTGGTTCGTCTTGGTTTGTTTCTGTATGACCATCTTGGAGGACGCCAGAAGTTACCCGGCACGCGTTCGTTAAATCTGGCCCGCGATCCCGAAGGCGCACCGCTGCTCGATCAATATAAAAAAGGGTTTGAGTATTCAGATTGCTGGGTTGATGACGCGCGTCTGGTTACGCTAAATGCTTTAGACGCTGCCGAGCGCGGTGCCACCATTCTTCCGCGCACGCGCTGCCTTGCGGCAAAGCGGCTGGAAGGAAAATGGCAAATTACCTTACAGGATGAAACCAGCGGCGCGCAGCGGACGGTTTTAGCGCGCGTGCTGGTCAATGCTGCCGGCCCTTGGGTGTTGGATATCGTGAATCAGGTCACGCAGACCCGCAGCAGCCGAAGCGTGCGGCTGGTCAAGGGTTCGCACATCATCGTGCCTAAATTCTGGGAAGGCCAGCAGGCGTACCTGGTACAAAACAGTGATAAACGCGTCATCTTTATCAATCCGTATGAAGGTGACAAAGCGCTGATCGGCACTACCGATATTCCGTGGCAAGGCAAAGCTGAAGCCGTCACGGCTGATGATACTGAACAGCAATATCTTATTGATGTCGTTAATCGCTATTTTAAAGTGAAGCTCACGCCCAGCGATGTTATTACCCGTTTTTCTGGTGTGCGGCCGTTGTTTGATGATGGCAAAGGCAATCCATCTGCGGTCACGCGCGACTACGTTTTTGATCTGGACGATCAGCAAAATGCCCCGCTGCTGCACGTCTTTGGCGGCAAAATCACCACCTTCCGTAAACTTGCTGAACATGCGATGCAAAAACTGGCGCCTTTCTTCCCGACTATGGGACCAAACTGGACACGCGGCGCGACCTTGCCCGGCGGTGAAATCGCCAACGCGGACTTCGAGGGTTTTCTACAGCAGGTCAAAGCGCAATATCCGTGGCTGCCCCAAGCGTTACGCAAACACTATGCTCGCCTCTATGGTGCACGGTTATCTCAAGTTGTCGGTAATTCCATTCAGATAGCCGATCTTGGTCGCCATTTTGGCGGATTACTTTATGAAGCTGAAGTGCGCTATCTGGTTGAGAAAGAGTGGGCGCAGCAGGCTGAAGATGTTATGTGGCGCCGCACCAAACATAAATTGCATCTCAGCCCTGAGCAGCAGCAAGCCTTTACGCAATGGTTTGACGCCACTTTTGTGACAACGTCACCTGAACCGCTGCGTGTTAACGTAGGATAAGGAGCCGATCATGCCATTGACGCTTTCACTCAATACTAATCCACTGGTGAATCGCTTTGCCGATCCTGAAGATTTGATTCATACCGTCGCACAGCAGATTCGCGTGCGGGATTTACAGCTTACGCATGAATTTATTAATCCCAGCTGGGAGGCGTCAACCATCATGCAGATGACGCGCCGCATGAAAAAGGCAATGAACGAAACGGGTGTTCGCATCACATCGGGTATGACCGGCCCTTACGGCAGGCTGAATCACTTTGGTCATCCCGATGCGGATGTTCGACGCTATTACGTTAACTGGTTTAAAACGTTCGCTGATATCACCGCTGAGCTTGGCGGTGATGCGGTGGGCTCGCAATTCGCCATTTTTACTTATAAAGATTTTAACGATATCGCCCGTCGCGAGCAGATGATCGATATTGCCATTGATTGCTGGGCAGAAGTGGCTGAACATGCGAAATCCGCCGGTTTATCTTATCTGTTCTGGGAGCCAATGAGCGTGGGTCGTGAGTTTGGCGAGACTCTGCCAGCCTGTATGGCTTTACAGCAACGATTGAGTGGGGAAAACCTGGCGATACCTTTGTGGATGATGGCAGATATCGATCACGGTGATGTTACCTCTGCCGATCCACGCGATTACGATCCCTATGCCTGGGCTGAAGCAGTGCCGCGTTATTCGCCGATTATCCATATAAAACAAAGTATGTTGGATAAAGGCGGGCACAGGCCGTTTACATTACAGTATAATACTGGCGGTCGAATCCAACCGGCTCCGCTGCTTGACGCGTTTGCTAAAGGCGGCGCGCAAGACAATGAAATTTGCCTGGAACTCAGCTTCAAAGAGCGCGAACCCACCGACAGTCAGGTGGTCGCGGATATCGCCGAGAGCGTTGCCTTCTGGGCCAACCATATTGATTCGGGGGTGCAGGATCTCAACCTGATCCGCTAACCCGTCATGTCACTTTTACTGGAGTAAGTCATGCAGCCGTTGAAAGTCGCCTTTATCAAAGCAAACTGGCACAGCGAAATCGTTTCTCAAGCCCTTGTTGGGTTTGAGCAAGAACTTGAAAGCCGCGGAACACCGTTCGAAATCAAAACCTGGGATGTGCCCGGCGCGTTTGAAATGCCGTTACTGGCTCAACGTTTAGCGCAGACCGGCAAATTTGACGCGATTGTTTGCGCCGCACTGGTAGTAGATGGTGGCATTTATCGTCACGACTTTGTCGCACAGGCGGTTGTCACAGGATTGATGCAGGCGCAGCTGGCTACCAATGTGCCGGTTTTTTCCGTTTCTCTGACACCGCATAACTTCCAGCCCGCTGATGAGTTCATCGATTTCTACACGGCGCATTTCGTGAAGAAAGGCAAAGAAGCCGCTAATGCGGTTAGCCAGATTCACGCGCTGGAAATCTGATTCATTTATGAAATCTGCGCCCACTTCACCTGACAATGATGAGTCGCTCGCGCTTCGTGCCGCCTGG
This sequence comes from Pantoea phytostimulans, assembly GCF_046118715.1. Classification (NCBI taxonomy): domain Bacteria; kingdom Pseudomonadati; phylum Pseudomonadota; class Gammaproteobacteria; order Enterobacterales; family Erwiniaceae; genus Pantoea; species Pantoea phytostimulans. Next base: position 35,489 of record NZ_CP173699.1, read on the forward strand.
CTGCATTACGTCGGCGGCTATACGCAGGCTGAAGTGGCAAAACGTCTGGGTTTGCCTTCGGTTAAAACCCATCGTTTGATCGCCCGTGTGGTGGCAGAAGGCGCAGTAAAAGTCTCAATTGATGGCGATATCGTGGCTTGCGTTGAACTGGAGAATCAGTTGCGTGAGCGTCACGGGTTACGTCTTTGTCGCGTAGCACCTGATTTGGGTGAAGAAGGTTTGCCGGTGCGCGCATTGGGCATGGCGGGTGCTGATTATCTGCGCAACTTGCTCTGCTCCACTCAACCCACAACGCTGGGTTTAGGGCACGGGCGTACACTCTCTGCAGCCATTCATCAATTACCTCGCCTTGATGCACACCATATCCGCTTTGTCTCCTTGTTGGGATGCCTGACGCGTCATTACGCGCTTAATCCCCATGATGTTATGCACCGCATTGCAGAAAAAACCGGCGCACAGGCCTACATGATGCCGGTGCCCTTTTTTGCCAATACCGAAGAAGATCGTGATGTATTGCTGGCGCAACGTGGCGTAAGCGAAGTCTTTGCCATGGCCGCGCAAAGCGAAGTGAAATTAGTGGGAATCGGTACCGTGGAACCTGCCGCACAGTTAGTAGAAGCGGGAATGATCGAAGAAACAGAAATTCGTGATATTTCAGCTTCGGGTGGCATCGGCGAACTGCTTGGTCATTTCTTTGATGCACGCGGTCAAATGATCCATAACACTCTCACCGCACGCACGCTGGCTGTTTCGCTGGATATACGACGCCGCGATGAAATCGTTGCGTTAGCCGGTGGTGCATCCAAAATTGCGGCCATCCGCGCAGTGTTGGCAAGTGGTTTACTAACAGGATTGATTACCGATGAGCTGACGGCTAAAGCTTTGTTGGCAGCCATCTGACGTTTCATCATGACTTTTTAGTGTATTCAGGAGATTTCATGAGCAACACGCGCCCACCTTTACCCCCTTTCACGCATGCCGACCAGGCTATTCAAAAAGTTCGTCTGGCTGAAGATGCGTGGAATAGCCGTGAACCCGAACGTGTTTCCTTAGCCTATTCCGAAGAGAGCCAGTGGCGTAATCGCGACCGGTTTATTAATGGACGCAGTGACATTGTCACCTTTCTGGCTGAAAAATGGCAGCGCGAGCATGAATATCGTCTGATCAAAGAGTTATGGAGTTTTCACCTCAATCGCATTGCTGTTCGCTTTGCCTATGAATGGCATGACGAAGGCGATAACTGGTTCCGCTCGTACGGTAATGAGAACTGGGAGTTTGACGAAAACGGATTAATGACGCGCCGTTTTGCCAGCATTAATGATTTGGCTATAAGCGAAAGCCAGCGGCTATTTCACTGGCCACAAGGCCGTCGCCCTGATGATCACCCTTCTCTCAGTGCATTGGGCCTTTAGCAAACCGCCCGCTTTGCGCCGTTTAGCTCAGAGCATAAAAAGCCGCTTTAGCAGCAGTAATGTTGAAGGCGTGCGTGCACTTTGTACGGCAGAAATGGGATTAGCGCAGCTGACAGCATGGGACGTACGTGAGGAGTTAATTAACGGCGAACTTATCGCCATCTCGCTGGATGACGTGCAGGATCAAATGTTAGCGGTTTGGGCGCTGTTCCCTACTTCACGGCATTTGCCCGTGCGGGTTATCACCTTTCTGGACGTGCTCAAACAAGCAATGCAATCTATCAATATGTCCGGCGCGCCGTAACGCGCCGGGCGAAATATCATTAACCTTGCGCGTCGTCGTGTTCAGCAAAAGAAGCCTGATTACGCGTGACGGAATAAGCCACTTTTTTTACATTCTCGGGTGACGTGGTGACTTCAACCGGTGCAATCGTTACGCGGCCTAAGCCAAACAGCGTCGGAACGTAGCCACCAATTTTGTGTTTGCCTGCAGGCACATGTATCAACATGCTGTCACCATTGAGTAATTCGCCAGCATCTTTGCCGTCTACTGTCAGGTACACATTTGAGCCATCATCCGCACGCGTCACAATGTGCGAAACATTGATTTGCGTTGGACCAGCAGCGAATTCATTCGGTGCATCTTTTGATGAATGCTTAGCGCATCCCGCCAGCAACGTGGCGGCCGTTATAGCGGCGAGTGTAAAACGATAACGCATTATGGCGGTCTTTCTCCCAAACAAATGAACTGTCTATTTTAGCGATTCTGGCAAAGGATGAAAGCGCAGCCTCCCTCGGCATGCTCTTAAAAATGGGTTTTAACGTCAGGTTTGTGTAAAAGTCGCTCATGCCAGATTTCGTCGCTGACTTCTCAGCCTTATTGCGGTGAAATAATGCGCTAATGTTTTTTTGCACCAAAAGGTTATGACTAAAAATGCTGTGCTTATGCTTAACATTTATAGATAAATTCTGATGCTGCCGTTTGGGTTAATAATCGCTTAAAATCAAGACGTAGAAGTGAACATGTATTATTCAGCAATGAGTTTGTCCGCATTTTAGGCAGTGAGAACCTATCTATTTATTTTTATGAGGTTCATAGTGCCCTCTCATCCTCGGTTAACCCGGCGGCCATTCCCTCATCTGAGGGCATCTTATGCAATTCCATACGACTGATACTATTTGTGCACTGACTGGCACGCACCCGGCAAATTTAAAGCGCTGGATGCATCAGGGCCTGCTTGCGTACACATTACAAAACGAGGGCTGGAGTGACGATCAGCTAAACGAAATTTACGACCTTGTTGCCTTAACAGCGACAGGTGCGACGCTAAAAGAAATCAAACGTGGTAAAGCGTTACATCGTCCAGTTTCGACTTCCGGCTGGCATGCGCGTAAAGGCGACATGTTATGGGAACTTGAATATGGCACACCGCTTTCGCTTTCGCGCAAAATGCGCGATATGTCGAATGACTACAGTGGCGATGACTTGGTTTTTAAGCTGCTTTGTCCCCTAAACCAGTGGCTACATGCCGATCATCGCCAGGGTTCATCACGGCGATTGGCGCGTTTCGAACAGAGCGTTCGACAGCAAGCGGGGATTGTCATGCGCGCTTCTTCTCGACGTGGGGAAACTATTCCGTTGTTTCTCGAAGCGGTCAGTGTACAGAACGTTAGCGAAATTTGGCTGGAAGCGATTCGTTTAACCGCAATGGGTTTTCACGTTGAAGTCTCGACATTAATGTCTGGACAGCCCGCAGCGAAACCGGCTCAGTATCAACATCATGTTATGTGGTGTGGCGCGGGCATCAGTAAATCGATGAATCACTACTTTGATAGTGAACGTGCAGCGGGCAAAGCGGTCATGCTGAGCGGTCCCGATAAAAATTTGCGCTACTCATTTAATTCCCTTCCTGCTAACACCTGGCAATCAGGTGCAGCTTAAGGCCGGTTAATTCCGGCTTTTTTCTCTGTCCTTCAGATATTTTTTTTGGGTAAGATTCTCTTAAGGTTCCTGAATATAATAGGCAGCATCTTATTTAAGCCTAACGAGAACCTCTATGAAAACCACCTTGCTCGCTCTTTCACTCTTATTATCGTTGACTGCTTCATCTGCACAAGCGGCCAGTGAACTGACCGGATGCGCTGCGAAAAAAGCGGATATTGAGCAACAACTGAAATATGCAAAACAGCATAACAATATGTCCCGCGTTGCCGGACTGGAAAAAGCGTTACGCGAAGTTGAATCTCACTGTAACGACAGCTCACTGTTAAAACAGCGCCAGGCAAAAGTAGCGGCTAAAAAAGAGGATGTTCAAAAACGCGAGCAAGAATTGGCGCAAGCACAAGCCGAAGGCCGCGCCAGCAAAATTGAAAAGCGTCAGCAAAAGCTAGCGGAAGCGCAGGAAGAATTACAAGAAGCAGAACACGCACTCGTGCAATAACGTATTTATGCCAGCGTCGATGTTCACTTCAGCAACGCTGGCCTTCTTTGGTCTCTCATGCCATTCCCTTGTGATGCTGAACGTTGGCTATAACCGGTTTCGCCAGCCGTTATACGCTAATCTGTTGATCACCAAGCTTAATCCCTGCCTCACTCATTACTTTATCTCACCCTCTGATTACTTTCTCTCATGCACCTTGATGGTGCAACAAAGTCAATACGTCCTATAAACAATAAGTTCACTTTATGAAGCCCTTCAAAGATCTACAAACTCATTAAAAATTGTTTTATATGCACAGCTTACGCCTCATTTACGCATTTTTATGCAGCTATAACGCGGCCATATTTTGGATAATTATTCACTTAATTTCCGCTTTAAAGAGCATGTTGGCGCTGGGTTAGCCCTAGCAACGACATCATATTTTTTCTAGCAGTGATAAATTATGTCTGCGCGGTTAAATGCGCTCCACATCCACGGCCCTACACAATAAATAACTTCATTAAGAAAGGTTTTTATATGGTTAAGTTATCTTACGCGTCAGAAACTAGCACATCTGCCTGGTCAACCTATTTACAGCAAATTGACCGCGTAGCGCCTTACCTCGGCGACCTTTCACGCTGGATAGATACGCTGCGTCATCCTAAACGTGCTTTGATCGTTGATATCCCCCTGCAAATGGATGACGGCACCATTCGTCATTTCGAAGGTTATCGCGTTCAGCACAACCTCTCACGCGGGCCAGGAAAAGGCGGCATTCGTTACCATCCAGACGTTGATCTTAATGAAGTGATGGCGCTTTCTGCGTGGATGACCATCAAGTGTGCGGCAGTTAACTTACCGTACGGCGGCGCAAAAGGTGGCATTCGTGTTGATCCCTTTAAGCTTTCAGAAGGTGAACTGGAGCGTCTGACGCGCCGTTACACCAGCGAAATCGGCATCATTATTGGGCCACAAAAAGACATTCCTGCGCCGGACGTGGGAACCAACAGCAAAGTAATGGCATGGATGATGGACACTTACTCCATGAATCATGGCACCACCATTACCGGCGTGGTCACCGGCAAACCCATTCACCTTGGTGGATCGCTGGGACGTGAAAAAGCCACTGGGCGCGGTGTATTTATCACCGGCCGCGAAGTTGCTCACCGTGCTGGCATCGAAATAGAAGGTGCGCGCGTAGCGGTGCAAGGTTTCGGTAACGTCGGCAGCGAAGCAGCACGACTGTTCGATCAAGCAGGTGCGCGCGTGGTGGTGATTCAGGATCACACGGCAACGCTGTTCAACGCAGACGGCATCGACATGGCCGCCCTGACACAATGGCAGATTGAGCACAAGCAGATTGCCGGTTTCAGCGGTGCGCAACATATTGATAAAGAGGCTTTCTGGAGCACGGAGATGGATATCCTGATCCCTGCCGCGCTTGAAGGTCAAATTACCCGTCAACGCGCTGAAACGCTGAGCTGCAAACTGGTGCTGGAAGGCGCAAACGGTCCAACCTATCCTGACGCGGACGACATGCTGGCAACGCGTGGCATCATCGTGGTCCCCGATGTGGTCTGCAACGCAGGCGGCGTCACCGTGAGTTATTTTGAATGGGTGCAGGACATGGCCAGCTTCTTCTGGAGCGAGGACGAGATCAACCAGCGCTCAGATAAAATCATGACTGAAGCGATGGTCCACGTGTGGGAAAAAGCCAAAGAGAAGGATTGTTCATTGCGCACCGCAGCCTACATTGTGGCGTGTGAACGTATCCTGATGGCACGTAAAGATCGTGGTATCTATCCAGGCTAATAAACCGGGCGCTGCTGATTATCTGCAGCGCCTCGCTATTTCATCAAGACCTGAAACTGCGGATTAAATTCGTCAAATATGGGTAAGGCTGCGGCACCCAGCGCAGCGGTATCACTGCCGCTCATGCCGGTTTTCAGCCGCATGCCATCAAGATAACGCCCACGTACAGATTGATACAATGGCGGCAAGCGCTTGACGATTCTTTCAAGTAATTCCGCTGGCATCATGCCGCCAATAATCACGGCTTCCGCATCAAAAACCGATTCGAGAATGTTGATCGCCTGACGCAGCGGCGTGAGTGCCGTCTCAATCCACGCATCAAATTGCGCGTGTTCAATATTTAATAAATCTTCCGGTAGCGCACTCATGGGATCCAGCCCACAAAATTCATACGCTGCCTGCAACGAGACATAACGTTCCAGGCATCCCTGATTGCCGCAATAGCAGGCCCGCCCGCCCGGCTCCACGACGATGTGCCCTATTTCACCGGCGTTGTGCGCATGGCCGGTATAAATATGCCCATCCGTAAAGATGCCGGCGCCCAAACCGGTGCCGATATAGAGATAGATAAACGAGTTAAGCTGACGCGCAATTCCGTGGAATCGTTCACCAATAGCGGCGACGGTAGCATCATTTTCCAGCGTAACGGGCAGATTGCTTAATGCAGCAAGCTCCGCTTCAATATCGATATTTTCCCAGCCGTTGAGTGTGGTTGGCCCAACAGATGAGATTCCCTCTACGCCAAACGGGCCTGGCATGACGACGCCAATACCCAACACTTTTTGCCACTGCGCCCCGAGAAAGGCGCGCATCTCATCAAGCAGTGCCGCGATGCGCGCTAACGTGGCAGCGGGTTGCGGCTTCTGCACCATAACAAGGCGACGAAAGTGAATTTCACCGCTCAGATCCACCAGCACCAGCAACAATGTTTGATGATCAAGATGAATGCCGATCGACCACGCGCTGGCGGGATTAATCGCGACTGGAATGGAGGGTTGCCCACGTCCGCTCCGTCGCGGCTGGCGGCTGGTGAGCAGCTCGGCCTGCTCCAGTTCCGCGACAATATTAGAGACAGTTTGCGGCGTCAGCGCAGTTAACCGCGCCAGCTCAGCCCGCGTAAGTTCACCGTTTAGGCGAATCGCTTCAATGATGACGCGGCGATTGTGCGCACGTGCATGTTCTAAATTAGTGCCCGAGGTTTTCATGATGATGTCCATAACAGCAAGTGGCTCAGTATCGGCTGCGAAAAAGGGCTGATCAAATAATATCTTTGATCCTGCACACAATTTCAGCGCGTGATGATAGGCAGATTGGCCTCAAAAGCGCAGTCTTTCCTAAGCGTTGTTGCGCCTTGATCCTGTTATGGCATGGCGTTTGCTTAGTGTTATCAGGTTAGCGGTTTCAAGCTGACCTAAGTTACGCCTCTGATTAAATCAATCAAATTGATTTAATTAATCCCGCTCTGTTTCTGCTGTGTGGAGATCATCATGACCCAACGTTTCACTCCGAAACTCAAAGGCGGCCTCGCCGCGTTACTGATGTTGAGTGCTGGTAGCGCATCAGCGGCCAGCCAAATCAACGCCTTGTTCATGACGCAAGCGGCTTATAGCGAAAATGACATTCGCGCCATGACGCAAGATTTTGAGAAACAACACCCTGATGTAAAAGTGAACCTTGAGTTTGTGCCTTACGAAGCGCTGCATGACAAAATCGTGGCGGCAAAAGGCGCAGGTGGTAACGGCTACGATGTGGTGCTGTTTGATGCGATTTGGCCTGCCGAATTCACCCGTTTTGATTTGCTGCAGGATGTGAGTTCACGTATTACGCCAGAAGAGAAAGAAAAGGTGTTCCCCGGCGCGTTGAGCACCGTGGTTTATAAGGGCAAAACCCTTGGCATGCCGTGGATTCTGGATACCAAATATCTTTATTACAACAAGGCGATGTTGGCAAAAGCAGGCATTACCGACGTGCCGCAAACCTGGCAACAGGTGATGGACGACGCCAAAATTATCAAGCAGAAAAATATCGTTAAATATCCGTTGGTCTGGAGCTGGTCGCAGGCTGAAGCGCTGGTGTGCGATTACACCACGCTGGTTTCTGGTTTTGGTGGTGAATTTTATCAAAACGGTAAGCTGAACTTTACGAGTCCCGCCTCGTTGAAAGCGCTAAATCTCATGAAAAGTTCATTGGATGAAGGTCTGAGTAATCCCGCATCGCGTGAATATCTTGAAGAGGATGTCCGCAAATCTTTCTCTAATGGTGATGCCGCTTTCGCGCTTAACTGGACTTACATGTACAACATGGCCAACGATCCCAAACAGAGCAAGGTCGCGGGTGATGTCGGTATCCTGCCCGCGCCTGGAGACGCACCGGGCAAAGTGGGCGCGGTTAACGGCTCGATGGGATTGGGCATTGCGAAAGGCAGCGAACATCCTGAGCAAGCGTGGCAGTTCATTACCTATATGACCTCTCAGCCGGTACAAAACCAATACGCCAAACTTAGTCTGCCGATTTGGAAATCCTCTTATCAGGATGAGGCGGTTAAAAAAGATCAGGAGAGTTTGATTGCCGCAGCGGACAAGTCACTAAACGTGATGTTGTCACGTCCTGAAACTGCGGATTATTCGCGCCTCTCCAATACGCTGCAGCAAGAACTTCAGCAAGTGTTGTTAGGTAAAACGCCAGCGCAAGATGCCATGGCAACCGTCGATAAAAGCGCTGCGCGCTTGCGTTAAGGAGCAACGATGCTGAGTTTGCGTCAACGCGAACAGCGTCAGGCATGGGTGCTGCTTGCACCCATGATCATTGTGATGCTGCTGCTTACTGCCTGGCCGCTGCTGCGCACCATTTGGTTAAGTTTTACCGATGCGGCGCTGATTGGCAGCGGCGAAACGCCCGGTTGGATCGGTCTTGAGAACTATGTTTATGCGCTGACCGATCCCGATTTTCAAACCTCAATCCTGCGTACGCTCTATTTCACTGTGGTATCGGTGGCTTTTGAAGGCGTTATCGGCGTGCTGGTGGCGCTGCTGCTAAATCAGAAATTCGCGGGTCGCAATGTATTGCGGGTATTGGTGATTCTGCCGTGGGCGCTGCCGACCATCGTTAATGCCATGATGTGGCGGCTTAACTTCAATCCTGATTACGGCAGCATTAATGCGCTGCTGACGCAACTCGGGATCATCGACGGTTATCGCAGTTGGCTGGGATCGCCTGACTCCGCGCTGAACGCGGTGATGTTCGCTGACATCTGGAAAAACTATCCGCTGGTCACGCTGTTAGTGTTGGCGGCGCTGCAATCCATTCCCGACGATCTTTTTGAAGCGGCTCGCTTAGACGGTGCTTCTGCCTGGCGTCGTTTTCGCGCCATCACCTTTCCGGCCATTGTTGCACCGCTCGGCGTGGCATTGGTGTTACGCACCATTGATGCCTTTAAAATCTTCGACATCATCTATGTGATGACACGCGGTGGTCCCGTCGACAGCACTAAAACGCTGAGCTTTTTTGTTTACCAAGAGTCGTTCAGCTATTTGCGCGCGGGCAGCGGTGCCGCCTATGCCATGTTGATGACGTTGATGTGCGCCCTGCTGATCACGATCTATTTGCTGATGTTATGGCGTCAGCGTCGCCGGAGTTCCGCTTATGAAAACTAACCTGCGTATTCTGCTGCGCTACGGTGCGGCTTTGCTGGTGGCACTCTCAATTTTGGCGCCGATGGGCTGGCTGTTCCTGATGAGCGTGAGTTCAACCGGTGATCTGTCACGCGTGCCGCTGGAGTGGTTGCCGCGTGAATGGGATTTCAGCCGCTACACGCGACTGGTATCGTTGGCCCCCAATCAACCCGGCAATCTGTTCCTGCATGCGTTGGGCAATAGTTTATTAGTCGCCAGTATCGCCACCCTGATTTCGCTGTTTCTGGCGATACCGGCAGCATTCAGCTTTTCACGCTACCCAGGCCGTGATGGTTGGCTTTTCGGTGCACTGGCCATCTACATGGTGCCGCCTGTGGCCTTCGTGTTGCCGCTCTACTTTTTGCTGCAACAGCTGGATCTGCTTAATACCCGCCCCGGCTTGGTCATTGTCTATTGCTCATTGATTTTGCCGTTCCTGACCTGGATGTTGAAAAATCAGTTCGACTCACTGCCGCGTGATATTGAGCAAGCCGCGCGTTTGGATGGATTACGCTTCTGGCAAGTTTTGCTGCGTATTACCTTGCCGCTGGCAAAACCGGTCTTGGGTGCAGCGGCGCTGTTTGGTTGGCTGCTCGCCTGGGATGAATTTTTCTATGCGCTGCTGTTTACCAGCAATATCTCGGCGCAAACCTTGCCGGTTGCGATTGCCGGGTTCACCGCTGGCCGCGCTACCGATGATGGTTTGATAGCAGCAATCGGGATTTTGGCGTCGGTCCCACCGCTGTTTATTGCTATCTGGCTCCAGAAAACGCTGGTAAGCGGCCTGGCCAGTGGCGGGAGTAAAGGATGAATACTTTATATGTGGTGGGCAACATCAACGTTGATCTCATCATGAGTACACTTAACGACTGGCCTCAGCGCGGTACAGAAGTGATGTTGCAGCACAGTGAATTGCGTCCCGGCGGTTCGGCGGGTAACTGCGCGCTGGCGCTGGAAGCGATGCAGGTTCCCCATCGCGCCATCGCGAATCAGGGCAATGATGGCTTTAGCGCCTGGTTGGCAAGCCACTTTCCACACAGTGCAGCGCACTGGCCACTTTCCTCATGCGAAACCTCGCTGACGGTGGGCTTAACGCACCCGGATAATGAACGTTCTTTTATCAGTAATCGCGGTCACATCACCGAACTCACCGCTGAAGATGTTCTGGCGCAACTGCCCGCGCAAGCCACAGCGGGTGACATCGTACTGCTGTGCGGCACCTTCCTTTGCCTCAAGCTTTATACGGCTTATCCCGCCTTATTGGCAGAGATTAAACAGCGCGGTTTTATCGTGGCGGTCGATACCGGCTGGCCACCTGAAGGCTGGTCGATTGCGCTGCGCCAGCAGATTGACGTCTGGCTGAAGCATTGCGACTGGCTACTGCTGAATGAAGTCGAAACCTTGGGTTTGGCAGATTTGTCTTCTCTGCAATCCTGCGCACAACAACTGGCCACCAAGCTCAGTGGCAAAGGTGGCTGCGTAGTGAAATGCGGCGCTGACGGCGCACGCCTCTGGCATTCCTTGCAGGAAATGCATGTCGCGTCTCAGCCGGTGAAAGTGGTCGATACCATTGGTGCCGGTGACAGCTTTAACGCCGGCTTTCTGACGGCGTTGCTCTATCAAGAATCTGCGCACACCGCATTGCAATGGGGCATTGATGTTGCTTCGTTGGCGATCAGCAGTTCTCCGCGCCGTTATCCCGACTGGCAACAACTTCAACAACACAAAGAGGTGCGCTAATTATGGCCAGTGTTGAACTCGTAAAAGTGGCTAAGTGCTACGGCAAACAGAGCGTGTTACATCCGCTGGATTTAACCATTCCCGATGGCAGCTTCACCGTATTAGTTGGCCCTTCCGGCTGCGGAAAATCAACCTTGCTGCGCCTGTTAGCGGGACTTGAAACCCTGTCTGATGGCGCGATTTTGATGGATAAAAAGCAGATCAACGATCTCGACCCGGCAGATCGTGATATCGCGATGGTATTTCAAAGTTATGCGCTCTATCCGCATCTTACCGTTGCGGAAAATCTTGCCTTCCATATGCAGGTGAAGAAGGTCAAGCGTGACGAGCAAAAGAGTAAAATCGCTCGCATTGCCGCTATCTTAGGCATTGATCAGCTGCTGCAACGCTATCCCCGTGCGCTTTCTGGTGGTCAACGTCAGCGTGTCGCAATGGGACGCGCCATGGTGCGCAATCCGCAGGTTTTCTTGTTTGATGAGCCGCTCTCCAACCTTGACGCTCAGTTGCGAATGGAACTTCGCGCCGAAATCAAATCATTGCATCAGCGCTTTAAAACCACCATGGTTTATGTGACCCACGATCAGGTTGAAGCGATGACGCTAGCCGATCAGATTGTGGTGATGAAGGATGGTGTGATTGTGCAACAAGGCGCGCCGCTGGCTATTTATGATCGCCCGGTAAATACATTTGTGGCGCGATTTATTGGCTCGCCTCCCATGAATCTTCTCAATGCCGTTTTTCAGCAGCAAAATGGCCTTCCCGGCTTGCTGTGCGGTGCCCAATGGTTTGCACTGCCGCCACGCTGGCATACGGCCGCACAACAACGCGAAGGGCAAGCAGTAACCTTGGGTGTACGCCCTCATGATTTGATCTGCGACGCATCGGGCCAGCCAGCCTTGGTAAAAATTGTCGAAATTACCGGTGAATCCACGTTATTACATCTGGAATGGCAAGGTTCGCCACTGCACATGCAGTTAGCAGGCCGCAGCGAAGCAACGCCGGGCGGATCGCTGGCAATCGGTATTAATACGCAGAAAATACATCTGTTTGATGCAGAAAAGGGTGAACGGCTCACTGAAGCTTTTGAGCATTAATAAAAAAACCCGCCAAATGGCGGGTTTCATATTTCTATATAGTCATCGGGATAATCGTCTAATAGTTCATCGTCATAGTTTGACAGCAAACGTAATGCAAATGCTGTTTCAATCAAATTTGCATCATCGCGTGCTGCAAATACCGTCAGTTTAAGGGTCTTGAGGGCCAATGGAACGAAAACGTGCGTTAAGGGGATAATTCGTTGTTTAAATTGCAATTTAATAATTACAGGACAAAAGATTACGAGCAAAAAAAGGATCTCAAGAAGATCCTTTTTTTGACAGAAAATTACCATCGCAGTCTGGAAGTTGGGAGGAAAGTTACAGCTTCAGCCATTTCATCCATATCGTAATAAATACACATCGTCAGGGGAATATGGAAATCTTCGACAGTGAAACGCTCGATCCAGCCAATTTTTGTATTTAAAACTACTTTTGGAGGTTCGCTTTTATCAGGCTCACCGAAGTTCTCATGCACCCATTGACGAGACATTTCCTGCTTCAGTGGGGTAGGAAGTTCGTTCGGGTAAGCACCATCTTTCCAGCCAGATCTCAGCTCCAGTGAAATTTCGCCTAAAGCCCGTAGGGGGTCATTATCGAAGGAGAGGAAGATGCCTTCTTTTTTCATATCTAATGTCAGAAAAGGATCACATTGTGTCCCCTGTGGCGGAGTTTTGTACGTAAGAATCCCGGCATCCCGGATAGCCTGATAAGGCTTTCCCAGGCTGCGCATCAGCGCTTCGATATTCACCGTCATTTGTATAACCCCATTTCCGTATTGATCCTGTGCATCTCTTTTCTTGCCGCTTCCAGCTGGGTGTCTTCCGCGCCATATTCCTGCATCAGCACCGGCTTGAATGGGCGAAGCACACCACTAACTTCTTGCTTTGCACTTACTGCCAAATCGTTGGCCTGACCTGTGAGAGTGCTAACCCCTTGCTTAGATTAAGAATTAGGAAGTCTCCAGTTCGATTTTGAGGGTTCAATGTTTGAGGCTTTTTCAGAATGAGATCAGGTTTCCCGCGCTGAGTAACAGTCACAGATTCACCATTTCGGAGTGAATCAAGCACATCCGCTAGCTCATGACGCATCCTGGTTTAAGTGATAGTTTTCATTTTAAAACCTCATAATCTGTACATGTACAGATGATCAAACAACCAATATGAATAGACTGCGATGATGAATAAAAAACCCGCCAAATGGCGGGTTTCATATTTCTATATAGTCATCGGGATAATCGTCTAAGAGTTCATCGTCATTGTTTGACAGCAAACGTAATGCAAATGCTTTTTCAATCAAATTTGCATCATCACGCGCTGTAAATACCGTCAGTTTAAGGGGCTTGAAGGCCAATGGAACGAAAACGTACGTCAAGGAGATAATTCCTTGTTTAAATTGAATTTAATATTTACAGGGCAAAAGATTACGAGCAAAAAAAAGATCTCAAGAAGACCCTTTTTTCCGTTTCAACTTACCACCTCAATTTAGCGGTCGGAAGAAACGTTACCGATTCAGCGATTTCATCTATGCCAAATAAAATAACCATCGTTATTGGAATGTGGAAATCCTCAACGGTAAAACGATCTCGCCAGCCAAATACTCTCTTGAACATAACTTTAGGTGGAATGCTTTTATCCGGTTCACCGAAAGTCTCATGCACCCATCGTCTAGACATGTTCCGTTGAAGCGGGGAAGGTAATTCATTAGGGAATATCCACCCCTCTCGATTGTTTACTAGTTCTAAATCAATACTTTTTAGCGATTTACTTGGGTCATTGTCAAACGATAGAAAAACACCTTCCTTCTTCATATCCAGCGTTAAAAAAGGATCACACAGTGTCCCCTGTGGCGGGGTTTTATACGTAATAATCCCTGCATCACGGATAACCTGATAAGGCTTTCCCAGGCTGCGCATTAGCGCTTCGATATTCACTGTCATTTGTATAACCCCAGTTCAGTGTTAATCCTGTGCATCTCTTTTCTGGCAGATTCCAGCTGAGACTCTTCCGCACCATATTCCTGCATCAGCACCGGCTTGATTTGGTCAAAGTCCTTGTCGATGGCAGCCCGCAGATTCTGCGAGTCCAGCCCCATCTGCGAGCGGTTTCGCCCGCCATAGGTTGCGCTGTCCTGACGGTGCACTTTCTCAGGGACTGCAATAGCCGCCACCTGATCGGCAATGAGTTTAATTTGTTTATCCGTCAAATCAGAATGTTCACGTTCTAAATACAAGATTACCGCCTGTCGTGACGGCATATGATCCACATGATAGTGCCCCTGTCGTGAACGTCCGTTAAAGTCCCGGTACGGTGCCACCTCCAGCATCTCCACCGGCGGCTTGCTCAGGTATACGTAGATCGGCGGATGCACGTTCCCCGGAAATACCAGAATATAGTCCCGGAAGTCCTTTTCCTCCGGGGCCGGTGTCGTTGTCACCCGGATATCGTGCGTGTCCGGGTACTCCAGTCCCGGTATCGTCACCGTTCCGGCCACGGCAGAGTCATTGCCGGTATGCCAGCCTCCGGCATCGCTGTTGCCCGGCGCATCTGCCGGTGTCCAGGTGATCAGCGGCTTGTGCAGTTCACCGTCTTCCCAGAACGCATAGCCGCCACTAAGCTCTTTCTCCAGCAGCCGTAGCCTGACCTGATCGCGCCCGCTGTCCGGCCCGGTGTGGTAACCCACCGGTTTCAGCCGCCCCGTTTCTGCATCCGTCTCCCAGCGGTAGCGCACCCGCGTCGGCACCGTTCCCTTACGCCCTGCCACCTCCAGTAGCTTATCCGCCGTCAGCAGGTCACTTTTTTCCCCTTTCAGCATCGACTGGAGTACCGCCCCCATCACCACGAACGGCAGGTTCATCGCTATCTGTCCCTGCCACACCTCCGGCCCTGACAGGCGTTTCATCCGGTGCGTCAGCGCCTGCGCCGCGTCCTGATTCAGTTTCGCCGTGGCACCACTCGCAGACGCAGCCATACCGGCTTCGGCCCCACCACCCAGCACCACCGGCGGCGGAGGCAGCGGCATCGCTTCTGCCTCACCGAAGAAAAAGCCTGTAACCTTATCGAACAGGGAGCGTTTTTTCTCCGGTGCAGCCGTCTCCGGCTTTTCGCCGGCGGGCTTTTTCTTCTTCGCCCTCTGCGCGTGCTGCACCGTATCACTGTCGGTTGCCGGTATTGAGGAAGACGCTGAGGCCGCGGAAGGGGATGCAGACTGCGACTGGTAAAAACTCATCGTTGCAAAGTTTTCCTGCGGCTCCTCTGCCGTACCCGCGTCATTACACCCGGCCCCCCGCAGGCAGGACTTCGCAAAAACCGGTGCCGCCACCGGTTTTACCGGAACAGGCTGAGCAGACGGCGCAGGGGCACCGGTGCTTTTCCCTGCCACGCCAGACCGCGCATTTGACTGTTGTTCCACCCAGTACGTGGTGCTGCCTATCACCTGGTTATTCGGGCACTGGCACAACACCCGATCCCCCGTTGCAACATGGGTTTTCCCCATTGAACTCCAGTGAATCGCCGTCCCCATCAGCTGGAAAGAGCCTTTACACTTCGGACACAGCGCCATATCACCAGTCATCGCAAGCGGAGTACCGTTGTCACTGAAACCGGAAGTTGCGCTGATTATCTGCCCGCCACTGGTTGTTTTATCACCCAGTTTTGCCAGTTGTCTTGACATAATCCCTTATGAATAAAATGGTTATAAAACCAGCGCATCATACAGGAATGACAACTTAACCAGAATTTTAATTGCTTCAGTAGGTTGCATCAGCTTTTATCGTGCCTTCCAAAATCTTATAAACCGTTGAACGTGCAATATTAAGCTTCCGGGTAATTTCCGTTGCGCCAGCCCCTTTACGGTGAAGCATCAGTACACTATTTCTGTCGATGGTGCGTTTTCGGCCAAACCGGATGCCTTTTAGCTTCACTTTCTGCCGGCCTTCATTGGTCCGTTCCAAAATTCTACTTCGCTCAGCCTGAGCGACAGCGGACAGTATAGTGACCACCAGTTTGCCCATAGATGATGCGAACCGCCGGTTCGCTAAAGCTGGGCACCATTCATGCTTCAGAACTCATTCGCTCTTTGCTGAAAAGCTCGCGCCCATCAGGGCTGGCACAGGCGATCATGGAAGTGGGACACGTCAACAAGACGCTGTACCTTCTTAATTATATTGATGAAGAAGATTATCGTGGGCGGATCCTGACACAGCTCAACTGGGGAGAAGGCCGCCATGCTGTGGCGCGGGTGATCTGCTACGGGCAGCGAGGTGAGATCAGTAAGCGCTATCGTGAAGGGCAGGAAGATCAACTGGATGCACTGGGCCTGGTCACTAACGCAGTGGTGCTGTGGAACATGCTTTATATCCAGGAAGCACTGAGCTGGATGCGCAGTAATGGAGAAGAAACCGGGGAAGAGAATATCGCCCGGTTATCCCCACTGATGCACGGGCATATCAATATGCTGGGCCATTATACGTTCACGCTATCGGAATGAATCAAGCACATCCGCTAGATCATGACGCATCTTGGTATAAGTGATAGTTTTCATTTTAAAACCTCATAATCTGCACATGTATAAATTGTCAAACAACCAATATGAATAGATAGCCATTATAAATAAAAAAAACCCGCCAAATGGCGGGTTTCGTTTATTCATCAAACAACAGCGACAGTCAGTGATTATGCACTCTGCTGTAGATGGAATTGCTCAACTGTTTGTGCCAGCTGCTGCGCTTGATCTTCCAGAGAACTGGCTGCCGCAGACATTTCCTGCACCAGCGCGGCGTTCTGTTGGGTGGTGCCATCCATCTCATTAACCGCAATCGTAACCTGACTGATCCCCCGCGCCTGCTCATCAGAAGCTGATACAATCTCAGCAATGATGCCTTGAACCGAAGTTACCGCCTGCGTCATCTCCTGCATGGTTTTTCCCGCGTCATTCACCAGCCTCACACCACTTTCAACCCGCACGCTCGACTCCTCAATCAATGCGGCAATCTCTTTCACCGCATTTGCGCTACGCTGAGCAAGATTACGCACTTCTGACGCTACCACGGCAAATCCACGCCCCTGCTCGCCTGCACGCGCGGCCTCAACGGCGGCATTCAGTGCAAGGATGTTTGTTTGAAAAGCAATGCTGTTGATCATGGTGGTGATGTCGCCGATCTTCTTCGAGCTGTCATCAATCTGCGCCATGGTTTGAACCACTTGCCCGACCAGAGTTTCACCGCGACTCGCAATAAGCGTGGCATTTTCTGTCAGGCTGGTTGCCTGCTGTGCGTTATCCGCATTTAAGCGAACGGTGGCGCTGATCTGTTCCATGCTGGCAGCCGTTTGCTCCAGCGCCGCAGCTTGTTGTTCAGTGCGCGAAGCCAGGTTGAGATTGCCGCTGGCAATTTCACCTGCACCCTGGCGTACTGATTCGCTGGCATCTTTGATCTGCCCAACAATGGCTCGCAGTTGGCTTTGCATGGTATGCAGCGCAAAAAACAGGCTGCTGCGATCGTTAGCCTGAACGGTGATGACATTATCCAAATGACCATCAGCCACCGCTAATGCAATTTTTGCGGCTTCCAGCGGCTCGCCACCTATCGGTCGCAGGACTTTACGGTTGAACAGCACGCCAAGCAGCGTACCCACCAGCAAAATGCTCACAATCATCAAGACAATGGCATAGATTAATTGACGGTTTGCCGCCGCCATCACCTGACTCACCGGCGCGACCACACCAATATACCAAGGCTTATCGCTGTTCCCGATAATCACCGGTTGCCAGGTGATCAATGCCTCTTCACCGAGCACTGCATCAAAGTGCTGAACCACCGCCGAGGTAAACCCATCGCTTTGACCTTTCCACGCTTTTCCTGCTTCATCTTTATTCGGGGACGAAATCACTTTGCCGCCATTGGAGAGCAGCAGCGCATAACCGGTGCCTTCCCAAGGCTTAATTTGATTCACTTTCTGCTGAAGAGAGGCTAACGAAATATCAGAGGTGACGACGGCGCGAAGTTTCGCATTTTCAAAAACAGTCGCAGCCACGGAGGTTAATAAGGTAGGTACACCGTTATAAGCATAGCTATAAGGTTCTGTCAGGGTGTCTTTCTGGGTTTTTTGTGGCACAAGATAATAATCACCTTGTCCTGGTGTGAGATAAGAGGTTAACGGGTGCATGGAGTAATTGCCGGATTGATCGCGATCGACAAACCAGGCATAGCGCCCTTTTGGTGCCTGATTAGGTTGCGTTGCGAATTCCGCATCACGTCCGTCAAAGGCGTTTTCTTCGAAAATCACTGACATCGATAAATAGTCGGGATTCGCGCGCAGCGAATATTCCATTATTTTGTCAACGACTTTGCGGTCGGTGATATTCGCAGCAGGCAACGCAATCAGACTTTGGCCAAGGTTATGCGCCACATCACGCGCATAGCTTAATTCCTGTTGAATCTGCAAACCTTTGCTTTGCGCAATTTGCTGCAAATAGTTTTCAGCCAGCGTCTTCTGTTCTTTACTCGATTGCCAACTCAGCACGCCAATGGTAACGGCGAAACCCAGCATGATAGTCAAGCCTCCCGTCCACAGCATCTGCGTGCGGGTGCTCATTCTTTTCTTCTCTTTGGTTTGATTGGCCATTGCGGCTCCCCTGAAATAAACCTTCTCATGACCTCCCTGTAAATTTCATCCGTTACAGGATCCTCTATCGGCGCTTTTTTTTTGAACTTTAATCCCTGCCAAGGACGCTTTTTTAGAAGAGATCGCAGTGGCGTGGGGAGTCGCCACTATAAAAGTGAGATTATTCAGCCGCGTCGGTAATCGATGCTTCGCAGAGCACCGGAAAATTAAGCGAATTGGCGATAAAGCACATCTCATGCGCGTTGTGATGTAACGCCAGCGCCAACGCTTTATCGCTGCCCTGCCGCACCGTGACCTGCGGTTTTAAGATAATTTGAGTAAAGTGCCCTTTTTCACCTTCTATCATCGTGCCTTCTGCATTATCACGGTATGCAGTTACCACGATTCCGGCTTCAGCACACAGATGCAGATACCACAACTTGTGACAGGCAGACGTAGAAGCCAGCAACATATCTTCTGGATTCCAGCGGGTCGCATCGCCCAGAAAGGCCGGATCGGATGAGCCTTGAATTGCAGGTTTGTTCGCTGTCGTCACCACAAAATCACGTTGATAGGAACGATAAGATTCAGTGCCTTTGCCGCTGTTGCCGGTCCATTCGACGCTAAGCTGATAATGATGTTCACGTGCTGCCATTTGTCATCCTTATGGGTTATTTGTCACTGATATTAAAAGGATCGCTTGAATGCAGTGAAGTTTACATGGCGAAAAACTTAAATTTTGCGCAGTCAGGATAAATGGATGCGGTAATTTTATTTTGTTGGTATGTTTAATAGAATATTAATTCCATTAAACCAGAGTGATAACCATGTCATCGACCCTTACTTCACACACTATCCTGCAACAAGAAGCTGAAAGTCGTTTATCTACGTTTGATTTCCAACTGGCCTGGCTTTTAGGCCAAAGCCTGCAACAGCGCGCCAGTGAGCAAAAATTACCGGTCGCTATTGAAGTTTATGCCTTTGGTCAGCCTCTTTTCTTTGCCGCACTGCCCGGTTCAAGCCCAGACAATCTGGAATGGATGAAGCGTAAACGCAATTCAGTGCTGCGCTTCGGACATGCCTCAATGTACCTCGGCCTTAACAATGAGCAGAGCGGCAAACGCATGGAAGAGATGAACTGGATTGCACAAGATGAATTTACCGATCACGGTGGCTCATTCCCGCTGTTGAACGAGGCAGGCGTTGTGTTTGGTGCGGTGAGCGTCAGTGGCTTACCGTCTGAAGAAGATCATACGTTGGCGTTATGGGGCATCCAACAAATTCAACATACTCTGAACACGTAAACCAAAAGCGCGAAGAGGCACAAGACCCCGATAACGGCGGTCAGCGAAGACTTAAACGCGCCTGATAGCCAATTTATCAACGCATAAAGCCGCTTCGTGCGGCCTGATTTTGATGCTGCCTGTTCAGCTCTGCAAAGAAATGGAGAAATTTTTCCGGCCAGTAACTGAATTAGGGTTAACTTGACCACAAACCGGAAAACTTAAATCCGCCGACAACGCTTTTTTTTGATCTACAACAACAAACGTTATCCGCACTACTGTCAGTTTATGTAAACGGTTTTCAAACCACGAAACGACAGCAGGAGAAGATAATGATGACGGGCAAAGTCGGGTTAGCAGGCGCGCTGGTGGTATGGCTGGTTTATGTGATCTGGATGGTTCAGTTCTACTCGAGCACCTTCACGCAATTCACACATTAATCTCAAAACAGGGCCTTCGCGTCCTGTTTCTCTTTCCTCTTTGAATTTTTCTCGCTCGCACATGAGCCAATAAGCCCCTATAATCGACTCATATTTTGAGCCGAATGACACTCTCTATTCGGCTCATACCGATAAGATGAGCCGTTTGATGACAACGTTATGGATTTGGCAACACCCCGATTGGCCACAGTTTACCTGGCAAGATGCACAACTCCTGCCGCGGCTTCGCCATGCTCAGCAACTGCGTGGCACGTTATTGGGCCGCGCAAGCCTGCAATCGGACGATGAATCGCAAACGCTCGATACCTTGCTGGCTAATATTCTCTCCTCTTCTGCCATCGAAGAAGAACGCGTTAACGCGCAATCGGTGCGTTCATCGCTGGCGCGGCGTTTAGGTGTTTCCGAAGAACAACCTTATCCCATATCCGACCGGTCTGAAGGATTGGCGGCGATGATGCTTGATGCCATCAATAATCGCGATCGACCTTTAACACTCAAGCGCTTGTACCAATGGCACCATTGGCTCTTTCCACAGGATGGATGGTCAATCCATTCGCTAAGCGTCGGTGCGCTTCGCGGCAGCGAGCCAATGCAAGTGGTGTCGGGACGCCTTGACCGACCAACGGTTCACTTTGAAGCGCCGCCGCGTGCGGGACTGGAACATCAGCTCGACGCGTTTATGACATGGTTTAACCAAAGCCGGGAGAATGTATTACTCGACCCGTTGTTACGCGCTGCCATTTGCCATCTGTGGTTTGTTACGCTTCATCCGTTCGATGATGGTAATGGGCGCATTACACGTGCATTAACAGATTTGGCGCTAGCGCAAGCGGATAGCCAAAGCATTCGGCTTTATGCCATGTCTTCAGCCATATTGGCAAAACGCGCCGACTATTATCGGGTGCTGGAAAAAACGCAGAAAGGCGATCTGGATATCACCGGCTGGCTGATGTGGTTTCTGGATATTCTGGAAGAAAGCCTGAATCAGGCGATGCTCAGCGTTGAGCGTACACAACTAAAAGCCCGATTCTGGCTGCGCCATCAAGGGTTGGGTTTGAGTAAAGAACAGGTGAAAGTGCTCAATCGATTACTGGACGGCGGCGAACAGGGTTTTGAGCTAGGCATTAGCGCCAGTCAGTATCAAAAAGTCGCCAAAGTGAGTAAATCGACGGCTACACGTCATTTAGCCGATCTGCTGGAAAAAGAGTGTCTTTACAAGCTGGAAGGCGGAGGTAGAAGTACGCGTTATCAGGTTCGCAGGGTTTAGAAAGGCAGAAACAAAAACGCCGTCAGCTTATTACTCACGGCGTTTCGGTCATCAAGCCGCTTTAACTGCGCGAACTTTTTTGGTGCTGGTTGCTTCTTCAGCAACCTCTTCATGATCATCTTTCTCTGCGACAGTAATGTCTGCAGAAGGCGCCGCTTCAGGCAGTTTGCTGGTACGGAGGATATGCTGCACCGCATCTTTTTGCTCAGCAATCAGCAGGCCCAGCGTTTCAGCCTGGGTTTCATCCAGTCCAGGTTGATGCTGCAACAGCCAGTCAGTGAAGGCTTCGGCCATATCGAGCATTTTGTCGTAGGCATCGGCCTCTTTCTTGTTGGCAAACGTCATCTTCTCTTCACCCTTTCTGACGACTACAAATTTTGTTTCGACAGCCATTTTCTTGCCTCTCTGATACTGTGAATATATACAGTATAACACGCCGTTTTTTGTTTTCCACTAGAGAATAACATCTTAAAACGGCACACCCATGCATCTTCTAAAACCCAGGGTGCTCGCCGATTGCGCAATGATGATCAGACGCAGGGTTTATACGATAAAACGCCCTGCATATCTCTATAATGGCTGCGCTAATGGAATTGTTAGGCCAATAACGCTTCAAGAAAATCCGCCAACGCTTTGCGGGGATCATCCTCTTCCGACACGATCATCTCAATGCCCCATTGTCCCAACACCTCTTTTGCTACCGGATTGTTGCGATTGGTAAACAGGTAGGATTTAGGCCGCGCGGTCGCCAGGCCGGTGCGGCCCCACATTTTGGTCAGACGATAAAACAGCAGACGAATGTTAAAGTCGCTGATGCTATAGCCAACGAACAATACCGAGTTGCCCATCACGTCGTGCGTCAATTTGATATCCAGCGGGGAATCAAAATAGAGCCGTTCAAAGTAGCTGCTTTCGTCCAGCACAATCGACGTATCATCGTCGAAATCACCATGCAGCTTAATGATGTGGCGCTTATCTTCCGTCAATGAGACTAAATCAGCTGCATTCGCGACCTTAAAATAAGGGACGCCGTGCGCTTCGTGTGCCGCTTCGAGCCAGCGATCGTAATTAGTGGTATAGATACGAGAGAAATTGCCTTGCGTGATCATGGTATGAATTTCGGAAGAACGAACATCAATATCAGGCCGATGCCATTCACGATCCATCCAACTGCGTAACGGGCCCAGCGAGCCTTTTTTCTGCTTGTAATATTCCGCCAAGGAAAGGTGCGTGCCGTAGGTGTTGAATATTTTAGGATCGTAGCCCAACTCGTTGGCGAGATGGGAAATTAACTCATGCCATTCCGGCAAGCCAAGGTTACGTGAGATACCGGCACCAGCAAAAAGAATCAGTTTTCCAGAATCGTAGGCGCGTTTTAATTCAGGTTTCATGCTACTCCCCGCGCAGTTTTTAAAAAGTTAGCAAAGCGATCCAGTGCGATGCGGCGCATGGAAATCTCATTTTTCTTGTCACCCATCTCGGCAAAGGTCTGATCATGACCCTCGGGAATAAAGACACAATCCCACTGAAAGCCGCGCGTACCCGCAGGTTTGGCCGCGATGGTGCCGCGCAGTTCGCCGGAAAATTGATACATTTTTCGACCGTCACAATAGCCCAGCACGGTTTTCGCCGTGACGCACTGGCTATCCAGCCCCTGAACCAGCGCAGTGAAGCGTTCAGCGTCTAAGCGGTTCCAGAAAATGCGTGTCAGACCGGCAGGCAAGCCATTCAGGCCATCAAGATAGAGACCGGTATGCTCCACAAACAGCGGACGCCCAATCAAGGAAAAAGCTTTGGTGAGTTTGTCGCGGATGAGTTCTAACTCATTTTCAGTTTGAATTTCTTCGATGCGGCGGGCAATAGGCAAAACTTCAACACCGACAGGCTCAAGAATTTTGCGTACCTCCGCCAGCTTTTGCTCATTGGCAGAAAGGAATCTGATTTTCATGCTACGTCCAGGTTAAGGTCCTGATGACATTTTTTATGATATTGCCAGGTCAGTTAAGCTGGAAAGTGTAGCGCAAATCGGCAGGCAAAGAGTGGACCGAACAGAAGCATCCTTGCTTCTTTTTATTAATAAACGATTCCCGGCGGGTTCACTGTCGAATGGCTGATCGCTTCATCCTGCTCGCCCCAACGCTGTAATACCTGCTGATATTGACCACCCGCAATGGTGCCATCCAGCGCCGTTTGTAGGGCATCGGCCAGGCCATTGCCTTTTTTGGTGGTCACAGCGACCCACGCGCGAAACGGCCCGGTGCCAACGATTTTGGTTTGCCCGCGTGAGGCCGCTTTCCAGGCGGCCATGGAATGTGGGCCAAACATCGCATCGGCGCGTCCAGAAAGCAGCAAAAGCGTCGCGGAGGCATCATCCGTTAAATAAATTGGCTGCACCGGCGGCAAACCTTTTGCACGATTTTTCTCATCCCAGCTCAGGAGAATCCGCTCCTGATTCGTACCGGATGCCACAATAATCCGCTTGCCTGCAATCTCTTCCGGCGAGTTGATTGAGGTCACTGAACTGTTAGCTTTCACCACAAAAGCATGGTTGTCCGCACGGTAGGTGGCGAAATCGAACTTCTTCTTCCGCTCTTCCGTTACGGCAATATTAAACATCGCCACATCGTAGCGCCCAGCGGTAATGCCAAGCGGCCAATCCTCCCAGGAAGCGGGAACCAGCTTGAGTTTTAAGCCAAGGCTGTCCGCCAGTAACCGCGCAATATCAGGATCGCTGCCGATGCGGGTCTGATTATCTGACGCCAACAGCGCCAGCGGCGGTGAATGGGTAGCGGAGGTCGCCACCGTTAACGTGCCCGGCTCGATAAAGTGAAAATTTGCGGGGATCTTTTTAATCGCATCTGGATTCGCAGGCGCGTTAATGGGCGTTTCATTTTTTGACGCGTCTAACTTCTCGGCGGCTCCCGCCGCCTGACTCACCAGCAAAACGGCTAACAAGGTTATTGCGCAGAAATTTCGCATGACTGACTCTTCCTGTAATTACAAAACACGTGCGAGGAACCGTTTAGTTCTTTCATGTCGTGGATTATTCAGTACTTGCGTGCTATTGCCCTGTTCTACGATTTTGCCATCAACCATGAACACCACGTTGTCGGCAACTTCACGGGCGAAACCCACTTCGTGCGTCACAATCACCAATGTGGTGCCGGAGCGCGCCAGCTTTTTGATCACGTCGAGCACTTCACCGACGAGTTCAGGATCGAGCGCCGAGGTTGGCTCATCAAACAACATTACGCGAGGGTTCAACATCAAGGCGCGCGCGATAGCAATACGCTGCTGCTGCCCCCCAGAAAGATGGCGCGGCCACGCATCCGCTTTGTGGCGCAACCCAACGATATCCAGCAATTCACCGGCACGCGTGACCGCGTCACGTTTTGTCAGTTGCCGATGCGCAATCGGCGCTTCAATCAGATTCTCAAGCACGGTGAGATGGGGGAACAAATTGAAGTTTTGGAACACATAACCGACGTTAATACGCTGACGTAAAATCGCGTGCTCTTTCAATTCATACAGCTTGTCGCCACGCCGCTGATAACCGATATAATCTCCATCAATCTGGATAAAACCCGCATCAACGCGTTCAAGATGGTTGATCGAACGCAGCAACGTTGACTTGCCCGAACCAGATGGCCCCAGAATCACCGTCACCGAGCCCGGTGCCAGTTCCAGCGAAACGTCATCCAGCGCTTTGTGCTTACCAAAACTTTTACTGACGCTGGTGATACTAATAGCGCCTGTGGTATGGACTGAGCGGTAATCAATGGCTTCGGACATGGCTAATTTCCTCAGTTGCGATCACCGGCGCGACGCGATTGCGCCATTGACGCCAGCGTGAAGGTTTTGGTTCGCGGGTTACGCTACGGGCCAGCCAGCGTTCAACGCTGTGCTGAATCACGGACAGCACGGTGGTGATAATCAAATACCAGGCCGCACCGACCATCAGCAACGGAATCACTTCCTGATTGCGGTTGTAGATCATCTGAATGGTGTAAAACAGCTCAGGCATTGCCAGCACGTAAACCATTGCTGTGCCTTTCGCCAGGCTGATGATTTCGTTAAACGCGGTAGGAATAATTGCGCGTAGCGCCTGCGGCAGAATGATGCGGAAAGTACGACGCGTGGCGGATAAACCCAGCGCTGAAGCCGCTTCAACTTGACCATGATCAACCCCCAAAAAACCGCCGCGAATGATCTCAGCGCTGTATGCCGCTTGCACTAGCGTCAGACCAATTACCGCAGCCGGAAACTGCCCCAACACGTTGATGGTCTGGAAGTTGCCCCACGACAGCGCGGTAAAAGGCACGCCAATCGATAAGGTGTCGTAGAGATAGGAGAAGTTGTACAAGATGATCAGCACAACAATCAGCGGCAGCGAGCGAAACAGCCAAATATAACCCCATGCTAAGCTACTCAATAACCAGGATGAGGAGAGTCGCGCCAGCGCCAGCAAACCGCCCAGCATCAAGCTGAAGACCGTGCCGAGTAGTGTTAATAACAGCGTTTGCCCTAAACCATGCAGGATTACCGGATCGAAAAACCAGCGGGCAAAGACACCCCATTCCCAGCGCGGATTAAACGCCACCGATTGCACCACGCCAGCCAGAATAAACAGGGCGATAATCGCCCCCACGGTACGTGCTGGATAGCGCGCCGGCACCACTTGCAATTGCGGTTCCTTACTCATCGTGCCTCCTTAACTGGCTTGGGCGACGCTTTGAACGTCAATCACTTTAAAAAAACGCAAACGGCCGTCATGCGGCGGCTGCCCATAACGCTCAAGATCGCCGCTGATATCGCATTGAGGTTGATAACCGTGCCCGGTATAAAGCCGCACGGCTTCCGGCTGGCGAAAACCGGTGGTGAGAAAAAGCCGTTGATAACCGGCACGCAAGGCGCGCCGCTCCAGCTCTTTCACCATCACCAAGGCCAAGCCCTGACGGCGCAGATCGCGGCGTGTCCAGATGCGTTTTAGCTCAGCGGTTTGCTCGTCATAGGGTTTATAGGCGCCCATTGCGATGATCTCGCCATCACGCTCCAGCACGATGAAAAGGCCGTGTGGCGGTAGATACCACTCCGTCAGTTCTACCTCTTTCTGCGAGGTGAAGTAATCACCATAGCGCGCGGCATATTCACCAAACAGACCTGCGAGGATCGGCTGCAATTCTGGTGCTTCTGGTGAGACTTCGCGAAAATGTTGCTGGCTCATATCGCCTCCTTAATCGCCTAATCCCGGCGGGTTGATCTCAGAACGATCAATGCGTTCTACGCCTTCACCCCAGCGGTTCAATACTTTTACGTAGTCGCCGTTTTGCATCACACCGTTGAGCGCGGTGCTGACAGGTTCCGCTAAACCGCTGCCTTTTTTCATCGTTACGGCGATATGCGCTGCTTTCGGCCAGCCGCCATCAACGCTGCCTACCAAGCGGGTTTTGCCATTCAACGCCGCTTTCCATGCGCCAATTACGTTGGGTCCAAAATAGGCATCAGCGCGACCGGATTGCAGCGCCAACGTTTGGGCGGCGTCATCTTTGGAGTAAACCGGGGTAAAGGGCTTCAAACCTTTGGCCTGGTTCTCTTTATCCCAGGCCAGGAGAATCGCTTCCTGGTTGGTGCCGGAACCAACAATGATGCGCAGCCCGGCTATATCTTCTGCTTTGCTGAGTGATTTAATCGGGCTGCTGGTTTTTACATAAAAGCCCAGCGAATCTTTACGGTAGGTGGCGAAATCAAATTTCTCTTTGCGATCTTTGGTGACAGTGATGTTGGTGATCGCTGCATCATATTTGCCCGACGCCACGCCTAACGGCCAGTCTTCCCAGGAAGTGGGCACCACGTTGAGCTTCAGACCGAGGCTGTCGGCAACGAGACGGGCGATATCCACTTCGCTGCCCAGCAAGGTTTTATTGTCATCAGAAAAGACCGTTAAGGGCGGCGAATTGAGTGCCGCGACCGCTACGGTAAAGGATCCCGGAACCGCAAAGCGGTGACCCGCCGGAATTTGTGCCACTGCCTGCGCGTTTTTACCGGTGTTGATCGGTGTTTTATTCGCCTCAAGGCTCACGCGCTGTCCGTTGTAATCCACATTGGTATCTTCAGCCCATGCACTACTGCTGGCAGCCAATAGCATCAGGGCGATCACTGTTTTCGTTTTTTGCATAGCGAAGACTCTTATTGTTGTGTGAACTGATTAACGGGTTGTTTCAGGGCAAAACTGTCGCGCAATGTGGTTCCGGGATACTCGCGACGCGATAAACCACGCGCCTGCAAAATCGGCACCACGCGATCAACAAAGCGTTCAAAGGTATCTGGCGTACCGCCGTTGATAATGAAACCGTCGGTGGCGTCGGTTTCAAACCAGAGTTGCAAACCATCAGCGACTTGTTCAGGCGTACCGTGGAACAGCGGGCGCGGGGTAGCCGCTTCCAGCGCAGCCTGACGCAGCGTGTGATTAAACTGACGCGCCTTGCTTTTGATTTCATCGGTGGTGCTGCGGAAGCTGTTTTGTCCGATATCGCCTAATTCAGGGAAAGGTTCATCAAGGGGATATTGCGAGAAGTCGTGATGATCAAAGAAACGACCCAAATAGTTGAGCGCATCTTTAATCGAGACCAGCGCAGCGGTGGTTTGATATTGCTGTTCCACGTCGTCGGCATCGTCGCCAACAATCACGCTAACCCCTTGGAAGATGTGCAAGTCTTCCGGTTTACGGCCTTTCTCCACCAGCTGCTGCTTAACGTCGCGATAAAACGCCTGCGCTTCTTCTCGCGTCGGTTGATGAGTAAAAATTGCATCGGCGTGGCTGGAGGCCAGCTTTTTGCCATCTTCAGACGCACCGGCCTGGAAGATAATCGGTCGGCCCTGCGGCGTGCGGCCAATGTTCAGCGGGCCTTGCACCTGAAAGAAATCGCCATGGTGATCCAGCGTATGCAGCTTGCTGGGATCAAAGAACTGGCCGCTCTCTTTGTTACGAACAAACGCATCCTTTTCCCAGGAATCCCACAACCCTTTCACCACCTGCAAATACTCATCGGCAATGCGATAGCGCAGCGCATGTTCCGGGTGCTGGGCGCGTGAGAAGTTCTTAGCAGACCCTTCCAGTGGCGATGTCACCACATTCCAGCCAGCGCGTCCGCCGCTCAAATGATCGAGGCTGGCAAACTGGCGCGCCACGGTAAAGGGTTCGCTGTAGGAGGTCGAAACCGTGCCGACCAGCCCCAAATGTTCCGTCACGCCGGCCAACGCGGACAGCAAGGTTAACGGCTCAAAACGGTTTAAAAAGTGAGGGATCGACTTTTCATTGATGAATAACCCGTCAGCAACAAACAAAAAATCAAGTTTGCCCTGCTCAGCTTTACGCGCAATCTTCTTGGCAAACGCAAGGTTGATGCTGGCATCAGCCTGCGCTGCCGGATGGCGCCACGCTGACATATTGCCTGACGCACCGTGCAAAATCGTACCCAGTCGAAGCTGTCTCGTTGTCATGATCTTCTCTCTGTTTTAGTCGTAGCGAGCCTGGCGAGAGTGCATTTGCCTCGCGTCCAGACGCCATTTAAAAAGGGGGATTAATTCAGAAGGGGTTCACAACATCGTGCGTTGAGATGTTGCAGCGCCTGCTGCGCCAGTTGGGCAAAATAGTGTGCGGCAGGGGCAATTGAGGCTTCATCTGGCGTGAAGGCGGCATGATGTAAACCAAAATCGCTGGCGCTGCCGATACTGACAAATACACCGGGAATTTTTTGCAGATAGTAGGCAAAATCCTCACCAAGCAGGTGCAAATCAGCCGTTTGCACGTGATAGCCGACCTGCGCCGCAATCTCGCTACTGAAGCGCGCCCAATCGGGATCGTTGATCAACACGGGCGGGCCAGGATGCCAACGAAGTGTCGCGTCGGCACCATGGGCTAAGGCAATGCTCTCCACCAACTGACGCAGTCGCTGTTCCAGTTCGGCGCGTACCTGAAGATCGTGAGTACGCGCGGTGCCGCCAAATTCCACCCCGCTCGGCAATACATTCCAGGTTTTACCGCCGTCAATGCGCGTAATGCTCAGCACCACGCTATCGAGCGCATTGAAGCTGCGGCTGGTTAAGGTTTGTAGTGCCTGAATGATCTGACTGGCAACCACAATCGCATCAACGCCTTGCTCAGGGTGCGCAGCATGCGCGCCTTTGCCGTTGACGTGGATAATGAATTTGTCCGCATTGGCATAAAACGCGCCGCCGCGCGTGGCGAAGGTGCCGGTGGGCAACCCCGGTTCGTTGTGCATGCCAAAAATAGCCTGTACATCCTCTAACACGCCCGCCTTGATGAACTGTTTTGCACCACGGCCAATCTCCTCAGCAGGCTGAAATAAGATGCGCACGCACCCTTTCAGTTGCGCTTCCTGCGCTTTTAATTCCAGTGCTGCGCCCAGCATTACCGCGCTGTGCAGATCGTGCCCGCAGGCATGCATCACACCAGGATGGCGAGAATGAAAGCTGACACCGCTGGCTTCGTGAATCGGCAGTGCATCGATATCGGCACGCAGCGCCACCCGCGTTTCACCGCTGCCAATTTCGGCTACCACACCGCTCTCCAGCGGAAAGTCCAGTAAGCGAATACCCGCACTCTGCAACCATTCACGCAGACGCGCAGTGGTCGCAAATTCCTTTCCGGAGAGTTCCGGCCAGGTGTGCAGTTCGCGTCGCCACGCAATCAACTGTGATTCATTCGGCTTCATGGTTTACCTCCGCTGAATGTCTGCACTCAGGCTTCGACCAGATGGTGCGTTGCCAACAACGCCAGCGACGCATGACGCGCAACGGGTTCGGCAATCGGTGTATCAATAATGAATTCGTCAATGTTGAAGTTCTGATGCAGCGCTTCTAGCTGAGCATGGACTTGAGCCGCGGTGCCTTTGAGCAGCGACGGCGTGCGCGGCTCGATCAGGTAATCGGAAAATCCCCCCTGCCGCACATAACGCTCTGCCTGTTCCAGGCTGCCGACATTC
Organism: Pantoea phytostimulans; assembly: GCF_046118715.1. Taxonomy (NCBI): domain Bacteria; kingdom Pseudomonadati; phylum Pseudomonadota; class Gammaproteobacteria; order Enterobacterales; family Erwiniaceae; genus Pantoea; species Pantoea phytostimulans. The sequence continues at coordinate 66,235 of NZ_CP173699.1, forward strand.
ACGCTCGGGCCGTTTTTGACCTGCACGTGATAGTGCTTGAGATCGGACACCAGTAGATCCGCCTCAGCAGGAGAATCCGCCACCACAACCTGCACTGCAACCAAGGCACGTTGCCCCTTACTGAGCGTGGAATAGGTATTCAGCGAATGCTCAAGCAACGGGCGATCGCCATTGATGTGGGCAGCAAAAACAAATTGCCAGCCCAGCTCCGCCGCGAGTTTGGCACTCTCTTCGCTGGCACCCAGCAGAAAGCGATTCGCCGGTCGCGCCGGTTGTGGCGTGGCGCGTAAAACCTCTTCGTCATCATTTTCATCCTGCGCGCGGGTCTGCAACCAGTTATCAAGCAGGCGCAACTGTTCGGCGAAACTGCCCTTCTCGTCAGCGTGAACGCCCAGTTGCAGCGCATGGGTTGAAAGCGGTAAACCGCCCGGTGCTTTACCCACGCCAAGATCGATGCGTCCCGGCGCCAGTGAAGCCAACAGGTTAAAATTTTCGGCGACTTTATACGGGCTGTAATGTTGCAACATCACGCCGCCTGAGCCCACTCGAATATGTTGCGTCTGCGCGATGATCCAGGCGATCAATACTTCAGGTGAAGGACTCGCCAGGCGATCGGTATTGTGATGCTCGGCCAGCCAGAAACGGTGAAAGCCCCAGCTTTCTGCCTGCTGAGCCAGCTGTAATGTGCGCTGTAACGCGGCGCTGGGCGCTTCTCCCGTTACAACCGGTGATTTATCTAACAGACTCAGTCGATATGACATTCACCCTTCCCTCTTAAATACGATTTGTGGGCTAGTGTGGAGCGGAGGTTATATTTCGTAAAACAACAAATATGAAAATACGAAGTTAAAAAATGGCAATGCAACGTAATGCGCATTGTGTCTTGAAATGAATTACGAATAAAAAAACAGGCTTAATGCGAAATCTATTTATTAAAGTGTAATCACTCCGCCGTTAATTATTCGCGTTGCGGAAAGGCGGCAAGCCTGTTCATCCCCACCACAGAAAATTCAGGGTAACTGGCATGCACAAGCGCAGCCAACGCCTCTGCGACGTGAAGGATTGAGGGTATTTGTCAATTCCAGATAAGCTTTGACCAATTCGTTGCTTCACCTGATAGCGCCGTCATTCGATGATGATTCCAGCCTGCTAAGGCAATTAATAACAAAGGAATTCAACATGAAGACGTTATTACCGATTTCGCCATTGTCGCGCGCTTTGGCCTTTGCCTTACTCGCCGGGAGTTTTGCCAGCCATGCCGCTGAGACGCCGGTTAAAGGCGGCACGCTGATCTATCTTGAACAGCAGGCGCATACCAATCTTTATCCACCCGCAGGTGGGTTTTATCCTAATGGCGGCATACTGAATCAAATTACCGATAAACTGACCTGGCAGAATCCAAAGACGTTGCAGGTTGAACCCTGGATTGCAGAAAGCTGGACCACCAATGAAAATAAAACCGAATACACCTTTAAATTAAAATCGGGTGTCACCTTTTCTGATGGCACGCCATTAGATGCCAATGCCGTGGCTAAAAACTTCGATACTTACGGATTAGGAAATAAAGCTCAACGCCTGCCGGTTTCAGAGGTGATTAATAATTACGATCGCAGTGAAGTCATTGATCCACTCACGGTGAAGTTTTATTTCAAAAAACCGTCACCGGGCTTTTTACAAGGCACCGCAACCATTGGTTCCGGGCTGGTATCGCTAAGCACGCTGGCGCGTAATTTTGATCAACTGGGTGATGCGCGCAATATCATTGGTTCTGGCCCTTTTGTGGTCAGCGCTGAAAAGTTAGGACGCGAAGTCGATTTAACCGCCCGTAAAGCGTATGACTGGGGCCCTAAAAATGGTCAACAGCAAGGCCCGGCGAATCTCGACGGCATTAAAGTGATCGTCACCCCGGAAGACAGTGTGCGTATTGGTGCATTGCTGGCGGGTCAGGCAGATTTTATTCGTCAGGTACAGGCTTACGATGAGAAGCAGGCCAAAGACCAAAACTTTCCTATTTATGCCGCACCCACGCGTGGGGTAAATGACAGCATCAGTTTCCGTCCAGATAACCCATTGGTCAGCGATATTCGCGTACGTCAGGCGCTGCTGCATGCCACTCACTCGAAACAGGTGGTTGAAACGCTGTTCTCACCAAACTATCCGCAAGCAACATCGGTGATTGCTACCACTGCCGCTGGTTACGTTAATTTGGCTGACAAGCTCACCTTCGATCAGGCAAAAGCCAAAAGTCTGCTGGATGAAGCGGGTTGGAAAGCGGGTGCCGATGGCATTCGTGAAAAGCAGGGACAACGTCTGGCGTTGACCGTATATGAATCACTGCCGCAGCCGCAGAACAAAGAGGTGCTTCAGCTCATTGCACAGCAGTGGCGTCAGGTTGGCGTGGCGTTAACGGTAAAAGCCGGTGATGCAGGCAGTAAAACCATCGACAGCCTCGACCCGCAGAAAACACCGCTGAATGTCACCGAAGTCGGCCGCGCCGACCCTGATGTGATTAAAAGCAGTTTCTATTTTGCTAACCGCGATGCGCTGCTGCAAAAAGGCGGCTCCAGCGACAAGGTGAAAAACTTCCGTGACGACAAGCTGAATCAACTACTGGTGGATATTTCCGCTGAAGTTGATCCGGCTAAACGCCTGCAATTAACCGGCGACGTGCAGCGCTATTTGCTGGACCAGGCCTACGTGATCCCGGTGTTTGAAGAGCCGCAGGTCTTTGCGGGTGCGCCCTGGTTAAAAGGCGTCAATTTCGAAGCCGTTGGCCGTCCAGCGCTGTATGGCGCATGGCTGGAAAAACATTAAGTTGAGGTGAATGATGCGACGTTATCTGCTGCATCGGGTTGGGCTTGGGCTGCTGGTGTTATGGGCCGCTTTCACCCTCTCTTTCGTGCTGTTGCAAGTGCTGCCGGGCGACGCGATTTTGATTAAATTTCAAAATCCCGATCTTGGCCTCAGCCCACAACAGATCGCGGAGATGCGCGAGGCGTATGGTGCTGACAACCCGTTGTGGCAGCAATATCTGCATACGCTGGTCGCCATGCTGCACGGTGATTTTGGCTATTCCGTGCAGGCGGGCGTGCCGGTCAGCGATCAGCTAACCAGCAATCTGCCCGGCACATTACGCCTGGCGCTGTGTGGCTTTTTGCTGGCGATGGCTCTGGCGTTCGTGCTCGCGGCGTTGTCACGTTTTCCGGCGTTACGCAGCCTGCGCAATCTGTTGCAATCGCTGCCTGCGCTGTTCATTTCAGTGCCAACCTTTTGGCTCGGCATTGCCCTGATTCAGCTGTTCTCTTTCCAGCTGCGTTGGATTCCGGTGATCAATCCGTCGCCGTGGCAGGGCTTGATCCTGCCGATTATCACTGTGGCCATTCCGATTTCGGCTCCTTTGGCACAAATTCTATTACGCAGCATTGACGATGTGGCGACGCGTCCGTTTGTCGCGGTGGCTCGCGCTAAAGGGGCCAGTGAAAGTTATGTGCTGTGGCGCCATGTGTTACGTAACGCCATGCTACCGGTGCTCAACGTGGCCGGTTTGCTGTTAGGCGAGCTGATCGCAGGAGCGCTGATTACTGAAACCGTGTTTGGTCTGGGTGGCTTGGGCCAACTGACACAGCAGGCTGTGAATAATCAGGATGTGGCAGTATTGCAAGCCGTGGTGATGATTTCAGCGCTGGGATTTGTCGTGATTAACCTGCTGGTCGATCTGCTGATGCCGCTGCTGGATCCCCGGTTACAAACAGTGGGAGGTGCAGCATGAGTCTGGTTGATTACGCCAGCGCACGTCAAAAAACGGCGGCCACACCTCGCCGCAGTTTCTCTGTGCAACCCGGTTTATGGCTGGCCTGGTTAGTAATGATTGCTGCGCTGCTGGCCGCAGTGGCGCCAGGAGTGTTCACTGACTACAGCGCAACCGACGGTGTTGCCGGTGCGCAACGTTTAGCCCCACAACTCGGACACTGGCTCGGCACCGATCAACTCGGACGCGACCTTTATGCACGCATTATCTACGGCGCATCACATTCACTCTCTGCGGCACTGATTGCGGTAGCGATGGGATTGATCGTGGGAACCGCGTTAGGCGTGCTGGCAGGTTCAATCGGCGGCAGAACGGAATCCTGGCTAATGCGCGCTGTGGATGTGCTGCTCTCAATTCCGTCACTTTTATTGTCGTTAAGCGTGTTGATTCTCATGGGTTTCGGCACCTTGCATGCCGCACTGGCAGTCGGCGTTGCGTCTATCGCCAGTTTTTCCCGTCTGGCACGCGGTGAAGTCGTGCGCATTCGTCACAGCGAATACGTTGAAGCCGCCTTTGGTAGCGGCGGACGCTTCTCTACGGTGCTGTGGCGTCACATTTTACCTAACGCGCTGACGCCGGTTATCGCCTACGCCGCGTTGCAGTTTGGTCAGGCCATTCTGGCGCTCTCGACGCTGAGCTTTCTCGGTTACGGCACGCCACCGCCCGCGCCTGAGTGGGGATTATTGATTGCCGAAGGTCGAAACTATCTGGCAACCGCATGGTGGCTAACCACCTTTCCCGGCGTGGTGGTGATAGCCGTGGTGCTGTCAGCGAATCGCATCAGCCAGCAACTGTCAGGAGTCCGCCGATGAGCACGTTATTAAAGGTCGACAATCTCAGCCTGAGTTATCGCAGCGCCAACGCCTGGCAACAGGTGGTGCACAACGTCAGCTTTGAACTGAAAGCAGGTGAAATAGTGGCGCTGGTGGGTGAATCAGGGTCGGGCAAAACCACCACCGCGCAGGCGATTATTGGTTTAATGGCGGAAAATGGCCGCCGCGATAACGGCAGGATCTTGCTCAATGATGAGGAGATCAGCCAATGGTCGCAAAAGCGTTTTGATTCGCTGCGCGGCGCGCGCATTAGCCTGGTGCCGCAGGATCCGGGCAATTCCCTGAATCCGGTAAAAACCATTGGCGAACAAGTGGCAGAAATCTTGCGTCTGCATCTCAACCTTAGCCGTTCTCAGCGGCAACAGCGGGTGATTGACCTGCTCACACGGGTGGGATTAAGTCATCCTGAACAGCGTGTTAATCACTATCCGCACCAGCTTTCTGGTGGTATGAAGCAGCGCGTGCTGATCGCTATCGCCCTGGCATTGCAGCCGGACATCATCATTGCCGACGAACCCACCAGCGCTCTGGATGTCACGGTGCAGAAACGCATTCTCGATCTGCTTGATACGCTACGTCGTGAATCGGGCACGGCGGTGTTATTTGTCACCCATGATTTAGCACTGGCCGCCGAACGTGCCGATCGCATTATTGTGTTTCGTCACGGCGAGATTCAGGAAGCGGGCGTAACCGCAGACGTGATCACTACACCGAAGCATCCGTACACGCGGCAATTGCTGACCGATGCCGCACCGCGCCCGCGCCAGCCTTACTCTGCGGCCCGCTTTTCTGCCCCGGCTATTCAGGCAACAGCCATTAATAAAAGCTTTAGGCTGAGCAAACAACAGCGCTTGCAGGCGTTGAATGATGTGACTTTTCAGGTGCAGCGCGGCACCACACATGCATTGGTGGGTGAATCTGGCTCCGGCAAAACCACGCTGGCGCGCATTCTGCTTGGCTTTGAGCAGCCCGACAGCGGCAGCGTGAAGCTGGATGGCATTGTCGTCAACGGCATGAAGGGCGAAGCGCTACGCCAGTTGCGGCGAAAAATTCAGTTTGTTTATCAAAACCCGTTTGCCTCACTCGATCCGCGCCAGACGCTGTTTGAGATCATTGAAGAACCGCTGCTCAACTTTGAAAAGCTGAGTCGTGCAGAACGTCGCCTGCGGGTTGAAGCGGTAACTGCACGTGTGGCTTTGCCGCTGGCGTTTTTATCTCGTCGCGCCCGCGAGCTTTCCGGCGGTCAGCGACAGCGTGTCGCACTGGCGCGAACATTAATATTACAGCCCTCGATTCTGGTGCTTGATGAAGCCACCTCCGCACTGGATGTCACCGTGCAGGCGCAAATTCTGACGCTGTTGCAGCAGCTACAGGCTGAGCAAGGCTTGACCTATCTGTTTATCACCCACGATTTAATGACAGTGCGGCAAATAGCCGATAGCGTCACGGTATTAAAAGCGGGAGAAGTGGTTGAGCGTGGTGACGTTGTCACGATATTTGAATCACCGCAACACGCCTATACCCAAGAATTGATCGCGGCTATTCCCCCGCTTTACCCGACTCATCAAGAGGAACCTGCATGAATATCGGCTTTTTTACTCGCCTACTGGATAACGTCCCGGCGAAAGAGCGCTATCGGCTGGCGACAGAGCAGATTCAACACGCTGAGCGACTAGGTTTCGACGGAGCGTGGATTGCACAGCACCATTTTCATGAACAGGAAGGCGGCTTGCCGGCACCGCTGCTGTTTTTGGCGCATGTTGCTGCCCATACGCGCTCCATCCGTCTGGGCACCGCGATCATTACGCTGCCAATGGAAAACGCGTTACGCGTAGCGGAAGATGCCGCCGTATTGGATTTGCTGGCCGATGGACGACTGGAAATCGGACTGGGTTCAGGCGGTACGCCAAATTCGTTTTTACCGTTTGGCCTGACGTTTGCCGATCGCAGCGGCGCATTCAACGACAATTTGCACACCCTGATCAGCGCCTGGCGCGGTGATTCGCTAAGCCATCCGGATAACCACCTTTATCCGGCTGCCCCACAACTGGCCGAACGGGTATGGATTGCCACCTTCTCAGTTGAAGGTGCGATTCGTGCCGCCCAGGCGGGACACGGCTTGATGTTATCCCGCACTCAGCCGCGTCCCGCTGGACAACCTGAATTGCCGCTGGACGCCATTCAAAATCCGATTATTGACGCTTATCTGGCGGCGCTTCCAACCCCTGTAGCACCACGCATTCTGGCTTCGCGAACTGCCTTCGTCGCCGATTCCACTGATTATGCGCGGCGCATCGCCGAGCCGGGCATTCGTCAGCAAGCGGCGCACTATCTCGCCAGCGGTCATACGCTGCGTGGCGAAAGTTTCAGCGATTTACTGACGCAGTTTGATGCGCACGTTGGCGACGCCAGTGACGTTCTGGCTTCACTGGCGCAAGACAGCGTTTTGTCGCGCGTTACTGATATTTCGTTTCAGGTGCATTCGGTTGAGCCTTCACACAGCGACACGCTGCGCTCAATCGAACTGATCGCTGAAACCATTGCACCCGCGCTCAAAGCGGCGGGTTAAGCACGCTAACTGGAGAAGAAGATGACTCAACCCAACGATTTACTGGCTGCGCTGGCAGACATCGCTCCCGATTCTGAACTGGCGCAGGCACGTCAAACGCGTGACGCCGCTACACGACATGCGCAAGGCAGTTACGACGTGCTGTTTAGCCAGGCCGATGAAGACTTTCCCTTGGCGGAACGGTTCGCAATCGCGGCGCACGTGGCAGAATGGCACGCACAAGCGGGTTTGCAGGCGCATTACCAGCAGCAGGCAGAACCGCTGAGCGATAGCACACGCCATCAAGTTGCCCTGGCCTTTGCAAAGCGCTTGACCTTTGCGCCGGTTGAGGCCAAGCCAGAACATCTTACTGAACTTCAACAAGCTGGCTGGAGTGCACGCGGCGTTGTGACGTTGTCACAGTTAATTGCTTTTATCAGCTTTCAAAGCCGTTTATTAGCAGGGTTATTACTGCTCCAGGGCCAGCAGCCAACGAGTGAGGGTCCGGCTGTAGTGGCGGGCCGCTGGCATGATGCGCCGCAGACCGCGAGCGGGAAAACCGCGTTGACCGCCTTTACACAGCACGCGCTGGGATGGGAACCCTGGCTGGCGGCAAAACCGCTGGCCGAGTTTACGCCAGAAGAACACGCCACGCTGGCGCGTTTTGGGCACACGGATTCCGACTATTTCCGCCTGCTGGCGCGCAATCTGCCGCTGCTTGAGCAGCGAACCTTAACCGATAAAGGCATTTTCTATACCGCCGGTGGATTGCCACGTGCCGAACGTGAATTAGCCGCTGCAGTGGTAAGTAAAGTGAACGGCTGCATATTCTGTGCTTCCGTACATGCACGCAAAGCCAGTCAACTCTCGAAAGAGGATGCAGCGGTACAAAAGCTGCTGAATGTTTCACCGGGTGCGGTGTTGTCGCATGGTCAATCTCCACGCTGGGCAGCGGTGATCGGCTTTTCAGCTTCTCTCTCCGTTACGCCACAGCAGGCATCATTGAATCAGATCACCGTGCTACGCGAGCATGGCCTGGACACGCTGGCTCTGCTCGATCTGATCCAATCCAGCGCCTTCTTCGCCTGGGCCAACCGCCTGATGCTCACACTGGGTGAACCTTTCCTGCCAACGTCTCAAGGATGATCATGACTACGCTTTTAACTGAACAACGTTCTACCTCATTATCAGCACAACAGCTTTCACAACAGCGGGTGCAATGGCGGCGTGAATTACATCAGCATCCTGAGTTGTCCAATCAGGAGTTTGCCACCACAGAACGTATTACGCGCTGGTTGAAGCAAGGTGATATTCGTTTACTGCCGTTTGATTTGAAAACCGGCGTGGTGGCTGAGATCGGCCAAGGCGAACCGTTAATTGCCCTGCGCGCTGATATTGATGCGCTGCCGATTGAAGAAGTCACCGGACAACCGTGGGCATCACAGCAACCTGCCGTTATGCATGCCTGTGGCCACGATCTGCATACTTCAGTGATGCTGGGTGTTGCCCATCAGCTCAAACAGCGCGAGGCTGAATTGCCGGGTCGGGTGCGCATTCTGTTTCAACCGGCTGAAGAGACGTTTGATGGCGCGAAGCAGCTGATTGACGCAGGCGCACTCGATGGCGTTCAGGCGATCTTTGGCATGCACAACGCACCAGATTTGCCATTGGGTGTATTGCGCACGCGTCCCGGCGCGTTCTATGCCAATGTCGATCGCTTTGTGATCCGCATTCATGGTAAAGGCGCACATGCCGCCCGACCACAGGAAGGCATCGATTCTATTGTGATTGCCAGCCACATTGTCACCGCTCTGCAAACCTTACCGAGTCGTGTATTCAGTTCGTTGGAATCGGTGGTGCTGAGCGTAACGCGCTTTACCGCCGGTAATACCTGGAACGTGCTGCCACAAAGCGTTGAGCTGGAAGGTACCGTGCGCACCCACAACGCTGACATCCGTGCCCAGATCCCGCATAAGATCACCTCTCTGATTCAGGGAATCGCCGGCGGCTTTGGCGCACAGGCTGAGCTGGAGTGGATTGAAGGCCCGCCCGCATTAATCAACACGCCTGCTTGGGCAGATTTCGCTTTGGCACTGGCGCAGGAAACCGGTTATCACGCTGAACGCGCTGAATCGCCGCAAATGGGTGGCGAGGACTTTGCTTTTTACCTGCAACAGCTACCTGGCGTTTTTGTCAGTATCGGCAGCGCCAGTGATTTTGGTTTGCACCATCCCGCTTTCGATCCTGATGAATCACTGATCGATGCAGCCGTTAACTATTTTAGCGAGCTGGCGCCGCGTGCTTTGCGGATTGTGGCGCAGCAATGACGAAAAGAAGGAGACACTTAATGTCTGTACCTGTTCCACAACCCGTTCTGGATCATGTGGTGATCAACGTTGCCGATCAGTTAGATGCGGTGAGTGCACTTTATCGTCGCCTCGGTTTTCAGCTGACTGAACGCGGTCATCACTCGCTGGGTTCCAGTAATCACCTGGCGATATTCGGTGAAAACTACCTTGAGCTGCTGGGTTATGAGCAAGGTAACGCCCAGAAACGTGCCGATCTTTGGCAAGCACCGCCAGGTCTAAGTGGACTGGTGTGGAAAACAGACGATGCAGACAGCGAATTTCTGCATTTACAGCGTCAGGATTTAGACGGTGACGCGCCCGCCTCTTTTCATCGCCCTGTCGACTTACCCGATGGCACGGTTGGTGAGGCACAATTTCGCACCGTTCGCCTGCGCCCGTCGTTAATTCCCAACGGCCGTAGTTTCTTTTGTCAGCATTTGACGCCAGAAAACGTCTGGCAAAAGGAATGGCAGCAACATCCCAACGGCGTGCAGAACATCAGCGAGTTTGTGATCGTAGCGCAGGATCCGGCGCTGGCGGCGCAGGTTTACAGCCATCTGTTTGGTGCCGCACGCATTCTTGCCTGCCCTGAAGGGGCTTTTGTTTTGCGTGCTGGTGCAGCAACAGTTCGCTTCGCCTCGGCAGACTATGCAAAACGTCGCTTTCATTCTTTACCCGAAGATTATGACGGCAGTGCACGCATGGCGGCGCTGGGATTTAAAACAGAGGATTTGGCGAAGGTCAAAGCGGCGTTGCTGCTGGGCGATGTGAATTTCATTGAGGAAGAGGAGGCGATTGTGGTGGAAGCCTCGTCAGGTTTTCACCTGGCGCTGCGCTTTCATCTATAACGTGCAGGGAAGGCTCAGCCTTCCCTGCTTTTAGGCGGCGACGTGCTCGCTACCCAGCAGTGAAAGAACCTTGCTACGCAGTGCCACTAATTCTGGATCATCACGGCGACGCGGCCACGGCTGCTTAACCTCAATAATCTCCACTATCTTCGCCGGACGCGGGCTAAACACCACCACGCGGTTAGCCATAAACAGCGCCTCTTCCACATCATGCGTCACCATCAAGGTCGTGAATTGCTGCTCTTGCCACAAATCGACAATCTCCTGCTGCATGCGTAAGCGCGTCAATGAATCCAGCTTGCCAAGCGGTTCGTCCAGAATCAGTAAGCGAGGATGATTGATTAAAGCGCGCGCCAATGCCGCACGCTGCGCCATGCCGCCAGAAAGTTGATGTGGCCAGGCGCGTGCAAACTGACGCAGACCTACGCGATCCAGCATGGCATTGATACGTTCTTCAGCCGCCTGCTTTTTCTCGCCCCGAATTTGCAGTCCTAATCCTACATTGTCGTAAACCGTGCGCCAGGGATAAAGCGTAGGATCTTGAAACACCACGACGCGAGAAGGGTGTGGCGCAGTAATGGCGCGACCTTCTTCTGCCAGTAAGCCACTGGCGGGTTGTTCGAGTCCAGCCAGCAAGCGCAGCAAGGTCGATTTACCGCAGCCGGACGGGCCTAATAGCGCCACAAACTCACCCGCTTTTACCTGCAAGTGAATATTTTCCAATACCGCCAAATCGTTTCCTTCCAGCGTAAAATGGTGGCTGACATTTTCGATATCAATATTAACGCCAGCACTGTTCGCGCCTCTATTAATAGCGTCTACATTCTGTGATGCCATATCATATTCCTCAAGCGGATGACTTTAAAAATGCATTTTAAAAATTAATAACACAAATAACCCGCCGGTAATTATGCTAATAGCAGCATAGCGTTTGCTAATCACTCATAAATAAAAACCGCATTACCTCATACGGGATTGTTATTTGGTGTGCGGTTCCAGCTTTGCGATATTGCTTTAAATGCGGGTTTATCAATATTGATGACTAACAGGGCTTGCGCATTCGCAATCAATTAATGAATGCCTGGCGAATACAGTAAATATTGCAGTTATCAGCGGGAGAGAAACATGGTGAGTGAAACGTTAGCACTGGGGCGATCGTCAAATGCGGTACGTCGCATTGATCCCCTCTTATGGACAGCATTACTCTGTTGGTGGGGATTGGTCGCGCTGATGACCGGCCTGCCCGATAAACAAATCGGCTTTGCGGCCCCACGCTTTGTCAATGAAACCCATGCGTTTTTTATCGCCCTTGCGTCACTCCTTACGGTGTTAGTGCTGGCAGCCAGCGCAGCACCCCATTTGAAACTCTGGCAACCGCTGAAAACCAGTGCGCGCTGGTTAGTGGTGTTAGCCCTGCTGTTGGGGATTTGGGAATACGTCACCGCGAAGCAGGCGCTGTTGCCCGCCCCCTTTTTCGCCCCACCGCGTGCGTTGCTTGAAGCTTACGCCACAGATTGGCCCCGCCTGCTCGACAGCGTACTGAATTCGCTACGTCTGCTGGCCATTGGGTTCGCCTTTGGTAGCGTGGTGGGATTCATTACTGGCGTGGCAATTGGCTGGTCGCGCGGGCTGGGATATTGGGTGCATCCTGTTTTACGTTTTCTTGGGCCGGTGCCGTCCACTGCGTTGTTACCGCTCTCGCTCTATTTCTTTCCCTCAAGCTTTTCCGCAGCGGTCTTTCTCATTGCGCTGGCGACCTGGTTCCCGGTGACGGTGTTGACGTGGTCAGGCGTCGCCAGCGTTGATAACCGTTATTACGATGTGGCGCGCACGCTGGGGGCGAACGCATTGTTTTTAGTGCTGCGTGTCGCCGTGCCCGCTGCTCTGCCGCATCTGTTTGTCGGGCTGTTTATGGGCTTGGGCGCCTCATTCTCGGTATTGGTTGCTGCAGAAATGATGGGTGTTAAATCAGGTCTTGGCTGGTATTTGCAGTGGGCGCAAGGCTGGGCGGCGTACGCCAACATGTATGCGGCATTGATCGTCATGGCGCTGCTGTGCTCTTCGCTGATTACGCTGCTGTTCATCGTGCGCGATCGCACGTTGGCGTGGCAGCGCAATGCGGTGAAATGGTGATCGCACTTTTATCTCAGTGAGGACAAGAAATGGCTGCATCTATTTATAATTCAATAACCGAGCTCACTGGCAATACGCCGCTGCTGCGCCTGACGCGCTTTAGTGAGCGCTACCAGTTGCATGTTGACCTGCTGGCGAAGCTGGAGTTGTTTAATCCTAATCACAGCGTGAAAGACCGCATTGCGCTGGCGATGATTGAAGATGCTGAACGCCGCGGCCTGATAAAACCTGGCGATGTGATTGCTGAAACCACCAGCGGCAATACCGGTATTGGTCTGGCGGCGTTTGCGGCGGCAAAAGGTTATCACTTTCGTGTTTACATCAATGACTTTGTTAGTATCGAACGCAGCAAGGTGATTCAGGCTTTAGGCGCAGAACTGATCCCTTTTAGCCTGGTGCCGGGCTTTGCCGACTTCTATGCCTCTACCGACGGCGATTTTGTCGCGGCAACCCGCTGGCTGGTGGCGCGGGTGCGGGAAGCAGAACCGCACGTACACTTTTTGCAGCAGCTGGAGAACCCGGCGAATCCACGTGTGCACGCGCTGACAACCGGGCCAGAGATCTGGCGCGATACGCAAGGTGAGCTTGATATTTTAGTGGCCTCGGTGGGCACCGGCGGTACGCTTTCTGGTATTGGGCGCTATCTCAAATCGCAGTATCCAGAACTTCATGTGGTTGCTGTAGAACCGGGTATTGGCTCGCAGCCACAACCTGATAATCCTGACCCGCTTGAGATCACTGGCGTTCACGCCTTTAGCAGCCAACCACCGGAGCGGATCCCCGCCAATGTCGATCATCAGGTGATTGATGAGGTGATTGCAGTGGAAACCTGGCAGGCGTATCAGGCGGCGCGCGAGCTGGCATTAGTCGAAGGGATATTAGTTGGGGATTCGTCGGGAGCGGTGCTGTATGCGGCAAGGCAGTTGGCAGCCAGGCCAGAGAATCAGGGAAAACGTATCGTCATTTTGCTGGCGGATGGCGGTGGAAATTATCTTTCTACGCAATTGTTCGATCACCATCGTCCCGCAGAAAGTTTAAAAAACGCCAATGCGGTACAGACATCGCAACCGCTTTTAAGCTGATCGTTACAAACAAAAAAGGCAGCCGAGGCTGCCTTTTTTGTTATATCAATACGTCTGAAGTAATACCTTTGGCGAAGAGCATCGGATCGGTTTCTGGACGTAATACGTTGATCGCTTTTAAATCGCGGGCATAGACGTCTATTTCCTTCACAAAGTCATTCCCCACGGAATAGTGGCCGTGCGTATGGGTTTTCAATACGCTGGCAATCTCCTGTGGCGTGGTATTCAGCGCTTTACCATTAAATTCGGTGCCAATGGTATCAGGATGCTGCGCCGCATAAGCATGCGCCTGTAAAATCGCATGGGTAATCGCCGCTGCCACTTCAGGCTGATCGCGAATCAAACTGCCGCGCGTACCAATGACGCAGCAGCTCAGATTGGCATATTCATCAATTAAGTTGGTCGCAACCTCGCGATAACCGGGCTGTTGAGAGAGTCGCCACATCACCGGATCGGATCCGGTTGCGGCCTGAATTTCACCCTTCTGTAACACCAGCGGCAATAGGTCTTGCGGATAAACGCGCCAGTTTACATCCGTATTAGGATCAAGCCCGTGCCGCTTCAGCATTAAGGAGAAAAAGTTTTTATCGGCACCGGCCATATCGGTAACGCCAATGGTGGTGCCTTTCAGCGCTTCAAGCGAGCGTGGACCGTCGTCGCGCGTTAACAGCCGCATACAACCGCCATGCGTGCCTGCCGTTAGCTTAACGTCAAAGCCCTGCTCCAGTGCTTTTAACCAGCGCAGCGCCATGCCCACCGCGGCTTCGGCTTTGCCAGTGGCGATCGACTCCAGTAAAAGTTCGGTTGAATTGCCAAAGTTGACGAACTCGACCTCCAAATTATGTGCTTTGAAGAAATTATGCTGATCGGCGACGATCACCGGCGCCAGACAAATAGCGTTGAGGTTCACCGCCAGACGTATTTTCGCGGGTTTTGCCAACGCCCATTTCCCTGCACCTCCCTGTAAAATATCCGGCGACATATTCATCGCGTCATGAGGGTTTGCCCAGGCGGGTAATGCGCTGGCGGCTAATGTCGCCGCCGAATAATTAAGAAAATGCCGACGAGATAGTGAATATTGAGCTGGCACGATGTTACTCCCAAATAAGTGGAGACCCTTAACATAAATAACGTTTTTATTAATCTTCTGCAGAGTAATGATTAATTTGCTCAGCAACCAGCATTGAAATTATGCCAATTCTGCATGAGGTTATCTGGTATTTTGCTTTTACATTGGCGGCATAAAAATAAAAGATTGCGTCACAATCAGGTTATTCATTGAGGCTTGCGTTATGTCCGTTAACGACAGCGATAATACATCCATCTTTTTGCGAGAACGTCTGCCCGCCATTACGCGTACCCTCCAGGAATCAGCCGATCAGATTGATTGGCAGGGCGAATTTCCCCACGAAAATTTTGCGCTGTTGCAGCAACACGGATTACTGAGCCGGGCGCTACCGATTTCGGCGGGTGGATTCGGGGCTAATTTAACGGAATCCCGCGCCATTATTGCCGCCATAGCACAAGGCGAACCCTCCACCGCCTTGATTGTGATTATGCAGTATTTGAATTCACGCCGTTTAGGTGAGGATTCAGACTGGCCAGAATCCGTTCGTCTGCGGGTAGCGCAAAGCGTGCGCGATCAGGGCGCGTTGATTAATGCGCTGCGTGTTGAACCGGAACTCGGCACGCCAGCACGCGGCGGTTTACCCAAAACCATCGCGCGCCGTGAACCCGATGGTTGGCGCCTGAGCGGTGAGAAGATTTACGCCACCGGCAGCGTGGGCTTGAGCTGGTTTTTGGTTTGGGCAAGCAGCGACGACGCCGATCCGCTGGTGGGCAGTTATTTGGTCCCGGCATCGGCAACGGGCATTCGCATTGAACCTGAGTGGGATCATCTGGGTATGCGCGCCACGTGTAGCCATCGCGTGGTATTTGATGAGGTATGGATCCCGGCTGAAAATGCCGTCAACGTCAGCCGCTGGAGCGAACCACGTGCAGGTTTAAATGATGAGGAGACGGTATGGATGGCGGTTTTGCTTGGATCGCTCTATGACGCCATCGCCCACGCCGCGCGCGACTGGTTTATCACCTTTCTTCAGCAGCGCATCCCGGCAAATTTAGGTGCGCCGCTGGCGAGTTTGCCACGCTTTCAGGAGATTGTTGGCCGGGTAGAAACCTTGCTGTTTACCAGCCAGACGCTGCTCGATTTTGCCACGTCCGGGCTGGTTGCAAGCGCTCAGGCGCCGAAGATCAAACAGGTTGTGATTGAAAATGCCATTCGCAGCGTTCAGCTGATGGTAGAAAGCATTGGTAATCATGCCCTGACGCGCAGTAATCCACTTGAACGGCATTTACGTAACGTGCTGTGTGGCCGCATTCATACCCCGCAGGATGATGTCATTTTTACAGCTGCCGGTAAAACGGCGCTCTCATTTAACAGGAGTCACAAATGACGCTCGAATTTATTGGTCTGGTCGGCGCGCATGAACAGAGTGAATCGGATGCAGGCAACGGTAAAATTGTCGATATCCCTTTTATCAAAGCCTTTTCCCATGCTCAGGAATATGCAGGTTTCGATAAAGTGTTGCTGGCGGTCAATACCCGCGCGCCAGACTCGATGATTATCGCCAGTTACGTCGCCGCCTTTACGGAGAAGTTGGGTTTGCTGGTTGCGCATCGTCCCGGATTTCAAGCGCCCACCTTTGCTGCACGCCAGTTTGCCACGCTCGATCAGCTGAGTCAGGGGCGCGCATCGATCAATGTGATTACCGGCGGAGACAGCGGCGATTTGCAGCGCGACGGCGATTTCTTGACCAAGGATGAGCGTTACGCCCGCACCGGTGAATATGTGCAGATCATGAAACAGGTGTGGCAATCCGACCAGCCTTTTGACTTTGAAGGGGCGTTTTATCAGGTACGGGATAATTTGACTGAGGTGAAACCGCTGCAAAAACCACGGGTGCCCATCTACTTTTCCGGTGCTTCACATGCTGCGGTGGAAATTGCAGCGCAACATGCAGATGTCTACATGATGTGGGGCGAACCGCTGGAACAGGTTGCAGCCCGCATTGAACAGGTGCGTGAAGCGGCGAAAAAATATGGTCGTGAAAATGAGATTCGCTTTAGTTTGTCACTGCGTCCGATTATCGCTGCCAGCGATGAACAGGCGTGGGCACGGGCAGAATCGCTGCTGGCCGCCGCGCAGGCCAATATAGGCGGTAAAGCGATCCAGCCGGACAGCAATGTCGGTTCACAACGGTTGTATCAACTCGCGACGGCGCGCAAGGTTTATGACAGCTGCCTGTGGACAGGGATTGCGGCGCTTTCAGGCGCTGCGGGCAACTCAACCTCGCTGGTGGGTTCGCCGGAAACCGTCGCCAATGCCGCATTGGAATACTACAAACTCGGCGTGACGACGTTTCTGTTTCGTGGTTTCGATCAATTGCGCGATGCCACTGAGTATGGCCAGTATTTGCTACCCGTGATTCGTCAAAAAGTGGCGGAGTATGAAGCCGAGCAGAAGCGTTCATCAGCGGCTTAGGTAATAAGGCTTGAGAACGTTTTTTAAGAGGATTGTAAAGTTTGCAGTAAAAACGCCTCCTAAGAGGCGTTTTTACTACGGGATAAGCCAAGGCAAAAAAATCAGAAGCTGTAGCTCGCCGTTACCGAGACGTTACGCGGTTCGCCGTAAACCACATCACCATTGATATTGGTGTCGTATTTTTTGTCGAACAGGTTGTTAACGTTAGCTTGCAGCGCCAGCTGTTTGGTCAGCTGATAGCGGCTAAAGAGATCAACCAGCGCGTAGCTGCCCTGCTCAGAGTAGAAGGTGCCATTGCCGCTTGGGCCCGCGCTCTCTTTCCAGACGTGAGTTTGCCAGTTCACACCACCGCCAATGGTCAGATCCTGCAACATCGGCAGGCGATAACGGGTGAACAGTTTCAGCTGGGTGCGCGGCAGGTTTGGATTAACCGCTTCACCATCGCGATCTTCCGCAATGTAACGCGTGCCACCAAACGTCATCTGCCAGTTATCGGTTAATGCGCCGTTGACTTCAAACTCCACGCCGCGGCTGACTGTGCCTTTTTTGGCTTCATATGCCGTGTCGGTTGACCCTTCAATGATGCGACCAGTGCTGACGCCGACATTATCCAGCTCGGTACGGAACACGGTGAATGACGTCGTCAGGCGACTATTAAACCAATCTGATTTCACACCCGCTTCATAGTTGTTACCTACAACCGGTGAAAGCGTCGCGCCACTGCTGTCACGGTTAGTTTGGGGTTTGAATACCGAGGTGTAACTCGCGTAAGTCGACCAGTTATCATTGATGTCATACACCAACCCACCATAAGGCGTGATGTTGTTTTTCTCTAAATCACCGGTCAGCGTGTTGTTGATCCAACGCGTGTAGCGGGCACCTAAAATCAGATGCAGCGGATCGGCCAGTGAAATGCGCGTTGCCATGTAAGCTGACTTCTGGCGCGTGGTGTCATCTTGCGCCAGCGAGCGCGGACCCCAATCCGTTTCAGGGAATTGACCGTTGTAGTTGTTGAAGTCACCCAACTCTTCCGGCGAAATATTGGCAAACGCACTGTAATACGTATTTTGCTGCTTACTGTAGCTTACGCCTGCCATCAATTCGTGGGTGCGCCCAAACAGCTCATACGGGCCGCTGGCAAAGGTATCCACTGCATCCACTTTACGCTTGCCGGTGTTATAACCTGTCCCACCCACCACCGGATAACCGGCATATTCCGACTGTCCAATACCGGTGACTTTGTCGAAGTAGCCATCAATATAGAGCTGCTTACTGGCGAAATTGGTTTCGTTATGCGTACCGTTTAAGGTGAGCTGCCAGCCGTTATCAAACGCCTGCTGCAAATTGACAAAGACCTTTTTGGTCTCTTTGTTGTTGTAAGCCCAGTCCGGCGCGGTATTAAAGCCACGGCGATAATCGGTTTTGCTGCCATCGGTGTAGTAACGCGGCAAGCCACCCCAGGTTGGGCTGTCGGCTTTATTTTCCTGATATTCATAACCCAACGACAAGGTCGTTGAGTCAGTCAGGTCTGCATCAACGATGGCAGATATAAATTTCTTTTCAGCACCGTAACGCTCAACGAAGCTGTTTTTATCTTCATAACCGGCAACGACGCGTCCGCGCACGTTACCTGATTCAGTCAGCGGAGTCTGAACATCGGCGACATAGCGCTGTTTATTCCAGCTGCCGTAGCTGGCGGAAAGGTCGCCCGTTGCCACTTTGCTGTTCGCATGTTTACGGATCATATTCACAGCTGCCGAAGGATTACCCGCGCCGACTAACAGGCCATTCGCACCACGGACGACTTCAATACGCTCATACAGCGCCGAGTCGGTTTGTGAATCGCCCAGGTTCCAGCGCTCTTCAAATACGCTGGGAATGCCGTCAATCATGTAGTTATCAATCAGGAAGCCGCGTGAATAGTAGGTTTTACGATCCATGTCAGCGGTGCTTTCCTGAATGCCAGTGGTGTTATTCAACACTTGCCCCAGCGATTGCAGCTGCTGATCCTGCATACGCTGCTGGGTAATAATACTGACCGACTGCGGAATATCACGCACGGTAGAGGTTAATTTTGTTCCTGCACGTGTCACGGGCACGCTGTAATCGGTATTAGGCGTATCGGCAACATCACCCGCAGAGGATGCACTCACCACCATGGTCTGATCATCAGTGGCGGCGGGCACAGTCGTTTCTGCTGCTTGCACATTGTTGGTGAAGGCGGTAGCGACAACAGCCGCCAGCAAGGAGAGACGCAGAGGTTTGTTGTGCGCAAGCGAAGGCATGTTCGTTGCAGATTCCCTGACGCGCTTAACATCAAAAGACATCGGTAATTCCTCATTTATATTTTTGATTTTTTGCCACTGTTCACAGCCTTGCAGCCTGGCGGACGAAACCGCTGCGTTTCGCCTTTTTTCTGGGGGTTATCCCAGAAAACCCTCTCTGCGTACGTCTTCGCGCTGGCGTGATGTTGCCTTTAAAGCAAATGAGAAATATACGCATTGCTATTATCATTGCAAGAAATTGTTAGCAAATGATGCGAAATTTCTCGAACTTTTAACGTTCACTAAAGGTGTTGATATCAAAGATATTTTGTGAAATATGGGAGGGCTTTTAAGTCAGAAGGCGCGGGAAATGTCTTGATTCGGTTAATGTTATTTCAAGATAGCAGCAGGATTTTACTGATTTTTGGCCTGAATCAAGAAGATCCAGGCTGTAAGGTGAAGGCAAGGAAAGGTCACTCAGCGCTTAACAGCGCAGCACCTTTACCATTTCCAGCGCTTTTCCGCTAACTCTACTAACAAACGTGCCGCTGGCGATAATTCGCTGAGGGAGCGAAATTGCCAGCCAAACGTGCGTGGCATCATGACTAACGGTAAAGGGATTTCGATTAACGCCTCTCCGGCGCTTTCGCCTTGCAACAAACGTCGCGAGATAAAACTGAGCAGTTCAGTTTGTGCCAACATGCGCCGAAGCGGAGAAAGCGTGTTGCTTTCTACCTGCACGCGAGGCGCCGCATAGCCGCCGCTGCGTAAGCGCTGTTCAAGCCATTGTCGGGTCGCCACCTGTGGCGCGGGCAACAGCCAGCGATAGTGACCAAGTTGCTCGGGCGTTGGATGAATATTAGCGAGCGGGTGTGATTGACTGGCGGCGACCACCACCGGATCTTCCACCAGCGGACGGGTGATGAATTCACTGTTACTTTCAGGCAGGAAACCGAGAATCAGGTCCAGCTTGTTTTCACGCAGCCGGTTTTGTAAAAAGTCATTCAGCCCTACCTGAATTTCCACCACGACGCTGGGCGCTTGCTGCAGCAGTTCGTGCGTCAACTCAGGCAACATGAACTCAGCAGCTGTCGCTGCTACGCCCAAGCGGATTACCCCCGCCGTTCCGGTGCCTAAAGCATGCAAATCTTTTTTTGTCATCTGCATTAGCAGAACCACTTTTTGAGCGCGTTCACAAAGTAACAATCCGGCTTCCGTGAGCTGGATCCCGCGCCCTACTTTCAAAATCAGTTTGGTTGATGACGATTTTTCCAACCGCTGAATACATTTAGTTAACGCCGGTTGGGTGATACCAAGGGATTGCGCCGCTTTACCTAAATGCGCCGTTTCGCGAATCGCCAGCAAATAGGTGAGATCTTTAAGCTCCATTCATTCCCCAAAGGAATCGATTGATAATGATTGGAGAATATTATTTATTTTTCTCTCATGCCAGGCTTACCCCACGTTAACAAGGGAATAACAGAGTATTTAGCGGATATTTAATGAAGATTCGCGAGTCATCTCACAGAAATGAAAAGGGCGCGCCTCATTTTTAAGGAAAATAAGGGCGTTTATTGGCATAACGACGGCCTGCTTTTTTTAACTTAAAAGACCGGTGAATCTCAGCCTTAGCCATTTAATATTAATTACAAAACGTTATTAACTATTTCGGCGCCCCTGATCGCGCTGATTAATTTCGATACATATGTGATTTGTTTAACGCAAATCGGCAATGTCTTACTCTACAGGATATCACCATGCTGCTGATAATCAGTCTGCTTATGATAGTCACGTTTATTGGCTTATTAATGAGCAAAAAACTCTCTGCTCTAACGGCGTTAATATTTATTCCTACGCTGTTTGCCCTGTTTCTCGGACACAATACCGACGTGGGGGATATGGTGATTAAAGGTTTACGCACCGTCGCACCAACCGGCGTAATGTTAATCTTTGCCATGATCTATTTTATGAGCGTCACCGATGCCGGCATGTTTGATCCGGTAATTAAACGTATTGTTTCTGCTGTGGATGGCGACCCAGTAAAGATATTTTGTGGAACGGTTTTATTAGGCTTTATAGTTGCGCTGGATGGTGATGGGGCCACGGTGTATATGATTGTGCTTTCCGCTTTCCTACCCATTTATAAACGTATGGGTATTTCAACCCTTAAAGCGGCTTGTCTGTTATTACAATGTACCGGATTGGGCAATATGTTTCCTTGGGGTGGGCCGACCGCGCGCGCAGCAACAGCGATACATGCTGAGATAGGAACGCTTTTTGTCCCGATGTTGATTCCCTTAATTGCCTGTGTGATTTGGACCTTTGTTCTTGCCTGGATTTTGGGACGTCACGAACGCAAACGTATCGGCTGGCAAGCCACTACAGCCGCCGTCGAACACAAGCTAGAGTTTGAAATCACGCCTTGTCCAGCCTGGCGATTTTGGGCCAACTGGTTGCTCACGATTGCCTTGCTGGTGGTGTTGGTGTTGGGCGTGGTGCCCATGGCTTATCTGTTTATGTTAGCGACAGCCATTATGTTCATGATCAACTATCCATCGATCGGCCAGCAACAAGCGCAATTAACCCGACATGCTTCCGCTATTCTTTCGGTCGCGAGCCTGATTTTTGCAGCGGCGGTATTTACGGGGATTTTCTCTGGAACCGGTATGGCAAATACGCTAGCAGAAGCCATTGTGCGGGTAATCCCCGATGCATTAGGCCCTTATTTGGCGGTGATTACCGCGCTGTTGAGTATTCCAGTAACCTGGATGGTTTCTAATGATGTCTTTTATTTCGGCATGTTACCGGTGCTGGTTAAGGCCGCCGGGCATTATGGCATCACGCCTTTAGAAATGGCCCGAGCGGCGCTGGTTGGACAGCCGGTACATATTTTGAGCCCGCTGGTCGCCTCGACATATTTATTAGTCGGCATGCTTAAAATCGATTATGCACAAACACAGCGATATACCCTGCGTTGGTCATTCATTACCTGCATGGTGTTATTTTCTGTGAGTATCTTGGCGGGCTGCTTTCCCTTCTATCAAAACGCCTAAAATGAACACCTGCCCGTGAGGCGATATTTTAAACGATATCGCTGCGGGCACTTTTTTTAAGTCTTGTCTTTTTATGCGGAACGTTTAAAACGCCCCATTCTCAAAACAACGTAAATAGCGCATTTTCCTCTCGCTAAGATATTTCCTTCTGAATCTATTTTTCGTAAACTGCATTGCTTTATAAATATTCGTTTCATCTTTAAGGATTAATCAATGAGTGATGCGCTAAAGGCGTTGAATAACCTACGTACATTACGTGTTCAAGCCCGTGAAGTTGACATTGACACGTTAAATGAAATGCTTGAAAAGCTTTCTGTCGTGGTCGCTGAGCGTCGTGAAGAAGAAGAAGCTGCGTTAGCCTCTGAGCGTGAAAAAGCAGACAAGTTGGCGAAATATAAAGAAATGCTGTTAAACGACGGCATCGATATTTCTGATTTGACCAAGTTGGCATCTGTTGAAACTAAAAGTAAAGCCAAGCGTGCACCACGCCCGGCTAAATACCAATACACCGATGAAAACGGTGAGACTAAGTCCTGGACCGGTCAGGGCCGCACGCCTTCTCCAATCAAAAAAGCATTGGAAGCAGGCGGTTCATTGAACGACTTCCTGCTTTAATCATCATCGCGGCGCTTATTCCAGGCGCCGCGCTGCTTTACTGTATCGCGCTGGTCGTAAACAATACGTTGCGTAGCCAACGATAACCGGCATCACGATGCGTACGCTCATGCCATGCCACGCTTTTAGTAAAACCCGCAAGCGTCAGCGGCGGATTCATGATCTTTAACCCCTGCATATTCACCGCCAACCGGCGCGGCACCACCGCGATAAGATCGCTGACACGCAATATTTCCGGTAATACCAAAAAACTACTCACCGATAATGTCACGCGTCGTTTATAGCCTAACGTTGCCAACGCATCATCTGTGACACCGTGAAAATGCCCCCCCTGATAAGAGACCAAGGCGTGATCGAGTGAACAAAAGGTTTCTAGCGAAAGACGCTCTTCTGTCGCCGCAGGATGATCTTCACGTATCAGGCAAACGTACTCTTCATCAAATAGCGCCCGGCTATGTAATTCAGCAGGCGTGGAATCAGGGGTCAGCAAGGCGACATCCACTTCACCGCGCTCCATCTGTAACTTCACTTGATCGTAAACTACCGGCAAGACAGATACACGTATGCCTGGTGCCTGCTGTCGAAGCGCAGCCATAAACGGAACAACCACAGCGCGTAACGCATAATCGGTCGCAGCAAGGGTAAATGTCATTTCAGCACGGGAAGGATCAAAGGCTTTTGGTTGAAGCAGCACGTTAACTTCAGACAATATCTGCTTGATGGGCGCGGCCAGTTCTAACGCGCGAACGGTGGGTACGATACCGCGCTGAGTGCGCGTAAATAAAGGATCGTCAAAGCAGTCACGCAGCCGCGTTAACATGCCGCTCACCGCAGGTTGGGTCAGCGCCAGACGATCGGCTGCACGCGTCACGCTGCGTTCATCTAGCAAGGCGTCCAGCGCCTTGAGTAAATTCAAGTCCAGCGTTCTGATATCAGTCGTCATGATGAAATTCGCGCTTATGAACAGAAACGCTGATTTCAGCACGCGGCACCGGTTACTGACAACCTTGAATCAATACCCGCGTTGCACATTCACAACGCGGGCCAAGGCGTTACGCCACCGGTAAACCGAGGTTTTCACGCAAAGTAGAATAAGCGTAATCCTCTGGGAATAAGCCCCGGCGGCGCAATTCAGGTATTACCAGCTCAACAAACAAGTCGAGCTGTTCCGGCATAATGGCAGGCATGATGTTGAATCCATCCGCGCCGCCCTGCTCCAGCCATAGCTGAAAATCGTCTGCAATATCTTCTGCCGTACCCACAATCACACGATGACCGCGTGATCCCGCGGCGATGGCTGCCAGTTCACGAAGAGTAAGGTTCTCACGCTTTGCCATCTCGGTCAGTAATTTCACCCGGCTTTGATTACCTTCACCCAGCGGAACTTCAGGCACAGGCCCATCCAGCGGATAGGTTGACAAATCCAGCCCGAAACGCAGCGAAAGTTGCTTCAAACCGTTATCGATATCGACCAGCGTATTGAGCTCTTTCCACAGCGCTTTGGCGTCTTCACGCGTGCGCCCGACAATCGGCATTACGCCAGGCATAATCACCACATGTGCAGGATCACGACCGGCCGCTTCAACCTGCGCTTTCTGTGACTGATAAAACTGCTGAGCCTCTTCCAGGCTTGCCGCGGCGGTGAACACCACTTCGGCCGTTTCAGCCGCCAGTTTTTGACCATCCGTTGAAGAACCTGCTTCGATAATCACCGGGCGTCCTTGTGGTGATCGGGTAATATTCAGGGGGCCTTGAATCTGGAAATGCTCACCTTGATGGTTCACTGACTTAATCTTCTCATCCACAAAGTAGCGGCCGCTGGCTTTATCAGGTTGCACCGCGCCCTCTTCCCAGCCTTGCCAAAGTTTATTCGCGACGTCTAAAAATTCGCGTGCGCGTCCATAACGTTCGGCGTGATCTGGCATATCTTCACGACTGAAATTACGTGCTACGTCGGCTGAAAACGAGGTCACAACGTTCCATGCAGCACGTCCACGGCTGATATGGTCAAGTGACGAAAATGCGCGAGCCAACGTGAAAGGATCGCTGAACGTCGTTGATGCGGTGGCTGCCAGGCCAATACGCTTAGTGTGCGTCGCCAATGCCGAAAGCAGCGTGAGCGGCTCAAGCCGCGCCATGGTTGAGGGTAAGCGATACATGCTTGTTGCAAGGGCATCACCGACAAAAAACAGATCAAACCGACCCGCTTCCGCTTTCTTTGCCAGCGTAATCAGCCAGTCGATATCCGTAGGCGCTCCTAACTGTTCGGTCAAGCGCCAGCCACTAACGTGATGGCCCACCGGCTGGACAAAAAGCCCGAGGCGCAAACGCGTATTACTGTTTTGGTTACTCATACTTTTCCCTTGAATGATGTAAGACCGCGTAGCCGCGATAAAAAATGTGCAATTAAGAAAGGGTGTCGGTGGCGAGCAGTGCTTGTTCTAACGCTTCCGGCGACACGGTAAAGGGTAAACGCGCAGCGCTGGCAGCAGGAAAGCGAATCGCCTGTGCAAGTTGACGCATGACTTGCTGACGATTCTGATGGAACGCCGGCAGCCTTAACGGCGTGTCAAAACATGTTAATAACGCCACCAAATCAGCGTCTGGCTGACCTTCTGCGTGTTCCATAATCGACTGCACCAGCAAACTAAAACCCACCTTTTCTCCGTGCAGCCAGTGATGCAGTTCTGGTAGATGGGTTAATTGATTATGTATGGCGTGAGCGAATCCCGGCGTCGGTAAATCATCGCGCATGCTGTTAGCCAAGCCTGCCAACACAATATTGGCGTCAATGACTTTTTCCAGCGCGGGCGTCACCTGTTTTTGCTGATTGGCTTCAATCGCTTGTTGGCCCCATTGGCGATAAGCCTCAACCGCCCGTTGCGCAGCCATGACTTTGAGATCCAGCGCCAGGCTTTCTGGATTGTGACGTTGATAAGGACGGAATTCATACCACTTCGCCAGCGCATCAACGATGCCCGCTTTTAAATAACGCACATCGCTTTGGGCGATGACTTCGCTGTCAACCAAGACCAGCACTGGCATTTTGCGTAACGGCTGGCTGCGTAAATGACCGCCTTGCTCATTATAAATGATGGCGATTGGTGACCAGGCTGCACATGTTGCCGCGACAGTCGCAAAGTTGATGACCACCACATTGTCTAACGCATCTCCGGCTGCCTTTGCACAATCCAATACACGACCGCCACCCACAGCAAAAATAACCGTGGCGTCCTGCTCAATAACATTATTCTTAAAGCGATTAATCGCCGCATCGGTACATTCACCGTTTAAATATTCCAGCTGCCATTTAATATCAGCATTGTTTAACGCCTGCGTTAATTCTGAATTAACCACATGCCAGGCTGTTTCAGACGTCAAGATACGAATGTTTTTTCCGTAAGGAGCAAGATATTCCCCTACTTTTTTTCGAATGCCGGACTGTTGGATATAAGCTTGCGGGGATTTGATCGCTAACACGTAAACGTCCTGAGTGAATTTTTATGTTTTAAATAACTAACATAAACAATAGGATAAATGACACTTAGCTAAATTTCATCGATGGCTTCATATTACGTAAAATATGCAGTTACGCAATCTTAAACCGACAAATCGCTTTTCACATTTAAGCATTACTATATTCACTTTTCACATATAGCCCGCGAAACGTTTACTGTTAATCTGACCAACAAATAAAAAGTACAACTGTTTAAAATTTAAATCGGGATTGATTATGCCACTTGCTTTTCGCCAGGTTAAAGAAGATGAAGTCGATGAATATTTATCTCTCATGCTCGCGGCTTATGCTGCAGTCAAAGCGTTAGGCATTCATTTCGATGCAGCCACTGCCGATCGCGATAAAGCGTTACGCCATCTGCAAAGTCATGGCGTTTACGCGCTTTATAAAGACAAGGTAATGGTTTCATCCGTGACGGTGCGTTATCCGTGGGGCCCGCTGCCGGGGCCTTTTGGTTTACCGCATATCGGCTGGTTTGGTGCAGATCCCGATTACGCCGGGCAGGGATTTGGTCAGCAAATTCTGCAGCACCTCGAGCAGGATATTCTTATTGGTCAGCTTCGCGCGCCTGCCGTTTCTCTGGGCACGGCCACCCGCCATCCCTGGTTAAAAGAGATGTACCTAAAGCGCGGTTTTATGCCGATGCACACCACCGATCTCGGTAAAGGCCACATCACGCTTTATATGAAAAAAGTGCTTAATAGCGCATTACACGAGACATGGCTTTCGCGTCAAAGTCATCAATTACAGGACGTCGCTAAATGAGCACACTCGATGAACAGGCGTTAATTGCATTTCGCCATGAATTGCACCGTTACCCAGAGCTCTCCAACGAGGAATTTGAAACCACTGCTCGCTTGCGGGCGCAGTTGGAGCACCATGAAATCCGAATTCTCGATTTGCCTTTAGCCACGGGTTTAGTGGCAGAGATTGGTTCGGGCGAAGGCCCGCTCGTGGTGCTGCGTTCTGATATCGATGCTTTGCCAATTGAAGAACAATCTGATGTGTCATTCCGTTCTGAACGCCCCGGCGTGATGCACGCTTGTGGTCATGATTTTCACAGCTGCGCCGCGTTGGGTGCCGCTATCTTACTAAAACAGCAGGAAGCGCAGTTAGCCGGGCGGGTGCGTATTTTATTCCAGGCAGCAGAAGAAACCGGACAGGGCGCACCCGTTTTGTTGGCAACCGGCGCATTACACGATGCCGCCGTGATCTTTGGCATTCACAACGATCCGACTTTGCCGCCAGGCGTCATCGGCAGCAAGGCTGGCCCGCTGACCGCCGCAGTTGATCGTTTCAAGGTGACGGTTCGCGGTATCGGCAGTCACGCCGCGCGACCCCATGAAAGCATCGATCCCATTGTCATCGCCGGGCAACTTGTTACGGCCCTGCAAACGCTGATCAGCCGCAATGCGCCATCAAATGACAATGCAGTGGTGTCAGTTACGCAAATTCACAGCGGCACCACCTGGAATGTGATCCCGGATAGCGCCTGGCTCGAAGGTACGGTGCGTTCCTTTTCAGCCGAAACACGTGAATTACTTTCTCAACGTTTTCACCAGATCATTAATGGCATTGCTGCTGCGTTTAATGCTCAGGTTGAGATTGACTGGCAAGCGGGGCCACCCTCAGTGGTCAATGATGCAAACTGGGTTGAGTTTGCGCTGGAACAGGCAAGCCAAAGCGGCTTCGAGGCACGTGTAGTGGAAGCCAGCCCCATTGGTGAAGACTTTGCTTTCTATCAACAGGCGCTGCCTGGCGCTTTTATGATGATTGGCACCGGCGAACCCTACGCGCTGCATCATCCCGCTTTTCGTGTAAATGATGATGTTTTAGCGCCAACCGCTCGTTATCTGTCTGAACTTGCTGTGAAAGCGTTGGTAAAAGCTTCATGAATTTAACCGCTGATTTAGCCCATTTAGTTGTCCATTCTCAGCCTGATGAGCAGGCACATCAGGCTGCTAAACGAGGCATGAAAGATTTTATCGCTGTCACCTGGCCGGTGTTACAACGTCACGTAATTGACAGCGGTTTGCCTACGCTACGCACTCTTTATGATGTGAAAGAGCCGCGATCGCGCGCGCTGTTGCTGGGATACGCGGGACATGCCCTGGATTTTGATGATTTTCATGCAGATTTCCGTGGGCATCCTAGCACCGTTATTCTGCCTGCACTCATGGCATGGATATACCAGGCTGAAAGTGTGGATCTGAACCGTTTTCTGGATGCTTACATTTTGGGTGTTGAAGTGGCAGGCCGTCTCGGTTTGGCCGTTACGCAACAGCATTACACATTGGGTTATCACAATACCGCGTCGCTTGGCACGCTGGCCGCTGCTGCTGCCCTGGCGCGATTAACAGAAGCCACCGAAGCCCAAACCGCGGTGCTGCTAGGTATCGCGGCAACGCAGGCCAGCGGCTTACGAGCACAATTTGGATCGGCAGTTAAACCTTTACACGCAGGCTTAGCCGCTGAACGAGCCGTGAGTGCCACGCAACTGGCGCTGGCCGAATTCCACGGGCAAGCCAGTACGGTGCTGGAAGCCTTTATAGCCAGTAGCAGCCAGGGTCAGCATCAACCTGAACGCCTGATTACTCACTGGGGAAATCCCTGGCGGATCAGCTCGCCAGGGCTTGAATATAAACCTTTTGCCACCTGTAGCGGCACGCACAGCGCAGCCGAGGCCGCACATGCAATACGCGAACAAGGACTTGCCAACGGTGAATCGCTGGAGAGTTTTCTGCGTAAAATTGAACGGATTGACGTGGCCTTTCCTCCGGGCGGCGATATCGCTGCATCCGTGCGCGTGCCCAAAAATGGTATCGAGGCGCGTTTTAGTCTCGAATACGTTATTGCTGCCATGCTGATTTATAACGAGCTGCGCATGACTGACTTTGCCGAAGGTGACGTGAATGCTGACGTGCTCGCATTGGCTGCAAAGGTGCATCGCTGTCCTGACGAAACCGCCCCGCCGGATGCCTTAAACCCCGGGCTGAGATTTCATGACGTTGCTGTTCAACGTAGTGATGGAAAGACGTTACGTTGCCGACAAACACGTCAACAATCTTTGGCCACGCCGGTTGACGTTGAGGGTAAATTGCAGCGAGCGCTGGAAGCGGGATCACCTGAACAATGTGAAGCCATGCTGAAAGCCTGTGAACTGCGCAATGACGCTGATTTAACCCAATTAACCGCTGCCGTTTTTAACGCATTACATTGAAATCAAAAAATGAAAACAAGAGGCTCAGGCGTGATACAGCGCCTGAGCCTCTCTTATCTGTTTGTTGAAACTCAACGCTAAGTCTCAAACGTGCCGGTAAGCCTCGAACGGCTTTGAAATAGCCGCTTCAGGCGGTAGAAAAGCGCGAACGTCAGGTGCGTCGCCCAAAAATTTCCTCACCTCTATCACCGTGATCTGGCCGGTACACCCCTGCGCCAGCGAAGATGTGCCAATATCGTTGGTTAAGACATTCGGGTTGCCGTGACGACACAAAGGCCGGGCTGCATGCACATCTACCGGGTCATACCAAGCGCCGGTCGGAAGCTGAATAACGCCAGGCATAACATCTGTGGTCACGCGAGCGCTGGCCAGTACGTGTCCGCGTAGATTAAACAGCTCAATAACATCACCCTGTTTAATGCCGCGCCGACTGGCATCTGTCGGGTTGAGGCTGCACACCTCACGTCCATTTTGTTTACCGCTTTGACTGTAGGCTCCAAAATCGAGTTGGCTGTGCAGTCGCGTTGCGGGTTGATTGGCAATCAGCCAAAGCGGATATTCTGCATTCGGTTTTTCACGCGGCTCACGCCAAACCGGATGTCCAGGACAGCTCTCGTAACCGAAACTGGCAATGGTCGCCGAGTAGATTTCGATTTTTCCGCTTGCCGTAGGCAGCGGCTTAGCATCGGGATCGGCGCGAAAACCGTTGATCATGCGTCCGGCATCGTTCAACTGCGGCAGCGTTAAGAAACCTTGTTGCCAAAAGTCATCAAAATCGGGGGTGCTGACGCGGTGCGCCGCTAATTTTTCCTGCATTTGACCATAGAGATGACGTAACCAACCTTGTGTATCGCGCCCTTCGGTAAACGCCTGCTCGCCGCCTAAACGTTTAGCCAGCTCGGTGAAGATCACATAATCATCTTTTGCCTGGGCATAAGGCGCGGCAACCGGTTGCATGGCAATCAAGTGGCGATCGGTTGGGGCGCCGCCAATATCTTCTCGCTCCAGCGTCATGGTCGCTGGCAACACAATGTCTGCGTGACGAGCAGTGGCGGTCCAGGCAATTTCGTGCACGATCAACGTATCAAGCCGACAGAATCCACGTCGTAAACGCGCTAAATCCTGATGATGATGAAACGGATTGCCGCCTGCCCAGTAGGCCAGTTTGATGTCGGGATAGGTTAAACGGCGTCCGTTATAATCAAACTTTTCACCTGGATGCAGCAACATATCAACGATGCGCGCCACAGGAATAAAGCGATCAATACCGTTTTTACCCTGCGGCAATGCCGGGAAGCTCACCAGATTATGTTGTTTACCGTAATGACCCAGCGCGCCAAGTGCATAGGTATAGCCGCCGCCCGGTAAACCCGGTTGGCCCAATGCCGCCGCTAACACTAATCCAAGCCACACTGGCTGCTCCCCGAATTCTGCGCGTTGAAGCGCATGTGCCACCGTGACAAGCACGCGTCGACCCTGTAACGAGCGAGCAATATCCCTAATATGATCTGCTGACAGACCACAAATCTGCGCTGCCCATTCTGCATCGCGTTTCACGCCATCCTCTTCACCGAGGATATACGCTTTCATTGTCTCCCAACCGACACAGTAACGCGCCAGAAAGGCTTCATCGGTTAACTGATGTTCAATCAGCACTGCAAGTAAACCGAGGATAAAGGCCGCATCGGTGCCGGGATTCAGCGCTATCCATTCACCCTGGGCTTCAGCCGGAAGATCGCTTTTTAGCGGGCTAACTGAAACAAAGCGTGCGCCACGTGTGGAAGCCTGCTGCATATAGCCGCGCTCGGTGTGTTCGCTGACGCCACCGCTGGCAACCTGTGAATTTTTTAATGCTAAGCCACCGAATGCCAGGACGATGTCGCTGTGTTCGGCAATCTCTTGCCAGCTGACCCCACGCCGGGCAATTTCATTCATGTCGCCCACAATGTGCGGCAACAACACCGATGCGGAACCTGAGCTGTAGCTGTTAACCGAACGAACGTAGCCGCCAAGGGTAGTGTTCAGAAAGCGATGAACCTGACTTTGGGCATGGTGAAAGCGGCCAGCGCTGGACCAGCCATACGATCCACCGAAAACCCCTTCCGGCCCGTAACTGTTTTTAACGCGAGTGAGCTCAGCGGCGATCAGGGAATAAGCGTGATCCCAACTCACCGCCACAAACTCATCATCGCCACGGCGTGAATCTGCGCCGGGCCCCTTCTCCAGCCAGCCGCGACGGATCATCGGTTGCGTCACGCGCGCCGGATGATCGAGAACCTGCGTAAAGTTGCTAAGTAGCGGGCTGGGATCGGGATCGCCGCTGAAGGGCTCAATAATTAACGAATTGCCGTTAGGGCGTGCGCGAAAAGCACCCCAGTGCGAACTGTGCATGCTGGACATAATATTCCCAGTTAAAACGGTGCCTAAAGCACCGTTGAAATGAAATTACGTACGCGACCATTTTCAGGATCATCCAGCACCTGCTGGGTTGGGCCTGCAGCCACTATCGCCCCCGCCTCCATGAACACGATGTTATCGGCCACTTCACGCGCAAAGCCGATTTCATGTGTAACAATCACCATAGTGATGCCGGAGTGTGCCAGTTGCTGAATGACCTGGAGTACTTCCCCCACCAGCTCTGGATCTAACGCGGAAGTGGGTTCATCAAACAGCATTACGCCGGGATCCATCGCTAAGGCACGAGCAATCGCCACGCGCTGCTGTTGTCCACCCGACAGATTTTGCGGCCATTCATCTTCGCGCCCCGCCAGTCCCACCTGTTGCAGCAGTTTTCTGCCTTTCTCGGTTGCTTGCTGACGGCTCTGTTTTTTCACCCGCATGGGCGCATCAATAATGTTCTGCAACACGGTACGGTGCGGGAAAAGGTTGAACTGCTGAAACACCATGCCAATCTGACTGCGTTGCCGCGCAACGTCACGGCTATTGAGTTCGTGCAGCGCCTGGCCCTTCTGCTTATATCCCACCATTTCGCCACCAATACGGATGGTGCCACCATCGAGCTTTTCGAGATGGTTAATGCAGCGCAACAGGGTTGATTTGCCTGAGCCGGATGGGCCGAGGATCACCGTGACCGAACCCGCTGGAATATCAAGGTTTACCGCATCCAAAATCGTGTTACCGGAAAAGCGCTTAGTGACTTTACGTAACGTAATTGCTTCAGCCATTGCTGACACTCCTTGCGGCTTTAGGCAGCGTAAAACCGGTAATAATGCTCAGCCAACCGCGCTTTTCCTGGCGCGTGACGCCACGGGAGAAGTAGCGTTCAACATAATATTGTCCGATCGACAACACCGAGGTCATCAGCAGATACCACAAGGTGGCAACTAACAGCAGCGGGATCACTTCATAAGTACGCTGGTAAATAATCTGCGCAGAGAACAGAACGTCCTGAAGTGAGATAACTGAAACCACGGCGGTCGTTTTAAGCTGACCGATAATTTCGTTACCCGCAGGCGGCAGAATGGCGCGCATCGCCTGCGGTAAAACGGTATGACGAAAAATTTGTGCTGGTCGATAACCCAACGCACGGGCCGCTTCAAGCTGACCATTTCCTACGCTTTGGATGCCGGCTCGCACAATTTCAGCCGCATAAGCAGATTGGTGCATGACTAAGGCGATCACTGCTGCACTGAACGGACTCACTAACGCGTTAGATTGCGCACTCCAAAGCTCACCGACTCCCGGCAAAGAGAGCGCAATTGTGGGGTAAAGTGCCGCGATGTTGTACCACAGAAACAGTTGCACCAGCATCGGCACACCGCGGAAGAACCAGGTGTAAGCCCAGCTCACCGCAACCAATACTGGATTGGATGAGAGTCGCATCAAGGCCAGTACGGTTCCGAAAGCAAAACCGAGCACGACTGATATGGCGGTGAGCTGTAGCGTCATCAAAACGCCCTGCAGAATTGACGCTTCAGTAAAACTCTCTGCGATAACGCCCCACTCAAAGCGTGGGTTGTTCATCATCGAATGCGCCATTGCCACTACGCAGAACAGCACCACCAAGGCGCTGAACCAACGACCGTAATAGCGTTTACTTACGATGCGTAAATCATCAGTGTGTTCAGAATGTGAACTCATTTGAAAATCTCTTCGTTACGTTTGGCTTCCGTTACTGCACCGAAACCAATGCCCCAATGATCGAGAATTTTTTGGTAATTGCCATCTTTGATCAGAGAATTCAGCGCGGCCTGGACAGCAGGTTCAAGCGGAGAATCTTTCGGGAAAGCAACGGAAACCGGCGCGTCATCAACATGGATTTCACCGCTCAACGCTAAAGGTTTGATCAGCTTGGTCTGCCAGCTCAGGCCCTCATAAGGGCCAAAAAACATCGGCACGCGACCACTTACAACAGCCTGAACACCAGCAGGGCGATCGGGAAATACCGCCACTTTGATCGGCTGCTTCCCAGCGGCTTCACAGGCTTTGCTGGCTTGTTCCAGTCGCATGATTTGCGTTGTTCCCGCGCCTGCACCGACCTCTTTACCGCATACGGCATCAAAGGTGGTAAAAGGGGCAATGCTGGCAGACTTCAGAGAAATAATGCCGAGGCGACTGGCGTTATAGTAGCCAACAAAATCGACCTGCTTCAGGCGGGTTTGCGTGGCATTGATGTTAGATAAGGCAACATCGTAGCGACCGGTTTTTAAACCCGGAATGATATTGTCGAAACCGCCGGTATCGCGCCATTGCACTTTGATACCCAGGCGTTCACCCACCGCATTCATGATGTCGATTTCACGGCCTGCCAGGGTTTTATTGTCTTCCTTAAAGAAGGTGGTTGGCGGCGTATTAGGGTTGGTTCCAGCGACGATATATCCGCGCTGAGTAATATCTGGCGGCAGCAGGCTCTTTAGTTTGGCATCGGCATCGACATGCAGCGAACTGTCAGTGGGAACAGAAACATCGGCAGCGTTAGCGAAGTGAGTGGCCATTACGAGCGCTAATAAGGTCATTCCTTTAGTTAATTTCACTGGAACCTTTCTCCTGATAAGAATCATCAAATATTCTCCAAAATGGGAGAATTAACATCATCAAAGTAAATCGTTTATAACGTTACACCGCCGCCAATTCATTGGCTGTCGCTGACGCAGATCATTGTCTGTGAATATATGCATCTATAACAAATGCGAAAAACATCTAAGCTTTTGCTAAAAATGACATTAGAAAGGGCGTTTAGGAATAAAGCTATGCCGGGGGTTATTACCCTATACTTTTAAAAGAGAAAGTCGTGTTTATAGTCATTAATAAAATCAAACAGCAAAGTCAGGCAAGGCGGCCTAAAAAGTCAATAGATACAACAAGTTTTATGCGATTCGACATAAAACAGCCGTTCAATCCAACCGCCAGACATAAGATTAATCGCGATATATCAACCCTTTATTGATCTAAAGAATTAAAGCAATATCGTTATAGGTATTCCGTTAAGTTATTAGATATAACATTTAAAATCTATTCTAAGTCACCCACATCAATCTTAACGCTTATTTATTATTCACTGTTTATTTTAATTATAGTCATGATGACATGTACATGAGTGACATATCACTCAAGGCTAACCTTTCACCTTCGAATCGATGCCGCAATGCATAATAACTTTCACAGGACGTAATTTGCAGTAAAGCATCTGAATAGTTATTTAGCGCCTCACGCATTTGGTCCAAATAATTATGTGTATCATAAACGCGGTCAATTCCTTCCAGTGCATGGTTCATGATTTTTCGAGCGACATCGTTTGGCGTATCTAATGCAGATAACTTCGAACGTGCGGTTCGACGCAGGTCTCGCGGTGAAAATGGCTCAAGCCCTAATCCGCGCGGTGCCCGAATCATCCGCCGCAATGCCTGGTTAAGTGCGCCTTTCGATAGCGGTTGCTGCGCATCACGCGGCGCGGGAACTAGCCAGGGCGATCGCGAATCCGATGATTTTATTAACTGTTCGATACACAGACGCATCAGCGGTGAAATCGGCAAAATGTGTTCGCGCTGCGACTTGTTACGCGTGCCCTGCTTCCACAAACCCAATTGCAGATCAAACTCAGATTTCTGGGCCTGAATAATTTCATCTGGACGCCGCGCACTCGCCAGGCACAAACGCAGCGCCCAGCGCGCTTGTTCAGAAAGCGCCCAGTTATCAAGCCCATGCCAAAAAACCCAGATTTCGGCGTCAGATAATTGTCGGGTTCGAGGCGGCGTAGCTCGCCCGGCCACATCGCGTTTTTTCATGGAGGCGATTGGCGAATGATCGAGATAACCCTGAATTTCCGACCAGGCTAAAAACTGTTTAGTTAAGGCAAAAACGCGCCGCGCTTCTTCTTTTTTACCGTCAGCGATCAGGATGTTGTAAAGGCGATTCAATCGTAACCGGGTAATGCTTTTCAGCGGAAGTGAGCCGATCTGCGGCAGCACATGTTTGAGTAAAGAGGAAATAGCGATCTCGGGTCGACGTCGAGTAACCAGTAACGAAAGTTTTACCCACACTTTCATCACCTGCTCTACCGAGCCTTCATCACCAAAATTATCGAGTTGGCCAAGTGAAGAGGTTTTGATGTCGTCCAGCCAAACCAAAACATGGCGACCAACGTGTGATGAAGACAGTGTCATTCGCAAACTTTCCCTTTTCAATCGCGCAGCTACACAGGTGTTAAACGACGCATTTTACTGTCCAATTGCATGTGACTCCAGACTTAATAGGTCTGGAGTCATAAAGACGCGTTTTAACGTATTTTATTCACCTTATCGACCTTGATTACCGGCTCAAAATTAGAATGGAGCAGCGTTTTTTTGCTGTTTATTTAACCAATTGTGGAGGAATGTAAAGGTGCTACTCCAATATATACAATGATAACCATTATCATTATCATACGCATTTACTTACAAACGTTAACGTATCAGGGAGATTGATTAAGTGAATGTAACTACGCATGTCCAGAAGCGTCCCATTGCGCTTTTGCTGGCTGGACTGTTGAGCACTTCTGCTTACGGCGCTAATGAAGAAGAAACGGATAAATTGGCTGACGGTGAAACCATGTTAGTCACCGCCGAACAGGAATTAAAACAACAACCTGGCGTCTCAACCATTACGGCGCAGGATATTGAAAAAAGCCCGCCTGTAAATGACCTTTCCGACATCATTCGCAAAATGCCTGGCGTCAATCTTACCGGTAATACGGCTAACGGCAGTCGCGGCAATAATCGCCAAATTGATATTCGCGGGATGGGACCAGAAAATACCTTGATCCTGATTGATGGTGTTCCCGCCTCTTCGCGCAACTCTGTACGTTATAGCTGGCGCGGCGAACGTGATTCCCGCGGCGACACTAACTGGGTGCCGCCGGAAATGGTGGAACGTATTGAAGTCATTCGCGGTCCTGCTGCCGCACGTTACGGTTCTGGCGCAGCGGGCGGCGTCGTTAACATTATTACCAAACGGCCCACTAATGACTGGCATGGATCGTTATCGCTTTACACTAATCAACCGGAAGATGACAAAGAAGGTGCAACGAAACGCGCCAACTTTAATTTGAGCGGCCCGCTGGCAGGCGACGCATTAACTATGCGCTTGTACGGCAACATCAATAAAACCGATGCTGATGCTTTCGACATCAACACCGCAGAAAATGGTTCTGCCGCAGCTGGGCGCGAAGGTGTGCGTAACAAAGATATTAACTCGGTACTTTCGTGGAAACTGACGCCAGAGCAAATTCTGGATTTTAGTTATGGCTATAGCCGACAAGGCAATATCTACGCTGGCGATACGCAATACAGTAACGGTGGCGGCAATGCGCTGATTGAGTCTCTGCAAGGTGATGAAACCAATCGCCTTTACCGCCAAAGTTATGGCATCGCGCATAACGGTATTTGGGATTGGGGACAGTCGAAACTGACTTTCAACTACGAAAAAACCAACAATACGCGTTTGCAGGAAGGAACCACCGGCAGCGGCGAAGGCCGCATTAACAGCAATACTTACTCCACCAGCCGATTTGAAAGTTACCGCGCTGGCAGCGAAGTCAGTTTCCCGCTGGAATTATTGCGGGATCAAACGGTTACTCTCGGTGCTGAATGGAATCGCGATGAGCTTAACGATCCGGCATCCATGCAGGCAACCAACGCATCCGGTGTTGTCATTGGTGACGTAAGCGGCGATGCTTCAGCCCGAAACAGTAAAAACACCGCAACCATCAGTTCACTCTATTTTGAAGACAACATTGCTGCGACTGACAGTACAGAAGTAATCCCCGGCTTGCGCTTTGATTATCACGATAGTTTTGGTGCTAACTGGAGCCCAAGCCTGAATATTTCACAGGGCTTAGGCGATCACTTCACATTGAAGGCCGGTATTGCTCGCGCATTTAAAGCACCCAACCTTTATCAATCCACAGAGGGTTATCTCCTTTCAACGCGCGGCAATGGTTGTCCAATCGGTATCGCTACCGGCAGTTGCTATTTATTGGGTAACGAAGATCTGGATCCTGAAGTTAGCGTAAACAAAGAGTTGGGGATTGAGTTCATCAATGAAGGTTACGTCGCTGGCATTACCTGGTTCCGTAATGATTACAAAAATAAAATTGTCGCCGGTACCGATATCATTGGCTATGCCTCGAATGGTAATAACATTCTGCAGTGGAGCAACGGCGGCAAAGCTGTGGTTGAAGGCCTAGAAGGTAACATGACGATCCCGGTCATTCGTGACACGTTGGAATGGCGTACTAACGCAACGTACATGATTCAGTCAAAAGACAAGGATACGGGAAATCCGCTTTCGATCATTCCCGAGTACACCATCAACACCATGTTGGACTGGCAGGTTACGCAAGATTTTTCCAGTAACCTGAACTGGACAATGTATGGTCGTCAAAAGCCGCGTGAATATGCAGAATCACGTACCGAAGCAGGCTCATTATCGACCAAAGAAGTGGGTGCCTATTCTGTTTTCGGCCTGAACTTCAACTACGACCTGACCAAAAATTTGCGGGCTAATGCCGGCATCAGCAACCTGCTGGATAAGCGTATTTATCGCGAAGCGGAAGGTGCTTCAACCTATAATGAGCCCGGTCGCGCATACTATGCTGGCTTAACAATGTCCTTCTGATTACGGGCTATTCTCAAAAAAGCGCTTCTTTATGAGGCGCTTTTTTATTTAAAACAATTAGATAAGTGTTACTGTGTTTTTGTCGTCGATTTTATCAGGAAGATTCGTAGAGTTTGGCGTGGGTCTTTTCTGATTTAGGTTGTGAACATAATGATTCTAGAGAGCACGCCCCCCATTAGTGACAACGTCACCTATATTTCCTTTGAAAAATTCCACTCAGCATGCAAATATACAAAGCATATACGTTTCATATAGGCATAATATGGGCATTGTAAAAATTTCCGACCTTATGCATGAGAATTTGCGTATCGCCAGTCAGGCGATGAGTCGCTCCATTAACTCTCAAGCAGAGCATTGGTTGAAGTTGGGCATGATGGCCGAACTCTATCCACAGCTGAATCAGCATGAACTGGCGCAAATGTTAATTCGCGCCGAACTGGATGGCAGTTCAGATATTCGTAACTTAGTCGTTAGCGACAATCTCACTTCACAAGGAGATGTGTAATGAACACAGTAAAAATTCACACGGCACGGGAAATTGAAATGGCGCGTTCAGCGGGTCATGCTGCCGCGAAAGTGCTGGAGATGATCACTCCACACGTCAAACCCGGGATCACGACGGAAGAACTTGACGATATTTGCCATGATTACATCGTTAATGAACTGAAAGTTACGCCCGCGAACATTGGGTATCACGGTTATACCCGTACCACCTGTACTTCTGTGAATCATGTGGTTTGCCATGGCATTCCCGCTGCGAAAAAGCTCAAAGATGGCGACATCGTGAATATTGATGTCGCGATCATCAAAGACGGATGGTATGGCGACACCAGCCGTATGTACTTTGTTGGGCAACCTTCCGTACGCGCCAAACGTCTGGTAGAAATCACCTATCAATCCATGGTTGCGGGCATTAAAACTGTTCGTCCTGGCGCAACCTTAGGGGATATTGGCGCTGCAATCCAACGCGTCGCGGAAGGCGCAGGTTTTTCCGTGGTGCGTGAATATTGCGGACACGGCGTAGGCGAGATTTATCACACCGATCCTCAGGTGCTGCATTACGGCACACCGGGCGAAGGCATGCCGCTTAAAGCAGGGATGATTTTTACTATCGAGCCGATGATCAATGCAGGCAAAGCCGGAACCAGTTTGCTTTCCGATGGCTGGACAGTAGTGACCAAAGACCGTTCACTCTCCGCGCAATGGGAGCATACCGTTGCCGTGACCGAAGACGGTTTTGATCTGTTAACGCCATGGCCTGAAGGAACCGGCGATTATCCGGCCATTTGATTCTGAGAAAATAAGGCGGAAGCGCCGTAAGCGCTTCCGTTAAAGATTAGTGCTGTGATGTGGATTGCCGTAGATGAATGCCATTGCGTCCAGCGCGTTTGACCCGATAAAGTGCTTCATCGGTATAACGCAACCATTCATGGATCGAACCCGCCTCTCGTGCCGCAGCGATACCGATGCTGACGGTACATTGATAGTCAGGGGAAGCGGGTAAGCGGATCAGTTCGATCTGATTTTTGATTCGCTCTGCCATGGCAATGATGGTGACATCATCTGCATCCCGAACGATAACACCTAACTCATCGCCGCCAAAACGTGCGGGCACGTCCTTCATTCCGACGTTGTTACGCAGCGTTCCCGAAATCTCTGCCAACAAAAAATCTCCCGCTTCATGGCCAAACGTGTCGTTAACATGCTTGAAATGATCAACATCCAGCAGCATTAAATACGCATTACCCTCGCCACGTTTGGTGCGCAGAAACTCGCTTTCGAGACGGCGCTCAAACAGGCGTCGATTAGGAATTTTTAATCCGGGATCCATTAACGCGATGCGCTCCAGTTCGCTATTTTTTTTCCTTAAACTTAGCGTGAGGTTGTGCGATACAACACTCAACGCCAGTAAATAACCGGTTGCCAGTGGTAACGTTAACCATACGGTGCGCGTCGAAAATTCCGTTTCTATCGGGGCGCCTTCCAAAGCCCAGACCAAGGCAAAAGCAAACAAAAAAGCCTGAACAGCGGCGATCAACTGTGACCAGCTAACGGTCAGAAATCAGGACCGCTATAATCACAAATGAAGGCAGCGGACTGAGCGCCATCAACCCAACCCAAATACCACCGAAGGCGGCATCGAGAGTTAAATTGTTGCGTTCGCGCCCGGTGGTATCCTGTGAATTTAACGCTAAACGGTAGGCGATATAGGGCCAGGCAAAAGCATTTATAAACAGTAATCCACAGGCACCCAGGCTTTTTCCCTGCTCCATCAAGACGGATAAAATGGGCAGAAAACACAAAAATGTACCCAGTTGGCGCATAGCAAACATGCGACGTACAAAGCGTGTCGAACGCAGCTTTAGATGGTTGTCATCAGGTGAGTAGTAATTCATCAATTAACAGCATCAACGTAGGGTTAAAGCAGTTTATCGAGATTTAACTTAAATAGGGTAATTTTTTGAGACTTTTCAGGTTGAAGTATGATTTTTTTAAATATAAGAAATTCGAATCGTTACGCTCAAGGTGGAAAGCTAACACATACAACCGCTTCCGATCGCTAATTCTCTTTAGCTAGCGCGGTTTCAACAGAAATAAATTTAACGTTTCTTTATTCCGTTCTGGAAAATGTCAACGCATGCTGTCTCCTGCCATCACGAAAATATTCTGCAAAACAGGCTTAACCAGGACGGTTATCACCTAATGCTAACAGTTGACTGCGCAACAGTTAATGCAGGAAATGGTTCATTAGTTTTTATATTTCAATAATAAGCCAAGCGGGATAATGTAATAGCATCCTCATAGCACTGGCATTCGAGCAGAGCGTTGCCATCTCGACTTAAAATCCAATAATAAATTTCTCTCTGTTTTTTGGGTTATTGGTCAGCGCTACAGCCGCAGCCCAGGATCAGGCTGCGGCAAACGCCTTTTTTTCTCACGTTTTATGATAAAACAGAGGCTAACTTTCTTTCCGTTAGTGATATTACTCAATAGAAATGAGTATTGCGCTAGCGACTATTACAGCAAAACAATAAGAGCTCTGTTTTAAATTATATATTTTAAACCTGATGCGGCTGCCGACGATCCTGTTTTTCACGTTTCGATGATTCATGAAGATCGCATGACGCGGGTAAAGATAGGCTGATCAATCCGGCAATTACTAATGAAGCCGCTAAAGCGCAGACGGCGACATTTTGGCCGTAAAGATAAATCATGATGCCGACCAGATAAGGACCACAAAATCCCCCTAAATTACCTAATCCATTAATGACGCCTCGTGCGCTGCCCGCGACTTCTGGCGAGGCAATACGTCCAGGAATAGACCAGAATGGGCTGGTTGCGGCTTTCAGGAAGAATCCACAGACCACCAACGCGATGTAGGCAGCCACGATGTGGTTGCGTAAAATCACTGATGCCAACAGCGCGGCAGCAAAGCAAAACAGTGAAATCATTACCCACATCCGACGTTTACCTGAACGGTCGCTGAACAGAGAAATAAGGTAAATACCCACCATGGTCGCGACAAAAGGCAGCACCGCCAGCAAGCCTACATTCGCCATATTTGCGCCTGTCAGATTTTTCAAAATACTCGGCAGCCACAAGGTGTAGCCATAATCACCGGTTTGATAGAAGAAATTGAGTGCGACCAGCTTCATCAATCCTTTATTACGAAAAACATCTTTAAGCGGCGCTTTGCTAACGGGTTGTTTGGACTGGCGTGCAGCGCGCTCACGGCTAAGCGCTTCAATCAAATATTCTCGTTCACGTTCCGGTAACCATCGAGCTTCTTCTGGTCGGTCACTGATCACTAACAGCCACACCAACAACACGACGGCAGAGAGTAAGCCTTCGATGATAAATAACCACCGCCAGTCTGCCATGTTGATGATCATGCCCGAAACAGGTGCCGTTAACATGCCACCCAGCGGCGCAAACATCATGACAAAAGCGTTGGCGCGGCCCAGCTCTTTTTCCGGGAACCAGTTGCTGACCATGGTTAATACCACTGGCAGCATCCCACCTTCAGAAACACCCAAGACAAAGCGTAGCGCCAACAGTTGATAGTGATTGGTCACAAATCCAGTCGCTATTGAAACCACCATCCAGGCTATTAACGACCAGGCGATAAAACGTTTACCACTGCCATTTACCGCAATACGGCCACCGGGCACCTGTAAAAAAAGATAACCGATAAAAAAGATGCCGCTGGCAATGCCCGCCATCTGACTGGTAATGGCAAGGTCCTGCTCCATGCCGCCGGGTAAAGCAAAACTGATATTTACGCGATCCATAAAGGAGATGATGCAGGTAATCAGAATCGGGGCTATCACGCGCAGCCAGCGTGTTCCGGGTATCTTATTGTTCATATCACGCCCTCTGTTTTAAGCAATACGCAGCCTTAACGATGGGCCAGAAGCTCATCGTTATTGCAAAATTGAGTGAGTTAAATTGCGTTTGGTAGAGTTTGCTGCTTGAAAAAGGCATCAACGTTGGCGTAAACCACGTCGCGCATTTTTTGTCGGGTTTCATGGGTAGCGCTACCGACATGCGGCTGTAAAACCACATTCTCTAACGCTATAAGCTCAGCTGGAACCTGAGGTTCATCTTCAAAAACGTCTAAAGCAGCGCCTGCTATTGATCGGTTTTGCAAGGCAGTGATTAACGCCTTCTCATCCACTAAAGATCCGCGAGCGATATTAATCAGCCAGGCATGTTTCGGCATTGCAGCCAACACAGAATCGTCAATTAGTCCACGCGTCTCTTCACCGCCCGATGCAGCAACCACCAGGAAATCGCTTTCTTGAGCCAATGAAATTAAATTATCTCGGCATACATACGGCAACGCGGGTTTAGCGCTTCGACTGAAATAACTGACTGCCATATCGAAGGCTGCAGCACGCTTAGCAATAGCGCGCCCAATGTTGCCCATCCCGACAATACCGATACGTTTATTACTTACCTGAGTGCCGAGTGGCGGAGCCTGTGTAATCCACTGACCTTGTCGTACAAACTTATCACCGGCAACCAGATTACGCGCCCCGCTTAAAATCAGGCCGAGCGCCATATCCGCGACATCATTGGTCAAAACGCCAGATGTGATAGTGACAGCGATATTATGCTGACGGGTGTAATTCAAATCTACGCCATCCGTTCCAACACCGAAAATAGCGATTAAACCCACATCAGGCAGGTGCTCAAGCACCGCGTTACTTACGCCGACATCGCCACGCGTAACCACCGCGCGGACTGCGCTGCCATGTTGATTAAGCCATGCCAGTGGCTCAGCTTGTTCGTAAAGGCGAAAGACCTCAAAGCTATTGCTCAGCTTTTCCAACAGTGAGTCAAGAACAGGTGCGATTAATAAAACAGTGTGTCGGGTAGATGAAGTCATCAGCATTCCTCATAACAGTTACGTTCGGCAGATGACCTCTATTAAAGGCGATTTTGAGCTTTTTTTTGTGACTAAGGTCACGTCAAATAGTGTTACTAATTTGTGTTACCGATGTCGTGATCTTGCTGACTATTCAGGTAGTTGGAAGGGTTCAGATCGTCGCACCCATCGATAACCGATAATGCAGATCAACCTGCTCAATGGTTGGCTGGTGACGCAGTTTTTTAATCAGAATCTCTGTCGCAATCTTGCCCATTTCAAAACGTGGAGTGATCACGCTCGCCAGCTTTGGCGTTGTTACCTGACCAATTTCTAAAC
Organism: Pantoea phytostimulans; assembly: GCF_046118715.1. Lineage (NCBI taxonomy): Bacteria > Pseudomonadati > Pseudomonadota > Gammaproteobacteria > Enterobacterales > Erwiniaceae > Pantoea > Pantoea phytostimulans. Next base: position 110,872 of record NZ_CP173699.1, read on the forward strand.
CATGAAAACCCGCAATTGCTATTTTTTCAGGTACGTTGATGCCTGCTGCCCGGCACTCCTGTAACACGCCAACGGCTAAGTCATCATTGGTACAAAGAATGCCGTCCATATCAGGATACATCTGGCGGGCTAGCGTCATCATGCCGGTTCCAATCGACACCGAAGAGACCTTATTCGGCACAATGCGGCCATCAGGTAACGCTGCGGCGCTCATCGCTGCACGGTAGCCTGCGTAACGCTGCTCATCACGAATATCTGACATCGATCCAAAATAGATAACGCGCTTTTTGCCGCTACCAATCAACATGTTGGTCATATCAAACCCGGCGCGATAATTATCAAAACCCACATTGATACGTCCCGGGGTTTGACTCAGACCCATCACTTCAGCCACCGGAATGTGAGCTGCTTTTAAATATTTTTCTGCGCGTACGGTATGTGCCGATTCAGTTAACAACAGTGCTTTAACATTGAAAGCTAATACCGTCGCAATTTGTTCTTCTTCACGCTGGCTATCGTAATCATAATTAACCACCAATGTCTGGTAGCCTTGCGTCGCCGTAACCGATTCTATACCCGCTAATAAATCAGCAAATATCTGATTATGAAAAGAGGGAATTAATACGCCAATGCGCGGCATAGCCTGACTTGCCATGGCAGGATTATCAGCATCCGGTTGATACCCGACTTCTTCAATAACGCTGGCGATGCGTTCAGCCGTTTCAGCTTTCACTTTCTCTGGGGTACGTAAATAACGGCTTACCGTCATTTTTGTTACACCCGCTAGCGTTGCGATATCGTGTAACGTGATGCGCTGCATTTTCATTGACTCTTTCCGTTGAACGTCCATCCCGTCTGCATAGTATGCCCGGCGAAACAGCAATGTTGAATCCCTGGAAGCCGCGTAATGCGGCGATTTAACTGCAAAATACGCGATGCCTCACAGCAAGTGTAACTGAGTTTTGTAACATCATTTAAAGTGATCTCCATCACAGTTTTGTTGGCTGTAAAACCGTGAGATAGCATCATCAATTTCGCAATCAAGGCGAGTTTTCGATGAATACACTTTTCAGTCTGGCAGGTAAACGTATTTTGCTGACTGGTTCAGCGCAGGGGATCGGCTTTGTTATGGCGCGCGGTTTAGCTGAACAAGGGGCGGAGGTGATTATTAATGGCACCCATGCTGAGCGTGCTGAAAACGCGGCAATGAAATTACGCGATGAGGGATTCACTGCCCATATTTCGTTGTTTAATGTTGCCGATGAAGCAGCCGTTGAGCAGGCCATTACGCAGATTGAAAATCATATTGGGCCGATTGACGTATTGTTTAACAATGCTGGCATCCAGCGGCGACATCCCTTTACTGAATTTCCGCTGAACGAATGGAATGATATTATTGCCACCAATCAAACCGGCGTATTCATTGTTTCGCAATGTGTAGCCAAAAGAATGGTGGCACGTAAAAAAGGCAAAATTGTTAATATCTGCTCAATGCAAAGTGAATTAGGCAGAGACACCATTACGCCTTATGCAGCAGCAAAAGGTGCGGTAAAAATGTTAACGCGCGGCATGTGCGTCGAGCTGGCTCGCCATAATATTCAGGTGAATGGCATCGCACCCGGCTATTTCCAAACGCCGATGACGCAAGCACTGGTCGATAACGCTGAATTCTCAGAATGGCTCTGTAAACGTACGCCAGCAGCACGTTGGGGTAATCCTGAAGAACTGGTTGGCGCTGCCGTTTTCCTCTCATCAAAAGCCTCTGATTTTGTTAACGGCCATCTGTTATTTGTAGATGGCGGCATGTTGGCGGCAGTGTGATCTTATTAAGGAGAAACTGAGATGGCAGGACAATGCATTATCGTGATGGGCGTTTCCGGTACAGGTAAATCAACTGTGGGTATGGCGCTGGCAGAAGCGGTCCATGCCAAGTTTATTGACGGTGATGATCTTCACCCGCGTTTTAATATCGTGAAAATGGCAGCAGGCGAAGCATTAAATGATGATGATCGTATGCCTTGGCTTGAGCGGCTCTCTGATGTCATTTTTAGCCTTGACCAGAAAAGTGAATCGGGTGTCTTGGTCTGTTCTGCGTTGAAAAAACGCTATCGCGATAAACTCCGTACGGGAAACCCGAATCTGCGCTTTATCTGGCTTAACGGTGACTATGAATGTGTGCTTGAACGCCTGAAATGCAGACAAGGTCATTTCATGCCTGAAGCGTTACTTTTAAGTCAGTTTGCCACGTTAGAAGCGCCAGACGAGGAAGAGAACGACGTCATATCGATAAATATCGCACCTTCACTCAGCCAAATTGTGAATCAATGCGTAGATATTTTACGTGCAGATACACCCTTGCCTGCTCGTCTGGCATCTTAATAGTGCGTTTCATGCCTCGTCAGAATGAGGCATGAAAACACCTTTAGTTTATTTAATGTTGCTGCGTCGTCCTCGTCGCCAGAGCACGATAACCACGAGTAGCACCACCATAGCGACGATAATGCCCGGCAAAATCCACGGCTGTGCTTGTGCCAGTACCGGTGGATGTCCACCTTTGCGAATCCAGGCGACATCACCTGCCGTTACGCGAACCTCAGCATTTCCATAATTGTGCAGGACAAAGTTACTGATTTCTGCGATTTGTTGATCTGTCAGCTTATCAACGTAAGAAGGCGAACTAAAACCCGGCATCAGGACGTCACCGTCTGCGGTTTTACGCTGAACGCCGAACAAAATAGCGGCAATCAGGTTGTTGGGGTTACGCATTCCCGTCGCCGTATTGTGAAACAGAGAAGGATAAGCCTGATTCACACTGCCTGCGCCATCTGGCTGGTGGCAACTGGCGCAATTGCCGCTAAATAAAACGTCTCCATTGCTTAAGCTGTGATTAGCATTATTCGGGTTGCGCCCACGAATGCTGTTTTCAACATCCATAGGTTTACCATATTGATAAGCGGGTTGAGTCTCCCCTTCTTCCCGAATGGGAGCCGTGCTTTTCAGGTAAACAGCGATAGCATTGAGATCGCTTTCAGGAAGATATTGCAGGCTATTTTCTACCGCTTCAGCCATGCCGCCTGCGGCCTGATTTTTGCCCTCTGCGCGGCCGGTTTTTAGATACTGGACCAACTCCTGATTCGACCATCCGCCAATGCCGCTAATCGGGTCAGAGGTAATATTTGGCGCATACCAGCTGCCAAGCGGTCCACCCGCCAGCGGTTGATCGCTTTTTTCCTGCATCAAGACGCCTCGTGGCGTATGGCATGTATTGCAGTGCGCAAGCCCGTTTACCAGGTAATTACCGCGATTCCATTCTGCGCTTTGGCTGGCATCGTTTTGATAGGGTTCTTTATCCGCAAACAGCAGGTTCCAAAAGGTCATACTGAAGCGCATGTTGAAGGGAAAAGGTAAATCGGTCTGTTGATTAGCCTGCTCGACCGGTTTCACCCCGTGCATGAAATAGTAATAGAGCGCATGGAGATCCTCATCCGTCATTTTACTGTAAGAGGTATAAGGCATAGCGGGATAGAGTTTTGCGCCATCGGCGCGCTCGCCCAGGCGAACAGCATTTGAAAATTCAGCCTCGCTATACTGTCCAATACCGCGCGTGCCGGGGGTGATATTGGTGGAGTAGATCGTTCCCATAGGCGAAGCGATGCCGTAGCCGCCGCTAAATGCACTCTTGCTGCCGGGCGCGGTATGACAAGCCTGGCAGTCGGATGCGATAGCGACCTGTTCGCCTCTGGACAAGAGATCGCTATTGGGGGTTTCAGCCTGCGCACTTAGTGTCATCATGGCGGCGAAAGAGGTGATCAGCAGGCGTTTCATGCGAACTCCTTCATGCGCAGGCTGATGTCATGAGCCGCTTTTAAGCCTAATGCCGCCATCGTCAGCGTGCTGTTGACCACGCTGGCAGACGGAATCGCGCCGCCGCCAGGAAGCCAAAGGTTTTCATGGTCAAAGGCCCGACAATTACCATCTACCACGGCATCTTTACCACTTTTCCCCATGATCACGCCGCCCATAATATGGTTATTGGCGTTCAGACCTTGGCTGATCATGAACTCCTTACCATTAAATAATTGCCCGATCTTTTCGAGTTGCACATGTGAGGCTTCGGCACCTTTACGCACATAGTCGCCCACATCGTAATAGATATCGGGGCATGGCAATCCATGCGGGTCTTTACGGGTTTTACTCAGAGTTAAGCGGTTTTCAGGATCCGGCAGGGGTTCAAGGCTAATGGAGAGATCAACGCTGTGTACCGCGCGGTAACGAATCTCTTCGTCCAGCTCTTTACCCACCAAGCCTTTCGCTAAAGCCTGCTGTGTTGCCGTCACGACGCGCGAGATATTATTCAGAATGACTTTATTGGCTGAATAGTCACGACGGAATTCCCCATCGCGATAGCCCACCATACAGCTGCTTTGAGCGGGTCCACGACCAAGCCAAACCGGCTCTTTCGTCAAGAAGGAGCAGTGGAAGCCGGAGTGATCCATCATGTTTCGACCAACCATGTCAGAACCATTGGCAATCCCGTTGGGATTAGCGTCATTAGCCGCCATGAGCAGTAAACGCGGCGTCTCAATGCCATTGCAGGCTAATGCAAAAGCGTTAGCCGTAACTTTATGAGAGGCGCCGGTGTTATCCAGCCAGTGAACAGCAGTGATACGGTTGTTATTATCGGTATCCATTTTGTAGACCACCGCTTCTGCCAATACCACCGCTCCTGCTCGCTCAGCACGTTCTACATGGTGAATACCGTTGTACATCGCTCCGATGGGGCAGATGGGTTGGCAATTGTTGTTGCCGCAACAGGTGGGACGCCCTTCCCAAGGGCGCGTGCTGCGGCCTTGCGGTATCGGCACCAGATTGTACCCATGAGGATTGACCACGCTGGCGAAATAATTATCACCATGAGCAAAGGGCACCATATCCATCGGATAAGGCTGACTACGTTCTACCGGCGATTGTTTGGCAGGATCATTCGGGCCAGCCACCCCAATTTCATTTTCCGCTTTGCAATACCAGGGTTCCAGTTCGTCATAACTGATAGGCCAGTCGCGGCCCACCCCATATTTTGACTGCATGACAAAGTCACTTGGGTGATGGCGCCAGCAGGATGCGGCCCAGTGCCACGTTGTTCCACCCACGGTGCGCAAATAGCCTTGTTGGAAGCTCGACGCATTTGGGCCTGTGACATTGACGTAGTTGTTACGCGGAAAATAGAGTGGCGCCGGGGCAAATTTTGACTGCGGATAAAGCCCCTGAAAATCTGATCCTGCACGATTTGCAAAGGGCATGTTGCGCCAGTTCTCTACCGCTTGAGCACGATCAATTCGCAAGCCAGCTTCCAGCACCAGCACAGAGTATCCTTGACTGACTAACTCATTAGCCATCATGCCGCCAACGATACCTGAGCCCACAATAACAATATCTGCTGAGGCGTCGCCTTGAGCAGTAAATACCGGTTGTTTATTCATTTTTTATATTTTCTAAATACGTTTCTAAGGGAGTTAAAGGCTGGCGATCAAACCGTCATTTTCAACGGGAACAGGCGCAGTCCACCACATCGGACCCTTGCTACAATAGGTTGGTACAACCAATCCATCGCGCACGGTTTGGTACATCAGGGCCTGTTTATAGGCGACCAACGTGCCGTGATAATCATCACCTACCGTTCCGGTATACCAGGCTGTAACAATCTGATAGAGAAATTCGTTTAAGCCTGCTTGCGTGGCTTTAGTCATGAACTGCCTGGCATCGATTCCCGCTATCGCTAATCGTTCTAGTTGGGAAATACGGGCGACAAATTGCGGATCGCGTTGAGTAAATACTTCAAGGAAACGTGCTGCCAATGCACTATCGATTTGCTTATGTTCAGTAATCGTTTGTGACACGGTAATGAAGGCTTTCACCGGATCACTGGCGCTGGCGATTGTGGCGGCAAAAGAGACACCCGGTATCGCAGCAATAGCGCCGGTAAGGGTTAATCCAGCAACCGCACAGAGGAATTCTCGACGAGTGGAACCGGTTCCATTTTTATTTAAAGCTGCACTTTTTGTAGCTGATTCGTGCTTCATGGGTTTTCCTGGTTAGAAGGACAAGCTTTGAAAGGTGATGCAGATCACGGATATTACCGCTTCGTTCCTGTTTTTGTTAATGAGATATAGCGAAAAGATGTCGCCATGTTAATAAATTCGCTCTAAATGATAATTTTGTTTCTTAAACAACCGTCTTATGCGGATGTGCATCGAAGCTTGTTCACTTTCTGTTGCGGATATAACACGCTGGCCTAAGCCGTCATCCTGAAATTCGATTGGACAGTGCAAGTAATGGATGATAATAATTCTCGTTTATGACGGGATCAGGCTAGCCCGCCCTTATCTGACGTTTTGGAGAATCACTGCATGGCAGCCGGGTATCGTCTATTTAACGTTCACTTAGAAAGCAAAACTCTGCTTTCACCTTCAATGCTGCGCTGCGTGTTTGCCGGTTCCGAAATCAGTGAGATGAAACTTGATGGCCCCGATCAACGCATAAAGTTGCTGTTTGCCGCTGAGAACGGTGAATGGACGCGCATGTCTGTGAGCGATACCTGGTACGAAGATTATCTGGCGCTGCCGAGACATTGCCGACCTCTGTTACGCACCTATACCCTGCGCGCCGTATCGCGCGAAAGGCAGCAGGCGGTGGTTGATTTTGTTATGCATGGTGAAACGGGTCCGGCTTCTCGCTGGGCTTATAATGCCCGGCCCGGTGATGAATTGCAGATCGTCGCACCGAATGCGTTGGCCGAAACAGACAGCGGCGGCTATGAATGGCTTCCTCATGAACAGGTTCAGCAAGCTTTACTGATCGCCGATGAAACGGCGCTGCCTGCAGCCATGGGTATTCTGGAGGCGCTTGCACAGCAAACAAGCCCCCCGACAGTTCGGGCATTTTTTGAAGTGCCTTTAAGGGCAGATTGCGTGATGCAGGGCGATTTCCCCTTCGCGGAAATTACGTGGTTACCGCGTGAGGAAACCGGCAGTACCGTTTGGGGAGAACGCTTGCTGGCAGCGATCAGGCAAGACGTGCCGGTTCCTGCGCTTGCCTGCAAACCACAGAATGGCGAGTTGCCTGAAACAGGCGAGGATGAGTTATTGTGGGAACGAGCTGAAGGTAATCAGCCTTTTTACGCCTGGGTTGCTGCTGAATCTTCAGCCGTGAAGCGCCTGCGCCGTTATCTTCTTGATGAGTGCTGTCTTGATCGCAGCACCCTCAACTTTATGGCTTACTGGTCATATCGTGCGTGATAGCCGTTATTGACAGGGCTATAAGCCACGTGATTTTAAGCCAGAGCGGGTGAACTGTCGGTTGTTCCACAAAAATTCAGGAACAAATAACCCTGCTCTCTTTAATACAATTAATTACCTGTTAATTCCTCTGGGGCCGATTAAAATAAGGGAAATTTTTTATTGAGAAATTCATAATGCCAAATATTGATGTGCACAAAGACGATGCGCAATTTATGCGTGATTTACTGGATGAGGACGTGGTGAAAATTGATTCAGCCTCCATTCATGCCGACAGAATTCAGCAATCTCTTCACATCGCTATAGCGCAGAAGAATATTGAAATTGAGACAGACTGGAAGCGTTCAACCACCTTTCTGGCTCTTTTTCTGTTTCTTTATGCCGCACTTGGCGCCTCACTTACCCTCGATTTATCTGCAAGCGAAGCGGGTCATAAAAGTATTGAATATGCTTTGCAGGCTATCCCCGTATTGATTGCTTTTTCAGGTTTCTTTATCTCTATTCTTTTCCTGTTTATTAGTCGAGCCAGCGCCCGTAAACAGGTTGACTGGGAAAAAACCATTCATACCTTAGAAAAATACTCTGTGGGAAATTTGTTCAAATTAACCCATTCTCAGGGTGCGGGAACCAGCAACTATTCCCTTCCTTCCATTTATATCTCGCTCGCGTTATTTATCTGCTTAACCTGGATGATCATTTATAACTACCTGACTTTCACCACCAGTGGCGTCTTTGGTAGCGTAATATCTCTGTTCATCAGCACAATGACCTACGTTATTTTGGATATTCAGTTACTGAAGCCTTTTAAGCACGCGGCAGAAACGACGCAGATTGACGCCAAAAAAGAAGATGAAAACCAAGGCTGATCAGATTTGAGTACCTTGCAGAATCGTCAGGCATCACGCTGGCGATTCTGCCACGCTATTAGCGCCCTAACTGGCTGGCAAATAATCCGGCAGCGCGTACCGCATCCACTGAAATCTGGCCAAGTTGCTGATTAATCGCATCAGCAAGACCAATAGTTGAGAAACCGGTGCAAGAGAATGCAATGACTTCAATGCCCTGTCGGTAAAGCTCATCCGCGCAGGCCAGCGCGATCTGTCGTCCCTGAGGTGACAGGAGATCGGTAGTATTTAATACCCCTTCAGGCCGTGCATAGATAACCGACTCGCCGAGCAGCGCTTTGAACGGACGCGGTGCTTCCGCCCCAATTCCCATTACCGCAACGGGGCGTTGTAGCATCGCCGCAATACTGGCGGAGGCGCTACCGGCGCTAATAACCGGTATCGTTACTGTTTTGCGCAGCGCCTCTAATCCCGGATCGGCAGCACAGCTCAGGAAAATGGCATCACATCCTTCCGCCTGAAACTGCTGGCCTAGCGCAATGATTTTCGGCACGGCAATCGCTTCGCTGGTGTCGTCAAAAATGCCTTTTGGCTGATCGGGTATGCAACGACTTATCGAATCCAGTCCATATTGCTGGTGAATCAGCCGCCCATGCTCTTCAACAAAATTCTGATCATGGTGGGTAAGTACCCGAATAATTCCTAACATTTTACAATCCCGTTAAAGCCAATGAGAGAAGGTTGTTAGCAGAACACTGCCGCGATACATATTTAACAAGAGGATATAACGCGTAAAAAAAATACCGTCTACCGACAGTCAAGCACGGGAAATAATAAGCGTTGTTACTCAATGATAAATTCCGATTACCATCTTGGCCTTGACCATTCCGTTGATGTTTTCCTTATTACCGCGTCGGGTTTGCGTGGTTACCACGCTTTTATTCTCTGGCGCAAACTTGAGATGCTGAGCTGCACTGATAAATGTCTGCCATTGGTCTTTGTCTGAATGCGTGTGCTGAAAACCCAGGCTACGCTCAATGGATACCGAGACAGAGGAGAAACTCATGAAATTTGATAATCAAGATGCGTTTGAACTTACGATGGCATTCATGAACCGCAAAGAGAACATTTCTAGTGCCACAGGTTATTTCAAATCATTCGTTGAAACCTACCAAAAATTTGATCGATGGTTAACGTCGCCCGATCCGATAAAAGCATTAGCGGATGAAAAAACAGCGGCAAAAGCCAAAGAAGAGACGCTGTTCTAGGTCTTGGTTCCTGTTATTTGTTTCAGGTAATGATTGAGTCGTGCAGTTACGCGAAACGCTTAATGCACGGCTAATCTCACACTAACTTTTACTGAGAGAATAGCTGAAGACTTTGCCGTTTTTCATCTGCACTGTTAGCGTTTTCCCTTCGGTAGTATCCATTGCTCTGGCTTCGCTGTAAGTCCATTTCAGAAGTTGTTGTCCATCAGGATAAGGCGTTTCTGCATTGGGTTGGCCGAACAACGCAATCAACTCTGGTTTAGTCGTCACCCCTTTTTGGATTTTCTGAAAGCCGGCGTTATCAATATTTCGCCCAACAGAGTTAGAGCAACCGCAGAGCAACAGAATGATGCCAGCAACGACTAAAGCTTTGTTCACACTCTGATTCCTGTAAGAAAGTCTGACTCGGGTCTTAACGAATAAAAAACCGCCCGTAGGCGGCTCTCTTTATTTTGTTTCTTCTAGCTCAAGCGCATCCTGAATAGCATCCGCAAGGTTTGCAATTTCATTCGCTACAGCCTGTAAATCCCAGGCTGCTTTAGAACCGTTAGCGGATGTTGCTGCACTGACAGATTTTTCCGCTACCGCTAACGCAGCCGCTACGGCGACCGTACGCTTGTGCTGCTCTTGCGTAACGCCTGCTGATGGCAGTCCAAAATAATCGTTAACCATTGCCTTTCCCTTTTTAATCCTTTGAAGCTACACCTTAACTTTTGAGCCCTGCTTCGTGAAGCTAATTATTGCGTTTGTTTAGCACATCAGACAAATCTCTCAGGCGCTTCGTCTGTATTCTGTACCAGTGCATACCTTCACCCATAAAAAAACCGCCCTTAGGCGGTGAAAATTATTAAGCTTTTTATATTCAGTTATTTAACTGAATCTGGCAGTTCTGTTTTTGTATAGTTATACAGTTTTCCGTTGCAATGCAAAGGCCCAACCCGACCGGCTTCTAGTAGCATTTGCTCAAGGACATTTTCAAAGACGGATGTACCATGATGGGCGCGCAAAATGCACATCTGTCTTAAAACTGATTCTTTCGGCATATTACCGCGCAATGCGGACGTGAGCATTAAAGATGCCCACCTTCTGACTTCAGGGTCTGTAAGCACAATTACCTCCTTCATCCGATGTGGGTAACATGTAGTTTAGCCAGGTTACATTTATCACACTAAGTAATTATCAGAAGTGTGAGCTAAGCGGAATTTTTACTACAAGCGTCGCTTTACTTCGCTCGCTAAGCGGGATCTTAATCGACGATCAAACGCTGAAAAATGGCTGAAGAAACATTGTTTAAGTGAAAGAGCCGCCCGAAGACGGCTCAGCTGAACTTAACGTTCGGGAAGGTCATCCTCAGGAAACTCAGAGTCTTCCGGCGCTTCTTCATCATCACCGGGTATATAGTCGTCGTCGCCAGGAACCTGATTACCTCCAGGAAGCGGGTCAATATCATCGGGTCTTTCTGACATATATTCCTCCTGTTACCCATGTGGGTAAAAGAAGTTTAGCTTCAGGATAAACGGTCTATTTAAGGAAATTGCTGACTTGTGATTCAAGCGTAAATCTGCAAAATTTTAAGCAGCATCCGCTTGGCTCTATAGCGATCTTACGTTCTCTGCCTCATTAATTTCAGGTACTGATCGCGCGCCTTAGGGCTTAACATTTTGCTCAATCTGGCACGCTTTTTTATGCCGTCATTGCGTTGTCATAAAACACGTGCAACGTTTTACACTATTATAATGTTGTTGTTAGCAGTCAGATGTTCAGTGTTTATAAACCCCGTCGTAGCAGGCTTTCCGTACAGCTTGCATTCTGGTAAAGCATTTGAGGAACTGAATGAAGCAAATCATCCGCGGTGATAAAGAACCTTCCCATATTCTTGCAGCAACTCGAGCGCTAGAAGCGCACTACTCCCGCTACGGAGAAGGCAATAAGTATCATCCTGTCATCTATTCCATCGCCTACCGGGCCAGATATTATCAGATAGAGGTTATAACCCGACGTGAAACGATGGTTGCTTCCGTGATCACGGGCGTGCGTAAACTTACCCATCTCTCTGGCGCTGCCTGAGATCGTGTTAAAGAGCGCTGGCTCAACTTGAGCTCTCGCCGATTTAACGCTAAAGATAGACGTATCGGTTTTAAAAGAGGGACAGCATGATGCAGAAAAAGAAATGGTTCGTTTCCTATGCGGTAAAACCCAAAGAGCAGGAAACAAAAACATTCCATACCTTCATCGAGGGCCTGGATGTTGAGGAAGAGTTGGAAAAGCACATCTTTGAAATCAAAGAGTTGATGGAACTGGAAACAGAAGAAATCACCGTAATTTCTGTTAGCTTGGTTTAATGTGATTAGCCGTTCAGTTGGACGTTTTTGTCAGCCAGCCAATTCAGGCTAACGAAACCTTCCCTGGCGAAGAAAGGCGACCTTTGCTCAGGGTCGCCTTTTTAATGTCATCCGCAGATTTATTCTATCTACCCATAGTGATTAAACATCAGGTGGATGGCATGTTTTCGCTGCTTTGTTTACGTTGGGTAAACCAGAGAAATGCGCATGAAAGCCCGGCTAGCAACGCAGCGCCAGAGAATATCCATGAAACATTGCCGGGAATGAACACCATGAATGAAGACAAAAACTGCCCAGAAAATATCGCCATGGCAAGATAAGCCAGGTTTCGTCCGCGCACCGCTTCTTCGCTGTGATCCACCGTCATATGGTTTACCAAGGGAATTGACAGGCCGAATCCGCATCCGAGCAAAACACCCCCAAGCATGAAAATAGGCAACGCCGCAGCGAATGAAAACATCAAATGTGCGGCAAGGTAACAGACAAAAGCGATGATCAGCGTACGATGGCCACCAAGTTGTTTCATAACTTCAGGCATGACCGCAGCGGCAATCACCGCAATCAGTGAAATGAAAGAGAGGAAATAGCCCGTTTCAGCTGCGCCAATACCCTGTTGATGGAAATATTCTGGAATCAAAATGATCGCAGTGAAAAAACTCACCATGGATAACAGCGCAGCCATATAAACCGGTTTAAGTACCCCTGAAACGGGGGTTTTGGCGACCTCACTTTTCTGAGGTGCAACAGGATGCGGCACGAAACGCAGCTGCATCAGCAGCAATACCCAGCCCATCAAATAGAGCAAAAAGGGCCAACGCCAGCTCAGTGTTGCAAGAATGCCGCCGATAAACAGAAAGATGACTCCGCCGAGTTCAATCGACATGCCCTGACGGGCAATCATTTTCAAGCGAGCATCGTCTTGATAGAAGCTGGAAATTAAGCCCGTACCTGCCGACATGACAATGGCAGTCGCGCCGCCAAGCAGCAAGCGATCAAGCATAATGGCATAAAAACCATGAAGGAAAACGCCACCTGCGCCCAATACACCATACAAAAATAGGCCCCACGCTAAACTGTGCCAGGCGCCGAAGCGATCGATCAGGCGGCCAGCCAAGGGGCCAAATACCACAACACCAAGAGAAGGTACCGTAACTAACCAACTGGCGGCATGACTTACGCCTAATGCGGGCGCGATTTCACTTAATCCAGGGACAATGACGCAACCCACCATAATAGTAAGGCATGCCACGCCGAGTAACGTAAACGCCCCTGCATTTCGAAGTTCAGCCACAGAATCACCCTTGCCATTTATCCGCATATTGGTTTGTTTATCCATTATACGGATAGCGTGCACAATGACGAGTGTTGCCGCTGAATAAAACATTCATGGTATATTCTCCGCCTGCTGTAGGCGAAACGGTAAGGAGAGCGGAATGAGTGAAGCAAACGAAAATCAGGGTTCACAGGTGATTATACGTGCGGCTCAGATTCTGCGTGCGCTTGAAAACCAACCGCTAGGGTTATCGATTACTGCGTTAGCAAAAGAGACGGGATTGCCACGCACGACAGTGCATCGTTTGGTGATGTCGCTGGAATCTCAACAACTTCTGATCAACGGCGTTAACGGCGTGCAGCTGGGCCCGGCTTTAGCTCGCCTCGCGGCTTCTGCCCATACCGATCTCGTGACCCTCTCTCGCCCCGCTATGGAAATGTTAAGCCGGCGTACCCATGAAACGGTTAATCTCAGTGTTTATCGCGGCATGCATGTCGTGCTGGTCAGCCAGTATGCTTCGGATCAAGAGCTACGGGTGATCTCTCCATTGGGAACAGCGTTTCCTTGCCATTCCTCTGCCCATGGCAAGGCACTTTGGGCTTCTCAACCACCAGCCAATATCGATACATTCCTTAAATCAGGTCTGGACGCACGAACAAAAAGTACAATCACTCACAAACAGGCGTTACTCACGGAACTGGAAACAGTACGCAATGCAGGGTTTGCCATCGATCGCGAAGAGCACGCACGCGGGGTATGCGCCATTGGCGTGGTATTGAATACGCATCTCAGCGAACAATATGCACTTTCTATTGCTGTCCCAGCCCTGCGCTTTGAAGAGAAATATGATTCTCTTTTATCGATGTTGATGCAGTGCAAAGCAGAAATTGAAACATTGCTTGATGTCGCAAATTGAGCCTGCTAGACGAAACAGTATGCCGAAATCAATGTTTTCACCTGTTACGAGAACGCGTAACAGGATGTTGTAACTATGAACTAAAAAGATTTGATGATGTCACTGTCTGGTAATGACCTGCCATAACAGCAGGCCTTTAATTATCACCAGTGGGTTTTTTGCATATCAATAACGAAGCGATATTTCACATCACTCTTTAACATGCGTGCAAACGCAGCTTCAGTTTCATCACCCTTAATCATTTCGACATCGGCGGTAATGTTGTGTTGCCCACAGAAATCCAACATCTCCTGCGTCTCACGAATGCTGCCGATCGAGGTGCCGGTAATGCTTAAGCGACGAAAGACCATCGGCGTCACGTTGGGTGATGGATGCGGCTGATCGGGAATCCCTACCAACACCAGATGACCATTGGTTTTTAGCGTGGCGAGATAAGGATCGAGGTCGTGAGGCGCTGCGACACAATCCAAAATGATATCCAGCGAAGTTTGGCACGCTGCCATTTGTTCAGCATCACGTGAAACCACAACGCGTTTTGCGCCCAAGCGCAGAGCATCTTCACCTTTGTTCGGCGAAGTGGTGAACAAGGTGACTTCCGCGCCCAATGCGCTAGCCAGCTTAACCGCCATATGACCCAAGCCGCCTAAACCAATCACACCCACGCGATCACCGGCTTTTACATTGAAGTGGCGCAGCGGCGACCAAACGGTAACGCCCGCGCACAACAGCGGCGCAACCGCGTTTAATGGCAAGTTATCTGGAATAGAAACGACGAAACGATGATCGGCCACCACATGCTGTGCATAACCGCCAAATGTCGTGCCGCCAGTATATTTATCGGTACCGTTATAGGTTGGTGTGAAGCCTTCAGCACAGTATTGCTCTTCCTGCTGCTGACAGAAATGGCAGTTGCCGCAAGAATCGACCATGACGCCAACGCCGACAATGTCACCCGTGTTGAAGTTAGCGACGCTCTCACCCGTTTCCACGATGCGTCCCACGATTTCATGTCCCGGAACCAACGGATAGCGGCTTACGCCCCACTCGTTACGGGCCATATGCAAGTCAGAATGACACACGCCGCAATAGAGAATTTCAATCTTAACGTCATCAGCTTGCATGTCGCGCAGTTCAACTTGACCCGCTTTTAGTGGCTGTGATGCATCATCGGCAATCAGTGCATTAATTTTCATTGTGGCCTCCTGAATCTCTGCCGTTCTGGCAGAAAAGAAAGCGACACACTATAGACATGAGGCCCCCAAGTTGATAGTAGTTACCTTTTAGTTACCGTCTATTAAGGAGAGGATATGCCTGCCTGGATCGAAGGGAAATTATGCTTTTTTGCCGATTCGCCACCGCGTAGATTGCTTGAACTGTTCGCAGTGAAATGGAGCACCATGGTGTTGCATGCGCTCTATCACTGGCCGAAAAATTGCGCGCGTACCGGCGAGCTTGAGCGAAGCCTGCAGGGCATTTCAAAAAAGATGTTGATTCAAACCTTACGTGAGCTTGAGCAGCGCGGATTAGTTTCGCGTTATGTGTATGAAGTGGTTCCACCCAAAGTGGAATACAGTTTGACGCCGTTAGGAAAAACATTCGCCGAGCCCATTGAGGTGATGTATCAATGGGGGCTTGATAATCAGGCGGCGCTGGATGAAATGGAAGCGAATGCTCGCACCGCGAAGCATTAAGCTGATTTACGGGCCATCAGGCGCGCAAGCTTGTCACGATCGACGTCACTGGCAGGATTGAATACCACCAGACTCAAGCCGGGTTTACCCTCAACGGTAAAAGTACTGTATTCAAGATCAATCAAGCCCTCCTCAGCGATGAAAAGTTGTTTAAAGCCTTCGCCGTAATGACTGACATCTTGCGATTGCCACATTTCAGAGAAGGTAGGGCTGAACGATGAGAGTTCTTCGATGAGCGCCTGAGCATGCGAACTGGCACCGGTGCGAGTGATATCGGCACGAAAGTTTGCCACTAAACGACGGGCCGCCGCTTCCCAGTTAGGCAGTGCAAGACGTTTCTTTGCCTCATCTTTAAACAACATTTTCATTACGTTACGCTGTTCCGGTGGCAATGCGGCGTAATCGACAAAGAGTGTTGCAGCAGATCGGTTCCAGGCAACGACCTGCCATTCGGCGGTTTTAACCAATGCCGGCGTCATCGTCATGCTGTCCAAAACGCGTTGAAGTTGTGGGGAAACGCAGATACCACTCTGATATTCGACGCCAGGCAATCGATTTTGCGCCAGCAAAAACAGATGTTCGCGTTCGGCGGCTGACAGATCCAGCGCCTGAGCCAGACGCTCTAAAACCTCTGTCGAGGGTGCGCCACCACGGCCTTGCTCCAGCCAGGTATACCAGGTTGCGCTTACGCAGGCCCGCATCGCAACCTCTTCTCGCCGCAAGCCTGGCGTGCGGCGACGTTGCATTGAATAACCCAGTTGTGCGGCATCCAGACGAGTTCGTCGGTCACGTAGGAAATTCCCAAATCGGTTATCTTCGCTCATCACGCATCCTGTTAGTTTCAATACCGGTATAACGTCACGTCTTTTCGCATTTTATTGACGCTCTATCATAGGTTAACACCAAACCCTGAGGAGCAGGATTATGCGAATTTTTGTGACGGGCGCGAGCGGTTTTATCGGTTCAGCCGTAGTCGACACGTTATTAAAACGGGGCCATCACGTCGTGGGTTTAGCCCGCAGTGATGCGGCCGCTGAGCAACTCAACGCGCTGGGTGCCGAAGTGACGCGTGGCTCGCTAGAAGATATCGCGAGTTTGCAGTCAGCCGCTGAACAGGCTGATGGCGTTATCCATACAGCATTCATACATGATTTCAGCCGCTTTCAGCATTCTGTTGAGGTCGATCAACGGGCGATCAATGGATTAGGCGATGCGCTGGCAGGCAGCAACAAACCCTTGATTGTGACATCCGGCACCATGTTATTGCCGCTTAACCATCTGGCGACCGAACAGAGCCCTACTGAAATGGGACGCAACCCGCGCGCGATGTCCGATATGGCCGCGCTGGCATTGGTCGGACGCGGGATCCGCAGCGCATTGGTGCGGCTACCGCCAACCGTTCATGGCGCGGGCGATCATGGTTTCATCCCGATGCTAATTGCGCTGGCGAAGCAAAACGGTGTTGTTGTCTATATCGACGAGGGCGAGAACCTTTGGCCGGCGGTTCACCGCTACGATGCGGCAAAACTGTTTTGTTTGGCGGTGGAGCACGCGGCGGCGGGCACATCACTGCATGCTGTTCAGGAACAGGGTATTTCTTTCAAACAGATAGCAAAAGTGATTGGAACCGGACTTAACCTGCCCGTAAAGTCAGTGACGCTGGAGGAAGCACCGCATTATCTTAGTTGGATGACACACTTTGTGGCGGCCAATAACCCCACCTCAAGTCGCTGGACGCAAGAAACGTTGGGTTGGCTACCTTCAGGACCGGATCTGCTCAGCGACTTACGCAACACAGATTATTTTTGATTGTTATAACGGCATGTATTGTCAGTGTTAAACAGCAAAAGGGCCGCATCTGCGGCCTTTTTGCTGTGTGGTTAACGCCGTTAATCAAATGGGAATTCACGCGCCAAAACGCGAGAAATAACGTTCAATGCACCTTCATCATTATTGTTTTCCGTTTTGTAACGGGCCACAGCGCTGACCGAGTCCACCGCATTTGCCATCGCAAAGCTAAAATAAGCCTGACGCAACATCTCGATGTCATTCGCGCTATCGCCAATAGCCAGAACTTCGCAATCGCTGATGCCCCATTTTTCTTGCAGCAAGGCGATACCGTGCGCTTTATGGCAACCCGGAATAATTAAATCGATAAAACCAAAGCCGCTGGAAACGGGATGCATGATGTTTTCAACTTCGCCGAGTTGCGTATGTAGGCGTTCCAGCAGTGCATCAACGCCTTCGTGGGCAAGATTGAGCGAGAATTTAAAAATGGTGTCATCAATGTCGTAAAGATCGTCGCGCTTTTCCAGTCGATAGTAGTGATTCGTCAACATGGCAACGACGTCATCCGATATCGATGAATGCACATAGGCTCCTTTTTTACCGCATACGACGGTGCTGATTTCAGGCTCTTTCGCCAAAATATCCAACACCTGATGCACTTTTTCTTTGGCTAACTCACCGCAAAAGATCTCTTCATTGCTGTCAGAAACCCACGCGCCATTTTCAGCAACAAAGGCGATTTCATCTTTGAGTTCGGGAAAATAGCGCTGCAATTGATAATATTGATTACCACTGGCTACAACAAAACGGATGCCCTTCTCTTTCAATAACGCATATTGGCGCGAAAACCGTTGGACGTTGTACTGCTTGTTTTCATCCAAAAACGTACCATCCATATCAACTGCAATCATTTTTACTGCCATTTCGCCCACCCCTTTGCTGACGCCGTGTTGTCCTTTCGGCTTGTTAACGTGATGCCTAAAGCTTAATCGCTGTGTGGATTAATGAGAATTCAAATAATGAGTTTGTGAAGCGGTTTAGGAGCGTTCCTTAATGAATCCTGTGTTATCGCTCACGCTTTTTGTCGTTGCATTAATGTTAATCTCTCCTCTATTATTACGAACGAAGACTACAAAACTTACGTTCGAAACTCAACCCTGTATCTGGCGGAGCGATATATGACAGTAAAATCACAGGCAACACCTTTACCTCAAGATATCAAAATGGCCATTCGACAACTGAAGCAGCAGCTCCGCCAGCAAATTGGCGATGTTGATGCGCTGTTTGCCAAGATTTGCAGCCGTATTGAAAAGTCGATTGAAGATGCAAAAGCGGATGAATTAAAAACCGGTAGTGCCTGGCCGAGCATCACGTTGCAGCAAATCGCAAACAATGCGGTTTCGAATGAAACCCGCGATCATATCAAACAACGCGGCTGTTTAGTGGTGAAACAGCAGTTTTCTCATGAGCAGGCGCTTGCCTGGGACAAGTCGATGCTCGACTATCTGGACGCCAATGATTTCGACAAACAGTATCGTGGCCCCGGCGATAACTTTTTCGGGAGCCTTGATGCTTCACGTCCAGAAATCTACCCGATTTACTGGTCTCAGGCGCAGATGCAGGCGCGACAAAGCGATGCGATGAATCAGGTTCAGTCGTTTCTTAATCGCTTATGGAGATTCGAATCCGAGGGCAAACAATGGTTTGATCCCGATGTGAGCGTTATTTATCCCGATCGCATTCGCCGACGTTTGCCTGGCACCACCTCCAAAGGATTAGGTGCGCACACCGATTCCGGTGCGCTGGAACGCTGGTTGCTTCCCGCCTATCAAAAAGTTTTTGCCTCTGTTTTCAGTGGCGATATTGATGCTTACGATCCCTGGAATGCGGCTTATCGTACCGAAGTGAATGAGTACGATGTGCCGGATACCACGAAATGCTCGGTGTTCCGTACTTTCCAGGGTTGGACAGCGTTATCCGATATGATTCCAGGTCAAGGCTTGCTGCATGTGGTTCCCGTGCCAGAAGCTATGGCATACGTGCTGCTGCGGCCACTTCTGTCTGATGTTCCTGATGATGAACTGTGCGGCGTTGCGCCGGGCAAAGTCCTGCCCATCAGTGAGAAATGGCATCCACATCTGATAAAAGGATTAAGTTCCATTCCAGCGCTTGAAGCGGGTGATTCCGTATGGTGGCATTGCGATGTCATTCACTCAGTGGCACCGGTGGAAAATCAGCAAGGTTGGGGCAATGTGATGTATATACCCGCTGCGCCGCTGTGTGAAAAGAATCTGGCTTATGCACATTTGGTGGCGAAAGCGCTGGAGCAAGGCCGCTCACCGGGAGACTTCCCGCCAGAGAATTATGAAGCTGAATGGAAAGGTCGTTTCACGCTGGCAGATTTAAACCTCAACGGCAAACGTGCGCTGGGCTTAGCCTGATGACGATCCGCGTCGCCAGGCGGCGCGGATTCTCTGTTAAACTGTGCCCCTTATTTTCTAGCGAATAGCCGACATGAACGCACGTCATCAACAGATTATTCAATTGGTTAACACGCGAGGCAGCATCGCCGTCAGTGAACTGGCGCAGATCACCGGTGTTTCTGAAGTCACGGTACGTCAGGATCTCAACATGCTGGAGCGCGACCAGTTTCTTCGTCGCGTTCACGGGTCGGCCCTTGCGCTGGACAGCGATGACGTAGGCATGCGCATGAATACGCGTTACGGCATCAAGCAGGCGATTGCCAGCCACGCCGCCAGCCTGATCAACGAAGGTGAATCGGTTTTTATCGAAGGTGGCAGCACCAATGCTTTGCTGGCACGCACATTATCCGATCGTCGCGATGTTACCGTTATTACTGTCAGCCACTACATTGCTCACTTACTCAAAGAGGCGGCTTGTGAAGTGATTGTATTGGGTGGCATGTTGCAGAAAAGCAGTGAATCGATGGTCGGCCCGCTGACGCGTTACTGCGTACAGCAGGTTCATTTCCATAAAGCCTTTGTCGGTGTTGATGGCTGGCATGCTGAAACCGGCTTCACAGGCCGTAATATGCTGCGCTGCGACGTCGTTGATGCCGTGCTGGCGAAGGGTGTTGAAACGTTCGTTCTGACCGACTCTTCCAAGTTTGGGCAAATCCATCCTTATCCACTGTCGCCGGGTTTTCAGGTTCGTCGGGTGATAACCGACAGCGCCCTTCATCCCACCCTCCTGACACAACTTCAGGAACAGAACGTGGCGGTTATTCAGGTTAATGAGAAGGTCGTCTGAAATGTGGGTGCTTTAACCTTGCCCCTGTTTTAGGTGTAATGTATGGGTGAACAGAGAGAAGATTCCGTTCGCCCTCATCAACACGTTTTTTAATACATAAACCCTGCGTGCTAAAAACAAGGCCGCCCCTTGCCATTCTGGGACAGATTAAATCGTGTATTTAGTCAATAATAACAGCGCTGAAAGGGATTTAATTTGGGAATTAAACGCGTAAAGCAGGAAAGTTTTATAACTAATAAAAGCTAAAAAGTAACTAACGTATATTACAGGCCGCGAAGGTTATTTTAATTAAATAAGCCGGTATTCTTTGCAGAATTACCGGCTCTCTTCAACACGATTACGCGACCAAATCTTGTTCTTGCTGACGCGCCCTGCCAGGCCATTTTTTGAATGCGACTATTGCAATCAACATCGCTGACAGGCCAAACAGCGCCCCAACATAACCCACTGAGGAGAGTGAAAGATCAATGCTGACGGTTTGACCAACCAGCGCGCCTAAGCCAATACCAATGTTGAAAATACCTGAGAACATTGCCATACCGATGTCGGTGGCTTCTGGGGCCAGCGTCAATACTTTCATCTGCATTCCCATACCGATGATCATGAATGCGATGCCCCAAAGCGCACAGATAGCGATCAAACCGCTCATGCTGTGGGCAACGCTTACCATTGTCATCAAACACAGGGTGAGTAGAGCTATCGCGCCAATCAGCAGGTTCGACAGATGTTTTTCACCATATTTGCTGAAAATAATGCTGCCACTGATCCCAGCCACACCGAAGATAAGCAGCAGTAAAGTGGCGAAGTTATGGCTCATTCCTGCCACTTGTTGCACAAACGGCTCGATATAGGTAAACGCGCTGAAATGCGCCGTCACAACGATGACCGCCAACGCATACAGGCTTAACAGCGCTGGATTCGTCAGTAATCCCGGCAGGCTTTTCAGTGATCCACTCTGTTCAGAGGTGACACGCGGCATAATTTTGATAATCATCGCCAACAGAATCATGGCGGCAACACCAATAACTAAAAAGGTGACGCGCCAGCCAAAACTTTGCCCAATGATACGGCCAAGTGGCAAGCCCAGCACGGATGCCAACGCCGTTGCCGTTGCCAATAAACCCAACGCCTGAGCGCGCTTCCCTGCAGGAGCAAGGCGAATAGCCAGCGAAGCTGTAATGGACCAGAACAGCGCATGTGCAAGCGCCACGCCAGCGCGGCTCACCAGCAAAACGTCAAAATTCCAGGCGAAAAATGAGAGCAGATGGCTGCCCGCAAACAAACTGAACAGGCTCAGCAGCAGCACGCGCCGATCAATTTTGCTGGTCATCAACATGAGTGGCAGCGACATAAGCGCCACTATCCAGGCATAAATTGTCAGCATGACGCCTGCCTGCGCACTCTCCATGCCAAAGCTCAATCCAATATCGGATAAAAGCCCAACAGGAATATATTCTGTGGTGTTAAAAATGAATGCTGCAACGGCAAGTGTTAAAACACGCAGCCATGCAACTTTACGGGACACCGTTTGCAAGTCAGACATAATTAATCAACCCTGGAACCTGAAATAAGAAAGCGCGCAATGGTAATGGCGCGAGCTTCCTTCATTCAAGCTTAATGTGATCAATGTCGCATTTTTCGCAAATCTGGCGCGTTGGGATTAGATATATTCAGCCATATGATTAGTATTCTCTATCCGAATCAAAATAAGTCTTATCATAAAAAATAAATGAGCCGTTTTTTATTCTTGATATCGATATAATTTTTAATTGGGATTATTAAATAATATAAGCTTCCTTTCATCTCATTTCACATCGCATTAACAGAACCCCTAAGCACGGCTACATTTGTCCTGTTTTTTCCGATACTCGCGTGGGCTAACGCCCATGTGGTGGCGGAATATGCGCGAGAAATAGAGCGGATCGTTATAGCCCACGGTCAGGGCGACCTGCGTTATCGCAAAGTTGGTTTTTTGCAGCAGCTCGCAGGCACGGGCGACACGCTGTTTTTCGCGCCAGGCCGATATCGTTTGGCCCGTCTCTTTCTTAAACAGGTGCGCTAAACGCGAAGGTGAAAGGCAGGCGAGTCGAGCCAACTGGTCGATATGGGTTTCTTGCGTCATGTGCTCATTAAGAAACTGGCAGAGTTTTTTAATACGCGGATCGATTCTGGGTTGCCGAAAGTCTGGCTGAGCGCGAAAGCACTCCAGAATCACCTTTTCGACAGCGTTCATTGCTAGCGCTTCCGCTAACGGCTCATCGCTGACGCTAAGCTGAATAGCCTCCATAAAGCGCGATCGCATTTCTTCGGCTTCTTCAGGTGCCGTTAATACAAGCCGCCCGATTCCTTCCACACATTGATTCCATTGCAGCCACTCAAGCCAGTAAGTGCGCGGAATGAAATAAATCCACAAATGATCCCAATATTCACTCTGTTCATCACGGCCGTAATGATGCGGCACGCCCGCCGGAAACAGTAAAACCTCGCCGGGCTGGCACTGAAAACTACCTTTGGAGGTATAGATTTTGCCACTGCCACGCAGGGTTAAATTGAGGATCACTCCCTTCATGCCGCCTGCGCGGTGGATAAAAAAGTCGAGTTTGCTGCCACGTGTAATGGGCGTAAAACCGGCTACCATCCAGGCGTTAAAAGTAAAACGCCGGACCAGCGGGGAAAAACCGACCATGCCTGCTTCTTCAACCTGTGCCATTTTTTATGTTCTGCCGGGCTTGATAAGGTCAGGCAGCATAGCGCAACGGAATATTTCCGCTGCGCTGCTGCTCCGATCTTGAAGCTTTTCAGAATGTTGGTCGTTATGGATGCACCTGTAGCGTGATTGAGGACGCAACAATTGGCGCCTCAAATTTGCCCTGCGCAAGGTCGGCGGCGACCTGCGGATAGATGTCATCAAGCCGATAAAAATAGAGCAACGCCATGTTTAACAGCGCGAGTACCAACGGGAATGCGATAAACAGAAACTGGATCATCTGTAATGCGCTGGCGGGTTGAACGCCGCCGCCACTGACAAATCCCGCAGCGCTTAGCATCCAGCCAACCGTCGCTGTACCGAATCCCATACCGACTGTCTGACCAAGCGTACCGGCGCTAAACAGAATACCTTCAATACGCAGCCCGGTTTTCCACTCGCCGTAATCAATAGTGTCAGCCAGAAAGGCGAACATCGTTGCCCCAATGCCACAGAACCCAATACTGCGCACCACCGTGGCGATAATCACAAACAGTGCATCTTGCCGGTTAAATAAAGGGATCAAATAAGCGATACAGCATATCGATAAGCCAAGCAGCGCCAGATTTCTTTTGCCTAGCTTCTTGATGAGAAAAGGAATGATAAGCAGCGTAAGCAGTCCCGGCAGATACTGCGCCACGCTAATCCACGACATCATCGAGATGTCTTTCAAAATATATTTTGAGTAGTAAACGCTGATGGTGCTCAACATCGTCAGGCTGGTAAAAGTGATCATCAAATAAAAAAAGATCATCATCCAATACTTGTTCGCCAGCATTGAGCGCCGCACGCGGTGAAAAGAGATGTGCTTACGATTATCATCGCGTACCGGTTTTATGCGCTCACGCGTTCCAAGGGCGGTAATCGTCAGAAAAACAGCGGTAAATGTGCCGTATAGAGCAAAAACCACCAGCCAGGCGCGGCTATCGTTGCCCAGCCAGGCGATGAGCGGCAACGTAATTACGCCAACGGTCAGCGAGCCGCAAGTAGAAAGCCCTTTGCGAAATACGCTAAGAATGCCGCGTTCTACGGTATCGCGGGTGATCAGCGCCAGTAGAGAACCGTAGGCGATGTTATTAGCCGTAAAAAGAATGTTTGCCAGCAAATAGGTTACGCAAACCCAGGTGACTTTCACCGTATAACTGGCGTCCGGCACGCACGCGAGGAGAAAAGTTGAGAGACCAAACGGGATGGCAGTCCACAACACCCATGGCCTCGCTTTGCCGTAACGTGTTTGCGTTTTATCGATGCGGATGCCGACCCAGATGCACAGCAAGCCATCCAGAACACGGGCAATAAACATCAACGATCCAATCAAAAACGCAGGCACACCGACCACATCAGTGTAGTAATACGCCAGAAAAGTCACCATCAAGGTGTAAGTCAGATTCGTGCCGTAATCGCCAAAACCAAATGATAAACGTTCACGCAGACCTACCGGCGGATGGGTTGTAATTTGTGGATTCGCTTTCATAACGCCTCCTCGCCACACAGGATGCAGAGATCCCAACTCGCAATGTCCAGCGTTTCTCCCTGTTCAACGGCGTGGTTGTTCAATAATGAAGTGGCCCGTAGCAAAGGGTTTTTCGCCTGTTGCGGTGTAGAAGAGTAATTGAGCAGGAAAATCACTGTTTGCTGCATCTTGGTTTTCGCTTTCCGTACGATCAGGGGAAAGGCGTAATCTGAGCGTAGCGGCGTCAATGCTGGCGTGGCCAGAAGCCCGCTAAAGATGTGCTCCATGCCTTCGCTCGACAGGTTACAACCAATATAGGTCGCCGAACCTTCGCCATACGTGTTACGGGTGATAGCCGCATATTTACCCCAGTAAGGATGCTCATAGCGCGCCAGCACTTCTGTTTCTGCTGAGGTGGGCTGCAATAATTCCATCCAGTCTGTTACGCAACCGACATCACCTTCTAACCGAAAAGTCTCTTGCGACAACCGCACATCATCAGGCTCAACAAACAGCTGATAGGAAACGCCACACGCTTCGCCAATAATGCCCGGCTGCAAGGCGGTGCGCACCTGCAGATTTTCATCTGCGAATCCCGATTTAAAAGAATAAATGATATGCCCGCCGCGCTCGACAAAAGTATTCAGGCGTATCAGCAGTTCATCCGATGCGGCATACAGCAACGGCACAATTAATACGTCATAACGCAGCGCGCGAGGATCATCAGCATCAAGAATATCCAGCTCGATATTCAACCGATACAGTGCGTCATACCAGCTACGGAAAAAGTCGTTGTATTGATGCGCCTTGTCACCGCCAAATTGATGCCCGCGCCACGGATGCCAGTCCACCGCCGTCAGACAACGGTTACTGACCAGCATCGCCACGCGATTGCTCTTGGTCAGGCCCGCTAATACGGGGGATAACCTTTCAAGGCTGTTGCCAATGCCGCACGCTTCATCATAAACAGGATTCGGCAGCAGATCGTGGCTGAGTAAACCTTTCCAGTAGGTTTCCCAGGCATTATGAATTGAGTGCCAATGCCAGTAGCCGACCATTGACGCACCGTTAGCGATGTGGCTAAACGCTTGTAATCTCAGTTGCCCCGGATAAGGCGTCCAGTCTTTAAACGCTTGCGCCTGGGTTTCCAATACAAAGTAGTTTTGATCTTTAGTTGTGCGGGCAATATCACCCGTAAACGCGATTTCCGCGCCAGTAAGGCGTGATTGCCCGGGATGATAGACATCTACACCGGTCACATCCAGCAGGCGTGACGTGGCAAAGTGGTCAACTTCAGCGCGCAGGCCAAATGACCAGTTGCGCCAGTCAAAATCGAAATTGTGAGTGATAAATTGCGACGCTGAACGATACTGTTTCACCAACTCGACCTGCCACGACAGGAAATCGGTCACTAACTGGCGCTGAAAAGCTTTGAACTCCGCGCCAAGGCTGGCATTGATAGTGCCTTCCACTGACGGGAAATCTTCCCAGGCATCCACGCGGTTGCTCCAGTAATCCAGCCCAAAAGCGCGGTTAAGCGAAGCCAGATCATCATTAAATTTTTTGCGTAGCGACTTAACAAAGGCCACCTGAATGTGATGGCCACTGGTTTCATAATATTTGGTTTCGTTATCAACCTGAAAACCGATGACAGCAGGATGTGCAGCCGTGGCCTCTAATAACTGACGAATAATACGTTCGGCGTAATAGCGATAAACCGGGCTAGCGATATCCATTTTTTGCCGTGGCCCATATTTATTCTGACCCTGCGGCGTTGTCGCCAACACTTCTGGATAACGTTTTGCCAGCCAGGCGGGCACCGCGTAGGTAGGTGTACCGATAATCACGCTAATGTCATTTGCATGCATGCGATCAAGAACCGTTATTACCGAAGAAAAATCAAACTCGCCTTCTTGCGGTTCATAGGTGCTCCAGGTGCTTTCAGCGATGCGTACATAATTGATGCCCGCTGCTTTCATCATGGCGATATCTTTTTCCAGACGCTCTTCTGGCAGATATTCACGATAATAAGCAGTACCAAACCAAATCTTCTCCATTCGCATTCCCGCTTTGTTTGCCGCTCAGGCTGCTAACTTAGCGGAAAGCTTCGATGCGAAGCTGTAGACGGCTGTCGCCAACATACAGAAATCTGCTATCGCCTTAAGAGTCTGATCGCGATCACATAACCGCGGTTAAGCCGATTGACCCACGCTTGAGCGCCTTTAGCGCGCGCTGTAATGAGATGACGCGCAGGTTATAACCCCCCTTTTATCTCGGTTTGCTGTGTATCGATTTATGCCGGGAACGCTTTGCACTGATTAAAATAATTTGGCATATTTTTTGACCCGGTGATGAGTCTGATAGCGTTACCGGACAACGCCAACGTGAGTTTTATTTAGGGAATGCTTGAAGGAAAATGAAGAAATTATTTGTCTACGGCACATTATGTCCGGGCCGCTCTAATGCACATATTCTGGAAAATATTGGCGGTGAATGGCAACAAGGTTATGTAACGGGGACCTTTTATGAGCGGGGCTGGGGAGCAGCAGCAGACTTCCCAGGCGTTGTGCTGGATAAGAACGGCCAACGCGTCAATGGTTACCTTTTTTTCTCTGACAAGCTTGAGCCGCATTGGCCGATGCTGGATGAATTCGAAGAGGGTTATGATCGCGTTGAAGTAAGTGTCACAACAGCAGCAGATCAACAGATTACGGCTTGGGTATATCAACTTCAGCCACAAATCAGCTGATAATCTACTGAACTGGCCCTTCCAAACCAGCGCGGCCTCACTGACATTTTCGTTGTTTCGCTGGTTCCACTCATCACCTCATCCGCGTATTTAATCCTCTCTGTAACTGTTTCTGAAACCCCCAACTTGTAAACAGATGAAAATATTCTCCTGAAACATTAATTCAAATGTGGCTGAAGTTTTCATAAGCAATTAATTAGCAGCAAAAGCTAAAACAGATAACACAAAAGGGTATTTGATAACATCCATCACAACTTGTTAACAAGATTCGTGATCATCAACGTTGTCGAAGTTGATCAGCGCTAACAGTGCAACAACGTCTAACAATCAATCGTGTTTACGCTTTCCTAATGGCCGGCTTTACCTTCCGTTTTCTGAGGAGTTCGATAATGAAAGCATTAGTTCAGGATGTTTTATCTATATTTTCCCATCCGACCGTTAAACCCGTATTTATCCGTTCAGGGTTATCTTTTCGTGAAAAAAACTCCATTCAGCCTATGGGAGTT
This sequence comes from Pantoea phytostimulans, assembly GCF_046118715.1. NCBI lineage: Bacteria > Pseudomonadati > Pseudomonadota > Gammaproteobacteria > Enterobacterales > Erwiniaceae > Pantoea > Pantoea phytostimulans. Next base: position 139,014 of record NZ_CP173699.1, read on the forward strand.
ACATCGGTAAGTTGGGCGACATCCATGGAGGAATTAAATGACGCCTTGTTACATAAAGCCCTGGATGCGGGTGCCGTGGGATATCACATCACCGAAGTCGAATCTCACAAACAAGGTAAAGATGAGCAGTATCTGCTAGCCGCGACGGCGACGCTGTATACTCTCAATGAAAAAGTCGCTTATGGCTAACCCGTGACGTTTAATTATTCATCGACATCAAAGGCATTCATTAACTGCTCAACAGCACATTGTCTTATTTTTATTGCCGAGACAATGTGTTTTTTTACACCACTTTAAACTTTCCCTCTTTTGTATAGCCTATTTTTTAATAAGTTTCAGTTACGGAATTTCAATACTCTTACATTAATAAAGGAATCTACTCTTTTCTTTCTGTTACGTGCAGAGTTTTCTTCGGCAGCTTTGATTTTGTTATCACAACCTTCAGTTAAATCACGCTGTTTACTGTAGTATCCCCGTTTTGTTTATTATTCGTACTCAACTGAACAACGCCATCTTTTAGCATTCCCTGCGCTGGTACTTTTCTTCGGTTGATAAACAGAGTCTATTTAGTCAATGTAAAACATTCGTCCCCTCATCCCATTACTTTTCACTTAAGAGAACTTATGTCTACTGTGATTACTTCCAGCTGTGTTTATCGTGTCGGCCAAGACAGTTTCGAAGGCAAACTGGTTTATACCGATAACAATTCCTCTCCGCGCCCCGGTGTGGTCATGGCACCAAACTGGATGGGTGTGACATCCACTGCCATTGAGCAGGCAGAAAAAATAGCCGCCGAGGGCTATGTGGTTTTGATTGCTGACCTCTATGGTCAGGGGAAGCGACCTGCATCAGGTGATGACGCAGGTAAATATATGATGGAAGTTAAAGATACTCCCGCTGAAGTTGAACGCATGAATGCCGCGCTGGTTGCCTTGGTGAATCAAAAAGAAGTGGCAGTTTCAGCCAGTAAAATTGCCGCTATCGGTTTTTGCTTCGGTGGCCATTGTGCACTTGAATTAGCGCGTAGCGGTGCTGATATTAAGGCTGCTGTTTCTTTCCACGGTACGCTGGATACCAGTGGCTTATATGAAGATAAAGAACTCAAAAGCGCCGTATTAGTCCTGGACGGTGCTGCCGATCCACTCGTGCCGAGAGAGCAGCTTGCCGCGTTTTCTCATGAAATGACGTCTAAGAATATTGACTGGCAATTAATCAGTTATGCAGGTGCGGTGCACTCGTTCACCGATCCAACGGCGAATGTTGAAGGCGTTTCCCAATATAATGCTGACGTTTCACGTCGCGCATTTAAATCTATGTTCGCACTGTTTACCGAAGTCCTTTAATCCTTTTAGTTTACTGCCGTGGTGTCTGGATATTCAGGCACCACGCTTTCCACCAGCGCGTGAGTTATGTCATTGCTTATTATTTATCCCACCTGACATTTATAATCAGAATCCGCACTATTCGATAAAAGCTTTTCCCTGCTCTTTTTTGAAACAGTGATAAATTGCTCGCCCTCAGGCGTCTGCTCTGCCTGAGAAAAGGGTATCTACTGAATAAAATAAAATAGACAGGGTAATTGAACGTGAACAAATCTTTGCCGTTAGCCATATTCGTGACACTCAGCGCGAATTCGGCCTTTGCCAGTACTGGGCAGCAAAATAATGGATTCATCGAAGACAGCCATCTTGATGTATTACTTCGCAACGCTTATATCAAGCGCGATTATAAAGATGAAGGCGTACGCGATCGTGCGGAATGGGGCCAAGCCGTTATTGCTACCTATTCATCCGGTTTTACGCAAGGCCCGGTAGGATTTGGTGTTGATGGTATTGCTCAATATGCTGTGCGTTTGGATGGCGGACGCGGTCGTAGTGGTGCTGGCGGCATCGACTTTTTTGCTCAGGACCAGGATGGAAAAGCAAAATCCGACCTCGCTAAATTCGGTGCTACTGCGAAGATGCGCTTCTCAAATACCGTGCTGAGCTACGGGACACAGCGCCCTGCTCTGCCCATTTTGAACAGCGATGATTCCCGCCTGCTGGCCGAAACCTATACCGGTTTTATGCTCGACTCTCAGGAGATCGAAGGCCTGGATGTCAGCGCGGGTTACTTTACCGATGAACAACAGAAAAGTGATGACAGCCATGATACCGGCCTCAGTAGCCTGGCTTTTGCTGGCGCCCACTATCAGTTTAACGATCAGTTCAGCGGTGGGTTTTACGCTTCGCACGTTCAGGATGTTCTGAACAAGCAATATCTGAATCTGAATTATCGCCAGCCTTTAGTGGCTAACCAGGCACTAATACTCGATTTCAATGGTTATAACTCACGGCTTGATCAGTCTTATGCAGACAGCCAAAATACCGGACGCAGTAATTCCATCTGGAGCCTGGCGGCAAGTTACGTGTGGGATATTCACACGTTTAAACTGGCTTATCAGCAGAGCAGTGGCAGCACGGGATACCATTATGGTGGGTATCGCAATCAGGGCGGCACTGGCGATGGCGGCAATACCATTTGGCTGGCGAACTCCTATTGGTCAGATTTCAATGGTGAAGATGAACGATCCTGGCAGGTCGCTTACTCGGTTGATCTGGCGGGATTAGGTGTTTCTGGGTTGAGCTATGATGCAGCGTATGTCCGCGGTGACAATATCAAAACCTCGGCATCCAGCAATGGACATGAGCATGAATTCTTTAACCAGATCCAATACAAAGTTCAGGATGGATTCGCTAAAGATCTAAAACTGAAATTGCGTTATTCGATTCTACGCGTTTCGTCAGATGCAGCCGATTATAATATCGGTGGTAATGAAGTTCGTGTCTTTGTTGAGTATCCTTTCTCACTGTTATAATCCGATTTGATGTAAATTTCTCATTAAAGCAGTGGCAACGCACCCAGCCACTGCTCCTTTCAATGTGAAGTGAAAAATGCTCACAGAAAAAACATTATTGTTTGTTCTGCACGTCACCAACCTTCCGATTAAATTAGAGTGAAAGGCTGTTGCATGTAGGATCGGTTTTACTACAGCTTCGGTTAGCCGTGAGGTTAGTGAGATTTAACGTGTTCAATGAGGATATATGGAAAGAATTGAGTGTGATCGCATGTTCATTGCCGTCATGGAAACAGGGAGTTTTACCGCCGCTGCCCAGCGTTTGAATACCAGCCACGGACAGGCATCAAAACTTATTTCTCGTCTTGAGCGTGAACTTGGCGTGAATTTACTCCGACGCAGCACCCGTTCTTTGACGCCCACCGAAGTGGGCCGTGCCTATTATGAACAAATTAGGCAGCTTATCGCCGACTATGATGCACTCAATGATTCCGTGCGTAATACGTCAAATTCGCCCTCAGGTACATTGCGAATTTCTGCCCCCGTCACTTTTGGAACATTGAAATTACCGCATCTTTTGATCGAATTTGCGCGTCAGTATCCTGATATTGAGCTGGATGTTCATTTTGCCGATCGCGCAGTGAATGTGGTTGATGAAGGTTTTGATCTGGCATTACGCATTGGCAATCTGGAAGACAGTAATCTGATCGCCAGAAAGCTCAGCGATATCCGCATTGTTCTGGTTGCCTCTCAGGAATATCTTTCACGCAGGGGAGTACCGATGCATTGGCAACAACTTATTGAGCATGACTGCATTGTAGATACTAACTTTCGCGATCCGTATCAGTGGCCATTCAGGGATGAAAATCAGGGCATCTCTACGCAGCCAGTACAAGGTAGAATGAAATTATCCAATGCTGAAGTGTGTCTGAATGCAGCTATTGCCGGGCTGGGAATCTCTCGTCTCCCCACTTTCGTCGTGAGCGAAGCCCTTAAAAGAGGCGAGATTCAGTCTGTGCTCACCTCTTTTGAAGCGCCGCCAATGGGGCTTTACGCCGTCTATCCCCCAGCCAAATATCTGGCGCATAAATCCCGTGTATTAATAGACTTTTTGGCTGCCGCATTCTCTGGAAAACCAACATGGGACACATCGCTGTAATATCATTAAAAGAGAAACAACCCCTCTTTTCGATGATTAATGTGTGTGTAAGAAAGCGGATACGTTTAAACAATCCCGTTTTCCGTTGACTACTTTGCCACCGGCAAATCTGAGAAACGGGTGGTGTACGCCGGAGAAAGCATTTCGCGTTTCATCGCCCATGACTTCACTGTTCCCTGTCCAGCAAACCCAATACGGCCGCGCTCTTTTTCATTGATCTGATCCATAACCTGCATCAACGCTGCGCTGTTGGCCTGCGGCTGGAATTCATCAAAAAGGTTAAGCTGGGCAACGCCCTGACTGAAAAAGTCGCTGAGAATAACCCCCGCTTTCATGTAGCGATGACCCTCTTTCCACATCGCATCAAGTGCACGAACGGCGACGCGAATAATATCGCGCGTATCATTTGAAGGAATTGGCAGGTTACCGCTCACCTGATTTGTATAGAACACTTCGCCTTCCGCATGGGGACTGGTGCGAATAAACACGCTGATCAAACGACAGTGCTGCCTTTGCTGACGTAACTTTTCTGCGGCACGTTCAGCATAGGTGCAAATCGCCTGATGCATTTCTTCATATTCAGTGATGCGATAACCAAAAGAGCGGCTGCACATGATTTGTTGCTTGCTGGGGGAATATTCGTCCAGTTCCAGACAGGGCTCGCCGCGTAATTCGCGCACGGTGCGCTCCAATACCACGTTGAAGTGTTTTCTGATGATCCAGGTACTTTGTTCGGAAAGATCTTTGGCGGTAATAATGCCCATAGCGTTGAGCTTTTTGCTGATACGTCGTCCGACGCCCCACACCTCTTCAACCGGCACCAGCGCCATCAATTTTTTCTGTCGTTCACTATTAGAGAGGTCAAGCACGCCGCGGGTTTTAGTCCATTTCTTTGCCGCGTAATTTGCCAGCTTCGCCAGGGTTTTGGTTGGTGCAATGCCGATGCCCACGCGCAAATGTGTCTCTCGCCAGATACGCTGCTGAATCTCGTAGCCAAATTCCTCCAGCACGCGACAATTACGGATGCCCGCCATACTCATAAAAGCTTCATCAATTGAATAAAACTCTACTGCGGGTGCCATCTCTTCCAGCGTGCTCATTACACGATGAGACATATCAGCATACAAGGCATAATTTGAGCTAAATACTTTTACCTTATGATGAAGTAATTCATCTCTGATTTTGAAATACGGCGCACCCATTTTTATGCCCATTTTTTTCGCTTCCGCTGAACGCGAAATAATGCAGCCATCGTTATTTGAAACCACGACAACCGGCTTTCCCCGCAGGTCGGGCCTGAATACGGTTTCACATGAGGTATAAAAATTATTAACGTCGACTAATGCAAACATAGTAACCCAGGGAATGAAAGCATCGGCAAATCAGCGTGAATGCATCACCTGACGTGATAAAAAGCGGACTGTTTTTAATTAATTGATGACTCAGCAAGCTTTTCATCGTAGCGTTACCGATAAACTGTATATCCATACAGTATTGCTGATGCAGAGAATTGATCAAGTCTAATCTGGCCTTAATGAACAACTTGCTCATTATTCATGCTTTTTTCGACTAATTTTACAAAACCATGCTAAACGGGATGACATCTCGGGTGCTTTTATGCGGAAGCGGCATCGTCCGGGCCCGCTCTGAGGCATAACGCTTGGTGACAGGCTTTTTTAATTAAAAAGGAGTTGAACCTGGCGAGATAATGAACAAATCTATTTCACTAAAACAGTGATAAAAGGGGATTTCTTTGATGGACAGACAACCGCGTAATAAAGGTGGATTACCGCCAGACGCTATTTGGTTGACAATTTTCTAAGGATGGAAATAAGGACCCGTCGTAATAGAATCACGCGCGATCAGGCTGGCCGTAAACACTTTTTGTTGTTCAAATTCTCCACCATCCAACATGGAAAGCAGGCGATTGATTGTCTCTTTGATCATTTCAGTGACGGGCATTTTCATGCTAGAGAGGGAAGGAATAGTGTAGGGCGCCAGTGGAATGTCATCAAAGCCAATCACCGACACAGCAGAAGGCACCGAAATATGGCATTCAGCCAGCCTCTTTAGAGCCCCGACGGCCATCTCATCATTGCTGGCAACAAGCGCGCTAAATGTCTGGCCTCGCTTAAGCAATATATCAACCGCATCCACGCCGCTTTGCGCCGTCCATTTTCCTTCCACAATATGCGCGTTATTTATCTCGATATTCTGTTCAGCGAGTGCAGATTTATAACCTGAAAGGCGTTCCATTCCGGTTGGGGAATCCAGTGAGCCGGTAATAAACGCGATATCGCGATGGCCTAATTTAATGAGATGTTTTACCGCCGCCGCGCTGGTTAATTTTTGATCAGAAAAAATGCAGTAACTGTCGTTGCGTCTCAATCGCCGGTTGATGACCAGGATGGGCTGTTTGTGGAGCGAAATGATCTCATCCATCTCAGCAATAGAGAGAAAACGCGGATAGATAATGATGCCGTCGCAGCGAAGATCCAGCAAAAACTGAATTGCTGCCCTTTCATCTTCAGCCGTATGTTTGCCATCGGCGAGTATCAGTTGACGGCCTTGTTCTTCCATCATGCGGGCTGAGTGAAGCATCAACTCGCTGAAGATATTGCCGCTATACAAGGTGTTAGTGACCACCAGCCCGATAGTTTGCGTGCTTTTTATCGCAAGATTACGCGCCAGTAAATTAGGACGATAGCCTGTTTCCGCAATGGCCTGCAGCACGTGCTCACGCTTTTCCTGACTGACGTAGCCGTTTCCAGACAGAACGCGGGAAACTGTCGCTTTTGAAACACCGGCTTTTTTAGCCACTTCAAGTATTGTTGCCATCATTGCGCCGTCTTAATCGCCCTCTTTTTGGCAGTCTACCTAAGCCACTCTTTGTTTTGAAATATTTTCCAATTTGTACTGCATGCTCCGGTGATCCTTCAGGTTGATCATCGTCACATAATCAAAAATTCACAAATTTTATCTCTTGTTCATATCGATAAACATCTTCATGATTTTATGAAACCGGTTTCCTACAGAGGTTTCATAAGCGATGCCCAGGCTGAAAAAAGCGCTGAATTATTCAAATGACATTGGCATCGTTGATGTAACACACCGGTCAGAACACTTACCGATTTCTCTACAGAGATAAAACCTATGCCGAAGAACTACGCTGAGGTCTCACACGCTATCGTTGATGCGCTAGGTGGCCTGAATAATATTGAGGCGGTCACGCACTGTATGACTCGCCTGAGATTTGTGGTGAAAGACCCCTCGTTGATCAACAGCCCGACACTGAAATCTATTGATGGCGTCATGGGCGTGGTTCACAACGACACGCAGTGCCAGGTTATCATTGGCAACAACGTGTCGAAGGCTTACCAGGAAGTATTAAAACTGGGGACGCCGAATGCCGCACCGTCTTCAACCGCACCCCGTAAAATAACCTTGAAAGGGATTGGCGCAGGCATTCTTGATGCACTCGTCGGAACAATGTCACCTTTGATCCCCGCCATTATCGGCGGCTCCATGGTAAAACTGCTGGCCATGATCCTGGATATGGCCGGTGTTTTTGAAAAAGGCTCCTCAACGCTGATCATTTTGAATGTTATTGGCGATGGCGCATTTTTCTTCTTGCCGGTGATGGTGGCTGCTTCTGCTGCGCTTAAATTCAAAACCAACATGTCGCTGGCCATTGCGATTGCTGGCGTGCTGGTTCATCCCAATTTTGTTGACCTGATGGCGAAAGCGGCACAAGGACAGGTTGTCGAATTTGCCGCTATTCCAGTGACAGCAGTGAAATATACTTACACCGTGATCCCCGCGCTGGTGATGACCTGGATTTTGTCTCACATTGAAAGGGGCGTTGATCACATCACGCCGGCGGTAACCAAAAACTTCCTCAAACCCATGCTGATTGTGTTGATCGCTGCCCCGATTGCGATTGTCTTCATCGGGCCGCTGGGCATCTGGATTGGTAGCGGCATTTCGGCAATCGTCTACACCGTTCACGGTTATCTGGGCTGGCTTTCTGTCGCTATTATGGGCGCAATATGGCCATTGTTGGTGATGACCGGCATGCATCGTGTTTTTACCCCAACCATCATTCAAACCATCGCAGAGACCGGTAAAGAAGGCATGGTTATGCCTTCTGAAATTGGTGCCAATTTGTCACTTGGTGGCTCATCTTTGGCGGTCGCTTTCAGGACTAAAAATCGTGAGTTGCGTCAAACTGCCTTGGCCGCAGCGGCTTCGGCGATTATTGCCGGGATTTCTGAGCCAGCGCTTTATGGCGTGGCGGTGCGCTTAAAGCGCCCTTTGATCGCCTGCTTAATCAGTGGCTTTATTTGCGGCGCGGTTGCCGGTATTGGTGGGCTCGCCAGCCATTCGATGGCCTCTCCCGGCCTGTTTACCAGCGTGCAATTTTTCGATCCCACGAATCCTATGAGCATCGTCTGGGTCGCTGCCGTGATGGTGCTTTCCGTGGTGCTCTCCTTTATTCTCACGCTCATTTTAGGGTTTGAAGACATCCCGGAAAGTGAAGCAGCGCCGACATCAGCGAGTCCCCTTTCCGCTGACACCGTTAAAACTGTTAATGCTAATTGACTGGCGATCGTTGCCAGATACTGAGGTTTTTTATGTCTGAATCGACATTTCCTGAAGGTTTTTTATGGGGTGGCGCATTAGCCGCTAATCAGTCAGAAGGCGGCTATCTTGAAGGTGGTAAAGGACTGACTACAGTAGACATGATCCCACATGGATCCAACCGCATGAAGGTCAAGCTGGGTCTGGAAAAGCGATTTACCCTGCATCAGGATGAGTTCTATCCAAGCCATGAGGCGATCGATTTTTATCATCGCTATCACGACGATATTGCCTTAATGGCTGAGATGGGATTCACCGTTTTTCGCACCTCAATTGCCTGGAGCCGCATTTACCCCAATGGGGATGAGCCAACGCCTAATCCGCAAGGTATTGCGTTTTATCGCGATCTGTTTGAAACCTGCCGTCAATATGGCATCGAACCGCTGGTGACGCTGTGCCATTTTGACGTTCCCATGCATTTGGTCACCGAATATGGTTCATGGCGTAATCGCAAAATGATCGACTTTTTTGCGCGCTATGCACGTACCTGCTTTGAAGCGTTTGATGGCCTGGTGAAATACTGGTTAACCTTTAATGAGATTAACATTCTGCTGCACAGTCCCTTTTCTGGTGCAGGCTTGGTTTTTGAAGAGGGTGAAAATCCAGAGCAGGTGAAATATCAGGCGGCGCATCATGAACTGGTGGCCAGCGCACAAGTAACCCGTATTGCGCATGAAATCAATCCTGAAAATCAGGTTGGCTGCATGCTAGCAGGCGGGAATTTCTACCCTTGGTCAAGCAAACCCGAAGACGTGTGGGCAGCATTAGAAAAAGATCGTGAAAATCTGTTCTTTATTGATGTGCAGGCTCGAGGTGCTTACCCCTCTTATTCCGCACGGGTGTTCCGCGAAAAAGATGTCAAGATTGTCATGGCGGATGAAGATGCTGAAATCCTGAAAAATACCGTCGATTTTGTTTCATTCAGCTACTACGCGTCACGCTGCGCGTCGGCAGATATGAATGAGAACAACAGCAGCGCCGCCAATGTGGTGAAGTCATTAACCAACCCGCATCTCAAGCGCAGCGACTGGGGCTGGGGAATCGATCCGTTGGGCCTGCGTATTACCATGAACATGATGTATGACCGTTATCAAAAACCGCTGTTTCTGGTGGAGAATGGTCTTGGCGCGCGTGATGAATTTAATGCCGATGGCGAGATCGTTGACGACTATCGCATCAGCTATTTACGCGAGCACATTCGCGCCATGGCAGACGCGATTGCCGACGGTATTCCGGTAATGGGTTATACCACGTGGGGTTGCATCGATTTGGTTGCAGCATCAACCGGAGAGATGAGTAAACGCTACGGATTTGTCCACGTTGATCGCGATGATCACGGAAACGGAACGTTGCTGCGCACCCGTAAAAAATCATTTTGGTGGTATAAAAAAGTGATTGCCAGTAACGGCAAAGATTTAGACTGAGTCCTTTCTCGGACAATGGCCTGAGAAACGTTAATTTTTACGCATCTCAGGTCACGTCTTCGCGCCAAAATAAACAGCACAATTAGTTTTTCGCCAAGGTGACTGCGTTCGGTTCAGCATTAAAGGTTATTTCAGCGTTATATTCTTTTGGTAAACGCCTTGCCTGATAAAAAACGCGTTTCCAGTAAGGATTGTGGAGCGAAGAGCGCATAACGCCTTTACTGGAAGAGGCGTGTAAGAATTGATGGTCAGTGTCATAGAAGCCAACATGCATTTCATGATTAATGCGGAAAAAGACTAAATCCCCCGGTTGAAGATGCTCGGCATCGACACGTTTTCCCATTTGAATAAGCTGGGTGGTCGTCACGCGATCCATGGGAAGATTGAAACGGTCTTTCAGCGTTCGCCAGACAAAACCTGAGCAATCAACCCCGGTTAACGTGGTTCCACCCCAATGATAAGGTGTGCCTTGCCAGGAATGCATTTGGTCATGCAGTGCTGCGACGACGGGAATCAGATCAGGTTGCTGATCAGAACGGCTATAGGTATCAGTTGTATCCGCAGGCAGATTTTTATGGCCAGTAGCAGAATGAGATGAGCACCCCGCCAAAGTAACAAACGACAGACAGAATAAGACTTTGACTCTTTTAGATAACGTCATGATGGCGGATACCGGGTGTTTTAGCACATTAACTGTGCGTGGATTTATACAGCACCGGTTTAATTGAAAAAATGACCTATCTACTTGAATTACACACACTTAACTTCATTGACGCAAATTTACAATTGTAAAATCTATTAACGCCTCTCTTTATTAAACACTTTACATAAAAAATTTTATAAGCATGGGAAATAGATTTAACCGCGTTATTATTTTCTTGATTAATAATGACATGTATCTATAAGCGTTAATTAGCTCGTGAACCCCTTCGCGGATGAGCGAGTAAAACCTGACATAACCCGCGTCTAAGGGGTATGCCCGGCTTTCTGTCTGTTTTAACGTTGCGTTACAGCCAGTGGCGAATGTTCAGACGGATAATCTATCCTCACTGGCAATCCTTCCCGTGCAGAACGATAAATTGCTTCCATCAGCAGGTGATCCTGCAATCCCTCTTCGCCCGGCGAATGGAAGGGCCGATTGTGCAATATGCCGTAAGCGAAGTGATCAATTTCAAGCGTGAACTGATCTTGGGGCGAAAGCCGGATTTCATTTACCTGCTCAGCATCACCGCACCGCTGCGCTACATACAAGCGCTGGCCTTGATAAGCATAAGCATTTTCCAACGACACCCAACCTTTCTCTAACCGGATGTTCATATCCTTGCATTCATGCGCGCCGTAGCTGGTGATACAGTGAGCAATAACGCCCGACGGAAAACGCAGCGTAAAAGTGACCGACTCTTCGACTTCCTGGTAGCGCGCATCCTGCTCTGGATTAATGATTTGCGCATAGACCTCAATGGGATCCTCGGCCAGCATGGTACGAACACCGTTCAGGCAATATAAACCGATATCTGGTAATGCCCCGCCACCTGCTAATGCGGCACGCATACGCCATTGCTCGCCCGGGCCTTGCACCTGAGTGGTAATAGCCTGAATAAAGCGTGGTCGGCCCAGCTCACCGGACTGCGTCAGCCGCGCCGCTTCGAGATTGAACACGTCATATTGGCAACGATAAGCGATCATCAGTTTGACACCCGCCTCATTACAGGCGGCGATCATTTCACGCGCCTCCTCAGACGTGTTTGCCATCGGCTTTTCACACAGCACATGCTTGCCCGCTTTCGCCGCAGCTACCGCATGATCGCGATGCAGGCCATTTGGCGTCACGATATAGACCGCATCAATGGCTTTGTTCTCCGCCATGCGCGCCATTTCGTCGTAGCTATAAATAGCATCTGCATCGATACCGTATTGCGCCGCAACCACTTGCGCTTTGTCACGTCGACCAGAAACCAACGCTACCGGGCGGGCATATTGGCTTTGGCGAAGAGCAGGCAAAATTTGATTCAGCGTTAAACGCCCAAGCCCAACGATAGCAATGCCAAGACGTTTTTCCGGCGGCAGCACCACTGGCGGTTCAGGCTCGGGACGATCGGCTTGCCCTTTCCAGTTCTCGAAGCTTACTTTTTCATGCTCCACGCTACCTACATCTATCTTTGCGGGTTGTCCAAAGTGGGCTGGAACCGGTAAAGGTTGTCCAGTGGGCGTCCCCGGCCCTGTCTGGGCGTATGAGGCTTTGCGCTTATGGGTCATGCTTCCTCCGTTTGCATAGCACGATGTATACCGCGTCAGAAATAAGGCTGCGGAGTAATGCGCTGAGCGAAATATTTATTTCATGGATTATAAAAGATAGGAAAATATTTCACTTATCGCCAGCGAGAGGGCTTTAGAAAGGTAGGAAAAGCGCAGAAAAACAAAGCGTAACGGCTAGTTATGCCGCGCGCTTTGTTTTTTCCCATGCGGTATATCTGATTGAACTCAAATAACAGATAAAGAGGAATAAAGCCGTTCTACGCGGTAAAACCTCTTCAATTCGATCATCTGTTATCTTTTAATTTAGTGTGTCGATTTAATCACAAACGTTACTACACCAAAAATCTCCAGCCCTTCTTCGCTGTTGATATTAATGGGTGAGTAAGCACTGTTCATGGGGATAAGTTGAATAAAGGGGCGCAGCTGGAGGCGTTTTACGGTGAATTCGCCTTCTATTGCAGCGACGACAATATTTCCGTGCTCGGCTTTCATGGCGCTGTCGACGACCAACATATCGCCGTCACTGATACCGGCTTCAATCATGGAGTCACCGCTCACGCGAATAAAATAGGTGGCGCTGGGCCGCTGAACCAGCAGCTCATTAAGATCCAGTCGCTGCTCGACATAATCCTGAGCGGGCGAGGGAAAGCCACAAGGTACACGCTCAATATAAAGCGGCAATTGCATAACGGCGCGGATCTCCGCAGGTTTAATGAACTCCATAACATTTTCCTCCTCAAATCAAATAACTGTATATATTTACAGTAATGGGTAACGGGGGATTCAGGCAAGTTAAGTCATGGGCTTTTTTGTAAAGGGACTGACAGAGAAAGGAATTTAATTTTTTGGCGCAGTCCGTGAAGATTGAAACGCGGTCATTTACGCAGCAAAAAGGATGAAATATCAGCAGGTAATCGCACAGATTTTTTAGACAGAATTCAATTTGAGTTAAGTGAATTATTAAGCGTGAAGTGCTGATGTTTTTTTTGCGATCAAGCAGATTTTTTAATCTGAAGCAGTAAAAAATGTTGAGTGATTAAAAGGCATTTTATGAATAATAATAGCGCTACCATTCCCTTCATCGTATTAACCCCATGCAAACGCATAGCATGAGACTACCGGTAACGTTGATTAATAATACCTATTAATTAAATAATCACGCCTGAAAACAGATTAACAAAAATGCATTTGTACTCTGCTAAAATGAAATGTTACGGTAAAGAATAATAAATAGCTTCGGAGGTAATTATGTTTTTTTCTGAAAAAGAAAAAGCGAATGTCATTATTGGCGAAGCTGCATTTGCTCTCATCCTTGCCCGCCAGGAAGTCAGTGTTGAATCGTTGATTCAGCAATTAAAAGTTATGGCAGGAACGGAAGCCGACGAATCGCGCTTGTTAAAAATAGAAAAGGCAAAGGTCTGGCTAACGGATTTCAGGAGTGTGAGCAATCGTAAGCCCGCGCAAATTGAATGGCTTGTAGGGCAACGTAATGTTGAAGAGTCAGCCGATCATTCGTCCAATGACATTCAACTGAATAAGAACGATAAAGATGCCTAAGTTTATCGTGAACGTGCCACCGTCTTGTGGCACCTTCGTAAAGACGCTATTCTTCCCTTATACAAAATCCTGGACAAGAATCAGCGCAACAGGTGAGTAAAAACCGCTTTTAGACCTCTCTCTAACCCTCTGTTTTATAACGCTTAGCATTTTTTGCACAAAAATCCCGCCAGTAAAAAACCAAAATCCTGTACAAGTTTTTGAAAGATGTATAACTTCCGCTCAATAAACAGGGTATATTTTTAACCACTGAGGACTTGAACATGCGCCAGAACGGTCATGCACCTGATACAACCAGCGACATTGCCCGTTACTTCAACCAAGCCAACTTGCCTTCGCAGCAAGAGACGTTAGGCGCAATCGTGGTTGAAATCCTTCGTGCCGGTAACACGCTTAGCCGTAAAGCGATTTGCGGCAAGCTGCTTCGTCGTCTTGATCAAGCTACCAGCACTGAAGAAGAGAACCATTACCAGGAACTGATCGGCATGCTATTCGGACGTGAAGGATAATCGTTCTGCAGCAATATCCGGGTTTCAAAGAGTTAACTTGCTTTATTTTAGCAAAATTCTGATCGGACTTTATCCGGAAGACTGAGGGCCGCTTTACCCGATAAGGTCAACAGATGTCAGGCGCATGGCATCTGTTGACGCAATCACGCCCTGAAAGTGGTCATAAAATCGTAATCAGAGAAGCCAGTATGTACAGAAGTGATGAAGAAAAACTGACGGATGTGGTGATCGGCGAAGCAGTGCTGACATTGCTAAAGTCAGACAGCCCTGTTTCGAGTACTGCGCTTATCGCGCAGCTTGAAGTCATGGCTGCGGCTGCAGAAGACGCAAAAATGGTGCGTGCTATCAAAGGCGCGGTAACTGAAGTGCGTAAAGGAATGGCTGCTGCCAGCAAGCGAAGCAAACTCGATTTCCCTGATCGAGAAAATATAACGCATCGATTTAACAGTGAAGGCCCACCAGAAGGTTCAAAAAAGCACTGAACCCTTGTGACGCCATCATGGTAAAGCTGGAAAAAAAATCAGGCGCGGCAGGAGATTAAGAAATGTTTGTAGCTGACTCCGGGCAAAAGACAAACATGTACTACACTCCTTTCTGTTTACACCGGAATGCGTTTATTTAAATTTTCCTCAGAGAAATATGACCATGCAACAAGACACTTCAAACTCAGCAATTATCGAGTATTTTCGTAGCGCAGGCGATCAGTTGGCTTCAGAAACTGAGCTGTTGGGTACGGTGATCAAAAACATCGTCACCGATCAGGGGTATGTGACTAACAAAGCCATCATCCTGTATCTTATTGCCGAACTGGAAAGCACCTCAGACGTGGTAAAACTGGATGTATTGCGTAAGACGCTGGAAATCGTTGTTGGCCGTACGCCAGACGACGCCGGTATCTGATAACACGCCTGCGTTAAGGTTTGGCTGATAACGCAGGCTGCACTTTTTTGAATCCCTTCAGTAACAGTTCGCCTATTTTTCTACCGTTTCGATAGCACCATGAGTATCAGGTTTTACACCTTGATGACTTGCTGTTTCGAACCCACCTTTTGCTGCCACCACTGAACAGGACAGCGCCGCAAGTACTGCCAGCGTTATCTGTAATTTCATCGCCTTTCTCCCTTTAAAGCCCGCTTTTACGTTCACAACAGCATATAAAGATTAGCCTGGCAGATAATCGCCTCAGGCGAGAAGCCAGAGGGATATTTGAATGGTTTTCAGGAAATTTCTTAAACAAAAACGTTCGAGGATCAGTGCATTTTACGAGCGAAAAAACCAATCGCTTGCTTACAGAGTTCCTGTACTTTGGAATCGCCGCTCTCTTCGCTCATGCGAAACAGGGCATCTGTGATTTCGTGGAAATGGACAGGTCGGCCCGTTTCAATCAATTTAGTCACCGCCGCGCCCACAATGGCGCGTATATCTACAGAAATATACTCTTCATCGTTGTTCACACAACCTCCAACCGATGTATGCATATACAGCCTAACAATTTGGCGCGAGAAAAACAAAATCGGCAAGCACTGATCAGATGAGCAGTGCTTACGTCGCATCGTAAATTATCGCTGTCTGCCTACTCACTATGCTATGAGGTTGATTTCCCACCCGCCTTGCTAGCCTTTACACCTGATAACCGAATGTGCGGCCCGGCAAATCGACATGCGTGCTCAAAACTGTTTCGGAGGCGTTTTTGCCCAACAAAACCTGATAACGTCCTTGCTCAATCAGCCATTGCGATTGTTCTTCATCCCAGCAAGCGATCACCCGCGGCTCAAACGTTAAGCGAACCTGACGGCTTTCTGCAGGCTGTAGCTCCACACGCCGGAAGGCCGCCAGGCGTGATACATAACGTTGATCTACTGGATGAAGATAGATTTGCAGCACGTCAGCACCCTTTCGCTGGCCGCTATTGGTTACAGTCAGCGTCACGTTGATGTCTGAGCCTTCTGCCGTGACATTGAGATCAGAATAATCAAAGGACGTATAAGAAAGGCCGTAACCAAAAGGGAACAGCGGCGTTTGCTGTGTGCGCATAAACCAGCGATAGCCAACGTCTGAACCTTCTACATCGTAATCCACAGGGATAATTCCGCCTTTAACGGGCATCCCCGGCAGCGAAGTGGTGCTTTCAGGATCAATTTGCTCAGGATGTGGCAGTTGTGCTTCTGAGGCTGGGAACGTAATCGGTAAACGTCCTGATGGATTAACCCGCCCAAACAGAACGCCGGCGATAGCTTCGCCCCCGCCCGAGCCGGGATACCAGGCTGCAACGACCGCCGCTACCGCATCTAACCACGGCATCGTCACTGGACCGCCCGTTTCCAGCACCACGATGGTTTGCTGGTTTTGCGCCGCAATCGCCTGAATCAACAGGTTCTGCTCATCGCTGAGCGAAAGGCCCTGCGCATCCAGCGCTTCCGATCGCCACTCTTCCGCAAAGACAATCACTGCGTCAGCTGTGCGCGCCTGTTCAGTGGCTTCTGCAATATTTTCACCGCTGAGATAAGTGACTTCTGCCGCGCCTGATTCTGCACGAATCCCCCAAAACGGCGAAGAGGGATGAAACACTTTCTCGGTCTCGATGCCCATAAAATCCACACCCGGTAAGCGCAAGCTGCCCACCGGCGTGACCGCAGAAGAACCGCCTCCGGACAATACGCCATGATCGGCATGGGCCCCCACCACCAACAGTTTGGCCGCGCCCCGTTTTAACGGCAGCGTTTGATGACTATTTTTTAATAGCACAATGCCCTGCTCAGCTTCGCGCTGGGCGATAAGACGATGGGCCATATAATCAATATCGCCGTGCGGTTGTGCCGGATGTTCGATGGCACCCACGGTAAACAAGCTGCGTAAGATGCGCCGCACCATGTCATCAATACGGCTTTGTGGTACCTCACCTGCCGTCACAGCATCCTTAAGCGGCTGATCAAACCAAACCTGCTGATCGAGATTGGCCCCCGATTGTACATCCAGCCCAGCAAGCGCAGCTTTAGCGGCTGAATGCGTGGCGCCCCAATCTGACATCACCCAGCCGGGATAATGCCAATCCCCTTTCAGCACGTCATTCAGCAAAAAGGTGTTCTCTGTGGCCCATTCGCCATTCACCAGGTTGTAACCTGGCATCACCGATCCGGGTTGACCGATCTCATTGGCAATCTCGAAAGCCAGCAAATCTGATTCACGCATTGCGGATTCACTCAGATTAGAGCTGACCACCACGCGCCCGGTTTCCTGAGGATTAACAGCAAAATGTTTGACGGTAGAAACCACATGCTGCGACTGAATGCCGCGCACCGAATGACCAGCCATGACACCGGTAAGCACGGGATCTTCAGAAAGATATTCGAAGTTGCGCCCGCCGCGCGGCTCGCGAATCAGATTGGCGCCACCCGCCAACTGCACATTGAAACCCTTAGCAAAAGCTTCACGCCCCACCATTTCGCCAGTGCGTTCCGCCATTTCAGGGTTAAACGTAGCGGCGAGCAACAAACCCGACGCCAGCGCGGTCGCGTTATCACCAGGTCGCACGTCGCCTAACGCCGTGATGCCAAGGCTGGCGTCACTTTGCTGCATGGCCGGAATGCCCAAGCGGGGAATGCCGGGATAGTAAGCCGCTGAACCAATCGCACCGTCGGGTAGCGTCTCATCATCTAAGGGGATCGCCATAGGTCCCGAAAGCCAGGCGAACTTCTCCTCTTCCGTCATGGCTTTCAGTACTTTGTCAGCTTTTTCGTCCGCCGACAGTCCAGCTTCTTGCCAATCGAATCTCATTGTCTCTCCTTGCTGCGATCCCCTGAGCGTTAAGAAATCACCCGTAAAAAATGGGCAGTTGCCTAAAAACATGGTTCAAAAAGGGAATTTAATCAAACAGATGCGCATTAATGGTCAACGTACGCAGCGTCAAAATTCGTTGAAAAAGGAGACAAACGCGTTAATACGCAGCGTTAAAGTCACATGCCGCTTTGGGATCGATCAAGATAAATTGTGCGACGTGAACAGTGATTGCACCTGACGAAAGCACAGGCTACATTGCGATTCTCTAACCTCAAATAAACCTCAAAAAAGCCCTGCAATTTATGCCTAAATTTACCCTGAAACAGATCGCCGCGCAGTCGGGTCTGAGTCTCGCCACCATTGATCGCGCATTGCATAATCGCGGCAAAGTGCATCCACAAACTCAACATCGCATCCAGCAAGCTATTGCTGATTTAGAACTGCTGCAAAAAGCGGGACTCGCGAAAGGCAGAACGCTTTATTTTGATGTGATCATGCATACGCCTGATCGCTTTCGCGAACTGGTGCGAGAAGCCTTTAGCAGCCAAATTGCCGGTTTTTCATCTTTCAAAATTCAGCTGCGCTTTCATTGCAGCGAAAACATGACGATTGATGAGATCAACACAGTATTGAAGAAATGCGCGGTCCACAGCCACGGCGTAATTTTAAAAGCCACCAATTCAGAACAACTCATTCCAACTATTGATGCCCTGATGAAACAGCGAGTCCCGCTGGTAACAGTGATGTCCGATATTCCGTCCAGCGCACGATTGCGCTACATCGGCATGGAAAATGTGGATGCGGGCAAGGCCGCTGCGTTCCTGATGGCAAAATGGCTGCGGGTTGAGAAGTCACACATTATGGCGATCACTGGCAGTAAGGAATTTATTGGCGAACAAGAGCGTATAGAAGGATTTGTTGCCGCCATGCAGCAATTTGCCCCACAACATCGTGTCAGCGTTGTCGCCGGCGGTTTTGGGCTTGATCATTTAACTTATCAATCAGTAACCGATTTTCTTACATCTCATCCTGAAACCGATGCAGTTTATACCGTTGGCGGCGGCAATGCGGGTATTCTGCGCGCGTTTGAAGAACAACGGATTTTAATTAACACCTTTATTGGTCACGACCTCGATCGTGAAAACCGTGCCTTAATGCAGGCGGGCAAAATAGATGCGTTGATTGAACATAATTTGCAGCTGGATGCGCAACACGCTTTCAAGGCATTACTGGAATTTCATGGCTTTATCCCCAAAACGGAAAGCGCAGCACCCTACTCTAAAATTAATATTATTACGCGCTACAACATGACGACCTGATCGCGAAGACGACATCAGGCTTAGTGGCCTGATGTCGTGCGGTAAGAAAAGGAGAATGTTTAGACGGATTTTTTCAGCGGTACTTCTTTCAAAAACCACGATAACGCAAAAGCGGATAACATCATGCAACCGCCCAACAGGAACGCAGCATGAATGCCTTGACCAAAAGATTGCAGATAGGCTTCTTTAATTTCCGAAGGCAAATGATGTATCGCAACCGGGTTCATCCCATGCGGCAGTTCGGTTCCTTCAGCGATGCGTTGCATCAATGACGACTGCAAAACCTGGGTAAAGATTGCGCCAAATAGCGCCACGCCAATCGAGCCACCAATCGATCTAAACAGCGTTATCGCCGATGTGGCCACGCCCAACATGCGGACTTCCACGGTGTTCTGCACGACCAGCACCAAAACCTGCATCACCATTCCCAATCCCATTCCCAGCAGCCCAGTGAAAAGATAGAGATGCCAAATCGGCGAGGTCAGCGTAATCGTGGTTAACAGCCCTAAACCGATGGAAGCCAACAAGGTACCCATGATGGGGAAAAGGCGATAGCGCCCGGTTTTACTGATAACACGACCGCTGAAAATTGAGGTCAGCAATAATCCGCCCATCAACGGAATCAACTGCAATCCTGCCTGCGTCGGTGTTGCCTCCTTCACCACTTGCAAATAGAGCGGCAAAAAGGTGACGCTGCCAAACAGCGACATGCCAACGATAAATCCCATTAAGCTGCACAGTGAAAAGCTGCGGTTGCGGAACAGCGAGAGAGGCAAGATCGGTTCAATGGCTAACCTTTCTTCATAAATAAAGCCAATCAAGCCCACGAGACCAAAAGCCAGGATGCACCAGAGTTGAGGATCGGACCACGCATGAACGCTGCCGCCCTCACTGGTAAACAGCGTAATGCCCACCAGCGCCATGGTCAGGTACACCGCGCCGAGAATGTCGATTTCATGTTCATTGCGTTTATTAGCCGATTTAAACACTACGCCAATAATGATCAAAGAGAGCAGGCCGAGCGGGAGATTGATATAAAAAATCCAGCGCCACGACATATGCTCAACCATAAAACCGCCGATCAGCGGCCCCAAAATGGTGGCTAACCCGAACACACCCCCAAACAGACCTTGATAACGTCCGCGCTCGGCGGGCGAAATGATGTCGGCAACGGCGGCCATAGTGACAACCATTAATCCGCCACCGCCCAAACCTTGTAATGCACGCGTCCAGATCAGCTGCGTCATGTTTTGCGCTAACCCACACAACATTGAGCCAATCAAAAACAGCACAATTGAGATTTGCAGCATCTTTTTTCGGCCAAACAGATCGCCGAACTTGCCGTAAAGCGGCACCGCAATGGTTGAAGATAACGTATAAGCCGTCACGATCCATGTCAGCTTATCGAGGCCGCCAAATTCACCCACAATGGTGGGCAATGCTGTTGAAACAATGGTTTGATCCAGCGCCGACAGCAACATCACCAGCATCAGTGCCGCAATCAGCAAGCCGACCGACTGTGTCTGAGGTTGTTGCTTAACTAATTGATGAATAAGCGTTTTTGAATCCATAACTTCACCGCTTGTAATTAATTAAATGCACGTTTAATATCGACCATAATGTTTCTCCCGTCAATGGTTCACGAATAATGTCCGCAAAAAACACAGGTTCACTCTCTACGGCAGCGCAAGCGAAAGAGCGTCGTCCCGGACGTCCGCGCGGTGGCGCCATCAATGCCGAGCAGCGCGAACATTTACTGACTATCGCGCTGACATTATTTGCAGAAAAAGGCATTGCCGAGACGTCGTTGAATGCCATTGCCCGTAAAGCAGAAGTCAGCGCCGCGATGCTGACTTACTACTTTCAGTCACGAGAATCGTTGCTGGATATCATTATTACCGAGCGATTTTTGCCGCTTCGCCATGATATTGCTGCCATATTCGATCAACATGCCGACGATCCTCGCACCGCCCTGACGTTGATCTTAGAGAAGATGATTGAAACTGCAGAGAAGCATGTCTGGTTCGCACCGTTGTGGATGCAAGAAATGGCCTCGGGAGAATCGATTTTTCGTCAGCGACTAAAGGCGAAACATGGCGATAACGAACGGCAAAAAGTGGTCGCTATCATTCAGAAATGGCAACAAGAGGGCAAACTCAATGCCGATCTTGAACCGGCGCTGTTAATGAGTTCGCTGATAAGCCTAATTTTGGTACCGTTGGTGCAACTCAGAACAACCGGCGCGCATCCCGGCTTTAGCGGCGCAGATGTTTTGCGACACGCCACCGCAATGATCTCAAACGGTTTTCTAAATAGTCGATAAACGGCTTAAATCAGGCCGTGCATCAGGTACTGGCACGCACGATCAATTGCCAATCCATCAACACTCGCTCGGCGGGCGATTCAGGATCGTCGATTTTTTGCAGTAACAGTGAAAACGCTTTACGGCCAATATCACGCGAAGGTTGTGCGATAGTGGTTAGCGGTGGCGAAACCATTTCTGCCAATTCGGTGCCGTCAAATCCGGCGACGGCAATGTCTTGCGGCACGCGTAAACCGGCCTGTTGAATGGCGGATATCGCACCCGCCGCGAGCGTATCCGACACCGCAAATACCGCATCGGGCCGCTTCTCAGCCGCCAGTAATGTTTCCATGGCGTGTTTACCGGCGCTAAAACTCAACGCGCTGGCATAGGCAATCGCCTGCCATTCAAGCTGATGCTGCTGGAGTTCAGTTTGATAACCCTGCTGACGCAGCTGAGCATATTTATAGCTGAGATCGTGATTGATCAATGCGATGCGCTGACGACGGTTCTGAGCCAGGTAGCGTACAACCTGTTGTGACGCTTCTCTGTCATTGATACCGACACAGGAGATAGCGCCCGCGTCAGCATATTCAGCGCACTGAACCCAGGGTGTAGTGCCGATCAGATGCGCTAATTCCGGCAATTTGCTAAACGCATCCATGGTGATAATGCCATCAACGATTTTGCCGGCCAGCAGTTGCAAACTGGATCGCGAACGTTCGATATCCGAGCCGGAATTACACAGCAGAATGCGATAACCCTTTTTCTCGGCCTGGGCTTCGATCCCTTTCACCACTTCAGCGCAAAATGGATTAGAAATATCAGACACCATCACCAAAATCATTGAGCTACGCGCGGTGCGCAGTTGGCGTGCCAGCAGATTAGGCTGGTAGTTGCTTTCTTTAATGGCCCGTAAAACTTTGGCGCGGTTTGCTTCCTTCACGCTATCACTGTTATTAAGCACCCGAGAGACGGTGGCAACTGACACGCCCGCCAGCTGGGCGATTTTTTGAATCGACATGAAGCAACAGATCCCGCAACAACATTGATGGCATGCAGGCTACCATAAATTACCGCTAAGCAATAAGTTAGCACCGCCATGCCTGAAGGCTTAAACCTTAACCCAGCGCTGCTGTTGATGACTTTTGACAATGGCGTCAACCACGGACATCACCTGCGCGCCATCATAAAAAGTCGCGAACGTCGCCTTGTCACGCGTGGGTGGTGCGCTCTGCGCCACGGCCAGATAAAACTGCTGCATCATATTGCGGAAGGCATCAGGCCAACCTTCAATGTGCCCGCCGGGGAAACGCGCACGTGCAGCAATATCAGCGTTCAGTAGTGAAGGATCGTCAGATAAAAGCTGATTAGCCTGATGACGATGACCGATCCACAATTGCTGAGGCGTTTCTTGGTCCCACGCCAGCGATGCCGCGCTGCCGTTTACCTCAAAACTGAGACGATTTTTTCGTCCCGCCGAAACCTGCGACACGTTAAAGCTGCCTTTGCTGCCATCTTCAAAGCGAAACAGCACAAACCCCATATCTTCGGTGGTGACGTCGTGAGTGTGATACTGCACATCGTCCTGCTTGCCGCTGAAGGTTGATGCGCTATTGACGCTGGCCTTGCGCTTCGGCCAGACAATAGCGAGATCGGCCATCACTTCGACAATTTTTTTGCCCGTGACAAACTGAACCGTGTCGCACCAGTGTGAACCGATATCTGCTACGGCACGTGACGCGCCGCCCTTTGCTGCATCAACACGCCAGTTGAAGTCCGTTTCCTCCAGCATCCAGTCTTGCAAGTAGCTGCCTTGCGCTGAAAATAGCCGGCCCAGCTCGCCGTGGCGCATCATGCTGGCAGCCTGTTGCACCAGCGAAAACTGGCGATACACAAAACTGACGCCATGCACCACGCCCGCTTGCTCTGCAAGGTCAATCAGCTCATGCGCTTCATCCACTGTCATGCACAACGGTTTTTCGGAGAAGAGATGCTTACCGGCGCGTAATACCTGGCGATTAATTGCAGCATGCAAATGATTCGGCGTGCAGTTATGCACCGCCTCTAATCCCGCATGATTGAGAAATGCGCTTACCTCGCTGTACGCATGCGGCACATTCAATTGCTCCGCGTGCTTCAGCGCAGCAGGCTGGCTGGAATCACAAATCGCCACAACCTCGACGTTTCCTAAGCGACGTAACGCTTCAATGTGCGCCGGGCCAATAAAACCGGTGCCAATAATGCCTACTTTGATCATTTCAGGCCCCTTTATCCAAACCCAGTTGCGCACGCACACTCTCGCGCTGATCGCCCTGTGCGGCAAAATCATCAAAGGCGCGCCCGGCAACGGGAATAATGTGTTTTCGGATAAACTCAGCGCCTTCACGTGCGCCAGTGTCGGCATCTTTCAGGCAGCATTCCCATTCAAGCACGGCCCAACCGTCGTAATCGTATTGCGCCAGTTTGCTAAAAATGGCGTTGAAATTAATCTGTCCGTCGCCCGGTGAACGAAAGCGCCCTGCACGATCAATCCAGCGCTGATAACCGCCATATACACCGCTGCGCCCATTGGTTACATATTCAGCGTCCTTCACGTGAAAAGCTTTAATACGTGAATGATAAATATCAATAAACTGTAAATAATCAATATGTTGAAGATGCAAATGGCTGGGATCAAACAGGATATTACAGCGCGGATGATTCTTCAGCAGCGCCAGAAAGCGTTCAAACGTCACGCCGTCATGTAAATCTTCGCCGGGATGAATTTCATAACAAACATCTACGCCGTGACGATCGTACTCGTCTAAAACTGGTTCCCAGCGGCGCGCCAGCTCTGCGAAAGCTTCACTGAGTAACTGTGGATTATGCGGCGGCCAGGGATATAAATAGGGCCACGCCAGCGATCCAGAAAAGGTCGCATGCGACTGCAAGCCCAAATTAGCTGACGCTGCTGCCGCCAGCTTTACCGTTTTAATTGCCCATTCGGTGCGCCGCGTATTGTTGCCGCGCACTTCCGCCGGGGCGAACCCGTCAAACGCAATATCGTGAGCCGGATGAACCGCAATCAACTGCCCTTCCAGATGCGTGGATAATTCGCTGATCACCAAACCGTGCTGTGCCAGCAATCCGCTGACTTCATCACAATAGGTTTGGCTCGACGCCGCTTTTTCCAGGTCAAAAATAGAGGGGTGATTGCAGGGAATTTGCAGCGCCTTATAACCCAGCGCTGCAGCCCACTGCGCCAACCCGCCCAGTGAATTGTAAGGCGCCTGCTGGCCAATAAATTGTGATAAGAAAATAGCGGGTCCTTTTAACGTTTTCACGTACACCTCCAGTTTGAAAATTCTTAATCCCGATATTTAAAAGAGAAGAAGAAAATAACGGTGATTACCGCTGCCGCAACGGCAGGGATCCACCAAAACAGTGCCCAGTTTTGCGCAGAGACTTGCCCCGCAACCAAATTGTTATAGAGCGCGCCGGAAATTTGTGAACCGAGCAACATACCAATACCGTAGGTGAACATCACCACCATGCTTTGAGCCTGACCTTTCACTTTGTCACCCGCGATGCGATCGGTATAAATGAAGCCCACCACAAAGAAGAAGTCGTAGCAGACGCCATGCAGCAGGATGCCAAGATAAATCAGCAGACGTCCTTCTTCGCCCATGCCCATGGCAAACAGCGCATAACGCACGAACCAGGCAAACATCCCAATCAGCAACATGTATTTGACGCCAAGGCGGCGGAACAGCAGCGGGATCACCAGCATAAAGAAGATTTCAGACATCTGACCAAACGACATCAGGGTGCTGACGTTTTCAACACCTGCATCCGCCAGCCATGAAGCGGTAAAGGCGTAATAGGTGCCGAGAGGAATTGAGATCAAGGTGGCGCACAGCGCAAACACAAAGAAGTGGCGGGTTTTCAACAGCGCGAAGGCATCGGCGCAAAACAGGTCGCGCACCTTAAGCGGCAAGCCTTTGGCGGGCGCGGGTGTGTGCGGCAATGTCAGGCTGTAAACCGCCAGAATCACCGAGCAAATCGCAGCCACCGAGAAGATGGATACGCTGGCTGAAATGCCCGTGACACCGATAAAAATGCCCGCCACGATCCAGCCAATGGTGCCAAAAACGCGTACAACCGGAAAACTTTTATCGCTGTTTGCCAGGCTGTGAAACGCAATGTTGTTGGTCAATGCCAGGGTGGGCATGTAGCACAGCGTATAACCAAAGAGTAAGGCGATCAGCAATGAGCCGTTTTCAGCGATCAGCGCTTGAGGCACAAACCATAAGATCACCGCACCTGCCAGATGCATAACGGCGAGCACCTTTTGCGACGGAAAGAAGCGATCAACTAACATGCCCAGCACGAACGGCGACAGAATCGACGCAATTGGCCCGGCCGAAAATGCATCCCCAATCAGCAATGACATGTTGTGCTGCGTCATCACCAACCCGAGCGTAACAGACCAGCTTCCCCAGATAAAAAATTGCATAAACATCATTAGCGACAGACGCGGAATCAGCATCCGCTGGTGCACAGCTATGTTTTCGGTGTTTTGCGTGGTGGAGATCATGATGAACCTCGGCGGTTAAAGTAATCGATTACATTCCTGACCCGTAAAAAGTAATCGATTACAAAATAAGGTTCTCACGAGCTGATCACATTTTATACACACAGAAATTCTCGCTCTGGTTGGCGGCTGTCGCTTACTGAAGAGAGCGAAAAAACCGCAGGAAAAGAGACATGCGCAGCGGGTTCAGTTCAGCGTAAACCTGGCGCAATCTCATCACGCTGTCATGCACTGCAATTGCGCCAAAAGGCATTTACATGCTGAGAAATTCACAGGCGGTTATCCCTGATAACGTACCGCTTCAATCAATTTGGCAAACGCGGCGGTATGTTGTTTCCGGCTGGGGTAATAAAGGTAATACCCTGTAAAAGGGTCGCACCAGTCATCTAACACACGCACTAAATCCCCTCGATCGACTAAATGGGTAATAGTGTCTTCCGGCACATAAGCCACACCCATTCCTGATAATGCGGCATCAATCCTGGAAGCCAGATTATTAAAAATGAGCTGACCTTCTACTTTTACGCGAATTTCTTTGCCCTGCTTATTAAATTCCCAACTGTAAATTCCACCGCGCGTTGGTAGACGCATATTAATACAGTTGTGATTTTGCAATTCATAAGGCGTTTCGGGTTCACCGAATTGCGCAAAATAAGCGGGCGATGCCACCACCGACATACGCCAGTCGGGACCAATACGTACCGCTACCATATCTTTTTCAACTTGCTCGCCTAATCTCACGCCCGCGTCGAATCGTCCGCTGACAATATCAGTCAAGGTATTATCTACAGAAAATTCAATATTCACGTCAGGATAGGTTTGTAAAAACGGTTTAAGCAACGGCCACAAGGTGGATGATAATGCATGTTCACCCGCCGTAATACGGATATTCCCGGAAGTTTTGCCTAAATTATCCGACAAACTCACCAGCTCTTTTTCGATATTGGCAAACAGCGGAGCAACGTTTTCGATTAACCGTTCTCCCGCTTCAGTCGGCGCAACGCTGCGTGTAGTGCGCGTCAATAACCGCGTATTCAATCTCTCTTCTAACGCGCGAATGGCGTGGCTAAGCGCCGATTGCGACACCCCTAACTTTGCTGCTGCGCGAGTAAAACTGCGCTCTTTCGCCACCATGACCAGGTAAATAAGGTCATTGAAATTTTCTTTTAACATGGTCGGTTCTCGTCGGTGGGGAAATGCACTGAATAAGCTGAATATATGCGCAAATCTCAATAATTTCTAAATTTTGCTTTGCCACAATGTGATGTAGACAGAGTTATAGCGGGCTTGACGCCTTGGCGCTTCACTTTTTGGCGCAGTATTGATGATCATCATTCATAACGCCTATCGTGTTTAGTGCTCTAATTTAGTGTGATTGTTGATGATGCGATTTCGTTGAAGTTGGCTTTATCGATATCTTTTCATTCATCCTGATACATCGAGGTCATTATGAACACCATTAAAACTACGCTGCTTTTGCTTGCCACGCTGCTAACAATCAACAGCGCCTTGGCGGTAAATGTGACCAACGACGTTACGGGTAAAGAGAAAATTGGCGTGGTCTCCGCGCAAGGCGCTTATTCTCTCAACCGCTTAACTGAAAAACTCTCCGATAAAGCCGCCGCTGAAGGGGCTTCTTCAATGAAGATCGTCTCCGCAGGCGGTGAAAATAAACTTTATGGCGTTGCTGAAATATACCGTTAATCCGCAAGGACGAAAGTACGTCAAAACAAGCCAGCGCTTCAAATAACAATATTGTCTGATTTATTAACTTCCCTTGTTTATGGCACGTTGTCATCGGCTTGTTGCGCCATTTCGCCCTTTTCCCTGCTTCTTTAATGGTTGTACGTAATCGCTTCGGCAGCAATCAACATGACGACGACGATGATGAATAAGCGCTGAGTTTTGCGTAATCAAAGCCAGTCATGATGATGGCTGGCTTATTTTTCGGCTTGATGTGTATGAGCCCGCGTTAAAGCGCAGGTGTTTCCATAGAGATTATTCTGCTTAACTCTTCTGAGGCTTCTGTAAAATGCTCTTAACTCTCTTTTCATTCTCAATACGCTTAGAAAATTAATGAAAATAAGTCATAGATGCATTCTCGTTTTCTCCTCTAATCTTCATAAAACGATTTTGCTAGAGTTAACGTCATCGCCACATTTCCCGCTTTAAGGAGAAACAGATGAAAATTATCGCCAACGGATCCCAACCATCACGCAAAGGCCCTGAAGACTATTTTACCGGTACCGTGCGCATTGATTCGCCTTTTCAGGCTACCGAACCCGCACGTGTCGGCGGCGCTACCGTGACTTTCGAGCCGGGTGCGCGCACTGCATGGCATACACATCCACTTGGACAAACGTTGATTGTGATCCATGGCCAAGGCTGGATTCAATGTGAAGGCGAAGAGATTCGCGTCATGAATCAGGGCGACATTGTCTGGATTCCAGAAGATGTTAAGCACTGGCACGGTGCGACGCCGGAAACAGCAATGACGCACATTGCCATCGCTGAGTCAGTAAACGGCAGCCCGGTTGACTGGATGGAAAAAGTCAGCGACGAGCAATACCGTAAATAAGCGGCTGTTGTTAGACAGCAATAAAAAAGCCTGTGTAATGCAGGCTTTTTAGTTAGCGTGTACTTACTTTCATCAAACCTTTGCCCCCTTCGCTCATTCACATCTTCACGTGATCAATGAGTGCGCGAAGTTTGGCTGCCAGATTCTTTCTGCTGGGAAAATAAAGATAAAAACCAGCAAAGGTGGGTAACCAGGCATCCAGTAACGTTACCAACTCGCCCCGATCGATATAAGACCTGAACGTCTCTTCCATACCAAACGTGATACCGCCGCCCGCGCAGGCGGTGCGAATCATGACGCCCATATCATTGGTGGTGAGTTGCGGATTAACCGCCACGTCAAATTCACGCCCGTTCTCAGCAAATTCCCAGCGATAAGGCGATAATCCCGGCCCTTTACGCCAACCAATACAGCGATGTTGAATCAATTCATTAGGGTGTTGTGGCGTGCCATAGCGCGCCAGATAATAGGGTGCCGCGACAGTAACCTGCCGTTGCCGTGAAGAAACCGGCACGGCGATCATATCCTGCGCAATGATTTCCCCCAGCCGCACGCCAGCGTCATAGCCTTGCGCCACAATGTCGAATTCGTCGTCAGTGACAGTGATATCCAGTTCAACCTGCGGATAACGTTCAATAAACGATGCCAGTAATTCTCCGCCTATTATCCGCTCAGCAATGGAAGAGATCGCCAGACGCAGCTGTCCACGCGGTTCACCCGCCAGCTCGGTAATGTCAGAAACGGCGCGATTCAGTTGCAGCATGGCGGGTGCAACGTCGGCATAGAGTCGTTCGCCCGCTTCTGTGAGGCTAATACTGCGCGTTGTACGTCGCATCAATGAGATGTTTAGCCGATCTTCCAGTCGACGTAATGCCTGACTGATTGCCGGGCGTGTTACGCCAAGCCGCTCAGCAGCAACGCGGAAATTGCGCGTTTCGGCTACCGTAACAAACACATCCAGCGCATTTTTATCTAACTGCATTGGTTAGTTCCTGTTACCAGTCCATGAAGGAATAGGTGGCTTATCTTTATAGCTGAGAGCCTTTACGATCACTAGCGATATCTAAACAGGAGATGAATGATGAACAAAGTGATCTTAATAACTGGTGCATCAAGTGGAATTGGTGCAGGCATTGCCCGCGAACTGGCTGCTGCTGGCGCAACGCTCTTATTGGGCGCGCGTCGTGTAGATCGTCTGCAAACATTGGCCGAAGAACTGCGCTTTAATGGCGCAGACGTTGCCGTTCAGTCGCTTGACGTCACGCAACGTGAATCTGTACAACGATTTGCTCAAGTCGCGCTGGAAAAATGGGGACGCATTGATGTGATGATCAATAACGCAGGCATCATGCCGTTGTCGCCGATGGCATCACTTCACGTCGACGAGTGGGACCAGATGATCGATGTGAACATTAAAGGTGTGCTGCACGGAATCGCTGCGGTATTGCCGACAATGCTGACGCACCAACGCGGGCATATCGTTAATATTGCCTCCATTGGTGCATTAGCGGTGTCGCCCACGGCGGCCGTCTATTGTGCGACAAAGTTTGCAGTGCGCGCCCTCTCCGATGGATTACGCCAGGAAAACAGCCAGCTACGTGTGACCTGCGTTCATCCAGGCGTGGTAGAAAGTGAATTGGCGAATACCATCACCGACCCGTCAGCCGCCGATGTGATGAAAAGCTACCGCGCAATAGCACTGCAGCCCGATGCGATTGGTCGTGCGGTGCGTTACGCGATTGAACAACCGGATGATGTTGATGTGAATGAGATCGTCGTTCGCCCTACTCGCGCGCCACACTAATCCACGCCCCGATGTTGCGGCATCGGGGCGTGGCTCTCTTCCTGACGCCTGCAGAAATACACCAAGATTTTACCCGCATTATTCGGCGTTACAGAACATCGCCAGTTTATTTCCGGCGGGATCGCGCAAATAGGCAACATAGAAATTGCTGCTATAGCGCTCACGAATGCCCGGATCACCCTCATCCGTTCCGCCTGCCATTAAACCCGCTGCATAGATCTCATCAACTAACTGACGCGTTTTAACACGAAACCCGGGCATCATGCCGTTGCCGGGTTCTGCTTTGCCGCCGTTGTAGGGTTTGCTGATAAACACCGCGCCGGGACCATTGTGTCGATCCGGTATATCGGGCAGCGAAAAGATGAGTTGCTCACCATCTACCTCTTTTTCATAACCCAGTGGCAGTAAAACAGCGGCGTAAAATTGCCCGGAAAGTTCAACATCATTGGCACCGATAAAAAGATAGCTAAGCATTGTGGCTCCTGTTTTTCACCGTTTAGAAAATCATTTTTACGCAATAAACCATCAAGGTTAAAAAAATTGTGTCGATAATTAAAATCCTGGTCCAACGTTCGTCGAGTTGCCATTTTGGATCGGTATAAAATTAACCCAATAATTACTAACAGGTTTTAACGCTACGCTTTCTTTAAAATTTGCTTTTATCCTGCGAGTATTGCGTAGGCAGGCTTTAAACGAAACGGAATAAAGATGACCCTGGCTTAAAAAGAGTAAACCGCCGGATGGAAAATGCGTCAGACACGTTCTAAAGTGCACCTGCTTATTCATGCCAGCTAAAAATAGAGATCTCGAGAACGACTATGCTGTCGACACTTATCTACAGAAGCCATCTGTCTGCAGGCGTATCGTTGGGTGCGTTAGCGCACACCATAGAAAAGTCCAGAATCAACAATGAGAAGATCCACGTTACCGGCATTTTGCTGTTTGACGGCGCGCATTTTTTTCAGGTTTTGGAAGGGCCTGATGCGAGTGTAAGCGCTGTTTATGAACGTATCTGCCATGACAAGCGGCACAACAATTTGGTTGAGTTGATGCGCGACTACGCACCCGCCCGGCGTTTTGGCCACCTCGGCATGGAGCTTTTTGACCTGCGCCATTATGAAAAAAAACGGGTACTGCAAGCCGTGCTGGCTAAAGGAACGTCCCGCTTTAATTTGACTTATGATGACAGAGTGCTGAAATTCATTCGCACTTTTGTTGAAGATGATAATAAAAAACCCTTTATAAATACGGCTCATCTAGAAAACTGGGATCTTATTCAGCTTCCGGTCACGCCACGCAGAGAATATGACAATTTCCAGCCGGGTCAGAACTGCCAGTTTGCCTTACAACCCATTGTTGATGTCGCTAATAAAAAAGTTATCTCTTTCGAAGCGCTTATTCGCAGTCCAGATGGCGGTTCACCGGTTGAGTATTTTTCTACACTGTCTAAAGATGCGCTTTATAAAGCTGATCTCGACTCAAAACGCTTTGCTTTTGCGCTGGCAAATAAAATGGGCATGGTTGATCAGACAATTTCAGTGAATCTCTTACCGATGTCTTTAGTGACAACAAAAAATGCGGTAGATATTTTACTCAGCGAGATCAAGGCCAGCGGACTGGTTCCTGAGCAAGTCGTAGTAGAGGTGACGGAGGATGAGGTCATCTCTCGTTTTGACGAATTTGATTTTGCTATCAAACAATTACGATCGGCTGGCATTGGCTTAGCCATTGATGACTTCGGCGCGGGTTTTGCCGGCCTTTCATTGCTGGCGAAATTTCAACCTGAAAAAGTTAAGATCGATCGCAATATTATCTGTGATGTTCATAAAAGCGGGCCGAAACAAGCGATTGTTCAGGCAATAATAACCTGCTGTACGTTACTGGAAATTACGGTTATTGCGGAAGGTATTGAGAAATTAGAAGAGTGGTTATGGCTTGAAGCAGCGGGTATTCGTTATTACCAAGGTTTTTTATTTGCTCGCCCACAGCTTAATGGCGTTTCGCCGGTGAACTGGCCGATAATCAAAGATGAATAAACAGCCTGTTTACCCTGCCATGTGATAAGTGGACACGCACATCAAGCAAAAGGTGTTAAACGCCAAACTTTCAACATTGTATAGTTGTCGGCGTTTATAACCGGAGAAAAAAAATGAATCCCGTTTTTGATATTTTTACCAGCCATAAAAGTGAACGCAGCTTCACCGAACAATCCATTGATGAAGCTGCACTGGACCGTATCGTCGCATCTGCCTATCGTGCGCCAACTTCCGTCAATTCACAGCAGGTTTCACTGGTTATCTCTCGCAAGGCGGAATCCCGTGAAAAAATCGCCGCTATCGCAGGCGGTCAACCCTGGATTGCCAAGGCGCCGGTCTTTATTACTTTTGTGTTGGATATGCACAAGTCTGGCCAGGCGATGGCCGCCATCGATAAACAGCAAATTGCTCAGCAAAGTATCGAAAGCATCGTTTCAGGCGCCACTGACGTCGGCATCGCGTTAGGGGCGGTTATGGCAGCGGCTCGCGCGGAAGGATTAGGCATTGTGCCCATCGGCGGCATTCGCCGTGATCCAGAAGCGATGATCGATCTGCTTAAACTCCCGGCTCATACTTTCCCGGTGGTGGGTGTCGTGATTGGGCATGTTGATGTTCCAGCGCATCAGAAACCGCGCCTGCCTGTTGCCACTTTCCGTCATGAAGAAACATACCAATCTGCTGATTTAGCACAGCACATCTCAGACTACAATCAGGAAATGGTTGCACACTGGCAGAACATTGGACGCAACGACGGCGAAAGCTGGAGCGAAAGCGTCAGCGGTTACTACCAGAACATTTACTTCCCGAAAGTCTTATCCGCGCTGCTGAAACAAGGTTTTGGCAACGATAAATAATCGTCACTTTTCCCACTACGCGACTTTGTCGTGGTGGGAATTGCCCTTCCCCCTCTCGTTTCCTGCCTCTTTCAACGTCATAACACGAATTTGCATCACGCCACCCCTTTATCAGCTGAGCGACATTGTTGTATTAATGGCATTCAGGATTGCGCTTTACTGCCGACTCAGCCATTAAGGGATCATAAATAATGAAAATTGTTATTCCACTCTATCAAGGCGTCACGCAACTCGACTTTACCGGACCTCATCAATTTTTTAGCCGTCTACCCGAGACAGAAGTCATTGCTGCCTCGCTGGGAGGCGAGCCGATTAAGGCTGATAACCTGGTGTTCAGTGAACTGCAGGATCTGAGCCAGATTGAATCCTGCGATTTGCTGTGTGTACCCGGCGGCGGCGGCTGTTTGCTGGCGATAGCGAACAGCGACTATATGTCGCATATACAGCGTCTCGCTCAACAGGCTCGCTATATTACTTCGGTCTGCACCGGCGCATTGATTCTCGGCGCGGCGGGTTTGCTGAAAAATAAGCGGGCTGCCACCCATTGGGCCTGGCGTGAAAAGTTAGCCTGTTTTGGTGCAATTCCTGATGATGCGCGGGTGGTTAAGGATGGCAATGTTATTACTGGCGGCGGCGTAACAGCGGGAATTGATTTTGCGCTGGTGGTTATCGCTGAGATTTATGGTAAGGAAACGGCACAACGTATTCAGTTGGGTCTGGAATATGCGCCAGCACCGCCCTTTAATGCGGGACGACCAGAAACAGCGCCTGCTGAAGTTGCGGCTTCTATGCAACAACGGATGACAGAATCGAACCTTGAGCGCTGTTCCGATCCCCGACTACCTGCAGCGCTGCGCGATCGCTTATTAGGCCGCTAAGCGAAAGGGTTAAGGCGCTGCCGCTGTGGAGCCCCCCGGCTAAGGCGTTGTTATCCTTAAGAACAGCGCTTTTCATCGCGACAAATTGATGACCATGTCAGTGCATTTTAAGTGGGCTTGCGCCAGCCTGGAATAATAATGGCCTTCCTGCACAGCAACGAATCCGTGCTGCTCATAAAAAGAGACCGCATTGGGGGTGGATGAAAGAGTGAGATGCGATATTTGACGCTTCCTCGCCTCAACTTTGATCGCATTGATGATCAGGCTAGCCAGACCTTTGCCGGCGTAGTGCGGAAGCGTGAATATTGCCTCAACGCTATTGCTCGCAAGGTCAAGAAAACCCGTAGCCACAGGTGAACCTTCGACGCCATCTATCACAAAAAACGGATTGGCTGAAATCACCGATCTGAAGCTGGCAGGCATAGCGTCTGGCGTCCAGGCCGTTACAATGGCAGCGTCATAAACTTCTGCGCAGCCACGGCGAATGGCCAGATTTCTGATCTTCCAGAGAATTTCTGCTTCATTAGGTGATGCCCGCCTCACTTTCACAGCACTTTCCTTTCAAGATGTTTACGCATGAATTCTGTTGGCTCAGTAAACCATTAAAGCGAATCAAAATGCCACCGCAGAGAAAGAGCCGCTGGATTACCGCCTCTTTCTCCGACATTCACTCAACCTGTTTCTGACTTCTATAATCAATCTCAGCAAATAGATGAGGGTGTCTCAATGATCAAAGTATGCGCGACATGCGGTACATCTTATGAAGAGCAAGCAGTGAAAATAGAACGCTGCAAAATATGTGATGATGAGCGTCAGTATGTGCCCGCTACCGGACAAAAATGGGTACCGTTATCAGCCCTGCAAGAGAGCCATTCGAATAAATGGCAGTCACATGCAGAGAATTTATTGAGTATTAAAACTGTGCCCAATTTCGCTATTAATCAGCGAGCTTTTTTACTGAGGGCACCAGAGGGAAATGTGTTGTGGGATTGCATCGCGAACCTTGATCAGGCCACTAAAACGCTGGTGGATTCGCTGGGCGGAATCAGCGCCATTGCCATTTCCCATCCTCATTACTACACCACCATGCAAGAGTGGGCAGAGGCGTTTAACGCCCCCATCTACCTCCACGCCAGTGACAGTGAATGGATCATGCGTAACAGTGCTTTCATACGCCTTTGGCAAGGCAATGAACTGGAACTGATGCCCTCTGTAAAACTCCTACGTCTGGGAGGACACTTTGCCGGCGGCTGCGTGCTTCACTGGAACAGCGGCGATGGTATTCTGCTTGCGGGCGACATTGTTCAGGTCACGCCCGGCGCGGATGCCGTCTCGTTTATGTGGAGCTATCCCAATATGCTTCCGCTGCCCGCAGCAGTGGTGAGTGAAATGACACGCCGCCTTTCTGGCATCCAATTCAACCAACTTTATGGAGCATTTGAAGGGCAAGACATTCACGACAGTGCACACGATATTGTGCTGCGCTCAGGTGAAAAATATATTGCCTGTCTTCAGTAACCTGCCTTTAAGATAGCGTTAACGCAGCACGTAAATATCTGGCATAAGGAAAATGCATGCACCTTGATGACATCAGCTCAATCAGATTGCTCTATCGCCGCCTTACTCTTGATGACTGGCCGTTCTTTTTAGCGCTGAATCAGGACAGGTCGGTGATGAAATATATTTCAGACCCGCGCAGTGAAGATGAGATTAGAAAACATGCCTTTGATTGCCGAATAGCGGAGTGGCAAAAAGGGTGTGATCATTGGCTTTGCCTGTTGATGCATGAAAAAGCGTCAGGTTTGCCCGTTGGCGCAACAGGTTTTATTGATCGTGGTGAAGGCATTGCTGAAGTCGGTTTTGTCCTTTCCGCCGCGTTTCAGGGAAAAGGCTATGGCATTGAATCTCTAAAGGCCCTGATTGAATTTTCTTTCAAGCAGCATGATTTCAGAAAGCTGGTTGCCACCGTAACGGCAGGCAATGAAGCATCAAAAAGAACCTTAATAAAGGCAGGATTTCTCCAAGAAGGCACTTTGCGGCGCAACTATTATCTTGACGGAAAGTGGCAGGATGACTGGATATTTGGGCTGCTAAGGGAAGAGTATTTGGCTGAACATGAAAAGTAATATGAAGCGTGTACGCTGTTGATTTAAAATCATTTATTGCATATGCATCAACCAACACCATCACCTCACTGTTTTGAAGAAAAACAGTGAGGCAGACGCTGAATAATGTAGAACAGAATAAACGATAACATTCACGAAATATATAAAATTTCATTTAAAGAAACAAAAAGTAATAACACAATGAAAATAACTCGCTGTATAAAAATGCGATCGTTACGCAGGGTTTAAATTAATTTTCGCGCTACGCTTGCAGGCTTTTAAAGCTTGTCTATTATTAAGTCTGTACGACGCGCATGACCGAGTTAATACGGTTATGCAATATAAACTCTTGAGGAGAACATAATATGACTCAGCACAGAGGCGGATCAGGTAACTTTGCAGACGACCGTGAAAAAGCAAGCTCAGCCGGTAAGAAAGGCGGACAGCATAGCGGCGGCAATTTTAAAAATGACCGTGAAAAAGCGTCCGACGCAGGGAAGAAAGGCGGGCAAACCAGCCGCCGCAGTTAATAAGCCATGAATCATCTCGCTTATTATTAGAGGCAAAGGATTGCCTCACTCTTTGCTTGTTTTACTGAATAGATGACTCTTTGAGTGAATAGATAAATCCCTCCGCTAACTGATTGAATAATCATAACTACTTACATAATCAATGTCGCCGCCTCTCACGATAGCACAGCGCCTGACCTGTCTACGATTGATTTATTATTGAAAGAAATTCACGCATTCTGATCATCCACAATTACCTCCCGTTACACAACGATCTTAAATATTTCTCTATTAAAAACGGCTCTTCTGGTCTGTCAATCTCTCTTCCCTGCACGCTACGCCTCCGGCAGAAAATATTTCCCTCTCCTTTATTTCCGATTAATTTTAGCAGCACTCAATAAAGATGGTTTAAAGAGCAGTTACACCCTGTCATGGCGAAGTTATATTTATCGATCACACTTTGGCGGCAACCAGAGTTCTGAGGCAGGAAAACCGGACAGCTACATTTCGTTATTAATTAAAAAAAATATGCTCCGTGTTGATATTAACCCAATCAATGGAAGCTGAGCGTGGGTGACGCCTTTTTGGCAAACAGTGATTAATTTTGAGGTACTGAACGTGGATTACTCTGGATAGAACAAATTCGAGCTGGCAAGCGATCCTGATCTACGTTGAGTCATTCAACAAAAAGGCTTTCTGAAATAGCCAGAAAGCCTTTTTATCAGTACAACATCAATACAACTTTTTGCCGGCCGTTTGCAACGTTATTGCGATAGCGCTGGAAGCAATGATCATCAGAGAAACACCCAATACAATCATGGCATTGAAGCCAAACGACTTGAATAAAAGCAGCCCGACAATACAACCTGACAAAAACGAAAATATCGTCGTCAAATGCGTGTGCAATTGCTTCTGATAAAAACGACGATTGCTGGCATCTTCTCGTGAAATAAATGAAGTCAAATAGGAACCAAAAGCAATCCCGGCATCGGTTAAGGTTCCGGTAACGTGCGTTGAACGTACACGGCCATTTGAAAGTTGGGTTGAGGTTGAGTTGTGCACCCCCATCAAGAACCCTAATAGCACCAGTACTTCGCCGTTATAACTCGGCGAGTAGAATACGGTTTCAAAAACCGAGGCAGCAGTTAATGCCATTCCTTCAAAAAGAATAATCAGGCAATAAATGGTCCGCATTTTTCGCTGCTGCCCAGCAAACACAGCGAAGCGTGCCGTTGTACAACCAATGACAAACGCAGTTATCAGTACCGCTAAAAAAAGCAGGCTATGAAGATCTGAAGTAGAGACCTCAGACGAAATTTGTGAAGCGTTCCCCGTCATGTGTGAAGGAAAAAAACCAAAGGCACCGAGCGCCATTGCATTTAATATTCCCGCCGTCGTCGCCAGCACCAAAGCCAGATAGCGATCTTCAGTGTGCGATCTTACGCGCTTCTTTTTTATTAGCACATTATTCCCCGATAAGATTTTTGCGATGAAAAGGAAACAACTAATGTGTTGTAAGCATAATAAAGAATACAACCTTATGCGCAATGTGCTTGCTATTACAGAATACTCTTACTATTTAACTCTTTGATTTAGTGGTTATTTTAAATTTCATTCAGCTTACTTGTAGAAGTGTAAATATTCTACGCCCTTTTCTCATCCGTGCGCGTTTATGTGAAGTAAGTTATTTAAGTAGCGGCTAAGTTTAGAAACTAAATAAAGTGTCAAATAACAGCTTCCCATTTAGCCATTAATTCACCATCAACTCTCTGAGTCGTGCAAGAAGCCACTGAAGGGCAGGATCGTTGTCGCGCCGTTTGTGCCATAGCAAAGAAAGCGGAATATCTGGGCTTTTTACCGGGACGTCACTGCAC
Organism: Pantoea phytostimulans; assembly: GCF_046118715.1. Classification (NCBI taxonomy): domain Bacteria; kingdom Pseudomonadati; phylum Pseudomonadota; class Gammaproteobacteria; order Enterobacterales; family Erwiniaceae; genus Pantoea; species Pantoea phytostimulans. The sequence continues at coordinate 178,008 of NZ_CP173699.1, forward strand.
ACTAAACCGAAGGGTATCCATTCCGCCGCTAATCCATCAGGAACGGTGGCCAAGGCAGGCATCTGGGTGAGAATTAACGGTAGCGCAGAAAAGTGTGATGAGACATAACGCACCCGCCGCTGTAAGCCTTTCAGCGCCAGTTGTTGATCAATGGCGCTGTGGCTTGCGCCACGATACGAAACCAACAGGTGTTCATGGTCAGTAAAGGCTTGCAGTGAAAGAGGCGCTGTACGCGCCCTTAAATTTTTCTGTACGCGACTTACCGGCTAATCCACGATAAACAGCCTGGCACCAACAGACGTAGATGAACGGTGCGCCTCAGCATTATCAGCAACCTGATAACTGGTTCCTGGCGTCAATACAAACGTGCGGCCATCTTCCAGTTCAGTGTGTAGTTCGCCCTCAAGGCAAAAAAGAATATGACCTTTTACACACCAGTGATCGGCCAGATAACCCGGCGAATACTCCACGATGCGCACGCGAATATCATTAAAACGTTGGGTTCGCCATAAGGCGCTGCCCTTTTCACCCGGATGCACCTCAGCTTCAATTTCATTCCAGTTTGTGGTCCCAAACGGCAGGTTCTCAATTTTCATCCGTGTTCCTTATTTGGTTAGCTGCACCTGCTTATCGATTTTTGAACGGCGCGCATGAACGTTCATCCGTTCAGCACCTCAGACTGCACGAGATATTAAGAAAAAGGTTCTGAATCGACTTTACAGAAAAGCCTCTTAAATTTTCCCTAACCAAGGCGCGCGTTAAGCAGCAGTTTGAAATCGATATCACCAGCTGGAGAAGGGTCAGACTAATAATGTGCCAGTAATATGCACCTTCTAAATCTCTTTTTTGCATTCTAAAAAGCGAGTAACTGCCCGGCAAATGAGGGTGATAGCGTGCTTACTTGCAATGAATAATGAACACATCCCACGTCAATCTGACGTTTACTAACTTGGCCTTGGTATCTTTATTGCTCTTCAGCAGGCTCCTGTAACCCGCCTAACTTAATCAGCAGGCGTTTCAAGTCAGCAATATCCTGCACGTCCAGCCCTGCGTTCATCAACTTCTCGGCATTTTTTGCCTGCTCGATCATCCGCTCCATCATCATTTTGCCCTCTTCAGTCATTGTAACCAGCTTTCGACGACGATTAGCAGGATCAATCACCACGCTCAATAGCCCGCCTTTAGACATGCGTTCAATCACATATGTCCCGGTCGCTTTACCGAAACCGGCGCGGTGTCCCAACGTCTGCTGATCGCAGGTTGTCTCTTCTGCCAGCACAACCAGGATAGCGTACTGCAAGGCTGACAAGCCGGTATCGACGCTTTGGTTCCAGCACGTCGAAGAGTGTTGCCCCACGCGACGCACCAGATGCATTAATGAGGTATCGCCGTGTGGCCACCGCGGAGCAGCGAGGATTAAGTCAGGATTATTAGGCATTGACTAACGTGACTCCAAAAGCAGTAAATTACAGTTCGAACTGATACAGTTTTTACCGAAACTATAGGGTGGAGCGTGTTTCCAAAATAATGCGCATGGATAAGCATCTCAGGCGCTACAAGTGGCGTTCAGGTTCGCTTCGCGCTGAAACATGTGGATGTTCAAATGCATCTGATCATCTCAAAATGGGCACACGCAACGATTTATAGGGAAACACCCTAAAGTGTACAAGACGTTGCCGCCCTCGCCTCTAAGAATGCCTGCGGCGGCACGCATGTAAATTCCATATGTGATCCAGGCAGCATTGCCTGCGTCGATGAACGCAGCGCGATACGTGAGCCGTTTCAAAACGTGCGGGATATCGTATGTGGGGGGCGACCACAACCGCAAAACAGTTGCTCGCGCTGCACCGGCTCATCAAGAGCTGAAGCGGTTACAAACGGATGAGTAAGGGATGAAATGCCCACCCGGATAGGGTGGCTTTTGGCCGCTGAGATAAAAGCCTGAATCACCGCATCCTGCGCATGAACACGCGTGGTATTGAGCAATGCCTTTCTGCAATAAATGCGCGCCGGTTCTTATTCTGGCGGCAGCGCAGCAAGGATCCTTTTGGCGCCTTTTTCATCCAGCGGGTAATCATAAAATCGCTGATAGAAAGTTTGTGTGGCTTGAACAAGATTGAGGCCAGAAAAGAGCTCAGGATGCAGTATCTTCGCTGCCCACTGAATTTGCAGCGCCGCTTCGGTGCCATAACGATCCCACGGAAAAACACCGGCTGGATTTTGCAAGACCTGATGCTGTTTCACGGCTTTTAAACTCGCAAACAGCGATGCGTAGTCGGACTTCGCCCAATTTCCTGCGCCCTGACCAATGATGATCACATCAGGATCCCAGTGAATGACCTCCTCTGGCGACACCTCTTTCATGTTTCCTTTAATCTGCTCTGCGACATTTTGCCCACCCGCGAGTGTTATCCAGGTGTCGATCAACGTATCACGGCCATCCACTTTTAACGGATGTAAGGATTGGATATGCAGCACACGCGGGCGTTGATGAGCATTAAGCCCCGCCGTCTTTTTACTAATGAACGCAATTTGCTGGTCCAGATAACGATTGTAATCTTGCGCACGCTGCATAGCTTGCTGAGTGCCCACCACTTCAGCAGTGGTCAGTAAAGAACGCTTCATGCTCGCAAAATCATCGAAATTCATCATCAGCGTGGCAATGCCAGCCTGCCGATACGCGTCCGCCTGGGGATCATTAGCAGGAACAAAAATCGCATCAACTTGACGGGCTACCAGCGCTTCGCTAGAGAAATCCTTGCCATGCACCTGAAGAGCCTGGTTGAGCGAAGGTTGAACAGTAAACATCCAGGGACGATCGTTGGGATGATTCACGGTCGCGACAATGCGATCGCCTGCACCTAATGTCATTAACAGTGAATGATGCGCATACCAGGCATCGGCGATCCGTTGGGCCGGTTTCACTACTTCAACTTTATTTCCAGCATCATCGCTCAATGTTTTACTCAAAACGTTAGTGCTTACTAACGTCATTGATAGCGTGAGGCCAAGTGTTAACAACGTCTTGTGAAACATAATTTTCCTGTCAAAAATCCAACTGCATTGAAACCTGCATCATGCGCGGTTCTCCAAGCTGAGCACTTGCGTAACCTGCTCCGCTATAACCGTTTAAACCGCCCGGGACAATATTGGTCCAGTAATGCCGATTGGTCAGGTTGGTGATGTCAAAACGGAAAGTGGTGGCCGTATTAAAGAGTTGAGTGTGGTAGGCCGCACCTGCATCGAGCGTGGTGTAACTGCCCACCCAACTCTCATTCGCGTTATCTGTAGCGCGTCGCCCTACATAGTGAATGCCGCCATGAATATCTGAACCCACAAGCACCGGCAGATCCCACGCCGCAAACACGCTTGCGGCATACCGTGGCAGCCCGACAATCTGCTTGTTTTGCGTCGCCTCGCTGGCAGTACTGAGCAAACGAGGATCCAGCCAGGTCATGCCGCCATAAAGATGAACATTCTGCGTCACATCGCCATCGGCCATGAGTTCAATGCCGCGGTTGCGCTGTTCACCCGCCTGAGCGTAATTGCCGTCTTGCCCGGTATAAGCAAAAGGCCGTTTGATTTGGAATACCGCCGCCGTTAACAGCACGTCACCCAGCGCCAATTTGCTGCCTGCTTCGATTTGCTTGCTGCGATAAGGCGCAAGAATGTTACCGGCATTGTTGGCACCACTTGGTGCGGTATCGCCCTGCTGCAGGCTATCTGCATAAGAAACATACAAGGTGAGCGGATCGACAGGTTTAAACATCAAACTGGCGGAACCGCTGAATCCGTTATCAGATGACTCGCTGGTGCGAGCACCCGTTTTAGCGTAGTTAGCAGAACTCAACAGGCTTTCACTTCCCGCCAGCAACAGGCTCCATTGAGGATTAAAAGCGAGGTTATCACTGAGCAAAAAAGCATGCTGCGTTGCCGTCGCAGAGTGATAGCGCTGAGTAAAGTCGGGATAATCTGGTTCGCCAAAGGTGGCAGGATTAGCCAGTGAAGCACTTCCCAACGTCTGCGTTGCGCCATTCAGGGGATTCATATTCTTCCAGACGAATCCCCGTAATCCTGTTGAGATTTGATGGTGCAGCCAGCCGGTATCAACTTCACCATTAAGGTTAGCCATATAGCTATTAATGGTGAAACGACTGGCGGTCGCCGACGAGGTTGTGGTGGTGTAATGACCTGCGTTATCGGTAAAGGTGTTTGTTACCCCAGTAGATTCGCGATCGGCGATTTGACGTAATACGCCAATTTCGCCCTGCCAGTTACCATCAAAATCATGCTTCAGATGTGCGCTGGCAGTCAGCGTATGATTATTATCGCCAGCATAGTATTGCCCAAGACCGGCGCGCTTTGGATCCGGCGCAGCAGGAAACGAAAGTCCGTTACCCAAAGCAAATTTTCCCGGTAAGCCTTTGTCATAAAAATGGTAATAGCTGAAGTTAGTTTCTAAGACGGTTTGATCGGAAAGATTAGCGTCAACAGCCAGGCTAAAAAGCTGACGCCGCTTTTTGCTTCCGCTTACATAGCCGTTGCCTTCATCATCCAGCATATTAAGACGATACCGCAGACGATCGTTATCATCCAACGGTCCGCTAAAATCCCCTGAAAGCAGCCGACTGGTGCCGGTTCCTGCGCCAACAGTGACCGAATGTTGCGGTAAATGTGTGCCGCGTTTCGCAACAAAATTAAATAACCCCGCAGGATTTGACGGGCCATAAAGCGATCCGGCTAACCCATTCAACACTTCAAGATGATCAAATTGCTCTGCGGCGTAATCAGTGGTGGAAACCACATTCAGCCCATCGATCATACTATTTTGCACCACACTTCCCTGCATACCCCGTGTTTGCGGTCGTGCGCCGTCACCCTGAACGGATGGCATATAGCGATAGAGATCGCTGACACTTTTGAGCTGTTGTTGCTTCATTAATGCAGGTGCCACGGTTTGAACCGACCAAGGCGTATTACGTACCTCTTGTTGACCAAGATTGCCTAATGTCGCCTTTTTATTGATCGGGGAATGCGTGTTGTCTGCGGCGGCGCTCACAACAAGCGTCTCATCGGGAGCGGATTGTTCGGCGTGCGCATGATGCAGAGCGGTGAATATTGTCAGGCTGAGCGTGCTCAAAGTATAAAAAGTTAGCGGTTTCATTATGTATTTATGCAAATGGTGATAAAAAAAGAGCGATCAAGTAATTACGGTAAGTAACTAATTTCGTTATTAAATTTATTATATAACGCTAAAAGGGTTTCATGCACCGCTATATTTAAAAATACATAACGAATAATGCGCCTTAGTGAGCGCGCTATACATTCAAATGAGGAATAGCAGGAGAGATGACGTTACTTATGCAGTTCAGCCACTGTCATAAAAAATGTTACCGGCTGCTGGTTCGCACTTGAATAGGCGTGGGGTTGGTCTGTTTTTGCAACAGCAGAACATCCATGCTGAATGTTCAGTACATCATCACCTAAATCAAGCTGTAAAATGCCCGCTTTAACGTGCAGCAATTCGAGCGTGCCAGGTGGATGACCGGCTGAACTAAACCGTTCGCCGGGGAACATTTCCCAGCGCCACAACTCAATCATATCGGGCCCGCTTGTGCCTGCCAGCAACTGCGCGGAGCCACCTTTTTCACCAGACCATAAGGTTGGAATATCTTCTTTCTCAATTAAATAGGCATTGGGCGCATGCGTTACATTGACCAGATCTGCCACTGATAAACCCAAGGCAGCCGCAACTTTGCAGAGAATCGCGATACTGGGATTTGCCGCGCCTTTTTCTATTTCAACTAACATACCTTTGCTGACGCCTGCACGGCGCGACAGCTCATCCAGCGAGAGTTTTTGGCCTTTACGAAAGTTCTTGATGCTGAGGGAGACAGCCTGATTAACGCTGTTCATATCCGAACCCGCATCGGTCGTTATATTGACTTTTTTGGTCATTGGTCACTACTATGAGATAAATTAGTCACTGAGAGATTATCCAATGTTTAGCGTTTCCCCGTCAATCGACCCGGCTATTTCTGAGATCGCACCCGGTTTTAGGGCGCTTAGTGTGGTGGTGCAAGCGGCCCCACTCATCCATCCCGAGGTGGCGGAAAAAGCGCTGCGGCAGGCTTGTCTTGCAGCCAATAACGATGATTTTCCTTGGGCAGACGCCCACCTTTCCGCCTGGGCAGACGCGTTTAAACGGTTTGGTGCAAAACCCAAGCGCACACCTTGCTCTGCCGAAGCGCTACGTAAACGCGTATCACGCGATGGGAATCTGCCAGCTCTCGATCCGGTTGTGGATCTCTACAACGCGATCAGCATTAAATACGCGCTACCGGTCGGCGGCGAAAATTTCACTGCTTATACGAGCCAACCGCGCTTAAAGGTAGCTGATGGAACAGAACGTTTTGATACCGTAAAGGAAGGAGAGATCATATTTGAATCGCCTGAAGCGGGTGAAGTTATCTGGTGTGATGATAAAGGTGTAACGTGTCGCCGTTGGAACTGGCGTCAGGGTGTGAGAACCCGGCTTGATGCACATGCGCAGCAGATGTGGTTTATTTTAGAAAGTTTGCCTGCCATGCCGCTTGAAGCCCTGCATCGCGCAGGCGATGAATTGATCCATGGACTGGAACAGATGATGCCCGGCGTGCAGATCAATAAGCAGTTGATTGGATTCGATATCGTCTAATCAGGAGCAACCTATGTTTACCGGTATGAGCGCGTTTCCTCTCACGCCTCTCAATGAATCAAAGATTGATGAGCACGCTTACCTTAAAATAATTACGCGTTTAGTCGATGCAAAAGTTGATTCTATTTGCGTGCAAGGATCGACGGGAAGTTATGCCTATCTTACGCTGAAAGAGCGAGCACATTTGCTCAGGCTTGCCGTTGAGGAGGCTAACGGGATACCGGTAATGACCAGCATTGGCGCGTTGCGCACGCGCGACGTTTTAATCGCTGCAGAAAATGCGCAAAAAATGGGGGCTTCTGCGCTGCTTTTAGCGCCTGTTTCTTACCAAAAACTCACGCTGGATGAAGTCTTTTCCCTGTACGAAACGGTTGCAGGAGAGATTTCAGTGCCGTTGTGTATTTATGAAAGTCCCGGCACCACCCATTTTGATTTCAGCCCCTCTCTCTTGCTCAATCTTGCACGGCTTCCTAATGTGGCTTCCATTAAATTATTGGGCGGTTATCCCGAGAGTGAAAATTACCTCAATCGCATTACGAATTTAAAAAACGCGTTACCCACGCATGTTTCTCTCGGCATCAGCGGTGATGTTTTTGCCGCCCCAAGCCTCAGCGCAGGCTGCCAGATCTGGTATTCGGTTATTGGCGGGCTTTTTCCACGCGTTGCGATGAAAATTGCCCATTTGGCGATAACAGGTAAGGGTGATGAAGCCGCGCAGCAAAGTGCGAAACTTGCGCCACTTTGGGCGCTGTTTCGCCAATACGGCAGTTTACGCGTTGTGGCTTCCGCTGCGGCTATGTTGGGTCTTGCCGAAAACGGCTGCTTACCTTTACCACTCAAAACACTGCATGGCGATGTCTGCAAGGAAATCAGCGATGTGATTGAAAGTGTGCAGTTGTCTTAATTAAATGACGACCTAACGTAACGAAAAAAGGCTTATCCAACAGAGTTGCTTGTGGCAGGATATGCCCTCTTTTTGAAGCATCCTGCTCCTTTCCAAGTGGATGCGCGTTATAGAGTGCAGTTATACATGGTCGTCTCACAATTAAAAATTATCGTTCCCGCTTTGCTGATTATTGCGCTTATTGGCTGGTGGTTCATGCCGCATTACAGCGCAGAAGATAAAGCCTATTACGTCTCTGTTTTTTGCGCGATTAATCATGAGGATGAAACAGTGTTCCTCAGCGATATGTCTGGCGTGATTGAAGGCAGTAATTCAGATTACGCACTGCAAAAAATCCATTTCAATGCTGATTTAGGCAAAAAAGTGGTGAAAATCTGGCAGACCTTATCTCCGCAAGACCAAGCCCGCGCGGCACAGGACAACATCACCTGCCAGCGTCTGCTCAATGAGTAATTCGCCCCTGAGAAACGGGCCATACCCCTAGACGCTGTATCGGATCGGTTATCGCAGCGACAGCGGCGTTTAAATATTTTCACCCGCCACATAACCGATGCGATAGTTGTCCTCACCCGCTAACGGTGCAGTGGATGAAAAATCAACGTTCAGTAATTGCCAGCGGCTCACATCCCAGCCTGAAACTGTTCCCGCCGGTTTAATGACCGAAAGATCGCTGTGAGGAAGCACAGCCTGTTTGCTTATCGCGACGAAAGACGAAGCGCTGATGAGTGCGAGGTCTTTCGGTGCCTCCAGCGCTGTCCAGGTTTCAATTTTTGGCCAACCAAAATCGCGGGCTAACGCAGCAAATCCGGGACCTTGTATAAAGCGATGCATCGATTCGGCATCTTGCCAGAGGTAAAGCGGTGCGTAACGATTTTCAGAGACGGCTAACTCAGCGTCTTGTTTTCGCGCAAACAAATAGGCTTTGAAAATAAGCCCCCGAAAGCCCATTAGCCGAGCGCCATTTAGCGCAATACGTTGCTCAATGATTGTCATGTCATAATCAGCGGGCAAGCTGAAGCAATAGTGCATGATGATCATAACGCCTCCGGGCAATACATTTTGCCACCGCTGAAACTCCACTCTTCGGCGCGATTAAACTGGATAATTACCATTACGTTGTCAGGATGAATCTTAAGGCTGTCTTTCAGCTGCTCGCTGAGGAATGCATAAAAACGCTGCTTTTGTTCGCAGGTGCGCGGTTTACCCGCGACGATGTGAAAAAGAATAAAATCATCATTTCGCGTTCCGCTGAGATAATGCGCATCGTAGATTCGCCGTTGCGCCGCCAACACTTCAATCACCTGAAATCGATCCTTCTCGGGTACCGAAAATTCCTGCGTTAATGCGCGGTGAAGAATGTCTGATATCTGCTGTAAAGTGGCTTCACTCATGCCTTCACGCACGGTAATACGGGTAAATGGCATTAGCTTTTCTCCATAAAAGTGTTTAAGGCAGAAACCGCTGCGGGCCAGCCTGCATAAAAAGCCAGATGGGTAAACACCTCGGTTATCTCTTCTTCTGATAACCCGTTTTGACGTGCAAAGTCGATATGCCAACTCAGCTGCTTATCTCGGCCCTGCACGGTCAGCGCCGCCAGGGTAATCAAGCTACGCTCACGGGGTGAAAGTTCAGGGCGCGTCCAGATATCCTCAAACAGTATGTGTTGAGTCAGTTCAGCGAGTTTCGGTGCCGCCTGCGCCAGCGTTTCGCGGGTTAATGAGATTGCCATTCTTTCTTCTCCTTATGATTGATGGAACCAGTGTGGAGAAAGGCTATAATCCTGAATATCAAATTAATCAGCACATACAATCCCGCTTATAAGGACAATTGTGGAAAAAGTTCCCTCCAGCCTTGATACCGAGGCGCTGCGCAGTTTTGTTGCGGGCATCGACGCAGGAAGTTTTGCACTTGCCGCTCAACGCTTGTGCCGTTCAACTTCAGCAGTCAGCGCGCAATTAAAGAAGCTAGAGCAACAATGCGGAACCGCATTAACAATAAAGAAAGGTCGCCATCTCGAATTAACCGCCAGCGGGGAAATACTGTTGGGCTATGCACGCCGCCTTTTAACGCTCAATGATGAAGCGCTTCGTGCGGTCAAAGGTGAATTGCTGCAGGGCGAAATTCGCATTGGCATGCAGGAAGATTTTGGTGAATCGGTGATGCCTGGTGTATTGGGCCATTTCAGTCGCCAGCATTCAGGCGTGAAAATCACGGCGCGAATCGACAGAAATCAAATGCTAATCAATGCGTTCACCGCTAAAAGTCTGGATATGGCACTTATTTGGCAGCCGCCTGAACTCACAAATGACAACATGCTGATTGGGCAATGTCCGCTCGAATGGATCCACCATCCCGATGCAGATGTTGCCGGGTGGCTCAAAAGGGGCGAACCTTTGCCGCTGGTGGCATTTGAATCACCCTGCGTTATGCGTTCGCGAGCCACTTCCTGCCTTGATCGGGCGGGTATTCCGTGGCGTATCGTTTTTACCAGCCACAGTCTGAGCGGAATATGGGCTGCTGTGCAGGCGGGCTTAGGCATCACAGTGCGTACTCGTGCCGGATTGCCGGCCAATTTAGCAATCGGTACTGACCTTTTGCCTGCGCCGGGTTCATTGGGCATAACGGTTTTACGCGCAGAAAACCGCCATGATGAAGCGCTCACGTTGCTTCAACAGCTGATGGTGGATGCCGCACAACGGTTTACCCACGTTGGACGAACTTTCGCGTAATCCGTTCGCCCGAATGCAAATCTGGTCGGGCGAAGCGCAACGACGTTGACGCACAATAAAATCGGAGCCACGTAAGAATTAAGCCGCAGCCGCGATCCCGCTCCATTTTTCTCATTTATGCATACAATTAAACGTCTTAACCCGACCTCGATACTTTCATTAAGCACTCGGGGTTCAAAGCCACCAGCCGCTAAATGTGTGTATGTCATGCCAAAATCTGTCATTTCCAGCGATGCGCTTCATGCTTTTACACCCGCCACACAAAGATGGTTCGCCGCCGCTTTTACCGCACCCACGCCCGTACAACAGGCAGCATGGAAGGCGATCGCAACCGGTAAACATTGTCTGGTGATTGCGCCCACCGGTTCTGGCAAGACACTTGCAGCGTTCATGAAAGCGATTGATCTCCTGTTTCAAGAGCGTGCCGGGCAAGATAAGCGCGTGCGGGAAACAACGACGCGCATTTTGTACATTTCTCCCGTTAAAGCGTTGGCGGCAGATGTACGACGTAATTTAAGCTTGCCGCTGGAGGGCGTTTATGCGGAACGTCGCGCTTTAGGTGATCCCGAAACCTTGCTTAATGTCGGTATGCGTTCCGGCGATACGCCAGCGGGCGATCGCGCAAAGTTGCTGCGTCGCCCGCCCGACATTTTGATCACGACACCGGAATCGCTGTTTTTAATGCTGACTTCGCAAGCCAGAAACACGTTGCGCGGCGTAACCACAGTCATCATTGATGAAGTGCACGCGGTGGCCGGTTCGAAACGCGGTTCTCAGCTAGCGCTGAGTCTGGAACGCCTCGATCAATTGCTGCCCTCACCGGCACAACGCATCGGATTGTCAGCAACGGTTAAGCCGGAGGATCGCGTAGCCCACTTTCTTGGTGGCGCACAAGAGACACTCATCGTTAATCCTGCTTCCGAACGCACCTTAGAGATGAAAATTGTCGTACCCGTTGAAGATATGACAGATATCGCTGGCAGATCCGAGCAACCTTCAGAAACCACGTCAACGTCACGATCCATTTGGCCACACATCGAAACACAAATTTTAGAACAGGTAATGTCTCACCGGTCGACGCTGATTTTCGCTAATTCACGCGGTCTGGCTGAAAAGTTAACGGCACGACTGAATGAACGCTATGCCTCTCAGCTTAACAGTCCGCCGCCTTTGCAAGCGCCTCAGCATTACGACTCCTTTGCGGGTGGAACAGAAAAGCGTGCTGATGGCGCAACGGCATTAATCGCCCGTTCGCATCATGGTTCAGTTTCCAAAGAACAGCGCAGCGAAATTGAAGCTGCGCTAAAGGCCGGAGAATTGCGCTGCGTAGTAGCAACATCAAGTCTTGAGCTTGGCATCGATATGGGACCGGTTGATTTAGTGATTCAGGTCGGTGCGCCTTTCTCGGTGGCTAGTGCGCTACAACGCGTTGGCCGTGCCGGACATCAAGTTGGGGGAATCTCTTCTGGCATTATCTTTCCGCGTACCCGACGTGATGTAGTGGATGCCGCCGTTACCGTAAAAGCGATGCTTGAAGGCCAGCTGGATCCTATCGAACCGCCCAATAATCCTTTGGATATTCTGGCGCAACAAACGCTGGCAGCTGTGGCAATGGATTCACTTCACATAGATGCGTGGTTTGCTTTGGTGCGCAGAGCCGATCCTTTTCGTACTCTGCCACGCAATGTGTTTGATGCCACGCTTGATATGTTGGCCGGTAAATATCCTTCTGACGAATTTGCGCAGTTCCGCCCACGCTTAGTGTGGGATCGTGAAAGCGGCATATTATCTCCTCGACCCGGTGCGCAACACTTAGCGGTCACCAGTGGCGGCACCATTCCCGATCGCGGTATGTTCAGCGTGGTGTTACCCGAAGGCGAAGAGCAGTCAGGATCACGCCGCGTGGGTGAGTTGGATGAAGAGATGGTTTACGAGTCGCGGGTTAACGACATCATCACGTTAGGGGCAACCTCGTGGCGTATTCAACAGATCACCCACGATCAGGTCATCGTGTTTCCCGCGCCGGGCCGCTCTGCACGGTTGCCGTTCTGGCATGGGGAAGGTTTGAGGCGTTCCGCCGTATTAGGGGAAAGGATTGGCACTTTTTTACGCCAGATGGAAAACGCCCTTTTACATCACCCAGCGGAGGCTGAAAAGGCGCTCAGCGCTGTGGGTTTAAATGAAAATGCGGTGCGCAATACGCTTTCATTACTCGCTGAACAGCGCGAGAGCACTGGCGTATTGCCTACTGATCAAACATTAATTATTGAACGTTGCCGCGATGAAAGCGGTGACTGGCGCGTTATTTTACATTCGCCATGGGGACAACGCGTACATGCGCCTTGGGCACTGGCGATTGCAGAACGGATTCGGCGTCAAATGGGCATTGATCCTTCTGTGGTTGCCAGTGATGACGGCATCATTGCCTGCTTCCCGGACAGCGAAGGTCGTGTACCTGGCGTCGAGCTGTTCGTATTTGAACCTGACCTCTTGCAGCGCATAGTCACAACAAGCGTCGGCAGTTCGGCACTGTTTGCAGCACGTTTTCGCGAATGTGCTTCCCGCGCGTTGCTATTGCCCAGACGTAATCCTGGTAAACGTTCTCCACTCTGGCAGCAACGGCTGCGCGCAGGTCGACTGCTGCAGGTGGCACGTGAACACGATGACTTTCCCATTCTTATCGAGACTGCGCGGGAATGCTTACAAGACGTTTATGATCTTGCCGCACTGCATCATCTCATGGAAAAAGTGCAGCGCGGGAAGATCAGGTTTGTCGATGTAACCACTGACACGCCCTCACCTTTTGCCGCACCGCTGCTGTTTGGTTATGTTGCAGAGTTCATGTATGCAGGCGATGCGCCTTTAGCTGAACGCCATGCTTCATTACTCTCGCTTGACAGTAACTTGCTCGGAGAATTATTAGGCAAGGCAGATATGCGCGAACTGCTTGCCTCTTCGGTTATTGAACGCGTTGAACAGGAACTACAACGTACCGCTAAGGCGTATAAAGTCAGCGGCAAAGAAGGTATCGCCGATCTGTTACGCGAATTGGGGCCGTTATCACTGGCTGAAATTGAGGCGCGCTTCACCTCTGAAGATATTGATGAAGCCGCTGCCTCCCTTAAAAGTCTCGAAGAGGCGCAGCGTGTTATCAACGTAATAATCGCTGATCGATCACGTTGGGCAGCGATAGAAGATGCCGCTCGCTTACGTGATGCAATCGGCACGGCATTACCTGCGGGCATTCCTGTGGCTTTTCTCCAGCCGCTCGGAAAGCCACTTCGCGATCTGATTAATCGCTATGCGCGAACGCACGCCCTCTTTACCACCCGCGAAATTGCAGAACGTTTTGGCTTGGGTGTTGCGGTAGTAGACGAGGAACTGGAGCGCTTGTCTGAACAGGCGAAAGTACGGAAAGGTGACTTTGGCTTGCAGCGTGATGACTCACAGCAATGGGTCGCAGAAGAGATTTTTAAACGGCTGCGTCTGCGATCGTTGCGATCGGCCCGAGAAGCGACGCAACCGGTCGCGCATTCAGCTTGGGTCACAATGCTGCTTGAACGTCATGGACTGATCAATCAAGCAGCCGCCCAGTTTGGTGCCGATCACGCTGCTTTTTCTCACGGTGCTTACGAGGGGGTTAACGGTGTCGCGCGTGTGATTGAGCAACTTGCGGGCGTTGCGCTACCCGCTTCATTATGGGAATCGCAAATCCTGCGTGCACGCGTTCGCGATTATCAGCCTGCAATGCTCGACGAGCTGCTCGCTAACGGGGAAGTCATTTGGTGTGGTCATAAATCGCTGAGTTACAACGATGGCCTGATTTCCCTGCACCTGGCTGAGTATGCTGCCGAAACACTGCCTGCTTCCGTTCAGCAGTCAGAACTCGCGCCGCTACAACAAAGTATTGTTCATATGCTGTCTGAAGGGGGAGCATGGTTTGGCCGCGAAATATTGTTGCGGATGGAAACGAATGAACATGTCGGTCCAGAGCAGATTTACGCAGCGCTGTGGGAACTGGCATGGATGGGCTATATCACTACCGATACCTGGATTCCCGTACGCGCGCTTATCAGCTCACCTTCTGTGTCGCGTTCACGTCCTGCGCGCGCATTACGTAGTCGGCGTATGCACAATTTCAGCCTGAAATCGCCAGAACGAAGAAGCCCTCCCGCGAATTCAATCGCAGGGCGCTGGTCATTGATAAAAAGAGAAACGCTGCAACCCACGACACTGGCGCTGGCATTAGTTGAAAATATGCTTGATCGCTATGGCGTCATTACACGTGGTAGCGCGGTTTCGGAACAGATTCCCGGCGGATTCCCGGCCTTACAGCCTGTTTTACGCGGATTTGAAGATGCCGGACGACTGTTACGGGGGCGCTTTGTAGAGGGCTTAGGCGGCGCGCAATTTGCTGACAACCTCACGATTGAGCGATTACGTGAGCTGGCGAAAACGCCGTTTAACGAGCGTGCTACTGCCGCGCTGGCTGCAATGGATCCCGCGAATCCTTTTGGCGCAACGCTTAATTGGCCAATGCACGTTAGCGGAACACGCCCCACCCGGCGCAACGGTGCATTTGTGGTTATTGCGGGTGGCGAACTGCAGCTTTACCTGCCGCAAGGTGGGAAAGATCTGTTAACTTTTGCAACAGAGAGTCAGCCTCTTTCGCTCGCGATCAGTGCGCTAGGAACCGCATTAAAACGCGATAAACAGCTTCGTTTTACGCTGGAAACTGTCGATGGCGAACCCGCGGGCCTTTCACCGCAATTAGCCGCATTGCGTGCGGCAGGATTTTCCCGCGTACCAAACGGGTTCAGCTGGGAAGGTTAAGGTTCTTCTCGCGCACAAAATTGATAAAAGCTTGCAGTGGCGCCGGGATCAATCGACGGTCATTGTAGTAAAGATAAGGGCCTGAAAATTCCAACCACCAGGGTTGTAAAATGGCTTCCAGCTGGTTGCTTTCCAATGCGGGCTTAAGCCAGTCTTCAAACAGATAGAGAATGCCACCGCCGGCTATCGCTGTTTCAACCGCTAAATCCACCGCACCCCCCACGCTGACTACCAGCGGGCCACTGACCTTAACGCGAAGGCTTTCGCCATCACGCTCAAATTCCCAGTCTGGCATAACACCGCTGGCGTAACGTCCGCGCAGGCAGCGATGCTGTATTAAATCTCGTGGATGCTGAGGTCGCCCATGCCGATTCAGATAATCAGGTGAAGCCGCGGCGGCAAAACGTTGTCGACGCGCGCCAATCGGAACTATCACCACATCCTGTTCCAGCCGTTCTTCATAACGAATACCGGCATCACAACCATCACGGAAAACATCCTGAACGTTACTTTCAGCGATGATTTCAAGCTGGATATCCGGGAAGCGTTGCAGGAATTCCGGCACAAGAGCCGGTAAAACTAAACGCGAAGCGCTTACCGGGACATTGAGCCGTAGCGTGCCGCCCGGTGTATTACGGTAATCATTGAGCGCATCAAGCGCCGCGTCGACTTCACTCATTGCTGGCAATAAACGCACCATCAACGCCCTGCCCGCTTCCGTTAACACCACTGTGCGTGTTGTGCGGTGAAACAAACGAATGCCAAGTTGCTGTTCGGCACGTCTTACTGCATCGCTAAGTCGTGACGCATTACTGCCCGTAACGCGTGCTGCTTCCCGGAAACCACCAGCCTTAGCGACTTCAACTACAGCGTGAAGCAGTGCAATATCGAGTGGCATTGTGCGTAACTCCGTACAGTATGTCTTGATTTACCCGAATAGTTGCACAGCCATTCTCCCGATACAATTAAACGACATTCCATCAGGAGGTTTCCATGTTCCAACCCAAACTGACTTATCGCCTCGGCGACCGCGACGTTAATCGCTTAGGTTATGGCGCAATGCAATTAGCTGGCCCCGGCGTGTTTGGCCCGGTTAAAGATGAAGCGCGCGCCACGGAAGTGCTGCAAAACGCAATTGCAGCCGATGTGAACCATATCGATACCAGCGATTTTTACGGCCCGCATGAAACCAATAAGCTGATCAAAAAGGCGTTATATCCTTATCCTGACGATCTTTGCATCGTTACTAAAGTTGGCGCGCTACGCGATAACAAAGGCGGTTGGCTGCCGGCATTCACACCTGATGCTTTAACGCGTGCAGTGGAAGATAACTTACGCCACCTTGGCTTAGAGACGATGGAGGTGGTTAATCTGCGAAGTATGCTGGATGTTCACCAGCCTAAAGAGGGATCGCTTGAACCCCAGCTGGAGGCGTTGATGGCGCTGAAATCGCGTGGGCTTATTCGTCATATTGGTCTGAGTAACGTCACAGCAAAACAGGTTGCCGATGCGCAAAAAATGACGCCGATTGTCTGCGTACAAAATATGTATAACCTGGCGAATCGTCAGGACGATGCGCTGATCGATAGTCTGGCTGAGCAAGGTATCGCCTATGTTCCGTTTTTCCCATTAGGCGGCTTCTCACCATTGCAATCATCACAGCTGGAACAGGTTGCTGCCTATTTAAATGCCACCACGATGCAGATCGCGCTGGCGTGGTTGCTGCGTCGATCGCCCAATATTTTATTGATACCGGGTACGTCATCGCCACAGCATTTGCAGGAAAATCTGGCGAGCAGACACCTTGAACTCCCCGCAGAGGCGATGGAAAAGCTAAACGAAATGGGGAAAGGTTGACCAAAACAGCGAAACCCGCAGGTTGCGGGCTTCGGTAGAACGGGCATGTAACGACTAACGAGTGCTGTTTCTATTTGGTGAACCTCTTTGCGAGCGATAAACGCGTGATGAAGAGGTTATCAGTATGCGCTGGGCTTGAAGCTGTATTGAGTTCGGCTTTAACGCACTGAATCTTCATCGCTATCGTTTAGCTCGTGAAGCTGTATTTGGCGCGAAGGCGCGGATTCAAGCTGTTCACTGTAATCAGCACTCACGTCCGGTAAGCTTGTAAACTGTCCATCAACGAACAAGAAGCTTAGATGCTGCTCAATATCTTTTAGCATCGCTTCAACTGATTCAGCTTGATCACCCTTTTCATCATTACCATCAAGCTGCCAGTGAAACACCCCCGTCTCTTTGCTTGCACTGCCGATATCTATTACGTGCCCATCAATATTCTGCATGAGCAGACGCGGCTCACAATAAATCAGCATATAGGGCATTAGATCGCGTTTGTTCTCTGACATATTTTATCTCCAGTGGGGTCTGGGGAGGCATTTGCTCATCCTCACCTTATAAATAGTAGCGTATGCCATATATCGCCCAAAAAATGGCGTTTGCGGCAAGATATGTCCAGCATCCCCAATACGCTACGGGTTCACGCTGTGTTCTTAACTTAGGCAGGAAAGCCAATAGATAACCGGCAGAAGCGATAAGCGAAATAAAATAGAAAAACTTCATCGATTTCTCCTGAAAAATCCTTAACGCTTATCAGCATAGACAGCATTTTGAACTCTCGCATGCGTAGATGAATAATCGATGGCTTCCGTTACGCTTTAAATTTGCAGGACTTTATTTGATAAGAGCAGGCAGGCTGCGTGAATTACAGCCTGCCAGAGGGGGGTTAGTTTGCGTCAGCAGTTTGACTTTTTTCGCCAAACTTCTCTTTCATGTGTGCCTCGATCTCTTCCAGACTTTTACCGCGCGTCTCTGGCAGCATCGACACGACAAAGAAGAGTGAGCCGACATTGATCACGGCAAAAATAAAGAAGGTCGTGCTGCCCGCGTATTCCATTACGGGTGGGAAACCAAACGCAACCACAGCGTTAAAGATCCACTGAAGTGATACGGCTGCACCCGTTAATACGCCGCGAAGCTGCATCGGGAATAATTCCGACATGAGCAGCCAATAAACCGGCGCAACGAACATCTGCATAAAGAATAGAAACATTAAAATGCAGGCTAATGCGAGATAGCTTTGCGTGAGATTCGACGGTAAAAATGTCAACACAGCGCCTAACAAGATCTGAGCAGTAATAACAAAACTCAGGCCGGTAATCAGCATCTTACGACGTGCAAAACGGCTGACTGCCCAGATACCCGCAATCGACGCTATCACTGAGACCACACCATTACCGATAGTAGCTGCAATAGAGGCACTGGTGCCCATGCCGGTTGATTTCAAAATAATCGGTGTGTAATACATGAAGCCGTTAACGCCAGTAAACTGAATAACGAAACCTAGCCCCGCGCCAATAATCATTAATCTGATCACCCACTTCTCACGAATGAGTGTCATCGCACTTGGGCCATGTTCCGCAGCTTTGGCTTGCCTCTTCATCTCCGCCATTTCGTGGCGAACTTCACGCGGCGTTTCACGCAGATACTTCAATATCTTTTTCGCTTCTTTCAGCCGTCCTTCTGCTACCAACCAGTGTGGCGAAGCGGGAACAAAGAAGGTCCCGATAAACAGCAGCAATCCTGGCACCATCGCAATGGCTAGCATGTAGCGCCAAAGGAGTTCATCGTGCAGTAAATAGCTGAGCAATGTGCTGGCAACGTAAGCAATAAGCTGGCCCGTCACGATCATCAACTCATTACGACTCACCAGCGGTGCGCGTAATCTCGGCCCTGCAATCTCAGCAATAAACACCGGCACCGTTGATGAACCACCGCCGACTGCAATACCCAGCAAGAATCGCATCGCGACCATGACTGGAACGCTAGGAGCCAACGCGGTGCCCAGTGAACCCAGCACGAACAAAACAGCGAGGCTGCGCAGGGTAATACGACGCCCGAAGCGGTCGGAGAAAAAACCACTCAGAAAAGAACCAATGGCTGCGCCAAATACCAGCGACGAAGCCACTAAACCTTCAGTGAACGAATTGAGACCTAATCCTCCTTGATCGGGAGGTGAAGTCATGTAAGGCAGTGCGCCTGAAATAATTCCCGTGTCATAGCCAAAAGCCAGCGCGCCCATAGTGGCAACAAGTACCACTAAAAAAATGCGCTGACGGACGGTATCAGCAATTGTAGTTTCATCCTTCTCGGAAGAAACCGGCGTTTTCGTACTCATATAATCCCTGTAATCAAAAAGTTAAATATCCAGATGGTTAAATTTCATACGGAATGAAAATGAAACATTTTTACCATTAAGGTCAAAGAGTGTAGACGGTATTTAACGAATCGGGGGTTCGCAGGAACGTCTGCTGAAAGTTTATTTTTCCCAGCTAAACAGAGATAAAGGTTATTGAAAATGCGTCAGCGTCAGCGGTTTATTCATCACTACGTTGAGACATTCAAGGTACTGCAAATACCAGAAGATAAAACAGTTACTCACTTAACTTGTTAGTGATAATCATTATCACTTAATCTGTGGCTTGCTTTTCAAGGAATGGGAATGATACACGTGACTTATGACCTTCGTTGTCGCAGTCACTATCATATTGCTGACAACAGCTATTATTTACCTGTTTCCCGCGAAGCCTGTTCACCGGATCACACGCCCCGATACGTCTGCATTTACGGCAGCTGAATGGCGCTTAATGTTTATTACCGCTCTGACTTTATTACTCTGGATCACCGATGGCTGGCATGGTATTTCGCCAGCCTGGATTGGCTTAGCGGCTGCCTGTATTTGTCTGCTGCCGAAAGTAGGCTTCATTGATGGCAATGAGTTTGCCAACGGCGTTAATTTTCGCACCTGCCTTTATGTCGCCGCCATTCTCGGTGTTACCACTGTTGTGGTCGACTCTGGTTTAGGTGAGGCCATTGCCAATGGTTTACTTGCTATTACCCCCTTGGCACCGGATTCACCTTTTATCAGCTTTATATCGTTGAATGCGCTGACTAGCGCACTGAACTTTGTCGTCACGGCTAATGGTGTTCCGGCGATGTTTACCCCGATGGCGCAGCAATTCGCTGATGCTTCCGGCTTTTCGCTGACTACAGTGGTCATGATCAAGGTCTTTGCTTATGCCACGCCATTATTGCCTTATCAGGCATCACCGATTGTTGTCGCGATTGCTTTGGGAAAAGTGCCCGTACGTGATGGTGTGAAGTTATGTCTGCTAGTGGCAATCGTCAGTGCGCTAATTTTATTACCACTGAATTATCTGTGGTTTTTATTACTGGGCTACATCTAGTTTCTGAAGCGTATATTGTTGTCTGGCTAAAGGCGGGCATCAAAAAAGAGCCCATTACGCGCGTGATGGGCTCTTTTATTACTGATTTTTATCCGTTGTGACCTAAGCCGCTACTGGCCACCGTTCTTGTGGAAACAATGCCAGTCGTACATTGAATAAATGAAACAAGGGTTGATAAAGCTGAGGCGCAGCGTGTGACGCCCTCTCTAATGTTAGCAACATACGGTTGAGTTCCTGCAGTAATTCACCGTGTGGTTGGATTTGCAGAGATTTGAGTCGCTGCTTTAGGAACAGACTAAGTTCATGGAAAAAAGGATCAAGGGTGATGTTCTGCTCATTTATCACTTCCCGATATTTTACAAAGAAGTCATAGCAGTTAGCACCGAGCCAAGCCTCAGTGATCAAATTGCTGCCTGAAGTTAATAGTGGATCGGGATCAAGGCGTTTACGCGGCAGAATAATATTTACCTTATCCAGCATGCGCGCTACATATTGCTGACGCATTAGCATCGTTGCGTGACCTAACTTCATGGCCGATATAAATTGTAAAAGCTCAAGCACCCCTTTTCTCACCGCACGCTTTGCTGTCCACGAAGGCCGTTTGTTACGAATCATTGCTGTAATCACCACTGCAAATGCAATTCCTACCAGTGTTGAAAGCGCGGCATTCACTACAAGCAGTAAATCCGGCTTGAAGTGGTGGCTCATACCAATAAATCCAGGAATTTGCGTAGCGATGATTAAGCCAATCAGATTGGTAGCAGGGTTAGCAATCACTAATCCAAGCGCGATTAACCCCGGCGCGAGACAAATGACTAAGGCTTCAAAGGTCAGCGCTTCTGGGATCAGTACACAACAGTAAAGGATGCTAATGACGATTGCGAAAACAACGCCTTTTAAAAACAACCTCATTGGCGCTATTGGGCTATCCATAGCAGCAAAAAATGAACAAAGCACCGCTGCCATCATAGGTGCGGTAGCGCCATCAACCCAACCGCTGCCAATCCAAAACAGGCATGAAGCGAAAGTCGCAAAAAAGGCGGTAAAGGAAGAGAGCAGCAACATACCTTTGTCGACATGTTTGTGTTTACGAGCAACTTTACCTGCTTTGGCGTCGGGTGTGAGTTCGTTTACACGCTCGTCTACAGTCTGATAAGCATTAGCGATACGGACAAAGTTACCCAGCCTTTCAATCAAACCATTGAGTAAGATACTCTCCTCACTGCTTAATTTTTGATATTGCCAATCGCTTTTCAGCTTTCGTTGAACAGTTTCAAATTCATCTTTTAAAAGATGTGTCTTTTCAGGGTTTTCTTCTTCATTTAGCCACATCAAAAAATGGCTAAACGCGTCAGCAATATAATCAGGAAAAGCAATATTCAGTTCAGAAAGCTGACTGAGGCGAGCTTCAATGGCGGTCAGCGTTGGGATCATATAGGTCAAATGTTGATACTGTACGCTGACCAAACGAATTAAACGACGCGCTGCGTTACCTTCATAAACACAGTGCGTGATCAAGGTTTCGACATTAAGCGGATAGTTAGCCATTTGAATCAGGATCGCTTCGCGCTCAACCGATTTTTCTTGTGGCTGTGTAACGACCATCTGGATACAAAGCTTTTTGGCGTTCTGATACCAATCCTTTACGCTTCGCTCAAGCACGCTACCCATTGAAACAGGGAAAATGAGTCGATGGACCAAACTGCTGCAGACAATGGCGACAGTAATCTCTTCAATGCGTGATATCACTGTGTAGGTAATAGCATCTGGTGACGTAACATCCGGGAAACCCATGATGGCGGCACTATAACCGGCCAGCATGAAAACGTAACTTTTAGGCGTACGATCATGCAGCGAAAGATACAAACAGGTTGCCACCCATAAAGAAATACAGAAGCTAAACAACATGGGATCCAGCACGGTTGCAGGATAGATAAGCAGAATAAAGAGTCCACCCAGCAACGTACCCAAAAATCGAAAAATCGATTTCGATACGGTAGAGGCTGAATAGAGTTGTGAGGCAACATAGACGGTTGTTAAGGACCAGGCCGGTTTGTCCAGATTCAATTCCAATGCGACATAAAACGCTAAAAATGCGGCAAGACAGGTTTTACTTGAGAATAAAACCGCACTTTTCGAAAACCACTTCATAAGGGATTGTCACCTTTGCAAGGCATCTTTTCGCCGTATCCTGACAGAAGCAACTTGAGGTTTCATTTCAATTATTAATACAAATCGTTACCGTGCTAAGTATGTTGGATATTCATTGATTATCCTGCCTGCTGCCTGTTTTTCGTAGGTTAGATGCAGACTTATTCCTACTGGCTAGCGTATTAGTCAAATTTAGTGCCCGGGCTCGCCTTAACGTTTCTCTGTCAGTTAAACATCATTGCGATAGGGTAGATTGATGTCTCAATGGTTCATTCTATCGTGCATTTAATTCTTTTCTCTGTAGCCCAGTTATCGAAACTTTTGGCGATTTCAGGCTGAAATCGCCAAAAATAGTCGGATGGTCATGATTAAACCTATGCCGTGTTTACCACATTGCGCTAGTAGACATTATGCTTTGCAATGAAAAACCACCCCAAAGAATGCTAGCGAAATTTCACTGTGGTAAATTATGCAAGCTATTGAATTTATTATTAAGAACAGTGAAATAATGACAATAAAACTGGCGATTTCAGCCTGAAATTCCTGATGAAATTGGGGCTAACGTGAAGGACTGCCTTTGAATGGGATATAAAGAAAATAAACTTAAACGCCTAATACAGAAAAGTCCTGAAGGAAATCCCTTCAGGCCTTTTCACTTAAAATCACCTTTTAATTCGCTAAATACTTTTTCAATGTTTCAGAGATAACTTTGTCCAGCTCTTCCTGCAAATCTTTTGACTGCCGGTTAAACTCGTAGCTAAACATTCGACCACGCGTTTTTTTTCGTGCAAACCGATCTTTGTCAGCAAATGGCCACAAGCTTGTTGATGTCGTTTTATCTTTTTCAGGTTCTTTAACTAATGTCTGGCTGGCATTCCGAATCAATCGCAAGATATGATTTTTCACTTCATCTTCTGCCAGGCCTTCACGAGAACAGACAACATCAATCTCCATTGAGATATTATCAATTAACGTCTCAACAGACTGACCCGTTTCATTCAACTTATCTGCGGCTTGAAGCAACGCTTTGTAGTCGGGATAAGTCAGTTCTGAATGGTTTGGGAAAAGTGCTATTAAATCGGAGGGCACACTGGCAGCCTGTAATGCACGCGTGACTTTTGCCTGGGATAAACCCTGATTTTCTGCAATTTCCTTTTGAGAAAGTCCGCCATCCTTCAACGCCAGTAAGCGCATACCGACTTCACGCAGATTGTGTTCGCGAGCCGTTTGAATATCCTGTGCCAGCTTACGGGCTTCATCAGCAGTGATTTCGGCGTCGGTAACTAAAACCTCAAGACCGGTTCTGCAATGTATTGCAGCTGCACGACGACGAGACCCATCAAGGATCTCAATCTTCCCGCCTTGCATCACGCCAATAGCAGGAAAGAACTGCTGAAGTTTAATTGTGCGAATAATGTCTCGCAAAGAGTCAGGTGTTAATCCCGCCTGATCACGCCCATTGGTTTCCATTACCACAAACGTTTTATCTTCAACTTCGTTAGCAGGAATGCGCTCTGAACGAAACAATGCGCGTTTTCCTGTCGAAAGAACAAACGTTTGTGCATGTGTCTCTGACGTGTCCTCTGTTTCCAAAGGAGTCTGGCTGAAGGTTCGGCCAATAGTGATTCTTTTTGCGCTCATAGAAACCTCAGTTCAGGCGGATAAATTCAATACGGTCAAACACGGCTTTAGCAAAATCCTCTGCCGCAGATCGGGCATTTTTTAATGCTTCACTGCTTCCAACATACGTTGAAGGATTAGCCGAGATAACAGTGTCAAAAGATTCTCCACAACGCTCAAATCCATCGAGGCGGGGAAGGGCAGCATCTAACATATCACCGCCGAAAATCTCTTTTGCCAGGCTGTGACAAAGCTTGTGGTCAGCTTTGTTAGAAAGCTTGGACATAAAACCGATGTTTCCCTGGAGACGACAAGTCGCACCCGATTCTTCAATAATGCCAATCAGCTCCGGCAGACGCGTGAGGTATTTAAGTGTCGAATGAAAATCAACTTGTGCAGGAGGCACCGGCGTCATCAACAAATCAGAGGCTGCAATGGCATTTTTAAGAAATGCATCCAGATGAGGACCACTGTCTATAAAGATGAAGTCGTAATCCTTGGTCAATTTAGCAATAACGTTATCGTATAAAACAGAATGGATGTTCTGTCCCGGCAAATGTTCGGAACACAGTTCATCCCAGCGAGAAGCGATGAATGCATCATCAATCGACGCAGGCAATACATGCACGCCAGGAATTATTGAAGGAACAATAAATTCATTAACCAGTTCATCTCGACTTACGTTTTGCAGCATAGCCTGAGCAGCAGTGGCTTCTACCAAGCCTACTGAACGTTCATGATTCAAAAACATAGTGGCCGAGGATTGTGGATCGAGGTCAATGACAAGAATACGTAAGTCTTCAAACAGAAGGTGAGGATGGGCGCGCAGAGCATGTGCCAAAGAGACAGTAGAAACTGTTTTTGATACGCCACCTTTGAGATTACCGACAAACAAAGTGTAAGCATCAGAATGACGATCGCGATACTTTGGAACGCCACGATGGTGATAAATATCGATAATATTTTGAATCGACATCGCATATTTTACCGAGGAGCCGGCGGCACGTTTGTCGAATTGATAACCACTTTCTTCCATTTCGTTAACCGCGTAATCCACACTTGCACGCGTTAATTTAGGGAGCTTGGCAAGAGCCGCTTTTGCATAAACCTGATAATAGGTATTTTCGTGTAACTCTTGTTTTTGTGCCTGAATTTGTTCCGTAAGGCTTAACAGCATCCGTTCTGAACGCTGAGCGACCTTCATGACCTGCTTATCATCGTTAGCCATACTTGTTCCACACATGTAGGATTTGTGACTTTATACCGAAATCCTGCTCATGAGGCAATTAATAATCACAAAAGAAGAAATGTTAAGTGATAACACTTTTAACGTAAAATAGTGGTTTTACGTCATACGATGACTGCTAAAGTATGGGCCTGAACGCTTTTTAAACAGCGTGTTATGCTCATCCACTGTATTCAGTGGAAGTTAACTAGTGGGTTTAAACGCGTTTGAAATGTGACTACTGAGCGTCGCCAGGCAAGTTTCGATGACATTTACAGACAAAGATTCACTGTATTCAGTAAAAGCACGCGACAAGATAGTTGAGGTGTTCACTGTAATGAGTAAAAGCTAAACATTCACTGTAATCAGCTAAAACGTTCACTGTAATCAGCACGCCAGGAATTTTTAAACAACAGGAGAGGGCAAAGACATTGGATCGTTCACTGTAGTCAGTGAAGTAACGAAGTAAGAGCATTAGCGTGCGACGTAACGTCAGTAAAGAATCACCCTGCGTAAGCAGAAAAGAGAGCGAAGTAAACATTCACTATAATCAGTAGCAACACTTTGATCGAAACATCCCATCTCATACAGCCGCCAAAAACCCGCCCAACATTCACTGTAATCAGAATAAACAGAGCTCATGCTTGTTATGAACATTCACTGTAATCAGTAGATTTTGTTGGAGGACAGCCATAAACGTTCACTGTAATCAGCAAAACTGCCCGTAAAACCCTGAAGCATTCACTATAATCAGTAGGATCCGAACCGGGTTTACCGATCTCAACATTCACTGTAATCAGTAGAATAGGGGCAAACAGGATCAGAAGGATGTTTCTTAGCCACATATTCACTGTATTCAGAGTCGTCGATACAAGCGTAACAGAAAGATCTTCAGGTTTTGCGTGCGCTCTCGAACCAGGCACCGTTTAACATTCACTGTATTCAGTAAAATGCAGGGTTTGAATAACAGGGCGGTTAACGCGATAAGTCCGCTTTTACGTTTTCAGCAGCCAACATACTGCATCAAACCTCACATCAAAGATTCACTGTAATCAGCTGTTGTCGTCCTCTATTTTGAGGCGTTGAGTGATTAAAGCTGAATGGCTGACTTACAGATACCAGGCAAGACATTCACTGTAATCAGTAAAACCGAGGCAACGTTCACTGTAATCAGTAAAAAACGCTTAAAACATTCACTATAAGCAGTTAACGGCTCACCCTGTCACTTTTGTCACTGAATACAGTGAACACCCGAGCTAAATGCAGCTAAAATACCTATTCGCTTCTTTATTTTTATTAAATACACTTAATATTCAATAATTTAAGTTAACTACATTCACTATAATCAGCGCAATGTCTGCAAAGAAATATTCACTGTAATCAGAAAGAGTAAAACTGTGCCTTTAAACACGTCGGCTGTTCACTGTAATCAGTAGTAAGCGGGTTGCAGTGCTCATCATGAATCTCGTCATAAATAATGCTGGTACTTGCTAACTCGTAATTCATTGAATTAACAGTGTTAGTATTCTTTAGAAAGGAAAACGTAAAAAAAGCAGGCATCATGAAAATACTGAATACAGTGAACGTAACTGATTACAGTGAACATTGAGAATCACTGATTACAGTAAACGAACCGGAAAGATGCACTGTCACTTTTTGCACAAAAGTGACAGTGCCACGCGGGTTTTACTGATTACAGTGAAGGGCAGGGTTACTCTTCGAACTCGATGTCATCAAGTGCATCTATGCTTTCTAAGTTGCTAATGCCATCAAGCTTTGGTGTTCTGCTATGGATAATAAAAAACACAGAACGACCACGCTTAACCTCAGAATAATCGAGGTAGCCAATCTCTTTGAGCTGCTCCATTGCACGACGTACTACATGGTTTTGCGTTGTGGTTTTTGAGCCTAAATTAAGACGCATACGCAAACGTGCAAGTGAAATGGGAGCCGGGTTCGTTGGCAAGCTCTCAAGAAACGTATAGAGCGCCTGGGCGGACTCTTTACGCTTAAGACGTGAGATGGCCCTAAGTTGCAGTAAGACCTTGTGGTCGAAGTTATAGAGCTCAAATAGCTTAGGATCCGCTTGAATCCTCACGATATCTTTTTCACGATCGTAATAAGCTGATTGAACAAGGTGAGTATGATACGCCTTGCCGTTACCTTCAAAAGATAAAGTATTGGTCGCAATACGACGCAGAGAAGCATCAAGGCGCTTACGTAAAGCCGCTGAAGAGTTAGCCGAGGGGATACCACACATCTTAACAAAATCAATAAATGGTAGCGTTACGGTATCGCCTTTAGTGGGATAACGTGAAAATGACTGAATGATGCCGGCCCAGGTTTTAAAATCGTTATCCATATCCAGTCGAGCGCCGGTAATGGTAATCTTTTCATACCCTTCAGCTTTCACCAGTGACAGATTTTTTAACTCTTTAGTCGCGTCGGTGGAGGCCATTGCGCCAGATTTGCCGCGCGCTGTGGATTTCAGCGTCGGAACAAACAAACCAAGTCGCATTAAAGCAACAGGTTGGACAGTATTATTCTTGTTGGGATGAAGTTGTATAACTTCACCACTGTTTTTGGTTACCGACAGAAAAGGTTCTAGTAACGCTTTGTTTTCACTCTCTTTATCTGCCATAGCCTGAGATCTTCATTCTGTGGATGAAAGGGATCGCTTTCTGATTACAGTGAACATTAGCACTGATTACAGTGAACATTCTACTGTGCACAGTGAATAAAGTACTGATTATAGTGAACACTTTACTGATTACAGTGAACGCGATCACCTTCTCAGCCCTTGTCCCATGCGGCCTGCGACGATCGGGGATCTCTTAGGATCTATATAGGATCTCTTTATGATCGTTATTTAGGATCTACTCACTGTATAAGTGGATAACGTTGGAAATCCTAACCTTTCATCCGGCTTTATCTCAGATAAATAAAGATCTTTTCCAGACCAACATTAGCGTAAAGGGATTTCGCTTGGTTCACGATTTATAAACAACTTGCTCACTATTATTCATTTTTCATCAACACATCTGCGGCGTATGGTTATCGTCATGTACTGATTAAATAAATAACGAGGCACCATGACTGATTTTGCTATCTCTCGTAATCCCACTACCGGTGAGATCCTTGCACGTTACCCTATGCAAAATGCGGCTGAATTAGAGCAAGCATTAAATACCAGCGCTCAGGCTTATTCTCAATGGCGACACAGCAGCATGGAAACCCGCGTTGCGGTATTACGTCAATTGGCACAGCAAATTCGCCAACGTGAAAATGAGCTTGCACGCAGCGTAACATTAGAAATGGGGAAACCCATCACACAAGCGCGCGCAGAAGTGCTTAAGTGCGCCAATTTGTGCGACTGGTATGCAGAACATGGGCCAGCAATGTTGGCCGATCAACCCACTCACGTTCCTGATGCGTGGCAGACATTTCGCCCAATCGGCGTCATCCTTGCCGTCATGCCATGGAACTTCCCATTCTGGCAGGTTCTACGCGGCGCTGTGAGCATGTTGTTAGCGGGTAATACCTACATGCTAAAACATGCACCTAACGTCATGGGAAGCGCTACGTTGATGTCTGAGCTGTTTGATGCGACCGATCTTCCAAAAGGCGGTTTCAATCTCATCAATGTCGATAACGACGGCGTATCGGCTGCAATTAAAGACGACCGTATTGCCGCTGTTGCTGTAACAGGCAGCGTACGTGCAGGTGCAGCAATTGCATCGCAAGCTGGCGCGGCATTAAAGAAAACAGTGCTTGAGCTGGGTGGATCAGATCCTTTTATCGTATTAGCGGATGCTGACTTAGATGAAGCGGTGAATTCGGCGGTCATTGGTCGATATCAGAATACCGGGCAAGTCTGTATGGCGGCTAAACGGTTTATTGTCGAAGCATCCATTGCTGAAGCATTTGAATCACGTTTTACCGATGCCGTAAAAGCATTAACGTTGGGCGACCCTTTGGATGAAAAAACTTTCCTGGGTCCTATGGCGCGTGCTGATTTACGTGACGAACTGAATGAGCAAGTGCAGGCAACGATCCGTGAGGGTGCTCGTCTGGTGTTAGGGGGATCAAAGCTGGAAGGGCAGGGAAACTATTACGCGCCAACCATCTTGTCTGACGTCACCACGGAAATGACAGCCTTCAAGCAGGAGTTATTCGGGCCAGTCGCTGCGATTGCGGTGGCTCGCGATCCAGAGCATGCCTTACAAATCGCTAACGACAGCGAGTTTGGATTGAGTGCAACAGTTTGGACCAGCAATGATGACATTGCCGATCACATGACGCAGCATTTGGAAGTTGGCGCGGTATTTATCAATGGCAACGGTGCCTCTGATCCTCGCGTAACAATTGGTGGCGTAAAGAAAAGTGGATACGGTCGTGAACTGTCGCATTTCGGCGTGCATGAGTTCTGCAACATCCAGACTGTATGGAAAAATCGCCGCTAACGGATTACTGCGCTGCGGGTAAATAAGCTGGCGCAGCCGATCCCTTTGTTTCACTGCGTGGACGCAATAATCTGTCCGGCGCGAAATCAGTAAGCATATCTGAACGAGCGCCGGCGATTATTTCTTCAGCCACTAAACGACCTAAAAGCGGTGCAAGTGTCATACCGCTGTGGGTCGCCATCAGATAAACACGTTGAGCTGAAGTGACAAAACCCAGAGCAGGCAAGCCATCCGCAGGACGTGAGCGCTGACCCACTTCAATTCGCTCTATTCGGGCACCTTGCGCATTGGTAAACAGACGACGTAAACGCCGCAACATTTCAACGCCAATCATGCCATTCACATCAGCTGGCCGGGCAGGATCGGCGTGGTGGTCCAAATCCAGCGCCTGAAGCATCAATCGGCCGCCCCCATCGGGTCGCACGTTAAGTTCTGGGGTGATGATATTGCTATTGAGTTGGATGGGGAGCGGATTAGTGTGTGCGAGAAAGCTGCAGGCGGTTTTATCCGCACGATTCGCATCCGTCATACCCAGTTCAAGTCCCAGTTGCCCAATTAATTCCGATGACCATCGTCCGGTAGCTAAAACAAGGTGATCACCTTGCCATTCTTGGCCGTCAGACAGCGTCAACGTTACATTTTCTTCGGTTTCATCCAGGGTGATGACTTCGCGGTTGACGCATACCTCTACGTTTTTTTCGCGCAAATCAGCCAATAACCGTGCAACGAACAAACTGGGATAGATCAAACATTCAGACGAGAAATGCCAGGCTTGTTGAATGCGCGGATCGAGTTGTATTTCAGGTAAAGCTTGCAACAGGCTATGACGATCCACTACGCGAAAAGGGTACTTCAGCGCGGCAAGCTTTTCTGCCCGCAATTCTAATTGTTTAAGGGTGAAAGCATCAGCTGCCCACTCCCAGGTTCCGGTTTCGAGAAGCCACGGCGCGTTCGAGCCGCTTTCATGTTGTAGCCGTTTGTGTTCGTCAATCGCGCTGGCATTGAGATGGTGATAGCTTTGCGGGCTTTTGCCGTTAGCGTTGATCCATGCATAGCTAATCTGGCTGGTTCCACTGCCGGGTAAGCTTTTATCAAATACCGTAACCTGAGCACCTTGAATAGCCAGTGAACGCGCCACGGATAATCCCAGTACGCCTGCACCAATAACAGCAATACGCTGTGGCATCGTTGAACACCTCCCGAGAAGAAAACAGTGAGGCTGGCTCATCTGCATGTAAGCCAGCAGCCCTGAAGTGAGAAAATTAAGATCAACGATGCCGGGTTTCACGTCAACCCAACGCTGTAACAAAGGTCACACAGCTAAATCACGAACGCTTGGATCTTTCAGGCATCGGTCTTGTCAAACCAGGCGGAAAGCCGATCCGGCCGTCGGCATTCTTAAAAAGTGAATAAACGTCAGGACGTCGGCATTTGAAAGGCCATCGCAAGGTGGCTCTGTATTTTAAATGTGTTCCATCACCAGTACCGCTAAGGTATCGGGCTCCAGCGCGCGGAAGATATGTGCCTCATCACCCGGATAGCTGATGTAATCACCCACTTCCAGTTCAACCGGCGAATCAATGGGGCCAACTAAAGCTCGTCCTTGCGTCAGAATCAAATGCTCAACCGTATTCGGTGGATGCGGCTGAGACTGGCGTTCAGAACCAGGTTGGATATGCAGCAGATAGATATCGCGTCGCGCACCGGGTGGGCAAGTTGCTAATAAAACGGCCTGATAATCTGCATGTTCAGCCATCACGGTCGGCCCTTCGCCACGGCGAATCACCTGCATCCGATTCGCTTCAGGTTCCATCAAGCGGGCGAAGGGGATATTCAACGCTACGCAAAGCGACCATAACGTTTCAATGCTGGGATTACCATTGCCTGCTTCCAGTTGAGAAAGTGTAGATTTCGCAATTCCGGCTCGACGAGCGACTTCTGCCAGCGATAAGCCTGCACGCTGACGCTCACGGATTAAACCGTTGGCAATGATGCTAATGGGCGTCGTCACGTTTACTCCTGTTTGATAAATCGAACGTAACGTTCGTCTTGTAATGCTATTTACCCAGGTTCATTATAATGGATAAATCGTTCGTTATGAGATGAAATTATTATGTTGCCGCAAAAAGAGATAGTGGGAAAAGGCGTCGTAAAAGCTATTTTCCTGGTCTGTATTGCTGATGGGATTGTTGGCTTGAGTTACGGCTCGCTGGCAACTGCCGATGGGTTTCCGCTTTGGGTTCCCCTTGCGCTCTCTACCTTGGTACTGGCGGGAGCGTCAGAGTTTTTGTTTATTGGTATCGTCGCAAGCGGCGGGAGTCCCCTTACTGCGGCAGCGGCAGGGCTTCTGGTTAATGCACGCCATTTACCGTTTGGCATCGCGGTTAAAGATTTGGTAGGACGCGGTTCTCGTGGTCTGCTCGGCTGCCATATTATGAATGATGAAAGCGTAGTATTTGGCATTTCTCAGTCTCAGCCTGAACAGCGGCGAGCAGCATTTTGGATCTGCGGCATAGGTATTGGGTTAATCTGGCCGATCAGCGTAATGACCGGAGCCGCCATTGGTCAGTTCATTCCTGACATCTCCACCATCGGCCTGGATGCCGTATTTCCCACCATTCTGATTGCGTTGATCTTTCCGGCATTGCGTCAACGCCGTACCCGGCTTCCGGCTTCAGTAGGGGCAGTGTTATCGCTTGCCGCCACGCCATTTGTTCCCGCAGGCATGCCGGTACTGTTTTCGTTATTGGGCTTGCTCGCCTGGAGATCACGCAAATGAATCAGCACGGCTTGATCATCGCCGGAATTGCATTGCTGGCGGTTGGGACGTATTTAATCCGTTTTGCGGGCGTGAAGTTGGGCAATCGCTTAGCCATAACCGAGCGTACTCAAAGCCTGCTGGCTGATGCTGCAACGGTATTATTGTTAGCCGTTGCCGCCACCAGCACGCTATTCGAAGGACAACATTTTGCCGGAATGGCGCGCGTACTTGGCGTTCTGTTTGCCGTTTTTCTCGCCTGGCGCAAAGCCCCGCTGATTACGATTATTATCAGCGCTGCAGTGATGACGGCTCTATTACGTTACTTTGGCGTACCCTAATTCCCACACTGAACTCGGGATTTTGTCGCGGGGAAAATTATGCCAGGATGCATGAAAGTTAAATAATAGTTAATAATTTCAGGCACTCGATCTCATGTTTAACGCATTCTTTTCTCTGCGCTCAATCTACTCATCTTTGCTGTTAGCGCTGGTGGTGTTACTTCCTTCGACATCTTTGTTAGCCCGGCCTGAGCTCAAGCCGCTGGGCGAAAATATCGCTGACATGGGGTCAACTTATTATCAATTTCAGACGCATTTCTTCACCTCTGCTGATGGCGAGCGTCGCTATAAAGTCTGGATTGGCATTCCTAAAAAAGCCGCTCCCGCAGCAGGTTATCCGGTTCTGTATATGCTAGATGGCAACGCGGTAATGGCGCGCTTATCCGAGCCGATGTTAAAACAGATGAGCAGCGAAGCGCCGCCCGTGCTGGTGGCGGTAGGCTACGACACCAATCTCCCTTTTGACGTGGCCGCGCGCAGTTTTGACTACACACCGGCAGGCGAAAATCTTGAACAAGATCAGCGGATGCGAGGCAGAAAGGGCGGCGGAAGCGCTGAGTTTCGTCAGCTTCTTTTAAATGAAATCGTGCCGTATGTCGAAAAGCGAGCCCCCAGCAATCCTCTTAAACGCGGTATTTGGGGACACTCCTTCGGTGGCCTGTTTGTGCTTGATTCCTATTACAACACAACATGGTTTCACAACTACTTTGCTGCTGCGCCATCATTAGGTTGGGCAAACCAACGCATTATCGCGTTGGCTAAAGAAAGTGATCCGGCGCGCTTGCAGCACAAATCGCTTTATTTGATGGAAGGTGATGGCGTGACCGAACAACGTAAAGGCCACTCGAGTGATCTCAAGCACGAAGAGGGCCAATTAATGCAGATACTTGAACACAAAGGTGGAGATTTGCATCTGTCACGTTATCCAGGTCAAACGCACGGGCAAATATTACCGTCTTCCCTCACCGATACGCTGCGCATCATGTCGAATAATCAAAATTGAGGAGAGCAGAATCTTTATTGTCGCTACTCTCAGGCTTCACATCATCATGGTTTTCCTTTAGCTTATGGGAAATGATTGTTTCCTAAATAAGGTAAATTGATGCGTGACCCAACGACTCTCAAAGATCGGGGACGGCCTCGTGAATTCCAGTTGGAAGCGGTGCTGGATAGCGCCATGCTGGTGTTCCGTGAGAAAGGCTTTCATGCCACATCCATGAGCGATCTCAGTAAAGCGATGCAGCTTACCACTGGCAGCATCTACAAAGCTTTCAGCGATAAAAATCAGCTATTTACACAAGTCTTTTCCCGCTATCTGTCGCTGCGCAACAGCGATCTACGTAGCCGACTGGCAACGTGCGAAACAGGTTTATCACGTCTGGAAGCGCTATTGGTTTTTTATGTTGAATCGGTGCGAGATATAGAAGGGCAGCGCGGTTGTCTGGTTGCAGGTAGTGCTGTTGAACTGCAAACACTTGATAAAGATCTTGCTGACGCAGTCAGCGAAGCACTGATGCGTAATCTAAATAATATCCAGCTTCTAATTCAGCAAGGTCAGCAGGATGGATCAATCAACGCGGAGTTGAATGCGGATGCCACAGCTTCATTGATGCTGTGCATTGTGCTGGGCATGCGCGTAGCCGGAAAAATTCCCCAAACGCGTCCTGATGAAAGCATTGTGCCGTTGGCGTTAAAGATCCTTAACTAATGAAAGAGTGATCATTCCCTAAAAAACGATTGAGGAGAAAATCGATAGAGTGTGTTTCACAAGTACGACGACGTGAGTCACCATGCCCGACGGGCCTTATGGCCCTTCACGAGACCTTTTCTGAACCCACCACGCTGACCCCCGGCAAATTATCCCTGCCACGTATCATCCGTTTCCTACGCGACAAGAAGACCGGGCTGATTAATGTTTCCCGGGAAACCCTGCATCATGTTTTCAGCCCGGCAGCTGAGCGAACGGACATTTCTCTGCCGGCGATTGATTCACTTAGCACACCTCATTAAACAGCCTGGACTCCTCACAGTCGGGCATGGAGAGCAACACCATGAACAAGAACATTATCGCACTGGCCATCCTGGCAGGTGCCGCTTTCGCTTCTGCGGCAAACGCAGCAAGCGGCACTATCGACTTCACCGGCAGCGTGACGTCGGCTTCCTGTACCATCGACGCCGCGTCTCAAGCCCAGACCGTTGCCCTCGGTAACGTCGGTACCAGCGACTTCGGCGCGGCCGGCTCTACCTCAGGTAGCGGCAAAATCACCGTGGTGCTGAGCGCCTGTCCGGCCGCGGCAACCACCGCCGCAGTAAGCTTCGGCGGCCCGGCTGATCCTGTAAACAGCAACCTGCTGGCGCTGAGCCCGGCCTCTACCGCTAAAAACGTGGCCATTGCCCTGTTCGAAGATGACAGCACCACGGCTATTCCGCTGGCGTCCAAGTCTAAAACCTATCCGCTGAGCACCGCAGCCGACACCACCCTGACCTATTTCGCCAAGTATCAGTCAACGGCTGCCACCGTGACGGAAGGCTCGGCGAACGCCGCTGCTGACTTCACCGTGCTGTATAACTGATACCCCGGAACACGGATGTCATTAACCTGCCGCTCGCGGCGGGTTTTTTTGCCGGATTAACGATAAAAGAGTGAAGGAAAAAAGATGTCTCGCTTATTAACGGGCCTGTGTTTTTTGAGTCTTCTTGGTTTAGCCGCGCTGCAGTCCGCCCAGGCGGGCGTGATTATCGGTGGGACGCGCATTATTTATCATGCGGATAAAAAAGAGACCTCCATTTCGGTAAAGAACCCTGAAAAAACAGCACCCTTCCTGATTCAGTCATGGGTGGAAACCTATCCGGAAGCCACGGCAGACAAGCCCCCGTTTATTATTACGCCCCCGCTGTTTCGCCTCGATGCGGGCAAAGAAAACATTGTCCGCATTGTGCGCACGGGCGGAAGCTTACCGGAAGACCGGGAGTCAGTGTTCTGGGCAAACATCAAGTCTATTCCGGCGTCTGAAAGCACCGACACAAACCGCTTACTCATCTCCGTCAAGACCAAAATCAAACTGTTCTACCGTCCGTCCGCGCTGAAAGAGAATGCCGGCAGTGCCTATAAGAAGCTGGCGTTTGCCGTTCGCGGTGACAGGCTGGTTATCACGAATCCCACGCCCTATTACGTCTCGTTTAACAGCATCACCGTGGGCGGCACGCCACTGAAAGCGCCGGGCATGATCGCCCCGAAATCCGTCCTGGAGCTGCCGTTAATGAAGGCCAGAGGCGGTTCAGTCAGCTGGACAGCCATAAATGACTTTGGTGGTGTGACCGGCGCCGAGACGCGTCAGCTGTAATTAACCACCCCTCCTTTTAGCTAATCCTTACTCCGCCCGGCTGATTTTTCTGCCGGGCCTGAGCGGCTGCGCCTGAAAATCACCAAGCGGGAATATGAACGATGACCTCAAAGATAAAAAAATCAATAATAAAATCAATGCGTCACCCTATTAACAATACGTTTCAGGACGAAATTCAGGCGGTCAGCGGGTTGCCTTATTCGACAGTAGCCTGTTTTGTGGCTGCCGGTATTTTATCCGGCCTCTGTCTGGCGGCTTCACCCGCTGCCGCTGCAGACTATTTCGACCCTGCTGCGCTGGAATTAAAAGAGAGCAGCGCGGCCGAAAGTGACCTCAGGCAGTTTTCCACCGCTGGCGGGCAGTTGCCCGGCATCTATCTCGTCGATGTTTATCTCAACGGCAACCAGGTCGGCACCCGCGACGTCACGTTTGTCGACGACGGGGGCAGGCTGCTGCCCGAATTCACGCCCGCCGAATTAAGCGCGATGGGGGTGAAAAATGAAGCCTTCCCGTTGCTGAATCTGATGCGTCAGGACCAGGCGCTGAGCAACCTGGGTGAGCTTATCCCTGACGCCGACAGCCGCTTTGATTTCAGCCAGCAGCGCCTTGACGTGAGCATTCCGCAGGCGGCGCTGAACATTGAGGCCCGTAATGCTGTTAACCCTGCGTTGTGGGATCAGGGGCTGACCTCGGCCCGGCTGAACTACAGCTATAGCGGGGCCAACACTGACTACGGCACGGGCCGCAGCCGCAGTAACTTCTTCAATTTGCGCAGCGGCTTTAACGCCGGTGCCTGGCGCCTGCGTAACTATTCCACCTATACAGGCAGCGGGCAGAAGAGAGCCAGCTGGCAGAGTATCAGTACGTACGCACAACGTGACGTGCAGCCCTTAAAAGGCCAGCTGACCCTCGGCGACAGCGCCACGCCTGGCGAGGTGTTTGACAGCGTGCCGTTTAGGGGCGTGCAGCTGGTGTCTGACAACAATATGCTGCCCGACAGCCTGCGCGGTTTTGCTCCGGTTATCCGTGGCATTGCGCAGTCTAACGCGCAGGTGACAGTGCGCCAGAACGGTTACGTGATTTACCAGACTTACGTGGCGCCGGGTGCGTTCACCATTACTGACCTGTATCCGACCGCTTCGAGCGGGGATCTGGAAGTGGTTATCCGCGAAGCTGACGGTTCAGAGCGGGTCTCTCTGCAGCCCTTCTCCGCGGTGCCTATCATGCAGCGCGAAGGGCAGTTGAAATATGCCGCGACGGCGGGGCGCTACCGTACCGCTTACCTGAGCGGCAATACGCCGAATTTTGTACAGGGAACGGCAATTTATGGCCTGCCCCTGTCCAGCACGGTGTACGGCGGGGTGCAGGCGTCTGGCAACTATCAGTCAGCGGCGCTGGGACTGGGGCACAGCTTTGGTCACTGGGGCTCTGTCTCCATGGATGCAACGCAGGCACAGGCCACATTACGCGATGACTCCACGCACCGCGGCCAGTCTTTCCGCTTTCAATACGCCAAAGATATTGCCGCGACAGGCACCACCTTCACGCTGGCAGGTTATCGCTACTCCACGTCAGGCTTCTTCAGCATGCAGGAAGCGAACGAAGTGGACGTCCGCCAGGATGAGGTATGGCGTTTACGGTACAACAAACGCAGCCAGGCGATGCTCAACCTTAACCAGTCGCTTAGAGAGTACGGCAGCGTTTATATCTCTGCCTCGCAGCAGGACTACTGGCAGCAAACCGGCAGTGAGCGCAATATTTCAGCCGGCTATTATCTGACCCATGGCGGTGTTAACTACGGCTTGAACTATACCCTGTCTCGAACGCCGGGCTTGGGCAGCGAAGACCGCCAGCTGGCGTTCAGCGTGCAGATCCCGCTTGACCGGTTTATGGCGGGCAGCTGGGCACGCTATGGCCTGACCCGCAGTAAGAGCGGCGGCACCACGCACAATGCCGGCTTGAGTGGCACGGCGCTTGAAGATAACAACTTGAACTATAGGGTTCAGCAGCGCTATGACCGTCGCGGTCAGGGCTATGGTGGCGACCTGAGCGGCACCTATAAAGGTACCTACGGCGAAGTCAGCGCCGGTTATAACTACGCCAGCAATGCCCGCCAGGTGAACTATGGTGCACAGGGCTCGGTGGTGGTGCACCCGTACGGCGTCACGTTTGGTCAGGCCACCGGTGAGACGGCCGTGCTGGTCCGCGCGCCGGGCGCAGACGGCGTCAGGGTTGAAAACCACACCGGAGTGAAAACCGACTGGCGTGGCTACAGTGTGGTGCCTTACGCCTCAACCTACCGCCATAACCGCATTGCGCTTGATACCGGTACGTACGGCGAAGACATGGACATCGATACCGCCACGTCGTCGGTGGTGCCGACGAAGGGCGCGCTGGTGCTGGCCGATTTTAAAACCCGCACCGGCAGCCGCGTGCTGGTCAACCTTAACCGCAGCGCAGGACCGGTCCCGTTTGGCGCCATGGCGACCCTTGACGGCGACGCTGGCAACAGTGGGATCGTGGGAGATGGCGGCCAGGTATATCTGAGCGGCGTGCCGCTAAGCGGCAGGTTAAACGTGTCATGGGGCAGTGGCGCAACGCAGCAGTGCCAGGCCGCCTTCACCCTGCCTGCGCAAACAAAACAAACCGTCGCTGTGAAAATCGTCACTGCGCTCTGCGAATAAGGAGTTACCCATGACCACATCTGATAAAAAAGCGAAAGCATTGTTGCTCAGTCTGATCCTATCCCCATTATTTATTCTGTCTGAGTCGGCAATGGCAGCCTGTAATTGGGGAGCCGGGATATCCGCACCTGAGAACAAACCGCTCACCTTTGGCAGCGTGATGGTGCGGGCGGACGCTCCGGTGGGTACCGTTCTTGCCGTTGCCAGAACGGACGGTTATCACGGGTCGCAGGCTTTGTTTGTCTGCGATAGCGCCTACGCCATACAGGGGACGCTCTTAAGCTTTCCCACACTCAGTGCTTACGGGAATAATGTCTATAACACGAATATCCGTGGCGTGGGCCTTCGTATAGGGGAGCCTTCTACAAAATTCCCTACTTTGGATGATATGTCTCCTAACGAGAATTTTTATTTAGATGGAGAAGGTATAGTGGCACAGCTGGTCAAAACTGTGCCGGGTAGCGTCGGGGCCGGGCGGGTGATAGCGGGAACGCTCATAAAGTACGAAATTGTTTCCTACCCGGAGTTTCATGCTACGGCCTATCTGGGGAGCGACACCTATATCATTCCCGTTGCCTGCTCCATTAATAACACGGTCATTAACGTTAGGTTGGATAACGCTGTGGAAGCGGATTTCAGCGGCGTAGGCTCGGTTGCGAAACCCAAAGACTTTACTGTCGGGGTAAACTGCGCTTCGGGCACGCAGGTAAAAATGACTTTGGATGGAAAACTCGCGGGTCCGACAGGCGTACTGGCTCTCAACGCCGGTACGGACCAGGCGTCAGGCATAGGGATTCAGCTGCTTAAAGACGGCACGCCGGTGGATCTCGGTACCGAGCTGAACTTTGGCACCGCGACAATGACAGGGAATTTACTGCTACCGTTAACCGCGCGTTATTATCAGACGGCTGCTTCCATCGCTGGCGGAAAGACAAACGCCTCTGCCACGTTTACCATGACATATAATTAACGGCACGCAACGTATCGCCACCTCGCGTATCCAAACCCGTTGCTGGCGACTTTTTCACAACCTGAGCCAGCCTAATTGTTCAGTAACATAAGTAGTTAAATTTATGCGGCGAGATTAATTATTAATAATATTGTTTATCCGCCGCATTATTCTTCGATTCCCCATTCACTTACCCTATCTCATTGATTTTTAAGCTTGTAATCGGCTCGATTCTGCATTGCTTTATCTGACGTGCTGTGAATAAATAAACGGTCGCAAATTTCACAAAACGGCTTATAACCGCCTTAAATATTATCCTGTCCGCGGAAAACAACGCTGACACCTTATTATCGAGCCTGCTATGAATGAAGATAAAAAGCTGCTGGCCGAGGAAATCAACGCCAGAGTAAAAGAACTTGAATCCCATTTAGTGGCGATTCGTCGTGATATTCATGCACATCCCGAATTAGGTTTTGATACGGTTCGCACGGCCAATTTGGTCACGCAACAATTACTGGCTTTGGGTTTGCAGCCCAAAACCGGCGTAGGCAGAACCGGCGTGATGGTAGATATTCATGGCGCTGAGCCGGGCAAAGTCGTGCTGCTGCGTGCTGACATGGACGCACTACCGATTCAAGAACAAACGGGTTTGCCGTTCAGCAGCACCTATCCCGGAAAAATGCACGCCTGTGGTCACGATATTCATACCGCGACGCTGCTCGGCGTAGCCGCTATTTTGCCGCACTATCGTCAACAGCTAAAAGGCACGGTACGCCTGATTTTTCAGCCAGCAGAAGAGACGCCTGACAGCGGTGCAGAAGCGATGATTGCCGATGGTGCAGCCGAAGGCATTGACTGGGCGATTACGCTGCACAATAAACCAGAGCTGGCAGCCGGTGAAATCGCGTTAACGCGCGGTGCGAGCACCGCATCCAGCGATGAGTTTGACGTGACGGTTCATGGCGTTTCCACCCATGCGGCACGTCCACACATGGGCAGCGATCCCATCATCGCCACCGTGCATTTGATCAGCCAACTGCAGACCATCATTTCACGCGAGCGTGACCCCGCGCACTCCGCAGTGCTGACGATTGGTCATATTCAGGGCGGCGCCACGCATAATATTATTCCCGACAGCTGCCTGTTTCAGGGCACCATCCGCACCAAATCGCCACAAGTGCGTGCTGATATGGAAGCATCGTTCAAGCGGATGTGCGAAGGTGTCGCTTTGGCGCAAAACGTGCGGATTGAGGTCAACTATCAGCGCGGCGTTCCGCCATTAATGAACGATGACACATTGATCGATACGCTGGAAACCATTCTCTCGCATCAATTTGATAAGCCGATCATCGCAAAACCCAGCGCCAGCTTTGGCGCGGAAGATTTTTCACTGTTTACTGAACGCGTTCCGGGATGCCAGATTCATATTGGTTCTGCTACGCCTGGACGCGACGATCATCTGCATAACTCCGATTATCAACCGGATGAACGCAGTATTGCCGCCGGGACGCAGGCGTTAACACGCCTCGCGATTGACTTGCTCTCCTAATATAAAAAATTGAGGTTTAGATGATGATGCGTAAAGGCTTGTTTGCTGTCTCCCTGGGAATGGTTCTGCTGAGTACGTCAGCGCTTACGTATGCTAAAGATTTTGGTACGTTGAAATTTGCAACTGAAGCCGCGTATCCGCCGTTTAACCAAACTACGCCAAGCGGCAAAATTGTTGGTTATGAACCCGATATGGTGGCGGAGCTGGCAAAACGTGCGGGTTTCAAATATGAAATTATTGCGCAAAAATGGTCAGGTATGATTCCCGGCCTGATTGACGGTAAATATGATGCCGTCATTGATGCGGTCACTGTTACGCCTAAACGTGCCGAAGCGATCGATTTCACCCACGAATATACCGTCAGCATTTCCAGCTTTGTCACAGCAAAAACCTCACCTTTAGCTTCGTTGCCGGGCACCGGTACTGTGGTTGCCGCTGACGATGAAGCTGGCATGAAAAAGTCTATTGATGATTTGAAAGCCACCTTCAAAGGCAAAACCATTGCCGTGCAGGTCGCCACAATTCAGGCTGATTTCTTACAAAAGTATCTGGGCGACGTTGCGACAATTCGTACCTATCAAGCTGGCCCGGAAACTTTCGCCGACCTGATGAATGGCCGTGTTGATGCGGTTATGGCCTCGCGTACCAATCTTAATGCGTTTGTGAAAAAACACACCGACGCTATCAGCAGCAGCGGCTACGGTTTTACGGGTGGCGTGCTGGGAGCGGGTTCAGCAATTGGTTTGCGTAAAGGCAATGCCGAGCTGAAAGCGGCATTGGATGAGGCGCTGTTATCCATGATTAAAGACGGCACGCTGAGCAAACTCTCCATTAAATGGTTTGGCGAAGACGTCGCACCAAAAGCCTAATTGCCTATGTTTATGAATATTGATTGGCAAATACTTGGCTTCGGTGATGAAGGTTGGGGCGGCGTGTTGCTTAACGCCGCCACGGTTACTGTCACTGTTTCTCTGTGCGCCTGGTTTCTGGGCGCTATTTTAGGCAGTTTACTGTGCTGGATGCAGATCGCCGGTTCGCGCTGGCAACAGCGGCTGGCAGCGGGCTACATCACAGTATTTCGTGGTGTACCTGAGTTGCTGGTGATCTACCTGTTCTACTTTGGTGGACGTCAGGTGGTTTCTTCTGTTGGCACCGCGCTGGGTTTTCAGGGGCCGTTCGACGTTAATGGTTTTATCGCAGGCGCAATTGCAATTGGACTGATTTCCGGGGCTTATCAGAGCAGCGTATTTCGTGGCGCCTTTTACGCTATTCCAAAAGGCACGCTGGAAGCCGCAACGGTGACGGGCATGGGACGTCTGATGATGTTCCGTAGAATGATCGTGCCACAGGCGCTGCGCACCGCGCTTCCCGGCATGGGAAATCAGTGGCAATCGGTGATTAAAGAGTCGGCATTGGTGTCGGTAACCGGTTTGGTCGAAACCATGAATCAGGTTTCCACCGCCGCTAACTCAACGCAGATGTCCTTCTTCTTCTACAGCGTCGGGGCCGTGATTTACCTGATCATCACCACCTGTTCAGACTTGGTTTTCCGCTACGTGGAAAAATTTGCCCTGCGCGGCCAACAGCGCGCGAATCTTTAAGGAGCCCACGTGGATTTCACTTTCTTGCAGGAAACGCTACTGGCGTTGCTCAAAGGATTGCCGCTGACCATTAATTTGGCGGTTCTGTCCTTGCTCGGCGGCGCTATCCTGGCGCTGCTGCTTAATCTGCTGCGTCAAACGCACATCGGCAGTTACGTTTGCCGCTTCTACGTTTGGCTGTTTCGCGGCACACCGCTGCTGATCCAAATCTTTATGGTTTATTACGGCTTGGGCAGCTTACCCGCCATTCGTGAAAGTATTTTTTGGCCGTTGCTGCGCGATCCTTACTGGTGCGGATTACTGGCGCTGATCCTCAACGATGCGGCGTATACCTCAGAAATCTTGCGTGGCGGCTTGCGTGCCGTCAGCATACAGTCACTGGAAGCGGCAAAAGTTTCTGGCATGTCGTCGCATAAAATCTTCACTCGCATCACGCTACCCATTGCCATTCGCCAGGCATTACCGGCCTACAGCAATGAGATCATCTCAATGATCAAAGCCACTTCGCTGGTCAGCACTATCAGCCTGATGGAGATGACCGGTATTGCGGATTCCATTGTTTCGTCCACTTTCCGCGCACTGGAAGTGTTCCTGAGCGCCGCCGTGATTTATCTGCTGCTTACCATGCTGGTTAGCAAAGGCGTCTCGATGCTGGAACGACGTTTATCACCTTACTATTTTGGAGCGCGGTCATGACCAAACCCACGATTATGCTGAGTCATCTCAGAAAGAGTTACGCGGGCCATGAAGTGCTGCACGATATCAGCCTGACGGCACACGACGGTGATGTTATTTCGCTGATTGGCGCCAGTGGCTCCGGTAAAAGTACCTTGCTGCGTTGCATTCCTTTCCTGGAAGTGCCTCAGGCTGGTGAGATTTCGGTGGGCGATGAAATCGTCTCTATCGATAACACGGAGGAAAAGCTCAGCCGTGAGCAGCGTCGTCGCATCAAGCTGATGCGTATGCAGCTTGGCTTTGTGTTTCAAAGTTTTAATCTGTGGCCGCATAAAACCGT
The DNA here is from genome assembly GCF_046118715.1 of Pantoea phytostimulans. Taxonomy (NCBI): domain Bacteria; kingdom Pseudomonadati; phylum Pseudomonadota; class Gammaproteobacteria; order Enterobacterales; family Erwiniaceae; genus Pantoea; species Pantoea phytostimulans. Next base: position 222,132 of record NZ_CP173699.1, read on the forward strand.
GATGCAAAATATTATTGAAGCGCCGGTGCATGTGCAAAAGCGCAGTCACAAAGAGGCGATTGAAGAAGCCGAAGCGTTGCTGCACAAAGTGGGATTGTATGCAAAGCGCGATGCCTGGCCTTCACAACTTTCGGGTGGGCAACAACAGCGCGTTGCGATTGCGCGTGCGCTGGCGCAGCAACCAAAAGCGATCCTGTTTGATGAACCGACTTCAGCACTCGATCCAGAACTGGTAGGAGAGGTGTTGCGCGTAATCCGCAGCCTGGCGGAAGAGGGGCGCACCATGATCATCGTGACCCATGAAATGGGTTTCGCCCGCGAAGTATCGAACAAAGCGGTGTTTCTGCATCAAGGAATCGTGGAGGAATCTGGCGCACCGGAGCAGGTATTCCTCGACCCTGTATCGCCACGTTGTCGCGCCTTTGTAAACAGCCATTTCCAGCGCAACGCGGGATAACGTTCTTTTATTTGATCACGTTCATTCAAGGATGAGTGACGTTTTTAATCAGGATTTCCTTCACGTGCCCTTGACGAATCCCCGTCCTTAAAATAAAACTAGAACCCGTCAGGGGAGTCTCGCCGAAGAGACTGAGAGGCTAATAGCGCAATGCGCGGCTTAGCGACCCTTAGAACCTGACCCAGTTGATACTGGCGTAGGAAGACCTGGATCTCAGTGCGTTGAGCTCCTTGCCGCAAGGGCCGATCCGCACTGCTCTCGCCTTTTTTCCTTTCATGTATCACGGGTCTTCGCTGTTAAACGACGAGGCCAATGTGATGAACTCTCCCAATGTAACTGCTTTACTCGCAGACTCCGCATCATGAGCCGCTGGTCGGTTTTAGGCAGCGGTGTGTCAGGTTTATGTGTCGCCACGCTGCTGGTCGAACAGGGTGAATCCGTCGAAGTGATCAGCAAAGAGGAATGTCTTCCGGCTTCGCATTGGGCTGGCGGCATGCTTGCACCTTGGTGCGAAGCTGAAAGCGCACCTCAAGCGGTTATCGATTGGGGACAGCATTCCGCTGCGTGGTGGTCAAAACGTGTTGATGGCGTTGAACATAACGGCACGTTAGTTATTGCGCCGCCGCGTGATAGCCTGGAACTGACGCGCTTCGCAAAAATGACGTCGGAGCATCAATGGGTTGCACCGGGCGAAATCGAACCTGCGTTGGAAAATCGCTTCGCACGCGGCTTGTTCTTTTCAGGCGAAGCGCACCTAAATCCACGTGATGCTATGCAGCAACTGCGCGCAAAATTGCTGCAGTCCAATGTCTCTTTTCATAACGGCGAACCCAGCGGAAAAATCATTGATTGTCGCGGCATCCACGCTGCCGAAGACCAGCCTGCACTGCGCGCTGTGCGCGGTGAAATGCTGATCCTGCAAACTGATGAAATTCAGTTCTCGCGCCCGGTTCGCCTGTTACACCCTCGATTCCCTTGCTATCTGGTGCCGCGAGCAGCAGGGCGCTTTATGCTGGGTGCCACCATGGTGGAAAGTCATGACGACAGCCCAATCAGCGCGCGCGCCATGATGGAATTGCTTAGCGCGGCGTACACCCTTCATCCGGCACTGGCTGAAGCTCGCATTGTTGAAAGCGGCACCGGTCTGCGTCCCGCCTATCGCGATAACCTGCCTGAGGTTCGCTACCAACACGGCATATTTTCCTTAAACGGTATGTATCGGCATGGTTTTTTGCTGGCACCCATTATGGCTGAAAAACTGATGCAGCAACTGGCCCAGGAGGTTTTGTAATGCGTATTCAACTTAATGGTCGTCCGATCGAAACGGAAGCCAACACCTTGGCAGAACTGCTTCAAGAACAGCAGATAGATGCCAGCTGCGTCGCCAGCGCCGTGGACGGTGAATTTGTACCGCGATCTCGCTACGACGCTCAGCACATCACCGCAGGTTGTCAGCTAGAAATTTTGTCACCGATGCAGGGAGGTTAAGTATGTTTTACGATTTCCAACCCCAGTCGCGATTTTTACTGGGAACCGCCGGTTATCCGTCGCCTGATGTGCTGGCGCAAGCGATTAGCGCATCGGGCACTGAAATTATTACGGTTAGCCTGCGCCGCGAGGGCAATGCAGGTGGTGCATTCCGTGAACTGTTGAAGTCGCTGAACACGCGAATTCTGCCTAACACTGCCGGTTGTCACACAGTCAAAGAGGCGGTAACCACCGCGCAAATGGCACGCGAACTCTTCAATACATCCTGGATAAAACTGGAGGTCATTGGGCATGCCGACACGCTGCAACCCGATCCTTTTGCCTTGGTCGAAGCCGCACGCATTCTTTGCGCCGACGGTTTCAACGTTTTCCCTTACACCACGGAAGATCTTATTGTTGGCGAAAAATTACTGGAAGCGGGCTGTGAATTATTGATGCCTTGGGGCGCGCCTATCGGTTCCGGTCAGGGATTACGCAATATCGAAGGATTGCGTTCTATGCGTGCCTGGTTCAAAGGCATTCCGTTGATCATTGATGCCGGCATTGGCGCGCCGAGCCAGGCGGCACAGGCGATGGAAATGGGTTTTGACGGGATCCTGCTCAATACGGCTGTGGCAAAAGCACGCGATCCGGTGCGTATGGCGGGTGCGTTTGCCTCAGCAATCCATGCTGGCCTGGAAGCGCAGCAGGCAGGGATGATGGAACGCCGCGACATGGCAGCCGCTTCTACACCCATTTTCGGTTTGGCCGAGTTCAGTTGAGGATAAAAGATGAGTCGTTATCAGCGGCAATCGATGCTGCCGGAAATAGGCGATGCCGGGCAGCAGCGTCTGGCAAGCGCACGCGTGCTGGTGGTTGGTGCGGGTGGCTTGGGATCAACACTACTGCCGCTGCTGGTGGGCGCAGGGGTAGGATTTATAAAGCTTTACGACGGTGACGTGGTTGAACTGCATAATCTTCACCGGCAAACGCTGTTTGGCATGGCAGATGTGGGTCAATCAAAAGCAGTATGCGCCCAGCGGGCGCTAGCGCAGCGCAATCCCGAATCGATTGTAGAAGCACATCCGCACACACTGCGCGCCAGTATGATAAGTCATGCGCTTGATGGCATCGATATTGTGATCGACGCGGCTGATAATTTCGCTATTACCTATCAACTCTCTGACGTCTGCTATCCGCGCCATATTCCGCTGGTCTGCGCCTCGGTACTGGGCCGAACAGGTTATGTCGGTAGCTTCTGTGCAGATGCACCGAGCTATCGGGCACTTTTCCCTCAGTTGCCTACTGCATCCGCTAACTGCAATACCGCGGGCGTAATGGGGCCAGCCGTGGCAACGCTTGGTGCATTACAGGCACAAATGGCGCTCAGCATCTTGCTGCAACTCAAGCCGTCGCCCCTCGGTTGTATGATTAAGTGCGATTTTGTCGAGTGGCACGTGAGGCAGTTCCGCTTTGATTATGCGGAGGAGCCGGCGCATCCCGGCGTGCCGTTTATCGACCTACAACTGCTTACGCCTGAAGATTGTATTATTGATTTGCGCAGTGTTATGGAAGCGCCAACCAGCATCGCTGACGACGTTCTGCGTCTGTTGCCTGATGAGCTCGCAGCCTGGCAGGCGCCTGAAAAACAGCGCATTGTACTGGTGTGTGCCAGCGGAATGCGTGCGGCTAAGGCTGCGCAGGCACTGGAGCAACGTGGGCATCGCCGATTAGCAATAATTGCAGCGAATCAATGTTAAACATTGCGTGAGTAATGCGTGCATTAAGACCTGCATTTATCAGTAGAGACGCATTTAGCCGTGAATGTTATTTTCCCAATAGGGAAAGCTCTCCCTCCGCTTTGTTACCGTTCATTGTCAATACGAAGAGTGGCAATGTTCTGTTGGTCGCGGATGAGTTCTAATAGCGGGCTGCCAGATAATGAAGATCGTGCATTGAAATTAATACTACTAACCATTATGCAAGCCAACATGGCGGTTAATGGTTATTGGTACGGCGTGCTCAATCCGCGCTGCTACTCGCTTTCAGGGAGGGCATTAGCCTAAGCCTCAGAATCACACATAAAAAGGGTCAATTAATGAGGTTTAGCGTAACGTGAAAGTTTGCATAACATCACACTTATTTTCTAAACCTCATCGTGTACTTTTATCAATCCTGATCGGTGAATTTATACCACTTCAGTTAATTGAAAGGTCTCAAATACCAGTTCCATCTCAGGATGAAAACTGCCTTCGTTTTGGAAAAAGCGCTGATGCTCTTGCTTCCAGTGATCAAGGCTGAGATCGCCTTCGCCTTCCAGCATCGCCATTTCAGGCGTTACGCGATCAAAACGTGTCAGGAACAAGCCGGTAGTGCGAATAACACAGACCGGCTGATTATTGCCGTTGAGGATAATACTGTAGCTGCCAGGCTGCGGTTTGTGGTCATCTGCGTTCCAGGATTGCAAAGAGCCGCAGCTGGCGACCTTTTTACCGGCGATCACTAATGTAGCAAGCTGATTAGCCAACTCGGCTGAATCGCCAAACGGCCAGGCAAGGGCGTTGGGATATTTGATTTTTAATTGTTCGAGCGTCAATGCCATCGCTGAATCCTTAAGTTTAGGGCGTTGAAATATGCGCCCATTATCAACAATCTTGGTGATAATGGGCAGCATTGATTAAGCCAGGATGCGTTTAGCCCAGTCAGTAATGTCATCACCGCTGCCGATATCGGGCTGCACCAAGCCGTTAATCATAAAAGTGGGTGAAACGTGGATGCCGTTCTGGCGTGCATATTTGCAATGCCATTTGATCTCGGTTTGCAGATCGGCGCGCGCGAATATCTCATACGCATCAATTCCGCTGTAATCTTTCAGGCGAGCAAGGATCTGATGAGGCGTAGCATCCATGTTAGGACCGCTACAATGATCGGTAAATTCAAATTCTTCCCGATGATCGGCAACGGCTTTCATCACTGCTTTTGCTGCTTCTTTACCCTGAAAAGAGGCCGCCAGAATGTAGCGCACAATCACGCCTGAAAAGAGATGCCAGGGCTGTGATTGTAAGCGAATTTTCAGTGTCATTTTCTCCTCACCCACTTCGCTCAGCAGCGCGTCAAATTTGTTAAAAGCGCGGACCGAGAAAGGGCAGGTAGGTTCCAGAAACACTTCAAAAATGTGGGGGCCGTGGCCCCAAACCAGCGGATCGGCAGAGAGTGTGGCATTCTGGCTCATGATTTTTCCTTTATTTAAGGGAGGATGAAAAGCAGACGTATCAACAAATCTTAGTCGTATCAGCCCGTTAAGTTTACTGCAGATCTGTTACAAGAATTTTAGCGCTCGCTTTATCGTGACTAAAAGTCAGGTTTAAAACAGGACAAAAGGCGTTAAAAATCGGTAAACTCAGCGGCTTTAAATTTATGCCTTTGCATCCCGGCGACAGCAGCCAGAAGCGTCTATAGTTATTGCCATACTTCTCTGCTTTTGCGTTGCAGGTTTTCTGCAGCGAATTTTTATGTTCATTTGCCCGGAGCCAATAAGCCTTAAAAGAGGTTAATTTTGCACACAGATCTGTCCTGGAAAACCCTCCATCACATCATTAATCAGACCATCGCTGACATGCTAGATGAACATCAAACATTGAACGTGTTGTCATTGCGCGCCAGGCTGCGTGAACTGGCAGAGATCGAAGATGATGAAACAATGGTGCTGTGTTACTGGCAGGCGAGCAAAATATTGATGCGATTACCCGCCACGGTAACAGCCAGCCAATTAATGAGCGCGGCGCGACATGCGTTTCGAACGCCGCTGAATCACGATCTGCTGTGATCTTATTTTCATGGGGCACGATGCGGCAAGTGGATGCGGCACAAAATCCGTTAATGTGACGCATTTACAGCAGTTTATGACCTGTTCTTCAGGTTATGCTTTACCTATTTCCGCATTAAAGGATGTTCCATGTCGCATTTCCGCCCGGTGGCGTTAGAACACGCCAGCCGTCTGCTTAATCACGGACCTACGATTCTTATTACCAGTCAAGATCCCACATCACAGCGCCGTAATGTCATGGCTGCGGCCTGGTCTACGCCGGTTGAGTTTACCCCGCCGCGCATCGCTATTGTGGTAGACAAAGCAACCTGGTCGCGTGAGCTGATCGAATCAGGTGGCGCCTTTGGCATTTGCGTGCCGGCAGCCGCATTCGTCGATCTCACGTATGCCGTGGGCAGCGTATCAGGACGCGATAAAGATAAATTCAGCGATTTTACTCTTCAGGCCATTAAGGGACCGCAACTTGGCATGCCATTACTGGAAGAGAGTTGTGTCGCCTGGCTTGAATGCCGTCTGCTGCCAGAAACAGAAGCGCAACAGGCGTATGACACTCTGTTTGGCGAAGTGGTCGCAGCGGCGGCTGACAGTCGAGTTTTCTTTGACGGGCGTTGGCATTTCGATGCTGACAACCGTGATTTACACACATTACACCATTTGGGTGGTGGGAAGTTCGTGACAGTAGCGAACACGCTTACGGCAAAAGCCGATTTCTAAACAGAGGTAATCTATGACAGTTAAAAGCTATGCTGCGATGCAAGCCGGTCAGGCACTTGAACGATACGACTACGATGCAGGCCCACTTGATGCAGAAGACGTTGAAGTTGAAGTGGAGTATTGCGGCGTATGCCATTCCGATTTATCGATGATCGATAACGAATGGGGCGCGTCTACGTATCCTTTGGTGGCGGGTCACGAAGTGATTGGTCGTGTTGTTGGGCTGGGTGACAGTGCAAAAAACAAGGGACTGAGCCTTGGTCAGCGTGTTGGCATTGGCTGGCTCGCAAAAAGCTGTCAGCACTGCGACGCGTGTATCAACGGCGAGCAGGTAAATTGCCAGCAGGGTAAAGTCTCTACGATCAGCAATCATGGTGGTTTTGCCAGTTCGCTGCGCGCTAACTGGCAATGGGCTATTCCGCTGCCAGAAAAACTGGACGTCGCAACTGCGGGACCTCTGCTGTGTGGCGGCATCACTGTATTCAAACCGTTGCTGATGCATAACGTCTCTGTTTCCAGCCGCGTAGGTGTGATCGGCATTGGTGGATTGGGCCATATCGCGATTAAAATTTTGCGTGCGATTGGAGCCGAAGTTACTGCATTCAGTTCATCAGCCAGCAAGACGCAGGCGATTCTGGACATGGGTGCGGATCATGTTGTGAACAGCCGCGATCCAGAAGCCTTAAAAGCGCTGGCAGGCCAGTTTGACCTGATTATCAGTACGGTGGCAGTTGACCTTGATTGGCAGCCATACTTTAATGCTCTGGCACCGAACGGCAAGTTCCACACCGTGGGTGCAGTAATGAAGCCATTCGAAGTGCCTGCTTTTAGTCTGATTACTGGCGACCATGCGGTGACGGGTTCGTCCACCGGATCGCCGGGTCAATTGCGTAAGCTGTTGAAACTGGCTGGACGCGCTAATATTGCGCCAACAGTGGAATACTTCCCCATGTCAAAAATCAACGACGCGCTGGATCACCTGCGTGCCGGTAAGGCCAATTATCGTATTGTCCTCAAAGCTGATTTTTAACGGCAGGCGCGCCTTTTGGCGCGCCAATTTCCGCTCTCTCCTCTGCTTTATCAATTCTCTGTTAAAATTGAACACGGCGATAAAATAGTGATATTGCGCACTCATGCCCATTGCAGGAAGCACCTACTGGAGAAACTATGCTGTGGATTTGGAATGCCTTGATTGTATTGGTTACTGTCGTAGGCATGGAAATTGCTGCCGCGCTGGCGCATAAATACATCATGCACGGCTGGGGTTGGGGTTGGCATCTGTCGCATCATGAGCCGCATAAAGGCTGGTTTGAGCTCAACGATCTTTACGCAGTTGCCTTTGCCGGCTTGGCAATTTTGCTGATTTATCTGGGAAGTGAAGGGATGTGGCCGCTGCAGTGGATTGGCGCGGGAATGACGCTGTACGGCATAATGTATTTCATTGTTCACGATGGGTTAGTGCATCAGCGCTGGCCGTTCCGCTATGTTCCACGCCGTGGCTACTTCAAACGTTTATATATGGCGCACCGCATGCATCATGCTGTGCGCGGTAAAGAGGGCTGCGTTTCGTTTGGTTTCCTCTATGCGCCGCCGCTGTCTAAATTGCAGGCGACGCTAAGAGAGCGGCACGGTAAAAAATCTAATGCGGACGCTGCCAAAGATGAGCAGGGCGTGGCGGCGAAGTCATCATCCGAGACATAACCGCCTGACCTGAAGCCGACACCAGCAACGCTAACTTTTCGGGCTTGCTGGTGGACTGGCGACGATCCCACGCCTTTTTGCCCGCCTGATTCACTTTGTCCCCAATTTTGCGATAAACCCCTTTTGCTGTCGCAATCGCCCAAGCTGAACGCAGTGGCAAGCCCGCTAATCCAGCGGTTGCCGAATGATAATAAGGTTCCGCTTCTTTGACTAAGCGCCTTGCGACCCGGCTTAATGCCTGACGATTTTCTGGAGCGGCATAGTTAATGCCGTTTAAACCCACTTGCTGCAACCACTGTTCGGGTAAATAACAGCGGCCGACTTGCGCATCATCAACTATGTCACGCGCAATATTAGTGAGCTGAAACGCCAGCCCCAAATCGCAGGCGCGATCCAACGTCGCGGCGTCTCGTACCCCCATAATCTGCGCCATCATCAATCCCACAACGCCCGCCACGTGATAGCAATAACGCAGCGTGTCATCGAATGTTTCATAGCGCACTTCACGTACATCCATGGCAAAGCCTTCGAGATGATCAAAAGCATAAGCAGGTAAAATATCGTGCGCCATTGCGACTTCCTGAAAAGCCGCAAAAGCGGGCTCATGCATTTGCGATCCGGCATAGGCTTGACGCGTTTTAACTTCAAGCTGGGCTAAACGTTGCTCTGGCGTTTGCAATGAGACGATGTCTGAAGCAAAGCCCAATTGCTGATCGTCAATCACATCGTCGCAATGACGACACCAGGAATAGAGCATTAATACGCTGCGACGGGTTTTGGTATCAAATAGCTTTGACGCGGTTGCAAAGCTTTTCGAGCCTACTTCCATGGTTTCCACCGCGTGGTCGAGTAATGACGGATTATTCATGCCAGATCCTCCAGCATTAACCCTGCGGTGGCTTTGGCCGACCCGATGACGCCAGGAATGCCTGCACCTGGATGCGTACCGGCACCCACCAAATAAAGATTATGCAAATGCTTATCGCGGTTGTGTGGGCGGAACCAGGCGCTTTGCGAAAGAATCGGCTCAACTGAAAACGCCGAACCTTGGTAAGCGTTTAATTCGTCGCGGAAGTCGAAAGGGGTGAACATGCGGTGCGTCACTAACTGGCTGCGCAGTCCCGGCATGTAGTGCTGCTCAAGGTAGTCAAAGATGCGATCGCGCAGGCGTGGGCCTTCTACCGACCAGTCGAGATTGGCTGTTCCCAGATGCGGTACCGGCGCTAACACGTAGTAACTGCCACAACCCGCTGGCGCAAGCGACGGATCGGTGACGCAAGGCGCATGAAGATAAAGCGAAAAATCCTCAGCCAAGCCGTCATGATTAAATATCTCATCAATCAATTCGCGATAGCGCGGGCCGAAACAGACGGTGTGATGCGCCAACTGATCGTGATGGTGATTTAAGCCGAAGTAGAGGACAAGCAGCGAGTTGCTCATGCGTTTGCCCTTAAGCGAACGGGCCTGCGCAGTTGAACCCGCATGCTCGCTGAGCAAGTCATTGTAGGTATGCACCACATCGGCATTCGACGCGACGGCACGTGTGGGGAATACGCGACCATCCTGCAAATGTACCGCTTTGACGTTTTCGCCTTCAGTTTCTAACCGGCTGACTTTTGCATTCAACGCGACTTCACCGCCCAAATCTTCGAACAATTTCACCATGCCATTGACCAGCGCGCCGGTGCCGCCGCGCGGGAACCAGACGCCCCATTCACGCTCAAGTGCATGAATCAACGTGTAAATCGAGGAAGTGGCAAAAGGATTCCCGCCTACCAGCAATGAGTGGAAGGAAAAAGCCTGCCGCAAATGTTCATCTTCGATATAGCTTGCGACTTTGCTGTAAACGCTGCGCCAGGCCTGCAAACGCGCAAGCTGCGGCGCGGCGCGGATCATGTCGCGGAAGGATAAAAACGGCACCGTCCCGAGTTTCAGATAACCTTCTTTAAAAACGGCGCGGGAGTAATCCAAAAACTGGCGATAACCTTCGACATCACGCGGATTAAATTGCGCTATCTGCTGCTCAAGCTGCGCTTGATCGTTGTCGTAATTAAAAATGTTGCCATTTTCCCAACACAAACGGTAAAACGGCGCGACCGGCAGCAGATCGACATACTCTTTCATCTGTTTGCCAGACAGCGTAAACAACTCTTCTATCGCGCTGGGATCGGTGATTACCGTTGGCCCGGCATCAAAAGTAAAACCGTGATCCTGATAAACGTAAGCGCGACCGCCAGGCTTGTCGCGCTGTTCAAGTAAAAGGGTAGGAATACCTGCCGCCTGAAGGCGAATAGCCAATGCGAGGCCACCAAAGCCTGCGCCAATTACTGCAGTTTTTTTCATCGTATCGCTCGTAGACGGGAAGGTGTAGTCAAAATAGCCTGCAAAGCTGCCACGACAGGGACCGGCGGTTTGCCACTAAGAATGCGTGCCATATCGGGCAAGGTTAATTTTCCCGCATAAAAGCGGGCAATAAGGCCATCCGGTAATCCGTAAAAACGCTGCATCACTTTCCAGCGCTGATCGGCCGGTCCAGCTAAAAACAACATGCGATTCAACATGCGAAAGAAACGCTGTTTCTGCCAGGCTTCGTGGGCAAAGTGGCGGATGAGATCCTGTAGCGATGAAGCGGAAAAGCGGCTGCTTGCAGCAATACGATCGGCCAGGGCGACAGCCAGCGGCAGGGAGTAACCGGTGGTGGGATGAAAAAGACCGGCACGTAATCCTGAACAGGCCAGCGGACGTTGCTGCCAAAATGCCTGGTGATCACCGGTCAGCGTAATGGGCAACGCGCCTTGCTCCTCGCGCATTAACCGGTCAAGCTGCCAACCCTGTTGCGCTGCGTAAGCGCTGATGTGCTGGCGCGCCTGCGGAGCGTTTAACGTCGCGTTATCGATGTAATGCGTATCTTCAATCAGCAATCGGGTTGCAGAGAGCGGCAAGGTATAAACAAAGCGATAGCCTTGCTGCTGGTCAACTGTGGCGTCCATGATGATTGGCGCCGTTAAGCCGTGCGGTTGCTTAAGCTGCCATTCCTGACCGACAAAAGCCTGAAAACCCACCAGCAGGGCGTCATCCGGCTGGTAGCCGCGCCCGTCAATCACCGCATCGGCGGTAATCATACGTCCATCTTCGAGTTGCACACTCACCGGCGTGATTGCCGTTACCTGAGTGTGCGTCAGCAAGTTGTCTCTAAATCGCTCATACAGCACGCGGGCAAAATGCTGTGAGGTAGCACAAAAATAGCCGCTGTTAAGACGGCGAGTGCGTTGCGGAAACCGCACGTGATAGTGCGTCCAGGAGTGGGCAATCAGCGGAGCGATCCAGCGATGCTGTTCCGGCGTGAGATCGTCGGCATGAAAGGACCAGGTATGATTGCCACCCGCTTGCTGTTCACTTTCAATCAGCAACAGCGAAAGTTCAGGATGCGTCTGCTGTAAGCGCAGTGCAATCAAGCCGTTTGCTAATCCAGCGCCAACAAAAATAAGGTCATAATGCGGTTGCATACAGGCTTCCTTTAAATGCGGGATGCAACACCGGACGGCGCGTGTTGACTGCCTGTTCAATAATGGCCGCCGCGGTTTCACTTCCGCCCGCCTGGCGCAGCGCGGGCTGTAACGTGCGCATGCGCTGACGATAGTGATCGTTACTCAGCAGCGAACGCAGTTGGCGCGCCATTGCATGGCTGGTGGTGAAGCGTGAAGCGCTTCGTCCAATGCCGTGATAAACAATGCGTGAGGCAACACCGGGCTGATCAAACGCCAGCGGCAACGCCAACAGCGGCGTGAGATGATTTACCGCATCCAACACAGTGTTGAGTCCGCCATGGCTAATCACCACTTGCGCTTGTGCCAGAGCCGCCGACTGATCGGCAAAATCCACGACGCGCGTATGGCTGTTATGCGCCAGCTTTTCCGCCTGAAAAGGTGAAAGGCGACCGCAATGCGCCAGCAGCAGCTGTGCATCCACTTCCTGACAGGCGCGCGCAATGGTTTTAAATAAGCCATAGCGGTGGCCTTGCAACGTGCCCAGCGAGGCAAAAATGCGCGGCTTGTCGTTATCATCAAAATAGTTTTCAGCGGATGAAGTGGATTGCGTAAGCGAGCGTAGCGGGCCGACGGCGTGGAAAGTCTCGGGCAGGGCGTAACGCGGGAAATCGAGCTCTGAGATCAACTGGCTGATTTGCGCCAGCGGGGATAAACATTCGTGCAGCTTATTTCGCGGCGTCAGGCCGAAATTGTTGGCATGTTGAGCAATCACGCGATCGTGACGGCGCATCAACCAGTCATATATTTTCTCGCTGGTGGCATAGCGCTCTTTGGCATAGTCATCATTTTTGTAATCAAACGGCATGACGGCCAACGGCAAATCGGCTTCACGATTCAGCGGTAATGCGCAGGCAACCGAAACGAAAGGCAACCCCAGCGCTTCTGCGGCTAAAGCACCGGCAGGTTCCATTTGATCAACGATCACACCATCAACCGCTAATGCAGTTAGCGCAGCAGGCAATTCCCGACACAACATATCGGTAGTACGGGCCATTTCAGTGATCAGGCGCAGCATGGAGGGGCCAAGAGGATGCGCCGCCAGTTTTAAGGTGTGCGCCAGGCTACCTGCGGGATGGCTAGTCAATCCAACAGGACGGAACTGAATAGCGGGCGTGCTAACTAAAGTCTGAACGTCAATTTGATTGATAAAGGTCACACGGTGGCCTCGCGCTATCAACGCGTGTGAGACATTTTGCAAGGCTTGCACATGGCTATAAAAAGGCGGCGAAACGACCGCGAAGTGACTCATGCAGCATCCTTAGCTGACAGCAGCGAGTTTTTTCTCGAACCAGCTTTGAATAAAATGTTGCGTGGCATAACCATTCTGGCAAGCCGCTTCAAGATGCTGATTGGCACGATGCAGATGATCGCGTAAACGATTCTCCACCGCTTTCGCGCCCAACATATTCACCAGCGTCGACTTCCCGGCATCTTTATTACAATCCTTGCCGGTATTCGTCATGCCATCGGCAAGATCATCAAGTAGCTGAAACGCCTGCCCAAGATCGAGTGAGAAGCGATGCAGCTTTTCACGCGCTTCTGAGGAAGCATTCGCAACGATTGATGCCATCTGCATCGAGGCGCAAAACAGGGTGCTGGTTTTGAATTGATTGGTCATCAAAATGGCATCCGCGTTGCGCGGTTTGTCACCCTCTGAGAGATCTTTAAATTGACCTTGCACCAAGCCTTGCAACCCAACAGCGTGAGACAATTCTGTCACCGCCTGATTCTTTGCATTGGCGGGTAAGCCTTCCGCGCAGGCGATCACACCAAAGGCTTTACTGAGCAGCGCAACCGCAGCCAAAATCGCCACATGTTCGCCAAACTGGCAATGAATAGTGGGTTGGCCGCGTCGCATTTGCGCATTATCCATGCAGGGCATGTCGTCGAGGATTAACGAGGCTGCATGAACCATTTCAATGGCGCAAGCCAGATCCAGCAGTCCACGATGACTCAGATCACAGCCCAAATCGCGTGCAGTTAACAGCAGAAGCATGGGGCGAATACGTTTACCGGGCGCTAAAGTGCCTTCGCGCATTGCCGCACCAACGCAATCGCGCTCACCGTCTACCGGTAAAAGTTCATCAAGACGCAGTTCAATATCGCTCAATAGCATTGAAATATCGCTGTGAGGATAATTGACCTGTTTTTCTGCACAAGCCGTCATTAAGGCTGTCCTTATTAGCAGATGAATGCACAGCAAGTCGAAACAAAGTCGATGCCATATTCATAGTATGTTTACTGCCACATTATGGTTGGCAGGTATTCAAGGCACGGTGGTCAAAAACCACATAATCAATATTAGTTGAGGATTAATAAAAGGTGGGGAATTCAGAAACATTCATCGATTCTTTACCAAAAATTTAACGTTTCTGAGCCGATGAAATGTGGCCAATTATCCGAGCAGCGTTCGCAATTCACTCATCACATGAATAACTTCCTGTGAGGTTAATGCGCCATCTTTTGCAAAGCGCACAATGCCATGTTGATCAACCACAATGACTGTTGAACCTTGCGGTTTAAGCTGCCATGTATGCTGCGCAACACCGCTGTTATCAATAATAAATTGCTGCCATGGGGTCGATTTCTTACTGGATTCAATACTGCGCACCACAAATATGCCACTGCCTGGCAGCACATCATCGGTATTGACGATAGTGGTGGTTTGGAAAGTGTTACGCGGTAAAGCGGCGTGTTCTAATGCGCTGATCAATCCTGCCGTTTGCTCCTTTGCCGATATCCTTCCTGCGACATGAATAATCAAACGCACTTTACCGGTCAGCGCCTGACTACGCCATTTTTGATAATTCAGTTTCCCTTGCTGCATTACCATTTCACCTTTATCGGCGATAAAGATTGAAGGCACCGGCTGGCCAAGCATCACGTTATGTGCGTTGGCTAATGAAGAAAATAGTGTCAGTGATATCAATGCAGAACGTAGCAAGTGAGCCTCTCATTTCTTGGATATTGATGGCTATCAGCGTAGCAACTTTTTGAATCGGCGGACGCTTTGTCGCTTAACACTGTTTCAGATCAATAAATGAACCGAGAAATAGCTCAAAAATGCCTTATTACCGAAAAAAAGGAGGCGAAAATGCGTAGCGGCTTGATGACGTTGAATGAGATGGCGCGCTATATCGGTGTTTCTTCACCGAGATTGGTCAGAGCAATGTGTAATCGCGGAACGCTGGCCGGCATTCCCTTACCCCAGGCAACGGAGTCGGCCCCTTTGGCTCAGCGACACTGGCGCCGCGAAGAGGTGCGACAATTTAAGCATGCGTTACAGCGCGCAAAGGCGGCGCAATATGATGAGGGGATCAACTAAAAACAGGGGAAGGCGAGATACAGCCTTCCCTTGATGGTGTTAGAAGTCGTATTGCAGTGACAAGCGATTCTGCCAGAAATCTGAGTCATACAGCGGCGAAGTCTGTACTCCGGCAAAATCGGTCAGGCTCAAACCTTTTAATACGCCGGTAAAGTTCCAGGTGAAATAAACCAGGTATTCTGACTGATTGATGCTGGAGGAGTCCGCAGCCGGTTTAAGATCCATAAAGGAATAACGCGAGCCAATCGACAGATTTTCATTCATGACGTAGTTCACGTCCGTTGACCACGCATTGCCACTGCCTAAATCCTGGGTGCTGGTAAAGAAGGGTTGTGCGAAGTAGGGGCCAGACGAGGTATTGTGCGCGTAAGGTGTCACCAGCGAACCATTATTCCAGCTGTCACCGCTGGCAGCGATGTGGTCATAGCCCAATTTCCAGCTCAGTGATGGCGTAAAGCTCAGCGCCAGCTGTGCACCGTAAGAGGTGCTGTTGACTTCGCCCGCCAGCGCTTTACCTTGGCTGGTGCCACGAATAACTTGCAGGCCAAAATCAGGCTGGAAGGTCGCTTCTTGCCAGCGTAAATGGCTTTCACCGAATACGATGCGAGAATAGTCCGCGTACTCTTCATACCAAAGTTGACCGCTTAAGGTTTTATCGTCCCATTGCGTAGCGCGTCCGCCGCCAATGCCCCACATGCCGTTGGTGCGTTCATCTACATCGGTATATGCGGTGCTGTCGAGAAACTGGTCGTCTCCCCACGGTTTATAACGCCAGACTTTGGTTGCATGCAGGAAGTTTTGCTTGTCGCCGTAATGCGCATCAACGCCGCGAAAAAGTATCGGCGTTATTCGCCAGTCATAATCACCGACAAAAGGAATATCGATGCGTTGATCGCCCACGGTTATTTTAAAGTCATCTTTCTGCCAGCTTAAATAAGCTTCACCGGCATTGGTTTGATTATCGCCAATATCACTAATGGTATGCGCTTCATCTGGATGATCAATTCCGCGTAAAAATATTCCGCTAACGCCCGCCCGGAAACCATAAAATGGGGCGGTTTCATATTTCAAACTGCCACCGTAACTCACAGTGTCCTGATTAAAACCTTTAGAGAAATAAGCATTGTGGGTTGAATAGTAAAGCGTGCGCAGGCTGCCGCTTACCGTGCCGCAGGTAAATATGTCGGTAAAGTTGTCAACGCCGCTGGTGCCATATTGGCAACTTGAGTCAATATTACTTTGCGTAGCGGCCATCGCTATGGAGGTGAACGGAAACAACAATGCCGCAAATGAAAGCGTTTTTAAATGCATTTTCCTGAACCTTTTCCTGTCTAAAATAGAGCAAAGCCCGCCCGTCTGCTTATTAATGCAGCAAGCGGTAGATTATTTATGATTAATTATACTGCGGTAACGCCGTTTATTTTAACGTCGGGCAGCGTCTCACGAACGTCCCAACCACGCAGTTTACCCGGATTAAGTAAATTATGCGGATCGAATGCGCGTTTCATTGCAACAACATCGGGGCGAATCATCCCTTGTTTACCCTCTTCAATATGCAGCACGTGAGGATTATTAATCTTCACGCCGTTATCGCGGTAAGTTTGCATTATATTGTTAAGACGATGTTCATCGCTATAACGCACCAAAGGTAAGCCGCTGCACGTTAGTGCGCCATTCATGTCGCGCAAAAATTCTATATGCGAAATGACCTCGCCATTTAAGCACTGCTCCATATCCAGCACCTGTTGCAGATAGTTGTCTGGTGCATAGGCGGTTTGCAGATAGGTCAGACTCTTATCGATCTTCAGTGCCTGTAAGGTCGTGTGATTCCAGCAATATTCGATCAGTGAATGGCCTTCATGCTGGTCATCGCTGTAACGCAGCACGGACTGTCCAGCATGCTGCGTTAATAAAGCGGGCAACAATGCGTCACTTTCACTGCCGACGACCGAAATCACCACATGCTTGCCTGATATTTGCTCAGGCGCGAGATCGGTAAAATAATCGGCGATAGGTGCTGCCATCACCGCAATTTGGCGTTTAACCAAGCCCGGTGAGCGGGCGAGCGCATCCGCAAACGCCATTGCGCTGGCGAAATCGCTGAAACTATCCAGCCGTTCGATCCAGTGATGGCAGGGCGCCAGCGCCAGTTCAATCTCCAGCACAATACCGTTGCTGCCGTACGCGTGATGCAACAGCATGGCTTCAGGCGCTTTCAGCGTGATAATCCGTGGCGTCTCTTCCATGGTCATTATTCGCACCGAGAGCACGTTGCCTGGTGCGGCCAGCGGACCGTAATTGATGGAGCCGACGCCGCCAAAGCCGCCGCCAAACAGACCGCCAAGCGTGGCTAAGCGCCAGGTTGATGGCATGCAGCGCAGTTCCCAACCAAACGGACGCGTATAGGCTTCGAGATCGCCAAGCCGAATACCCGCTTGTGCCCGCACGCTGCCTTTACCCATTTCCACCACCGCGTTCAGCTTCGTAATATCAACCATCACGCCGCCGTGGAGCGGAATCAGTTGACCGTAATTGCCCGTGCCGCCGCCGCGAATATTTAAAGGCAAACGTTGTGCAGCGCAGGCAGCTACCACCGCCGCCAGCTCTTCCTCATCACGCGGACGCACCGCCAGTTCGGCAAATTTATCGTCCAACAGATTTTTAAGGATTGGGCTGAACCAATGAAAGTCTCGCGACAGACGTTTTACCTTGGGGGCCTCTTTAATCCAATCGAGCGCAGGCAACGCCGCGACCACCGCAGACAGCGCGGATTGACGAACAGAATCAGACATTATGCATTCCTGTGGTAAGTAAATTAGCTGTGGCTGAGTTCGCTCTCATGCCAGGCGGCCAATACGCGACGCGTAAGCCATGACATCACGGCAAACAACAAAAACCCCGCCAGTGAAATCAATAACAGCGCAGCAAACATCAGCGGAATATTGAGTTGATAACCGGCCTGCAATATCTGATAAGCCAGACCCGTATCGGTGCCGCCGGTACCCGCGACAAATTCAGCCACAACCGCACCAATCAACGACAAACCGCTGGAGATGCGCAAGGCACCGAAGAAATAGGGCAACGCGGAAGGGATGCGCAGACGCAGCAGAATCTGCATACGCGAAGCGTGATTAAGCTGGAAATAGCTCAGCAACCCCGGCGAAACGCTACGCAAGCCTTGTGTGGTGTTGGAGATGATAGGGAAGACCGCCATCAAGGTGGCGCACACCACCAGCGACAAGGTGGTGTCTTTCACCCAGATGATGATCAATGGCGCAATCGCCACAATCGGCGTCACTTGTAAAAAAACAATGTAGGGGAAGAGCGCGGTCTCGATAAAACGGTTCTGCACCAGTAAAAAGGCGATCACCGAGCCAATAACTATGGCCACAGCAAACGAAATCACTGTGATCTTCATGGTGTAGAGCAGCGACATAAACAGCGAAGGGAAATTCTGCATCAGGCTCTGCGCCACCACCAGTGGCGAGGGCACCAAAAACACCGGTACTTGCAGAGCGGTGACCAGCCATTGCCATAGCAGTAATATTGCCACCGCCATCAACAGTGGATAAAACAGTTTTTGAAATGACTGGCGTGCAGCAAACGGGGTTTTCATGATTTGCTCTCCTGGCTGGCATTGAACAAGCCGCGCTGAAGCTGTTGGGCATACAGCGTGAATGGCTGGCTGACCCGGAATTCATCATCACGGGGGAAGGGCGCATCGATGGCAATGTCATCAACGACGCGACCAGGTCGCGCCGCCATCATGATGACTCGCTGCGACAGAAATACCGCCTCCTGAATCGAGTGAGTGACGAACACCACCGTCAAGTTTTGCTCTTGCCACAGTTGCAGCAGATCGCTATCAAGTTTGTTGCGGGTGATCTCATCCAAGGCGCCAAAGGGTTCATCCATTAGCAACACTTTGGGCCGCGTTACTAAACCGCGCGCAATGGAGACACGCATCTGCATACCGCCGGAAAGCTCACGCGGCAAAACGTGACCAAACTGGCTCAATCCCACTAACTCAAGGATTTCTTTCACCCGCGTGTCCGCTTCCGGGCGCGGCACACCGGCTAAATCCAGCGGCAAACGCACATTCTTATGCACGTTATTCCACGGCATCAGCGTCGCTTCCTGAAACACGAAAGAGAGCGGTAAATCTCGCTGCTTTTCTCGGCGGTCGCGGCGAAAAAGCATCAGCTTACCGTCGCTGGGTTCAATCAATCCGGCGATCATTTTCAGTAAGGTACTTTTGCCGCAGCCGGATGGCCCGAGCAGGGTGACAAATTCCCCCTGACGAATGGTCAAATCAACCGGCAGCAATGCACGCGTGCCGTTGGGATAAATCTTCTCAGCGGAGAGCACGTCAATCGCCGGCGGCGCGCTTGCACCGGGTAGTGTTACCGGCGCGTTGTCGCTGCTCATCAAGGTCAATCGGCTGGCTTTATTCATGGCATGACCTTGGCGTCTTGGATGAACGTCAGGTTGTAGCTTCCCTTAAACGGGACTTTCGCCGGATCGATCAGTTTATTCTCAACCAGCAGCTGATAGGTCTGTTTCAGACGCGATTCGGTCATGATACCGATGCCCTGAGTTTGCGCATCACCGCCG
Source organism: Pantoea phytostimulans (assembly GCF_046118715.1). Taxonomy (NCBI): domain Bacteria; kingdom Pseudomonadati; phylum Pseudomonadota; class Gammaproteobacteria; order Enterobacterales; family Erwiniaceae; genus Pantoea; species Pantoea phytostimulans. The sequence continues at coordinate 241,784 of NZ_CP173699.1, forward strand.
GTTAGCATCTGATATTTCTTCATCTGCGCGAGACTGAAAGCGATCTGGTCATCACCCATATTTGGGTTCTCTTTCTTGATCAGCACATTGCCCGCGCTGGGATCTTGCAGGTAGTTTTTCCAGCCCTGCATCGAGGCTTTAATAAAGGCCGCTACCACCTGCGGACGCTTCTCCACTGTTGATTTCATACAAACAATGCTGTTGCCGTACGGCGGATAACCCCACTCGCTGATCGGATAAACGTTGGCTTGTGCCCCGGCTTTTTGTACTGCAAAAGGTTCTGAGGTCAGATAGCCTTGCTGCACCAGCGTTTTATCGGCTAAGAACGGCTGAATACTAAAGGTATAAGGGCGGGCGCGGGCCGCTTTCAGGTTGAGCGCACTCTGCGCCCAAGGCCAGTAAGAGGTATACGCTTCTGAAGCCAGCAAAAAGGTTTTGCCTTGCAGATCGGCCTGACTTTTCACATCAGGATGGGTAATAAATACAATTGCCGAATGCTGAAAGGTGGTGGCAACCGGCATCGCTTCAACGCCAGATTGCCAGGATTGCAACGCCTGCATGTTATCGCTGATGATGCAGTCCGCCTGGCCTGCTGCCATCAACTGCATGGTATGCACTTGCGGCCCGCCCATTTTCAGGGTGACGTCTAATCCGGCATCGCGGTAAAGATTCTGCGCCTGCGCCTGATAAAAACCGCCATGCTCAGCTTGTGCATACCAGTTCGTCATAAATGTGAATTTTTCTGCGGCCATGCCCGGCGCGGAAAGGGCCACGGAAAGTGCTGCGACAAGGCTCAATGTTTTTTTCATACCCAATCCCCGATTATTGTTTTAACAGTGACGCTGCATCGTTATGGTCTAACACTTTGCCGTGCCAGTGCGCTTTTCCCCATGCAGGCGCTTCACGCGTTATCCACTGCATTTCATGTACTTCGGTGATCACTTTGGCCCAGCTCTCAGCCAGCGAATCGAGAATGGCTGCGCCTTGTTCGGGTGTAGACGGCAGCGGATCGCCAATCACGCCACTCGGGCCAAAATCGTAAGAAACCCAAGCCGCCATCGGTTTGGTGCTGGAAAGCGTTGGGCAAGGGAATTCAGGGGGATAATTGCTGACCGCTTTTTCCATCTGTACCGTTTCTGGTGCCAGCGCCAGCATCAATGCGGTTTCAGCATGGCCGGCGTGCATCGCCATTTGACGCTCTTTATCGTCCATAAAGCTTTCGGCGCAGTTTGGCACTTTGAAGGTGTCTTGCATGATGATGATCATATCGCCATGGCGCAGTCGCAGTTCGCGCGCCGCCATTTGCAGCGGTTGCGGCTGGCCACCATGTCCGTTGACCATCAGAAATTTGCGGAAACCGGCGCGATAAATCGATTCGCCGATCTCTAAAATAGTGTGCAGCAACGTTTCGCCGGTCAACGTTAAGGTGCCGGGAAAATGCAGGTGTTCGTCAGATTTACCGTAAGTAATGGGCGGAATGGCAAATGCCGGAATCGATGCGGGCAAGCGCGCTAACGCGTGACCCACCACACCAGACGAAATTACGCTGTCCACCGCGCAAGGCAGGTGCGGCCCGTGCTGTTCAATGGCACCGGTCGGCAACACAATCACGGTGTTTTCTTTATTCGGCAGTGCTGCGATGTCGGTCCAGCTGAGAAACGGCAAAAAGCGGTTGGCCGGAATGTAACCATTAAGCATTTCAAATCCTCGTGTTATTGCGGCAACCACGCCGTGGCTTCAACTTCAATCAGCACATCGGGGCTGGGTAGCATTTCACTGACCTGCACTACGGTAGAAACCGGTGCATCACTAAAAAACAGTTTCCGTACCCGGCTGTAATGCGGGAAGTGGTCGAGATTGCGGAAATATTGCACCAGCTTGAAAACGTCGCTCATCTGGCCACCGGCACTTTCGATGGTGGTGCGGATGCTCTCCAGCACGTACCAGCTTTGCGCCAGGATCGGTCCCTCTTTGGCATCGGTAGAGAACTCTCCGCTGCGACCCAAACGTTGCTGCGCAGCGGCAGGAATGTCGTCGTAGCCGCGAACAATCAATCCGCGTTGCGGATTAACCGGAATGATGCCGGAGAGAAAGATGTAATCACCCGCGCGTCGCCACGCGGCATAGTGGGCCAGCGGTTTACCCGCACCTTCATCAAGCGCCATCAACAGGTTCTCCAGCGGAAAGGGAATGAACGACGCCATTAACCAGTCGGTAGCGCTGGCGCTGGCGTAGTGGCCAGCTCGCGAGGTCGGCGTCGGGAAAAATCAATAAGTCATGCGTGAACACAGGCGCATTGGCGTGTAACGCAGTGCGGCGGCAGATCAACGCGGAAGCCTGATCAAAGGCGTCACTGAGTTGTGCGCTTAATAATCCGCTGAACAGCGTGTCGAGCGGGTCGTAACTGCCGAATGGACAAAAGGCGTCCTGCACATTGTCAGCGCCCAGCAGCAGCGGGATGTCTCGCGTCATCGCCTCTTTAATCAGGGTTAAACCGCGCTGGCGCGGCGTGCGGTCAGGCACCGCATCCTGCAATAGCAGATTGGTGGCTGGCAGGGCGATCAATGTGACGTTATGGTGTTTCAGGATATCGAGCGTGGCTTCGCCATCGGCCTGATGCGTTAACGCACAGCCGTGGCTACAGGTGATATGTCCGCTAAAAGGATGTTGTTGCAGATACGCTGCCAGCCAGCGCAAACCCTGAGCGCCTTCTGTTAGCTCCTCATCAATGTGCAGATCGATGTCGAGTTGCCAGCGTTCTGCTGCCTGCATCAACTGCAAGAAAGCCTGTGAATCCCAATTGCTACTATGAATAAACCCACCCAGCAAAGCGCCGCTACTGCCAGCAACCTGGCGGGCAATTTCCTCGGCATCCTCGGCATGCGCAAACAGCGGCAGAGGCACCAACGCTACGCGCTCAATGGTGCAAAGTGGATGCAGCAACTTGCCAACCACTTGCCAGGCAGGCGGAGCATCTGTTGTAAACCAATCGATGTGTGTGCGAAGTAAACCTACACCCGCTTCAACCGCCCACTGCAACGCCTGACTCGCACGTAGGTGAATATCCTCAGACGTCCAGCTGGCGCGATCCTGGTGCATCGCTTCAATCGCTGCCAGCAAGCCGGGACGCTGCGCCGGGCTGCGTTGTACGGTAAAAGTTTTATCCAGATGCGCGTGCGGTTCGATCAGCGGCGGCAGCACCAGCGCGCCATTCAGCGCAAGGTAATTGTCGCGAGAAACGGTGTCATCAGGCGTGATTTTTACGCCGCTATCCTGAAAGTGCAGCGTTGCACGCTGCGGCTGATTGCCCTGCATCGGCCAGCTTTCAGGTAAAAGCCAGCAGGGCAAACGTGCGCCGGTCACGCCGTTGAACGGGCTCATAAGTCCAACACCAACAGGGGAGAATGTGAACGTGAACAGCAGAGCACGATGCAGTCGTTGGCCGCTTTTTGCTTCATATTCAGGACATCGTCGCGATGATCGGGCTGACCCGCTATTACCCGCGTTACGCAGGTACCGCACATGCCTTGCTCACAGGAGAGATCGATCTCAATGCCTTCACGCTCAAGCACCTCGGCAATGCTTTCCTCTTGCTTGATCGTGAACCGTGCGCCGCTGGAGGCAATTTCAACATCAAAGCTATCGGTGTTAATCGGTTGAGTGACCGTGCTGGGCTTGAAGCGTTCGGTATAAAACTGGTCACTGTTCCAGCCATATTGCTGGCTGAGGCGCTGCAAATTTTGCATAAAACCTTCCGGGCCGCAGGCAACAATGACGCTGTTTTCAATAAACAGCAGATCATCGGGGATGTGCTGGCGCAAACTTTCGTTTTCACTGGAGAAGTGATAAACCACGCGATCGCCCAACGATTTCAGACGCGCAGAAAACGCCAGCTCATCACGATTTTTCAGGTAGAGATGCAAGGTGAAATCCGCCGCGCGAGCGGCCAGCGCTTCAGCCATCACCAGTAATGGTGTTAATCCAATGCCAGCCGCGAACAGCAGCGTGCGCGATGAAGTCGGTAACGGAAAATGATTGCGCGGCGCGGAAATGGTCAGGCTGTCGCCTTGATTCAGCTGATGATGCAGCCAATGCGAACCGCCGGTGCTGGCAGCATCGAGGCGGACGCATATTTGATATTCATCCTCTGCTTCAGCCGCAGAACAGAGTGAATACTGGCGCTTGCCGCAGAGCGGGATCGCGACATCAATGTGCGCGCCCGGCGTATAAGAGGGTAACGCCAGCGCATCGGCACGTTTGAGGGTCAATAACAGATTGCCTGTACCGTTGAACTGCTTTGCGATGACGGTGACGGCGAAAGTCTCTGCCTGCTTCATGGTAAACCTGTACGCGATAGGGCGCGTCGGCCTGCAATATCGCAGTGTGCGCCACTGTTTTTATCATGACTGCGATTATTATTTTGCCGCAGTGTGAGCGTCCATCTGTTAAATTCGCATGAAGCGTTGCAAAAAAGAGAGCACCCCTATGTTCGCGTTTTCCCGATTCCTGATTTATTTCACCGAAGTGGCCCGCCAAGGCTCGCTGCGCAAGGCTTCCGAGGTGTTGCACGTGTCGGCTTCATCCATAGATCGGCAGATTTTGCGGGTAGAAGAGCAATTGGAAATGCCTCTGTTTGAACGTCATCCATCAGGATTACGTATGACAGCGGCGGGTGAAATTTTGCTTAATGCCGCTAAGGGTTGGCAAAAAGAGTTTGGGCGCGTTTGCACCCAGCTGGATGATCTGCGCGGGCTACGGCATGGACATGTGCATATTGCGACGATTGATGCCATTAACCGCGGCTTTTTTTCGTCCATCTTGCAGCATATCCGGCAAGAATATCCGGGCATCTCTTTTACCCTGACCACCATGAGCAATATTCATATCGCCAATGCGCTAACTGCGGGTGATGCGGACTTTGGCATCATGCTGAATCCACAAAGTTCACGCGAGTTGCTGGTTAAATCTTTTGCGGATTTGCGGCTGGGCATTGTGGTGAACAGCCAGCATCCGTTGGCAGAGTTGGAATCGATCCGCTTTAGCCACTGCGATTCCTGGCCATTTATCGTGCCATCAGCACCGCTTATGCTGGCTGAACCGCTGGAAGCGCTGCTGAATACCTCGGGGATTACCTTGAACGAAGTAGGGCGAACCAACAATATTCATATGCTGCGTTCGCTGGTGCGTGATGATGTAGGCATCAGCATCATGTGTTGGCTGGATATTGTAGATGAGCATCGGCGCGGTGAACTGAAGTTCATTCCGCTGATTGATCCGATTTTGAAGCCGTTCACGCTGTCGCTGTGTGTTGCACCGCAGCGCCAACTTTCGATTGCTGCGTCAATGATGTTACGTGAGCTGGAGACGTTCTTTGCCATGATGCAAAACGAACAGGCGATAGCGGCGCAAGAGAAAGGGTCTCGCGCCATCACGTAACGCTGCCGGATTTACGCGGCGGTATCTGGCTTCACCAGGAAGCAGATTAAGGTGGCATCGCGTTCGCCAGTGATCTCGTTTATCTCATCAAGGTCGCTGGCCGCGTCACCACGTCCCAGACGCTGATCGCCAATGTTGATCACGCCTTCCAGCACGACGATATAGGCGATCAAACCCGGTTGCTTTGGCACTTCAAGCGTCTGCCCGCGCTCCAGCAACGCATCATAAATATAGGCATTCTGACGCAACTCCAGCGGAGCATCCGACGCTTCGGGGCCAGCGAGTTCAGTCCAGCCATTTGGCAACACACCCTGATCGCGCTCAAGTACCTGCGTCATGGCTTCACCGCCAGGCTGCGCGGGTTTAATCACCGCCTGCAACACTTCGGCCTCAAACAGCGGCACCGATTCTTCATAACGTACGCCTTCGCCAGCGTTCACCAGCATCACGCGTTTTGCGGAGAGTGACGTGCGCTCGCCATTACTGTCCTGATGCAGCATGGAACCGCGCCAGAGATAGGTGAAAACCTCTTCATCGCGATGTTCCTGCATCGGAATGCGGGCATCGAGTTTTAGCGTCATGAGATCAACGCTCACCAGCGGGCTAAGCGCTTCGCCCGGACGTTGACGACGCACGGTAAAAGGGCCGTATTCAAACAGTTGTTCAGGATTAGCACGCATGATGTTCATGGTTTGTCCTTAAAGATTGAGTCGATGGCAACGATCATAAACGATCCGCTGAAAATGAGAAGTCGTTGGTTTTGCTGAGCCCGGTCAACTTTTTTGAATGAGGTGTCGCCCGCCAATATGGCAGGCGACAGGCTCGCTATTTACCTTGCTCGTCGCTTTCGCCCAGGAAGAAATACCACAGCGGAATGGAGAACAGACCGGTAAACACGGTGGAGTAGAGCAGAATCATCATCGCCTGTGTGAGATACATCGTCAGCGACCAGTCGCTGAACGGAATGTGATACTGCTCAATCACACCGCTGATCATGGCGCGTGACATTACCGTGCCCACAATCAGGGCCAGCACCGTGACGCTGCGCAAAAAATAGCGCATCTCTTTACGCTTAACGGCGAAGCGTGATTGAATGATCGCCAGCGGCGACTGCTGATCCAGCGGCGTTTCGATTTTAGGTTGTGCTGCACGTTGCGCTTTACGCCAGCGCTGAATATCCAACAGGACAAAAGCCAGCAGGCTAAAGCCCATTACCGGCAAGGCATAACCCAATGCGAGAACCACAATCAGCGAGGCGCTTCGGGTATACAGCGGCAACGCCAGCCATGCGGAGGAGAGCGTTTGTGCTGGATTAAGCTGCGGCACCGCCGGACGACGTATCCACCACATGCGATAACCCAACACAATCATGCTGCACAGGCCCAACCCAAACAGCGCCAGAATCAACTGATTCGGTAAGCCAAACAGCACGCCCATATGCGCATCCACGCCCCACCGCGTCAGCTTGGCAATCAGCGGGAAAGAGGCGAATTCAACGTGATCAACGATGCTGAAATCGTTGGGGTTAACGGAAACGGAATCGACCTGGCTTGGCCAGCTGCGATCAATTTCGGTCACTGTCCAGGCTTGCTCAGCGTTTTTTGGCTGACGTAATTCTACTTTTGCCGCATTAATGCCTGCGCCACGTGCCGCATCGAGCACCCGATCCCAGTCAATATTCGGTTGATTAATTACGCGCGGGCTGGCCGCTTTTGTCGGCATTTTCATGCTGGACATATCCATGCCTTCCATCGCGCCATGATGTTCAGCATGAGGATCGGCCGGTGCTGCGGGTTCGCTGCTGTTCAGCGCGGTGATAACCTGCGGCGTTAGCCAGTTAAAATCGCTGCGCATTTTGTTGATGTTGTTGCCTGCCCACTGCGACCAGGTCAAACCGGTTACAGAGAAAAACACCAAGCCAAGCGACAACACCAAGCCCAGCGTGACGTGCCAGTGACGCGTCAGGGCAAAACCGCTTTTAGCTTTTTTAACCTGACGACGCGGCCGCGTACCTAGCCACAACACAATGCCGCCAAGCGCCGCTACCCATAACCAGGATGCCGCAAGTTCACTGTAGTTACGCCCAAAATCGCCCAACAGCAAGCTGCTGTGCATCTGATCAATCAAAGTGCGCAGCGGCAATACACCGCTGGTGCCAAACACCGTCATGTCACCTTTTACGTTAAGCGTATAAGGATCGATAAAGAGGGATCGCGATTCAGAAGGGCCAAGATTGGCTTGGGTAAATTGCACGCGCGTCGTGTCATTTTCACCCGGCGCCGGGCGTACCGCATAAATCCGCGCATTCTGTCCAGCACGATGGCGTGCAGCCTCAACTTGCTCAGACAAAGGTTTGGCTATGCCTTGTGGCTGAGTGGTTAAAGTATTGCTGTAGAGCGCATTTTCCAGTTGGGGCGTTAGCACGTATAAGGTGCCGGTTAAGGCCGCAACGAAGATAAACGGCGCGATAAACAAGCCGATATAAAAATGCAGGCGACGAAAAAGATTAAGCACCGCGCCGCGGGGTGCTGGGGAAAGTTCCCGTGATGACGACATAGCCATTCCACACTATTCAAAAGACAGGAGACACCTTCCGGCGCAAACGTGCGCAAGAAGAACAAGTCAAAAAGCAGTGAAGTTGAACGCAGAATGTGGCGGTGCGCGCGGGCGATGGATGCCAGTAACGCGTCGCAACAGCGGCTGAACAAGGGCAGGCGTCGGGGGCGCGCGGGAGATCACCAGCATCAGCCAGATCAGCGTGACAAACACCCACAACATCAACGGGACATGCACCAGCAAATCACAGTAACCGCAGGCGAAGCTTTCATCCATCGTCATTGCATAATCGGACATGGGCATATCGGTGTGATGATGCATCATCGACATATCGGCACGCATGGCTGACATGTCGTGCGTCATAACCATTTTGTCATGACGTTCTGCAAGGTTCTTCGACACCACGGGTGCAACAAACAACAGCAGCACGGCCAGTATCGCAATACAGGCAGTGAGTTGATGTTGCAGCCGCGCAGAAAAGGTCATAAGAGTGCATTTTACGTCAGAATTTAGAGGCGGCAGTGTAACGCGACATCATTAAAGGGGTTAAAAAAAGTGGCGCTATTGCCAAAAAAATTCGCACCTTTTGAACATATTCACTTTCGCGGCTGCCTCCATTAACCTAGTGGTTACTCGCGAAATACATATTAATAACATTGTCGTGTGAAAATGCGGGTCCACTTTGCTGGCTTTTGGTGTTGGCTAGTGAATAACGATAAAAGGACGAAAAATGAAAATTGTTACCCTCGATGGCGAAACGTTGCCGATCCCCCCAACGCCACCTGAATGGTGTAGCGACTGGCAATTTCGCGCGAATACTGCTGCTGAGAGTATTGTTGCAGCGCTGGCTGGCGCGACCATCGCCATCACCAACAAAGTCTCGCTGCAAGCGGAAACGCTGGCGCAACTTCCCGACCTTCGCTACATCTGCGTAGCGGCAACCGGTTATGACTGTATCGATCTCAACGCCTGTCGCGAGCGCGGTATTGTGGTCAGTAATGTGCCTGGGTATTCAACACGCAGCGTTTCAGAAGGCGTCATCGCGTTTATCTTCGCATTGCGCCGTCAGCTGGTGGATTACGTAAACAGCACACATCAGGCCTGGCCCAATTCACCCCATTTTTGTGTACACCGTCAGCCAATTTTAGATATTGCTGGCGCAACGCTGGGCATTGTCGGCAAAGGTGATATCGGCAAAGCAGTGGGACGTATGGCGACAGCATTAGGTATGAACGTGCTGTATGCCGAGCGCAAAGGCAGTGAGACGATACGCGAAGGTTATGTCAGCTTCGAGGAGATGTTAGCCAGCAGCGATGTGATTACGCTGCATTGCCCGCTGAGCGATCATACGCGCCATTTGATTGACCGCGAATCCCTGAGCAAAATGAAACCGCAGGCACTGCTGATCAACACCGCGCGAGGCGGATTGATCAACGAAGCCGATCTGGCGGCTGCCTTGCGCGACGCAACGATTGGTGGCGCCGCGCTGGATGTGCTGAGTAGCGAGCCGCCAGGACGTGATAACCCGCTGTTGCAAGCTGAACTCCCGACGCTGCTGCTGACGCCGCATATTGCCTGGGCAAGTCAAAGCGGCGTTCATAATTTACTGCAAGGTATTGCGGCTAATCTGGCGGGTTTCCAGCAGGGCGAGCCGGTCAACGTCGTCAGTTAAGAGGTTAACGTGGGCAGGCTTCACGCCTGTTCATCCCTTTTACTTCAACGAGTCATTGTCATGCTCACCAATCTTTTACACACGTTTCCCGAAGCGGCTAAAAAGGGGGCAGAGGAGACGTTTGAAACTATCCTCAGCCGACCCAACTTGTGCATTGAGCGTATCGTTTCCAGTGGGCAAGCCAGCCCGCCTGATTTTTGGTATTGCCAACAGCAAGGAGAATGGGTGATGGTGATTCAGGGGGCCGCCGGTTTGCAACTGGAAAATGAGCCGAACGAACGCGTCTTAAGGGCTGGCGATTTCGTGAATATTCCGGCCCAGTGCCGTCATCGCATTAACTGGACAAGTAGCGAGGAACTCACGGTGTGGCTGGCGGTGCATTACGAGATTCCGGCGGAATAGAATTTCCGCCGGATGGGATTGGGCCTTAGCTAATCTGCTTCGCGCTGCCCGCCAGCGGTGCGAGCAACATTTGCACGCAACTCAACGCCACCAGCACGCTAAACGGCAATGTCCAGTTACCGCTGTGCTCATGCAGTATGCCAAAAAATAGCGGTCCCAGCGCCGCCAATCCATAACCCACGCATTGCGCCATACCGGACAACTGTGAAGCCTGACGGTGATGGCGGGCGCGCAAGTTGAACAGCGAAAGAGAGAGCACCAGCGATGCGCCCGCGCCTAATCCTGCCAGTGTCAGCCAAACTATCGCTAACTGCGGATACAGCAGTAATCCCAGCATGCCAAAAAAGATCGCAGATGAAGCGATGAACGCAAGCAACCTGGCATCGCGCACGCGTTTCAGCGCCACCATACACCCTAAATTGGCCACAATTGCCACAGCCTGATACCAAAACAGCAGCCATCCGGCTTGCGCCTGGCTAAAACCGTGGGCTTGCGCATAGGGCGTAAACCAGTCGATCAAGGTGTAGAAAGCCAGAGATTGCAGCGCCATAAACAGCGCGACTTGCCAGCCGATAAGGGTTCGCCAGGGATTGCGAGTGGGCAGGTTTTCTGTGGATGCCGTTGATGTTGGCTGTTGATGACGATGGCGCAGCAGCGGCAACCAGACCAGGAGTGCAATCATTGCCGGCACCGCCCACACGCCCAGCGACAAGCGCCATCCAAGATCGGAGAGCGCGGTAAGCGGCACCGCAACACCCGATGCCAGGCTGGCGGTAATCGACATGGTTGCCGCATATAAACCAATATACTTGGCGGTGTGTTCGGTGAAGTCGCGCTTGATCAGGGGCGGTAACAACACATTGGCCGCCGCAATCCCTGCGCTTAATAACACGGTTCCTGACCAGAGCGCGGTTTCACTTTCGCTCCAGCGAACGATTGAACCCGCAGTAATTAAGCAGAGCGCGCCCCATAAGCTGCGCTCCAGGCCAATTCGCTGGCTCAGAAACGCCGCTACGGGCGCTAACACAGCAAACAGGATTAGCGGAATAAAGTTGAACAAGCCCGCAGCACTGGCGCTTAGGCCAAATGTCAGACGAATATCTTCCAGCACCGGCCCGACGGCGGTAATTGGCGCGCGCAGGTTGGCCGCGGTAAGTAATAAAACAAAGAGGAAAAATCCAGAACTCGAAATAACGGAGGAGGCTTTAGCCGGTGTTTGAACAGTCGTCATGATAAACATCACTAAGTGCAGCAAAGCTGCAGGTGGTGCGTTGGTTGACGTTAACGCTTACGCATCATATTTGATGTCTGCGCGCTACTTTAATGATGGATGTAGGTGGTGTAAAGCGTTGATAAAAAACAGAGAGAATAAAGCGACTTAACACTATTACGCGTTTGTGGTGAACCTGTTTTGATAAAAAAGCCATCATTACAGCAACCTAAAATAGCCGCCAGGTAGTTTTACCAGGCATTAAGGGTAATCACCCGAATGTTCAGCGTTGATTAAGGTGGGTAGAGTTATCACCCGCTTACTTTACTCAGGAACTGACATGAAAATCGCTTTAATTACACTCGCCTTTTTAGCTTCTGGTTCGGCCTATGCTGCTTCAAATAACGCAACGCTGATTGAAAAAAATATTTCGTTAAATCAGGCGAATAGTCTGGCAAGCGCAGCCATCGCCTCTTGTGCAGCACAACAATATAATGTGGCAGTAACGGTTGTTGATCGCGCGGGTATTGTTAAAGCAGTACAGCGCATGGACAATGCAGGCCCGCATACGGTAGAAGCCAGCCGCATGAAAGCGTTCACCGCGTTAAGCAGTAAAAACAGCAGCGGCAAGGTAATGGAAGCCGCACAGAAAAATCCAGGCGCAGCCAATATGACCGCGATTCCAGGTTATCTGCTACTGGCGGGCGGCGTGCCGGTGAAGAGCGGCGACCAGGTGATTGGCGCTATCGGAATTGGCGGTGCACCGGGCGGCCATCTTGATGAAACCTGTGCGCTCGAAGCATTGAAAAGCTTTGATGCGTCCTAAAACGTCATCTAAGGTTTAGGGCGATATCATTCGCCCTTTCTCTATCAGGAATTTTACGCATTGCGCCTGAGAAACATCGCTTTAATGAGTTGGCTCGTTCTAAGCATTTTGTCTGCCGGGCTGGCGGGTCTGTGGCAGATACAACAGCAATACGATCTGCGTAATGCTGAGTTTTACCGCATTCAACGTGCACTGAGCAATATCCTCACTCAAAACGAAACCTTCTTGCCACTGCTATCTGGTAATGAATCGCTGGCGGCACTGCAACACAAATTCCCTCAACTGCTGGCGATGGAAAAGACCCAAGGCCGTGCGCTTGACAGTCAGCGTGTCGAGCCCGCTCAGGCAGGGCGTTACTGGCTTTATAATCCTTATCAACAAACCCGCTTTTTAATTGAGCTGGAACCATTGATGCGCAATAAAACCGACTTTCTTTCGCTGCGTTTACTTTGGCAGCAGCAGCCAATGATTATCGAGGGCAGCGCGAAGACGAAAGCGTTTTGGCATTGGCAGCAAGCGTTGGCGCATCCGCTGCAACCCTTTGTTCTGGAAGCGGATGCCAATCCAGCCTGGCGACAGCTTTCCTGGCTGCCGCTGATTTCAGCGACGATGTTGTGGGGCATCATTGTGGCGGCTACGCTGGCCTTATTCAGCCAACGTCAGCAGCAGAAGCGAGCAGAGCAGCGCGCGCTCTATTATCAACATTCCCGCCTCAATGCGCTGGGTGAAATCACGGCTGGGATGGTGCATGAGATCAATCAGCCGCTTACCGCGATTCAAACCTATGTCCAGAGTGCACAGCGGCTGGTGGCGCGCGGGGAATATGGCATGCTGCCCCAGGCGCTGGAAGCCTCATTGCGCCAGACGCAGCGCATCAGTGAGCTGCTTAAACGTTTTCGTGACAATGTCTCCCAAAAAGAGATTTTGCTAGAAGCGGTTGATCTGAGTGTCATGTTAGCGCGCGTTGCGGCGTTGCTTGAGCGTGAGATGCGCGCGGCAGACATCACACTCAACAGCCAGTTTGCGCAGGATGCCTCATCGGTATTAGCCGATGCGCTGTGGCTGGAGCAAATCTTTCACAATCTCATGAGCAACGCCATTCAGGCGCAACAGAATAGCGCGCGAGGAACGATCCGCATCGAAAGTCGTCGCCTCCAGAATAAGATAGAAATCGTGCTGCATGACGGCGGGCCGGGATTCAGTCATGAAGCGTTACAGCAAGCTTTCATGCCGTTCTTCACCACGCGTCAGGAAGGCATTGGATTAGGCATGACATTGACCGAAACGCTCATCTTACGTATGAATGGAGATATCACCCTGAGCAACGATCCCGCCGGTGGTGCACGGGTTACGTTGCGACTACCGGCAGCAAGGAAATGAGTGATGGAAACAATTTACATTGTTGATGATGATGCATCGGTGCGTGAATCGCTGATGTTCCTGATGCAATCTATGGGCTGGGATTGTCAAAGTTTCGCCAGTATCGATGCTTTGATGCAGCAAAATAACACCGCTTTACACGGATGTTTGCTGCTTGATGTGCGTATGCCAGGGAAAAGTGGCTTAGCCTGGCTGGAAGAGGGTGAAATGCCGTTCCCGCTGCTGCCCATCATCGTGATGACTGGGCATGGCACTATCGACACGTGTCGACGCGCTTTCCATCACGGCGCGTTTGATTTCTTCACGAAACCCATTGATGTCGACGCGCTGATTGAGGTGATCAACCGCGCGCTACGTGAAAGCCAACGGCTTGCTGAGAACTGGCAACAGCAGCAGGTCTTGATTACGCGTTATGCCCAACTCAGCGTGCGGGAAAATGAAGTGTTGAATTTGCTGGTAGAAGGATTAACCAGTAAAGCGATCGCAAGAAAACTGGACCTATCGCCGCGAACGGTAGAAGCGCACCGGGCGGCGATTTTAACCAAGTCTGGTGCAAACAGCCTGGCGCAATTAATTCGCGATTATCAGCGGTTGCAAACTCAGTGATCAGTGGAATTCAGGCTCAGGAAAATGACCGCAATCGGTTTGATTAGGACTGGTATTTGGCTGACAGGTTTGTTGACGCGTTTCACCTTTAGGCACCGGTTTTTCGGGGCCCCACGGCGAACTGCAGGCGGTTAACGTGGTAATGAAGAAAATCAGGGTGAATAAACGCATATCCGCTCCTTGTTAGGATTTTGAGAGAGCAAACAAACGTCGGTGGTCTATAAAGCGTCCAGCAGACCAGAGGCGTATCGCCTAAGTGTGGTCAGTGAACAAATAATGTCAATTAAAACAGGGCAAACATTAACGCGACGGGAAAACTCATTGGCCAGGTTGCGCCGACCAGAAATGCGCTCAACAACTTAATGCTGAACTTATCTTTAGCGATAAAGAAGGTGATAAGCGCTGCGACAGAGGCCACCACGGCGTAAAAAATCAGCATATGTTGGTAAAGGGTCATCAATATCTCCGCAGCGTCGTAAGGGTTTTCGCTGCGCATGATGCTGATTTTCGTGATCCAGATCAAGTAAAAAGCCGCTTTTTCTCCCCATAAAACGCTGTTTCTCTCCGACCTGTAGCGTGAAAACTGTGATTTCAACGCTCAGGCGATTTCAGCCTGAAAGCGGCCCGGTAAAACGGCTTAAAACCCTTGCGCTACGCAGCGCTATCGAGAAAAAACCGCACGGCGAAAAGACATTCCACATTCGCGCGTCAGGGCATTGATAGCAAAAAAAAGAGCGCCCCAAGACGCTCATTCAGGCCAGCTCGCTAGGCTTGAGGCATCAGCTCCGTTTTAATCCATCCCGGCTCGCGCTTATCAAAGTGTTTATACGCATCAATCACATTGCTCAGCGGTTCAACATTGGTCAGAACACCAACGGGATCGATTACGCCACTGCGGGTGAGTTCCAGTAAATGTGGGATGATGGTGTGATGATTACAGTTCCCCATTTTCATTGTCAGGTTCTTGTTCATCGCTTTGCCAATAGGGAAAATTTCCGCCGTGGGAGGATAAACGCCAATAATGCTGAGGCGACCCGCTTTTTTCACGCTGGCAATGGCCCATTCCAGCGCTTGCGTCGGCGCATCACCCGGCACCCAGTTGCCCTCCTGCGGATGGGTTTCAGGTGCGACCTGTTCAACTTCTTGCTTAAATTTATCGGCTTTTTGTTCGGCCTCATCGCTGGCGGGGCCATGATGAGCATGTTGGCTATCAACACCCACCGCATCAATAACAGCGTCTGCACCGGTTCCGCCCGTTAGCTGTTTAATGACGGCAACCGGATCTTCACGCTCAAAGTTAACGGTGAATGCCCCCTGACGACGCGCCATTGCCAGACGATCAACATGACTATCAACGGCGATGACGCGTGCGGCGCCCATCAAAAAGGCGCTGGCGATGGTGAATTGCCCAACCGGGCCACAGCCAAATACCACAACGATATCGCCACGGCTGATATCTGCTAACTCCGCACCAAACCAGGCAGTAGGGAAGATGTCGCTGATCAAGATCGCTTGCTCGTCACTGACGCCGTCGGGAATTTTTACCAACGTATTCGCTGCATAAGGAATGCGGGCTTTTTCGGCCTGTAAGCCATTTACTGGGCCTGTGGCTTGCGGGCCACCGAAGAAACAGGTTCCGGCTTCTGGCCCGTTGGGATTTGCGTTGTCACACTGCGCGGTATGGCCAGCACGACAGGGCGGGCAAACGCCACACGACACCGTTGAACACACCACCACACGATCGCCGGGGGTGAAATTGCGGACTTCATCGCCAACGCTTTCCACAATACCTACGCCTTCATGCCCGAGAATGGTTCCCTGCTGCATATTGCTGAAGGTGCCACGAATAAAATGCAAATCAGTGCCACAGATAGCTGAAGCAGTTAATTTAATTACTGCATCACTGGGCTGCTCAATTTGAGGGTCAGGAACGGTATCCAGGCGAATATCACCTACCGCATGCCAGACTAATGCGCGCATATTTCCTCCAATCACGTTAAGAGATCGTCACGTATTAAAAATACCAAGTAAAGATTATAGAACTGATTCTGAATGCTATTTATCGAGGCAGAGAAATCTGAATAAAAATCAGGCTATTAATGGCGCAATTATTGTTAATAAATATTAATTTCTTGACCCTATGACTTACTAATATTTAACTATATGAAAATTAAGATTAAATATTATATAGCATTTAAGCGAGACGGAAATGAAATTAGGCGCGCCGTTCACTGAGTGGGTCAATTAACGAAGCGCGGCAATATGGCAGAATGGTTAATAACCGCTATCATCAAGGACATAACTTTACAATAAATATACCCGTCAGGCTTCAAGTTATACAGCGGTTAGCTGTGGCTCGAATAACCCAGGGTATACCTTGGCAGGATGCCAGGAGCAATGTCGGAAATGAGGCGGAAAATGAGTGAGCAGACTTGTACCATTATTTATAATGGCGAAGCGTTAAGCGGAGCCGCGAATCGACCTTTAATTGATTTTCTTGATGACCACGGAAAAAAATTACCTCACGTTTGTTATCACCCGGCTCTTCCCCCGCTGCAAACATGCGATGTCTGTTGGGTTGACGTGGATGGTGAACAGGTGCGCGGTTGTACGTTAACCACGCAAGACGGTATGCAAATCAGCAGTCAAACTGCCACCTCGCGTGCCGCGCAGGAAGAGGGGATGGATCGCATCCTTAATCGTCATGAGCTTTATTGTACCGTTTGTGAACACAACACCGGCGACTGCACCTTACACAATGCCGTCGCTGATATGCACATTCCGATTCAGTATTACCCTTATGAACGCAAACCCAGCGAGAAAGATCACTCCAATCCGTTTTATACCTACGACCCGGATCAATGCATTTTATGTGGGCGCTGCGTCGAAGCCTGCCAAAACGTAGAAGTGAATGAAACTTTATCCATCGATTACACTGCGGAGCATCCACGCGTGCTGTGGGATGGCGGAACGCAGATTGCGGGTTCCAGCTGTGTTAGCTGTGGACACTGCGTAACAGTTTGTCCCTGCAATGCTTTACTGGAAAAAACCATGCAGCCTGATGCCGGGCCTTTTACCGCCATGCCGCAAAAGGTAAAACGCCCGATGATTGATTTCGTTAAGGCGCTGGAAAAGAGCATCAGCATGGAACCGATCACGGCGATATCCGTGATTGATACCGCCTTGCGCAAAGCTGAAATCAAGAAAACCAAAACCGTTTGCACCTATTGCGGCGTTGGATGCAGCTTTGAAATGTGGACGCGCGATCGCCATATCCTAAAAATTCAGCCGGTAGCTGAAGCGCCTGCGAATGGCATTTCGACCTGCATCAAGGGCAAGTTTGGCTGGGATTTTGTTAACAGTCCGAAGCGTCTAACCACACCCCTGATACGTGAAGAAGGGCGTTTCCGTCCAGCCAGTTGGGATGAGGCGCTGGATCGCGTGGCGCAAGGATTGCGTGCCGTTGCCAACCAGCACGGCGGTGATGCCATTGGGTTTATCGGCTCAAGCAAGGCCAGCAACGAAGAAGCCTACCTGACACAAAAAATTGCCCGCCTGATCTTTGGCACCAACAACGTCGATAACTCTTCACGTTACTGCCAAAACCCTGCAACCCAAGGTCTGTTTCGGACGGTTGGATACGGAGGTGATGCGGGCAGTATCAAGGATTTACAGCTTACTGAATTGGTTGTGATTGTTGGCAGTAATCTGGCTGAAAACCATCCTGTTATCGCTTCCCATATTAAGCAGAGCCACAAGCACCAAGGCCAAAAGTTGCTGGTTGTTGATCCGCGCTGCCACGAAATGGCCGAGCGAGCCGATTGTTATCTGCGCGTGCGGCCTGGCACCGACATGGTATGGGCTTCAGCCATGGCGCGCTATATGTTTGACCACGGCTATGCCGATGACAAATTCCTGAGTGAACGGGTGATTCAGGTTGAGGAATATCGCGCCTCGCTTGCGCCTTTTACGCTTGAGTTTGCCAGCGATATTACCGGGCTAAGTGTTAAAGAATTGACCACCGCCGCAGAGATGATCGGTAACGCGGGCAGCGTCTGCCTGCTGTGGGCAATGGGAATTACCCAGCATAGCCATGGGGCAGATACCAGCACCGCGCTCTCTAACTTGCTGTTGGTGACAGGAAATTATGGTCGTCCCGGCACTGGCGGTTATCCAATGCGTGGCCACAACAATGTGCAGGGTGCCAGCGACTTTGGCTGCCTCAGCAATATCTATCCGGGCTATGACAAAGTCACGGATCATGCCGCGCGTGAAAAGTGGGCTAAAGCGTGGGGCGTTTCGCCTGAAGCGTTATCTGACAAGGTTGGTGCAGACAACTTCCAAATGGTGCAGGAAGCCTACGAGAAAAAAGTGCGGGCGATGTACATCATTGGCGAAGAGACCGCGTTCTCTGACGCGGATTCAACTAAAGTTCACCAAGCCTTTACACAGCTCGACTTTATGGTGGTGCAGGACATTTTCATGAGCCGTACCGCCGAATTTGCTGACGTGGTATTGCCAGGTTGCCCAAGCGTTGAGAAGGAGGGCACCTTTGTGAATACCGAACG
Organism: Pantoea phytostimulans; assembly: GCF_046118715.1. Classification (NCBI taxonomy): domain Bacteria; kingdom Pseudomonadati; phylum Pseudomonadota; class Gammaproteobacteria; order Enterobacterales; family Erwiniaceae; genus Pantoea; species Pantoea phytostimulans. The sequence continues at coordinate 260,440 of NZ_CP173699.1, forward strand.
GCGTATTCAACATTTCTCTCCGGCAATGCCGCCGCTGGGCGATAGCCGTCCCGACTGGCAAATTCTCACTGATTTAGCCGCCAGGCTGGGACATCCGTGGCGCTATCCTAATCCCGGCGCGATCATGGCAGAAACAGCCAGTATTGCGGAGATTTTCGCCGGGGTTAGCTATGAACAGCTGGTGGGCTGGCAATCACAACAGTGGCCGGTGAAGGCCGATGGCAGCAGTACACCGCTGCTCTATACCGAATCCTTCCATTTCCCGGATGGCAAAGCACGACTCTATCCACTGGAATGGCGTCCGCCGGAAGAGCGTGAAGATAGTGAGTACGATCTGCTACTGAACAATGGCCGCATGCTGGAGCATTTTCAGTCCACCAATCAGACTGGGCAAGGCGGCCGTATATCCTCGCTGTCACCGAACTGGTTTGTGGAAATTTCACCGCAACTTGCCGCTGAACGTCAGTTGAAAGAGGGAGATTGGGTTGCGATTACTTCGCGGCGCGGCACGCTTGAAGTACCGGTGGTGATCACCCAGCGGGTTCAGGGCAATGTGCTGTTTATCCCGATTCATCATGGTAAACCTGGCGTAAATGGTTTGACCGGCGATCATCACGATCCTGACGTGAACACGCCCGCCTATAAAGAAATTGCAGTAAAAATGCAGGCGCTGGATCATCCACCGCAACCGAACCCTCTGCCTCAGCATAATTTCCGTTATGGTCAGCGCACGCCGCTCGATCATTTGCCCGTAGAAGATAAATGGCAACAGACGGGTTATCAACAGCCACCCGCACACGTAAAACATCCGGAGAAATTTTAATGGCCGAACGCATGCAATACGATGTGCCGCCGACGCGCACCGAACCTACCGCAAAAGAATCGCTTAATACATTGCTGGAAAGCTTGCACCAACACGGCTTTTTACGTCTCGCCAACGATGTCGTAAAGGCCAACAGCGACATTGGTAAGATTTTGGTTGAAGGGCTGAATCGGCCCGGCTCGCAAAACGCCATTCAAAACCTCTCATTGTTAATGATGGCGTTAGGTACCATTCCGCCCGAACGCTTTAATCACATGATTTTGGCAATTCGGGCCGCGCTGATGGCGTTAAAACCCGCCAGCGAAGAGACGAAACAGCACTCAGCTGCACCGGGCTTGAAAGGTGTAATGTCTCTGCTGAATGACGAGGCGTTATGGCAAAGCCTGCGGCCTCTGTTTGCCGGAATGGAAGCGTTCTCTCAAGAGTTACAACGCGCAGAGGAGCCACCGGTCACCCGTTATAGCGGGAAATCGACCCGTGAGTGACGCTGATTGGGTGCTGCTGCTGTCACGCGGGCAGTTCGCATTGACAATGGGTATGCATATCACGCTGGCGGCATTAACGCTGGGTCTTGCCCCTTTTCTGGTCTGGTTTGAGGCTCGCTGGCTTTGGGGTAAACAGCCCGGCGCGCGCGAAGCGCTGCATTTTTGGTTAAAGATTTTCGCGCTGACGGTGGCGATTGGCGCGGTTTCTGGCGTGGTGATGGAATTTCAGTTTGGCACCAACTGGGCCCCCTTCTCTCAACGCGTAGGTGGAATCATCGGCCCGCTGATGTTTTATGAAGTGCTGGTGGCTTTCTTTTTGGAGTCGGGGCTGACTGGCGTGATGCTGTTTGGGATGGGGCGTATCCGCCCCGGTATTCATTTTATCGTTACCTGCATGGTGGCTCTTGGTGCCTTTATCAGTGCGTTTTGGATCCTGGCCGCTAATTCCTGGATGCAAACGCCGGTTGATTTTTCTCGCGATGATGCAGGTGTATTTCATGCTAACAGCGTTATGACTCTGCTTTCTGCACCCTCCTTTCCCTGGCGCTTTACGCATATGGTGTTGGCAACCTTGATTGCGGTGGCATTTATGATGGCAGGTGCAGCGGCATGGCGAATTCTGCACCGTCCAAAGGAAGCGGCAGCACGTATCATGTTGACCAGCGCCCTGACTTTTTGTCTATTTGCCGTGCCGCTGCAGCTGGTTATTGGCGATCTTCATGGTGAAAATACGCTGCGCTATCAGCCCGCCAAATTAGCCGCGATAGAAGGGAGCTGGAGATCACCTGCGCCGGGAGATGGAGAACCGCTGCGGCTGTTTGCGATACCCGATCAACAAATGCAGCGTAATCGTGCTGAAATCGCCGTTCCTAATCTGGGTTCGCTCTATTTGCGTCACAACTTAACCGGGCATATTAAAAGCCTGAGTGAATTTCCCACTGACACGCTGCCGCCGGTGTTGCCGGTGTTTTTTGCTTTTCGCGTCATGGTGGGATTAGGGGCGTTAATGCTGATCACCACCTGTGTCACTAACCTTCAGCGCTGGCGTAATAAGTTGCTCACGTCACGCCGCTTGTTGTGGTGGCTGGTGTTGATGTCGCCCAGCGGATTTGTCGCGATGCTGTCGGGTTGGCTGGTGACAGAACTGGGGCGTCAACCCTGGACCGTTTATGGTTTGTTGCGCACTGCGCAAAGTGTTTCATCGCTGTCCCTGAGCTTGACGCTTGCTTCGGTTATTGGCGTGCTGTTGATTTACAGTTTCAGTTTCGCTCTTGGGCTACGTTATCTGTTGCGTTACGTTAATGCGCCGCTGCCAAAGGAAACTGAGGTTGTTGCGAATAGCTTAACGACCTCTTCGGAGAGCGGACAATGAACTTAGCCGATCTCTGCGCCCTGACACTGTTATTTTCACTGCTGATGTATGTCTGGCTGGATGGCGCGGATCTTGGCGTCGGGATGCTTTTTTTCTGGTTTGACGATGAAGAACAGAAACAGCGCATGGTGCACAGTATTTTGCCGGTATGGGATGCCAATGAAACCTGGCTGGTGCTGGTAGCGGGTGGCCTGCTGGCACTGTTTCCTGCCGCTTACAGCAGTTTGTTTAGCGCACTCTATCTACCGGTTTTCATTATGTTACTTTGCCTGTTTCTGCGTGCGCTAGCACTGGAGTATCGTGCTCAGGCCGCTGGCGAACTGCGTCACTGGCTGGATAAATTGCTGCCGCTAAGCTCCGCACTGGCCGCTTTTTGTCAGGGTTGGTGCGCGGGCAAGGTGATGGAAGGGCAGAGTTTATTCGGCTTCAGCCTGTATGCCCTGTTGTCGGGCTTTGGCTTGATGGCTATTTATCTGATGTTAGGCTGCTGCTGGATCCGCTGGCGCATTGGGGAATCGGTTGAAGAGCGGGCAAACACGCTGGCATGGTTTTTTTGGGTGGTTGCACTGGTGCTGTTTTTGGCGCTGATCTTATTAAACCCCGATCCGTGGCAACAAACGTGGCATGGCTGGGGGAAAGCGATCTGTTTATTCATTGCGGCATTGTGGCTCATGTTGCTGATTGCGCTCTACCGATTGGGTCCAAAGTGGCAAATCGCCATAACGCTGGCTTTAATCGCCGCCGTAATGGCAGGCATTGCCTGGGGGATTTATCCGTGGCTCATTCCGCAACAGATTGATCTGCATAACAGTGCTGCGGATCAGGTTACACAAATTTTTGTGCTGACGGGTGTGGCTATCGTGATGCCGATAACCTTGATTTATCACACGTGGGCGTTTTGGGTTTTTCACGGCAAGGTTAAGTAAAGCGCCGCCGTTTTTAGCCTTGTTGATAAAGCGAAATGATGTCGTCCTGCATCGGCGATATCGCGCTACTTCTCACCCGTAAACGGCGCATTCCACGCCACCATTTCAGCATCAATGATGGCGACTTTAGGAATGATTTCGCCACTTTTAGCCCACGCGGTGGGTTTCCATGTGCAACACTTCCTTTTCGTGGAATCGACATCGAAACATTCAGATGAGGAATAAGTAATGACTAAATTCATGATGAATAAGAAAGAAGATCTGGTTGCTGATGCGCTGGATGGCATCATTTATGCCAATCCATGGCGCAATCTGGTGCGATTAGACGTCGATCCATGGATACGTATTGTGATGCGTAATGACTGGGATAAAAAAAAGGTGGCGCTGATCTCTGGCGGAGGATCAGGACATGAGCCTGCGCATGTTGGCTTCATCGGCAAAGGGATGTTAACCGCCGCAGTGTGCGGTGATCTGTTTGCTTCTCCCAGCGTCGAAGCGGTGTATAACGCCATCGTTAATCTCACCGGCGAGGCCGGATGTTTGTTGATCGTTAAAAATTATACTGGCGATCGCCTTAACTTCGGCCTGGCGGCAGAAAAAGCGCGTAAAGCAGGTTTTGATGTCAGCATGGTTATCGTTGGCGATGATATTGCGCTGCCTGAGAATCCACAGCCGCGTGGCGTGGCAGGAACCTTGCTGGTGCATAAAATTGCGGGTTTCGTCGCCGAGCGCGGAGATGATTTAGCCACCGTGACCAAAGCGGCGGAGGCGGCAAACCAAGCCATGTCAACGATGGGCGTTGCGATGTCGAGCTGCCATTTGCCAGGTGAAGATACCGACGAACGCGTGCCGGAAGGCAGCGTGGAAATGGGGTTGGGTATTCATGGTGAGCCGGGCGTTGAGGTGATTAAATCCCAGAGCAGCCAGCAGATTGCTAAACAGCTGTTGGAAAAAGTGCTGCAGGATCGTGACGCCGACAAGCCGCGCGTCTTGTTGGTGAACAATCTTGGCGGAATGTCAGCGCTGGAAATGAATCTCGTCACGCGCGATTTGATCGAATCACCGTTGAGCAACAGTGTGCAGTATCTGATTGGCCCTGCAGCAATGATGACGGCGCTGGATATGAAAGGCTATTCCGTCACCAGCCTTGAACTTTCGCCATTGTTTGAGGAGGCGATTTGCGCGCCCGTGGAAGCGGCTGGCTGGTGTAAAGCGGTCAAAGTTGAGGCTCTGAAACCGTATAAAGCTGAAAAGCAGGCGAGCGAAATTGCCTTCGAAGCTTCTGAAAACGCCCATGTCGCCCGCATTCTCAGCGCCGTTTGCGACACGCTGATCAAAAATGAAAGTGATCTGAACAAACTGGATGCTCAGGTGGGCGATGGTGACACCGGTTCGACCTTCGCCGCCGGTGCACGACACATTCTTGATGAGTGCAAAGAGCAGCACTTGCCGCTGAATACCTTGCCCGATCTGTTCGCAGTCATTGGCGAGCGACTGGCAAAAGTCATGGGCGGGTCCAGCGGTGTATTAATGGCCATTTTCTTTACCGCGGCGGGTCAGCAGCTGGCAGAAGGGAGCGCATTAGCGGAGGCTTTGCAGAAGGGGCTGGAAAAAATGAAGCATTATGGCGGTGCACAACTCGGCGACCGCACGTTAATAGATGCGCTACAACCGGCTATCGAAGCGATGATCGCAGGCAAGGATTTCAACGCCGTCGCGGATGCGGCACATAAAGGCGCGGAAAATACCGCCAGCATGACCAAAGCAAAAGCGGGGCGTTCTTCTTACCTCAATAGTGATAATTTGAAAGATGTACAAGATCCTGGTGCGGTGGCAATTGCGCGCGTATTTGCGGCGCTGAAAACCGTGAATTAACCTGCTCGCCACTCTCCCTGTTGTCGATCAAAATAGGGAGAGTTTACGCATTAAGCCTTTGTTGTAAGAACGACAGCAGCACCCGATTGACTTCACTTCTTTGTCGGTGCTGCGGGTAGACCGCATTCAAACAGAGTGAGTCGGGATGACAGGCATCTAACACCGACACCAACTCGCCGCGTTGCAATGCCGGGCCTACAATAAATTCGGGCAAAAGCACCAAGCCTAAACCAGAGATCGCCGCGTCGCACAGCACTTCACCGTTATTGCTCATCATCGGGCCTTGTACCGCCAGCACTTTCTTTTTCCCGTCGACCTTTAGCTCCCAACCGTTTTGGCCTTCCCTACCGTAACGCAGGCAGGCGTGTTGCAGTAGATCCTCAGGAACCTTGGGTTCACCTGCACGCTTCAAGTAAGCGGGACTGCAACAGATTACCCGCTTCAGCTCGCCAAGTTGACGGGCGATCAACGTTGAGTCGCTCAAGGTGCCAATGCGGATCGCCATATCAAAGCCTTCACCAATCACATCAACATAGCGATCGGCCAGTTCAACCTGAAATTGCAACGCGGAATGTTCAGCCAAAAAATCCGCGATTAACGGTGAAAGATGGCTCATGCCAAACGACATCGGCATGCTGATTCGAAATGTACCGTGTAACTCTTGACGTCGCTCAGAAACGGCTTGTTCTGCTTCCTGTATGTCATCAAGGATGCGTTGCGCGTGCTGGGCAAAGACTTTACCCGCATCCGTTACCGATAATTTTCGCGTATTACGTATCAACAAACGCGCGCCCAGTGAAGCCTCAAGCGCTGCCATGCGCCGACTGACATATTGTTTCGATAGCATGAGCTGGTCGGCCGCTGCCGTGAAATTTCCGGCGTTCATCACCGCCACATATATCCGAAGATCTTCGATTTGCATATTGTCCACTTAAAGGTGACAGTGATTCATATCAGAGCTAATTGTTGAGCAAATTAGTTTACGTATACTGCTTCTCTATCGGAAGGGCAAATCCACTTCCCCAAAAAATTTAGGAGCAGACCATGATCGAGCAAAGATTATCAGAACAACGCGGCTTAGGTGATCACGGCTGGTTGAAATCACGTCATACCTTCTCATTTGCGGGCTACCGTGATCCCAAACAGATGGGTTTTTCTGACCTTCTGGTGATTAACGATGATCAGGTGGCACCCGCTCGCGGTTTTGGCGCGCATCCTCACAGCAATATGGAGATCATCTCTTATGTGCTGAAAGGCGAGTTAGCACATAAAGATTCCATGGGTACCGGTTCGGTAATCGTTCCCGGTGACGTGCAATTGATGAGCGCCGGTAGCGGAGTCACGCACAGTGAATTCAACCATTCCAGCACCAATGGCGTCCATTTTTTGCAAATCTGGATTGTGCCAGCTGAAAACGGCACGCAGCCAGGTTACCAGCAAGTTTCTGTGCCTGAAGAGGATAAACGAGGCAAATTTAGCCTGATCGTCTCGCCAGAAGGGCAAGGCAACGCGTTAAGCGTGCGTCAGGATATGCGTATCTATGCCGGTTTGTTTAATGGTGATGAGCAGCAAACCGTGACGTTAGGTGAAGATCGTTACGCTTATATTCACGTGGCGCAGGGTTCTGTCACAGTGAACGGTATTCGCTTTAACGCAGGTGATGGTGCGCGGGTTCGTAATGAAACTTCGCTTAGTTTTACCGCCGGTGATAATGCTGAGGTGCTGCTGTTCGATTTGCGTCCCGTTGAAGTGAATCGTCCTGCACATTAATCGCTGACAAAAACAGCGCTTTTGAAAACGGTCAGAAATGGCCGTTTTTTTCGTTTTCACGCGGCCAACCTGCTCTTTTCTCACCAGAAGTCGGGCTTAACGCACGATGAATGATTAGAACAACGCAAAGACCCTTCGCGGGGTGCAGCCAGTACGATCGCGCGTTTCGGTAAGTAATAGGATTGTTGTTTTAAGTAGAGAAGGTGCCGGAAGGGGGAAACCGGCACCTTTGGCAGGCTTACCAGTGATATTTGTTTGAATCTTCCCAATCTTTTACTTCTTTCTCTGCACGATCTTTTTCATAACCGTAACGTTCCTGAATTTTTCCCACCAACTGATCACGCTTGCCTTCCACAACAGTCATGTCGTCATCAGTAAGATCGCCCCATTTCTCCTTAACTTTTCCTTTGAACTGTTTCCAGTTACCACCAATCCGATCTTCATTCATTTTCGCTTTCCTTAATAATGTTTCTTTTAATTTATTGCTTTGGCAGACAGCCGTTTCGGTGTCTGTAGCGCTAAGCCTGGCACAGCCAAATTTTTTTGCTGCTTCTGATTGTGAAGTACGCAGCATATTTGGAATTAATCCTTGTTGTGGAGCAAAGCCTCGATTTATCTTTAAAGAACACCCTCTTTCACGACTAAAGCATTTCACTCAGCGTATTTAATTAGTCAGCCATACTACAGACTTGCTTTACGAATAGATTTTGCGCTAGTACCTTCTTAAACTGAAAAGTACCGTTTGGCTTTTTTTTGAATCATTACCCGAAAAAACTTATGTACATTATTTGATAGGTTCTGATCGCGAAAAAAATCTTAATTCATTAGATTTTTGCAATTTAATTATTTATTAATTTATGTTAACACATTGATTTTAAAGAAATATTTTTGGTGTGCATAATTACGTCCGTATTATGGATAAGTAATGTTTAAGTTTGGTGACGGAGTTTGCGTTAATGATTTAATTCCAGAATGGATATAGTTTATATAAATTAACATTGCCTAAGGGGGAATTCCTAAATTCAAAAAAAGCGCGGTGGTTTAATAGTTGATGATAAAAAAAACAGATATGATTAATGAAAATTCAGTGTGTAATGACTTTTCTTATTTGATCCATTTACTACTTCAGCAAACTACTTGAGACTTTTATGCTTAAACCATCATTTTATTATTTGTTAAAAAACGCGATTACTGGCAACTGGGTAATTCATCAAGCGGGTTGTGTTAATCTGCCGGCAGATGTAAACAGGATTTTTATCGGCTCTTTATATACCAAGGGTCAGGCAGTAACGGTTGCTAAAATTCATCATCCTGATGCCACGCAGTGCCCGCTTTGTTTGAATAACTTTAACCATGCAAGAAAAAAGCAGGCTTTTGGGCTGACCAATTGTCCTACACCGATAAGGCATTTACCTGGCCAATATTAACTCAAATGAGCAAAAAGGGTGCTGCTCTGTACGATTTGCGCTCATCAGTACCCGCTCATTCGGCATCAATGTAGTAATTTCTACTTGTATGTTAGGTACTTTCGCCAGATGTTAAAAAACTTTAACGCAAGAAAACAGCCCTTGTTTAGGCGTTTCAGGACCGATTGTTTAGAATGAAATGGCAGCATGATGATAGGGATCAGACAGAATGTTCTGCGTGGAGTCGTCATGAGCAACATTTATTATCTTTATCCGAACAGAAAAGATATCGCCCGAAATGAATTAGATCCACTTGTAGAGCAGTTACAGCGGATAGCAGAGAAATATCATGATTACAGTTGCCTGCCAGACATCATTCGCAAATGCCTGGAAGATGCTTTGGGAGATCAGAAGCAGCGCAGCCAGTTATGATGAATCATCAGTGTCATTAACGCAGATGTTCAAAAGAAAAAACCTTCAGCAATGTGACTCAGAAAAACCTGCAGTGTGGGGGAAAGTGAGTCGCTGCAATGGGGTAATGCGTTAAAAGTGAAGCGCCTGAACGCGCAAAAGCATCATAATGCTGTTCCTGACAGGCCAAATCCCGCTCGCAGATTTGGTCTGTCAGAGCAGTTGCGCGCCCGTCTAACGCTATACGCGGATGACCATTCCCAAATCTTTTCTTCAACCGAAGTATTTGCTGCTATTTTCTTGCCGCGCTGTCTACAGCCAAACCTTCTCTTTTATGCCCGGTTATTACGCTCTATCAATCCTGCCTGGTGAGATAAAAGAGTCGCCGCACCTTACATCAGCACTTCCTCACCATAAGTAATAACTATTTGTCAGTGCCTGCCGATAACCCTTTGCGGAGGGTCACCTGCACGCAGGAAGATCGTATAAAAAAATTCAGGGGTAAACATGAACATCACACAGCGCCTCATACTGACATTTTCAGTGCTGTTTTTAGCCATTATTAGCCAGGCAGTACTTGCGATATATTTTCTGTCTGGCTTTCAGGATCGCTTCGAGTATGTCCAGATCAATACCATCTCCTCCATCAAGGATTTAGGTCAGCTGACTGAACAAAGTAATCAGCTCGCGCTTACGCTTTATCAACATCAGAGTCAGGCTGATAACAGCAAACTGCCCGCGATTGAAGATGAAATTCAGCAGCGTGTTGCCGGTCTGAAGACGCTGACGGATTACTATTTGAAGCACAACATCTCAAACGATGAAGATGAAAGGCTGACCCACATGGCTTTTGATAACCTTCATGTGATAGAGCAGCGACTGCCCGCCTTTATTACAGCCTCACGCGCGCATCAGGATGAACTCAGCCGCACCATTCTTGAGAGGAAAGAGGGCGTTGGTGATGCTATTCGCACACTGGTAACGGGCTATCAGAAGCAGTTAGCGCTGAATATCGCGATTGGGGAGGACCTTCGTGCAACGAACCATAGCATTTACAACACCCTTTTCTGGGGCACCATTGCCGGCGTCTGCGCCACGATTCTGGTGTTTGGTCTCTTTGCCGCATCCACGATTATCCGCATACGCAACAATCTCTCTGCTATCGGCAGCATCATGACGCATTCGAGTGATAACCTTGATCTTACGGTCAGTGCTGATGAAAGTCGTCGGGACGAAATCGGCAATATGGCACGCTCATTTAATGCCCTGATGAAGCGTGTCGCGGACGCGCTGGCGTCAGTTAATGCGGCGTCTCATTCAGTGGGTAGCGCCTCAGCACAGATTGCCGCAGGCAATGAAGATCTCTCCTCACGAACCGAGCAGCAAGCCGCCTCGCTGGAGCAAACAGCAGCCAGTATGACAGAGCTGAGTGAAACGGTGCGTCAGACGGCAGATAACACTCGCCAGGCCAGTTTGCTGGCAGTTAATGCTAATCAGTTGTCAGAAAAAAGTTCAGCGTCGCTGGATGCAATGCTGGTGACGATGAAAGATATACAAGGAAGCTCGCGTCGCGTTTCAGAGATTGTTGCGTTGATTGAAGGCATTGCATTTCAAACGAATATCCTGGCGCTGAATGCGGCAGTTGAAGCCGCTCGCGCGGGTGAACACGGCAAAGGTTTTGCGGTAGTCGCCGGCGAGGTCAGAAATCTTTCGCAGCGCTCGACCACGGCGGCAAGAGAAATTAAGCAGCTGATTAACGAATCATTCAAGCTAACTGAAACCGGTGCAGATCAGGCAAGCAACGTGGGCGAAAACATGTCGGTAATGAAAGACGCCATTCGCCAGGTTAGCGCGTTAGTTAATGAAATTGCGGCGGCAGCTCAAGAACAGAGCCAGGGAATCGAGCAAGTTCATAAAGCGGTAAACCAAATGGACGATGTGACTCAGCAAAACGCCGCGTTGGTGGAAGAAGCCTCCGCTGCGTCACAGTCACTTCAGGAACAGGCGGCCGCGCTGACCAGAATGGTTGGCGAGTTCCGCATTGATAACAGAGAAAGCAAACACGCCCTTGTGGGCAAATCGTCACTTGCTGAATCAGGCACAATACAGAAAGTGAAAAATTTGCTGCCTAAACCGAGTCAAAGCGCGGCTGAGAAAAACTGGCAAAGCTTTTAATCGGGTAGACATTGCGTAAGTAACAGGGCAGGGCGATTCAGGGAACCCTCTTCATCGCCCTGCTGAGTGCATGACGTTAAAACTGTCTGATTAAAAGACCGAGCAGAAAAACAGGCAGCGGATGAAATCGGCAGGAATAAATAAAAGGCAGGAAAATAATATTTCAAGCGTGACGGTTCATTAGCGAGGCGGGATATTTTAATCGCGGTAACGTTGTACTCATGAGAAAGTTTCTTCTCGCTATCTCATTCAGCAAGCCCTGTGAAAATAATTAAAATAAGGCATTGCTAAATCTTCTGAACAATGGCTTAATAGCTCCATCGGTTTGTAATACAGACCTTATGAAAGCAGTTTTAGTAAAGCAGTCCTCAGTTAAAGTGATATCCAGCGATACCCTTCTTCGAGAGCCTCCTCCTAAGTGCCAAGTAAGTAATTCTCTGCACAACAGACCATCTTCGCCGCATTAGTGGCTCAAAAATTAAGGAAGTATCTATGTCTGGTAAAATGACTGGTTTAGTAAAATGGTTTGACGCAGGTAAAGGTTTTGGCTTTATCACTCCTCAGGATGGCAGCAAGGATGTATTCGTACACTTCTCCGCCATTCAGAGCAACGATTTCAAAACTTTAGATGAAGGCCAGCGCGTTGAATTCACCATCGAAAGTGGTGCTAAAGGCCCATCAGCGGCAAACGTCGTAGCAATCTAATTTGCATCTTCAGGTACGTTTACAACAGCGATGAAGGCAACAGCCTGAGCAGATAAAATACCTGATGATTAAAAAACCCGCCTCGAGCGGGTTTTTTTATGCCTGTATTTCCCCTCTGTTTTGCCCGCCCACAACATATTGAACTCGGCCTGAAAGTAGGCGCGTGCAAAGTAGAGCCGCTCATTATTCTAAAAAATAGAAATCATTATATTTAAATTTGTATAATTAATGGTCAAATAAAAATTTAATATTTACGCAATATGAAAAATGCGGATTTATATCGATTGCGGTAAATATATTCTGATAATCAAACCGACGTTATTGATCGCTCATCTTAATTCTTTACCCATATTTACCAGAACTGACAATGGATATCGCTTACAGCGCTTCGGTTTCACAAAAGCCGTATTGCGATGTGGCACAACACACCTGGTAAAAAGGTAGCAGGCTAATAATAACGATAGCAATAACGGTTAAATCTGACGCCGTGTTTGATGAGAGAATCCTTTTGCCCCTTCAAGAGCTAAGCCATTGCGAGTGCCGGAGATAAGCGCCGGGTGGGGTACGCGTTTTATAAAGGTCGCCTATCGGCGGCCTTTTTTCGTTAAAGTGAATCCCAGAAGATTGTCGCTTAACGCGGCAATTCGCCTGACTCTTCGATGCTACAAACCCGCATTTAGCGAGCAATTATCCCTTCAGCGCACTCTTCTTATCAGCTAAATCTTCTCTTAATGAGGATGCAATGAATAATCTGCAAGCCGAATGGCCTGCTTTCCAGCGTGCGGAAATCGCTGAAGCCTGGGCAGAAGCCATTGATGTAACGCCAGATTCCAATCCGGTTATCGGACCCGTTGCCCGGCTTTCGGGCTTAACGCTGGCAACAGGATTTTCAGGTCATGGATTTGGCACTTCGCCTGCAGCAGGGCAGTTGGCGGCAGATCTTGTGATGAACCACACGCCGATTATTGATCCGTATCCTTACCGTTTTGATCGCTTTTAACTAAGAAGGGTTGATGCTCTACGTAATAAAGCCGATGTTGATGGTGTGTCGAGAGAGGGGCTAATCTCGCATTAAAAAGCCGGGATTATCCCGGCTTGCTTAGTGATTAACGCATTATTTTGACGGTGCCGGAACCGGCTTCGATTTACTGTTCCGCAAACGTAACTTATCAATCAGCTTATGTGCTTCTGCTTTCGTGGCCACAGCAGGCGAAGAGCCTTTCAGTGGCTGACGTGCTGTTTCGCGTACTGTCAGGATAGTCACCAGGCCGATGACGCCTGCACCCATCATATAGTAAGCAGGCATCATCACGTTGTGGGTGGTGTCCACTAACCAGGCGGTAATCAGCGGTGTGGTACCACCAAACAGTGAAACGGAAAGGTTAAAGCCGATTGCCAGCGCACTGTAACGAATATCGGTGGTAAACAGCGCAGGCAGCGTTGAAGGCATGGTGCCGCTAAAGCAGGTGTGCAATACCCCCAGAATCAGCAGGCCAGCAAAAACCGCCCACATGTTGCCGGTGCCGAGCAGCATAAAGCTGGGAATCGACAACAGGATTAAACCTACGGCACCAAATCCAATCACCGGGCGACGGCCAATTTTGTCGGTCCAGCGACCCCATAACAAGGTCAGCGGCATCATCACAAACATCGCTACCATTACCAGCAGTAAACCGCTCATCTCGTTCATACCCAGCACACCCGTCAGGTAGCTCGGCATGTAGGAAGTCAACATGTAGTTGGACACGTTAAACAGCAGTACCAGACCAATACATTTCATCATCGGCGCGCGGTATTTGCTCAGCATCTGCATCAAAGTAAGACGCGGCTTGCTCTGCTCCAGCGCTTCCTGTTTTTCCATGTGCTGCTGGAATGCGGGTGTTTCTTCCAGTTTCAGGCGTACATACAGGCCGAACAAGCCCAACGGTGCGGCGATAAAGAACGGGACACGCCAGCCCCACGACATCATGGCGTCATTAGAGAGCAGCAGCGTCATGGCCGTCACCAGGCTCGCGCCGAGCAGGTAACCGGCGATAGTACCGAACTCAAGAAAACTGCCCATAAAGCCACGGCGGTTATCAGTGGAGTATTCCGCTATAAAGGTCGCTGCTCCGCCATATTCACCCCCGGTAGAAAAGCCCTGAATGAGTCGGGCTACCAGCAGCAGAATCGGCGCCATGATACCGATGGAGGAGTACGCGGGAATGAGCCCGATACAGAATGTCCCGATCGACATCATGATCATCGTCATCGCCAGCACTTTCTGCCGTCCAATACGGTCGCCAAGCGGCCCAAAGACCAGGCCGCCAATGGGGCGTACCAGGAAGGCGGCGGCAAATGTACCGAAGGTCGCGATCAGCTGCACCGCGTTGTTGGCATCCGGGAAAAAGACTTTCCCGATGATCACTGCCAGATAACTATAAACACCGAAATCGAACCACTCCATGGCATTACCTAAGGCAGCCGCACCGACAGCACGTTTCAGCATACCGTTATCAATGACGGTGATGTCATCAACGGTCAGTTCTTTCTGCTTCTTATTCCAGAAGTGTTTTTTCGGATGTTCAGATGATTGGTTTTTGGTGGTCATATTCTCCTCATACAGCTTAATTGAGGGAGTCTTATAGCTTTCGCAGCCGCAAATATGATCGAGAAGAACGAAGGAAATGAAAGCTATAAGAAGCCCAAATTGTGGGTAAGTGAAGCGGTAAGCACCTCAGCCGCCCAACCTTAGACTATAATTGTCAGTTTTTGCAAGTTTATAGCCGGAATAACCGCAATTGTTGACAAATCCAGCAGGGCACGCCGTATTAATGGCGGATCACACCTTCAAACATTTTGTTACGCATTAATAATGGCTTATTCATTCTCATCTTTATTTTTCCAATAACGCAATACTCTGTTTAATCCCACAATCAATCCCTACTCAGGATTATTACTTTAATTAAAAGATTATAAAAATCAGTAACCTAACAATTCGCGTTATTTCCGGTAATGGCATATCGATAGCAGGATAACTTAGTAGTGAACCAGACAAGCCAATGGCAATGTTGTGTCATTACGGTCAGGCAGGATGTTAATCATGCAGTCGCTAAATAAAGTGCAGCTTCCGATTATTGATTTCGCGAAATTACAAGGCGATGAAGAACAGCGCCAATTATTAATAAATGAATTAGGTCACGCCGCTCGTGAAGTGGGTTTTTTCTATCTTATTAACCATGGTATTAATCAGGTTTTATTAGATGACGTGCAGCGCGTGGCAAAGGCTTTTTTTGCTTTGCCATTAGATGAAAAACGCAAAGTTAAAATGGCTAACTCTCCACATTTTCGTGGTTATAACCTCGCGGGTGCAGAAATAACCCGCAATCAACCCGACCATCGAGAGCAATTTGATATTGGTGCTGAACGAGAGGCGCTGCCTCTCTCAGATGACGCACCCGCCTGGCAACGCTTGCAAGGCCCCAATCAATGGCCCGACGCGTTGCCAGCGTTGAAAACGTTGTTAACGCGCTGGCAACAGGAAATGACTCACGTTGCTCTTGAGCTTCTCCGCGCCTTTGCCGAAGCGCTGCAATTACCCCGTAATGCTTTCGATAACCTTTACGGGCGTTATCCCAACGAGCACATCAAACTCATTCGCTATCCTGGCCGTGCAGATGATCAATCACGTCAGGGGGTTGGCGCACACAAGGACTCCGGCTTTTTGACTTTGCTGCTTCAGGACGATCAGCCCGGATTAGAGGTTGAAGTTAATCCCGGAGAATGGATTGCCGCCTCGCCGTTGCCTGGATCTTTTGTGGTGAATATTGGTGAATTACTGGAGCTTGCTACCAACGGTTATCTGCGTGCCACCGTGCACCGCGTGGTATCGCCACAAGCGCAGCGCGAACGCCTTTCCATTGCCTTCTTTCTGGGTGCACAGCTTGATGCGGTGGTGCCGCTTTACCCGCTTCCAGAATCGCTTTCGCAATTAGCGCAGGGGCCGAGCAGCGATCCTCAAAATCCTTTACTGCGTGATGTGGGCTGGAATTACCTCAAAGGACGCCTGCGCTCGCACCCCGAAGTTGCACAACGTTTTTATCCTGAATACGCCCAACAATAATGACACTGAGAAAAATCATGAAGAAAACGCTATTAGGCCTGGCTGGACTGTCGTTGCTGATTGCACAAAACCTCTACGCTGCACCGTTGCGCGTGGCCGCTGATGCGGTACCGCATGCCGAAATACTGGAGTACGTTAAAACGCTCGATCCCAAACTTGATTTAAAAATCGTCGAGTTAAGCGGTGGGATCAATGCCAACGAACTGCTGGCATCGGGTGATGTGGACGCAAACTATTTCCAGCATCTGCCGTATTTAAAAGATCAGGAAAAAGCGTTGGGTAAAACGTTCGACGTGGTGGCCAGTGTGCATATCGAGCCGCTCGGCATCTATTCCCGCAAAGTAAAAAGCCTGGATGCGCTGCCAGAAGGGGCGACGATTGCCGTGCCAAACAACACCACTAACCTGAGCCGCGCATTGTGGTTATTGCAGGATAAAGGCGTGCTGCGTCTTAACGCCAGCGGTGAAGTCGGTACCACCTTGGTAACACCGAAAGATATCTCAGAAAACCCCAAAAAAATTAAAATTGTAGAGATTGAATCGCCGCAGCTGCCGCGTTCTCTTGATGATGTCGATGCGGCCATTATCAACGGCAACTACGCCTTAGAAGCGGGATTGTCACCGGCGAAAGATGCGCTGGGACTGGAATCAGCGAAGCACAATCCTTACGCCAATCTGTTGGTCACTACGCCGCAGCTGGCAAAAGATCCGCGCGTGATTGAGTTGGCAAAAGATCTGACCTCGCCGCAGGTGGCAGACTTTATCCGCAAAAACTACAACGGGTCGGTGATTCCGGTTGCGGATGCCGCGCATGATTAAAATCGAACAGGTCAGCAAATACTATACCGGCGCAGCTGCGCCGGCTTTAGCTGAAATCTCGCTGGACATTCAGGACGGTTCAATTTTTGGCATTATCGGACGAAGCGGGGCGGGTAAAAGTACCTTGTTACGTTGTTTGAATTTGCTGGAGCGTCCGTCAACCGGTTCGATAGCGATTGATGGCCAGGAGATATCAACGCTCTCGCTTGCTCAGCTCAGACGTCAGCGCCAGCAAATGGGCATGATTTTCCAACACTTCAATTTGCTGCACTCGCGTAATGTTCACGACAACATCGATTTGCCGCTGGAGATTGCCGGACTTCCGGTAAAACAACGGCGCGCGCGCGTGGCTGCATTGTTAGAACTGGTGGGGCTGGAAAGTTTTGCTAACGCCTGGCCTTCGCAGTTGTCGGGCGGCCAGAAACAGCGTGTCGGCATCGCGCGTGCGCTGGCCGTTCAACCGCGCTATTTGCTGTGTGACGAAGCCACCAGCGCGCTGGATCCAGAAACGACCGTGACGATTCTGGATTTGCTGGCCTCTATTCAACATCAGCTCAACATCACGATTGTGCTGATCACCCATGAAATGTCGGTAGTAAAGCGGATATGTGATAGCGCAGCCTTGCTCGAAAAAGGAAGGCTGATAGAAAGCGGCACGCTGGCGCAAATCATGCAGCGTGAAGAGAGCCGTTTACGAGATTTATTACTGAAGGAAGGTGAAGCCGATCGTGCCTTCCTCGCCAAATATCTGCCTGCGGAGTTAACCCGATGCGTAGCGTAAACTGGGATCGCTTTCAGGATTTACTGCTGACAGCCAGCTATGAAACGCTCTACATGGTTTTTTTTGCCGCGCTATTTACCGTTGCCATTGGCTTGCCGGTGGGCGTACTGCTTTTCCTAACGCGACAGGATGGGATATTGCCGCATCGCGCCGTTGCCCTGACGCTGAACACGCTGGTTAACATCGGACGCGCCTTGCCATTTGTGGTGTTGTTGATTGCGCTGATCCCGGTTACCCGATTGCTGGTAGGCACCACTTTAGGCAGCACCGCCGCCATCGTGCCGATCACTTTGGGTGCGTTTCCCTTTTTTGCGCGCATTGTTGAAAATGCCTTGGATGAGGTTGATCGCGGGCGCATAGAAGCGGTGATCTCAATGGGCGGCAATCTCTGGCACATCGTGAGCCGCGTCTTGTTACCTGAAGCGCTGCCTGCCTTGGTGGCGGGAATGACGCTGACCATCGTAATGCTGATTGGCTTCTCAGCCATGGCGGGTGTGGTAGGCGGCGGAGGATTAGGCGACTTAGCCATTCGCTACGGCTATCAACGCTTCGATAACCGGATCATGGCGGCGACCCTCATCGTGCTGCTGATTATGGTGCAGATCATTCAAAAACTTGGCGATCGACTAGTACGTTCATTAGCCTATCGCCGTTAAATCAGGCATTAAAAAACCCCACCGTGGTGGGGTTTCACCGCTTAATGATGATCGCGATCGGCGGGCGCAATCGGCAGCGCTAACTTATACATTTTGACCGGATACTCAACGGTCGACGCTTTGCCGCCGGTGGTGGCTGGCGTGCGGTTAATCTGTGCGGCAGGCATCCACAATGCGCCTTTGGTAATCCACATGGCATCAACCCAAACCAATCGGGGATCGCTGATAACCGTGCTGATTTTCCCTTCCGGCGTAATGCGCTTGATGCTACGCGTATTCAATTCAGAAGCGTAGATATTGCCTTCCGCGTCAATCGCTGTGCCGCCGGTCGTCCAGGTATCCACGACTTTATGCGCCTGTTTCGCCACCGTTGCTGCGGGCAGTGTGGCATCGTCAAGATAACGGGTTTCGATACGCGCCAGCGGCCCAGGAATGGCCTGGAACCACAACCATTTACCGTCAGGTGAAACCTCTAACTGATCGATACCCACGCGTTTCTCTTTGCCGCTGGGGAGATAAAGCTTTTTACCGTCGGCGTAAAGCGGCAAGTGATCAATCGCCAGAGGATGATCGTCCAGCACCCGGTGCGCCTGGCCGGTTTTTAGGTTCAACACCACCAATCCCGGCGCGCCTGGATCGGTGATATAGGCGAAATCGCCATTAAAACGAACGTCATCAAGATAGCTGGTGGCTTTCAATACGGGCGGTTTAATCACCCAGCTCGCCACGACCTGCTTCGTTTTAATGTCGATTTTGACCAACTTGGCACCGCCAGTAACGGCTTGTGCACCGGTGCCAATGCCTTTATTCCCCGCATCCATCGCCCAGAGATAACCCTCCGGGCCAAAGCGTGCGGCGTTCACGTGCAGGAAATGATGCTCAGGATCTTTCTCATCCCAGCGATTCCACGCTTCATCAGGAAACGGCGTAAGTTTACCGTTTTGACCGACTTCCACCAGTTGCGGGCCGGCGCCTTCGGATTGGGTTAACGAAGCGAATATCCGACCATCCTGACTGACAGTAACGCCATTCCAGACGTGATTAGAGGTTGCGACCTGCTGGAGTCGCGCATCTTCCTGGGTCGGTAATGTCGTGGGCAGCACATCCTGAGCAAGTACCGGCTGGCTGAGCCATAATCCGACGGTTAACACGGGCAACGCGTTGCATAGTAATCTCCGCATGGGTAAATCTCCTGTAGTTGCAGTGGGGCGTTGAGGGTTAAGAAGCCTTGTCGCAGTAAAAAACGGGTTTTTAGGCGATTACACTGGGCAGCCTTTGGCACGCAGGATGGCATTAAAGCGTTCAGGATCGGATGTGCCAGATTGATTGCTGGCACGAATTTTAGCTTCACGCAGGGCATGTGCTTCTACACGCGGCAGCAAGGTGGTGAGCTGATCGTACGGAATGGCAATCACACCGTCGGCATCACCCACAATTAAATCGCCTGGCGAAACCACTAAACCGGCGCAGCTCACCCGTGAATTGACTTCTCCTGGCCCCTCTTTCGACGGACCACGCAACGTATTACCCCGCGCCCAAACCGCAATACCGCCTTCAGCCCACTCATTCAGATCGCGTATTGCACCATCAATAACAAAACCGGCGATTTTGCGCGTTTGCGCCGAGGTGCGCATCAGACCACCTATCAAGGCCTGCGTCAGATCGCCTGCGCCTTCGACGACAATAACGTCGCCCGGCTGCGCCATCTCAATGGCTTTGTGAATCATCAGGTTGTCGCCCGGACGCACCTTTACCGTTAATGCCGGACCGCATAGCACTAAATTCGCATCGTTATGATAGGCGGTTAGCCCCATTGCACCGGTGCTGCGACCCATGCAATCACCAATGTTCGGCACCGGCAGTTTACGGAAGGCATCAACCAGGGCGGCGTCCGCTTGTGGGCCGCGTTCGCCAATGAAATAGCCAGCAGGCCAGTCGCTACGATGTGTCATGATTTACTCCTTGTTGAGAACGTGCGGATTTACACAGGCAGCCGCATTAATTTGCTGTGCATCCAGCCAGGCCAGACATTGATGCGCCGCGCTGTAGGCCACTGCATCCAGCGCCTGCGGAGTGGAACCGCCAATGTGTGGTGTGATAATCAGTTGGGGAAGTTCGCGAAACGGGTGATCGGCCGCCAGCGGTTCACTGGCCACGGTGTCCAGCGCGGCGGCCCGCAGTTGACCCTTTTTCAGTGCCTCACACAGCGCCACTTCGTCCACCAGCTCGCCACGGGCGGTATTGATCAAAATGGCACCGTGCGGCAGACGCGCCAGCGTTTGTGCATTGATCATGTTGCGCGTTTTATCATTCACCGGACAATGCAGGCTCAGCACATCAGAACAGGCCAGCAGCTGATCCAGCGTGGCGCACTGCGTCACAGCGGTTGCCCCATTTTCAGCCTTAACGCCCGGATCAAAAAAAGCCACCTGCATGCCGAGAGCTTGCGCAGCGCGGGCAACGCGGCGACCAATCTCACCAAATCCGGCTAAACCCAGGTTTTTGCCGTGCAGCTCTTCACCGTCGCCGCTGCGTGTCCAGCGTCCGGCATTCACTTCGTGTTGAAAATAGGGCAAGCGACGCGCGGCATTGAGCATCAGCGCAAGGGTTAATTCAGCGACGGATTGCGCGTTGGTTGCGGGCGTGGTTAATACCGGAATGCCACGCTCGCTGGCGGCGGCAACATCAATATTGGTTACGCCAACTCCATGTTTGCAAATTACTTTCAGCGAAGCACAGGCGTTGATCGCTTTAGCCGTTAAATTAACGGTGCGCGAAATCACGGCATCGTAAGGCACGTTGGCCATGCGCTGTTCCACTTCCTGTGCATCGTTGGGATTGTCGAGGTAATCCACCTGACAACCCGCTTCAGCCAGCAGCGTAACGCCACCTTGGCCGAGCGCGCTGGTGGTGACCAAAAACCGATAAGCCATGTTGTCTCTCCCGAATAGATTTACCTCATCCTGGCAGCTTCAAACGATAAAAAGTATTCCCATTTACTTATCAATATATTCCCCACGGGAATAGGTTGGGGCAGCGAAGGGCTTACGCGTCGCTTCATCGCGCTTGATGTATTGGCTAAACAGCATTGAAAGGCACTGGCGACGCGAGGTCGATCGATTTGTTAAAAATTTAGCAGCGGATTCAAGCGGCTTTGATCCTGATTTTAACATCCAAATTTTTTGTGACTTTCTTCAAATAAAACCGAAGTCATAAAATCTGAGGAAAATATTTTACTCTTTTTCTCAGCAGGTTATGCGTTAGGTTAAGCATCGCCGCCAGCGAAAAACGGTTATATGACCGTTAACGCACAAGGTGGATTAAACGAATTGCACAGACTCATTCGTGCATAAATTTAACAACTTTGCATCAAATTGGTCACGTCATGAAATGTTCAAACGATCTTTTAAATGCAGTGTGCCGGGTCATGGCCGTGGGGCTGTTTTTTACGTCTGGCCTCGACAAAATTTCGCACTACAGCGACAACCTGCAACAGATGGCAGACAACCAGGTGCCAGGTTTCTTCTTGCCGCTGGTGATTCTGCTTGAAGTCGGCGGAGGCGCCGCCATTGCACTGGGTTTTCTTACCCGCTTTACCTCGGTCTTCATGGCGATCTTCTCCGTCGTGGCGGGGTTTCTGTTTTATCAGGGATTCAGCCATGCCCATTTGATGGTGTGGCTGAAAAACATCTCCTGCGCCGCCGCATTCCTGCTGCTTTATCTCAACGGCAGCGGCAAATGGAGCCTCGATTACCTTATCCAACGCCGCTTCGCCAGATCCTGACCAGGCGCGCTTAATTTCCCTTTCTACTTCGCAGGTGAATGTATGAAATCGCTAGCATTGCTGTGCGGCGGGCTGCTTTGTGCTGTCGCTCACGCCGCACAACCTATTACGCAAATATCAACCCTGAATCACCAACAGGCGCAACAGCTGATCGGCAAAGCCGAACAGATTATTCGCAGCCATAACCTGGGCGGTGTTGTCACCGTGGTTGATGCGGCGGGGCAAACGCTGAGTTACGACCGATTGGATGGCGCAACGCTGGCTAACAGTGAACTGGCACCGAAGAAAGCGCATGCCGCGGTTGCGTTTGGTGTGCCGACTGAAAGCTTCCAGCAAAAAGTGGTGGCCGGTAATGTCGCGCTGCTGGGCAATCCGGCGGTGGTTCCGCTGCCAGGCGGCGAGCCGGTGATCATTCAGGGCGTGCTGGTGGGTGCGATTGGTGTCAGTACGCCAGACGGCAACGTGGATGCAGAAGCAGCGAAAGGTGCCCTCAGCGTCCTGAACGCCGGATAGCGGAGATCGAAATGGACAGACGGCATTTTTTACAGCTAATGGTGGCGGCTCCGGTGATCTTGTCGATGCCGCTGAACGCCGAAATGATCGCCTCCGAGCCAGATAGCCACGTCGCGCAACTGCAACGTGTCAGTGAATTACTCACCGGACGGCGTGGCCTTGATGCCAATATTACGGCGCGGCTGGGGGCGTTACTGTGTCAGCAGGATAAAAACTTTCCGGCTCATCTTACCCGGCTGTTCTCTAACCTAACGACGTTGAAAAGTGACGATCGCGAGCGGTTGGTGGCGAGCCTGGACGATCAGGATGTTAAAACGGCGCTCAGCATCGTTTCACCTTGGTATCTCGGCTACACCGGTCAACCCTCCACCGTGAAAGCGGTGGACGATGCGCATTTCGTTACTTTTCTTTCCGCACTGATGTATGAGCCCACCCGCAATCACACCCTTCGGCCCAGCTATGCGCGTTCGGGCCAGGATTACTGGGCCGAGGTGCCGGCTGGCGTAACGGCCCCTGCGATGCCCGCCGCGATTCGTGACTGGGGCGATCGCTCGCCCGCCGCAGCGAATCACATTCGAGAGCCGGAAGCGCCGTGGTTATTAATGGTACAGGGAAAAGCCAGCACGCTGGCAGAAGCCGAAGCGATGATTGCCAAACAATAAGAACAGACAAAACCAGGAATAAAGATGCGTGAATTTGATGCTGATGTCGTGATTATCGGCTCGGGAGCCTTGGGCGCAAATGCAGCCTACCAGCTGGTTAAAGCCGGGAAATCAGTGATTATGTTAGAAGCGGGGCCGTACATTCCTCGCTGGAAAGTGGTAGAGAATTACCGCAACGGCGCCAGTAAACGCAACTGGTGTGCGCCGTATCCCAATTTGCCTTGGGCACCAAACAGCTATACCGACGGTTACGTTGAGGCACAGGGTGACGACGATTTTCAGTATGTCACCAGCACCCTGCGGGTGGCAGGCGGCAGTACACGGCATTGGGCCTCGGCCTGCTGGCGATTACTGCCCAATGATTTCAAGCTGAAAAGCGTCTATGGCGTCGGGCGTGACTGGCCTTTTGAATACAGCGAACTGGAACCCTGGTATGTAAAAGCCGAGCGCGAAGTCGGCGTGGTGGGCACCGCTGATGAAGATCAAAGCGGGCAAGGGCGCGGTCACTATCCGCCTCGATCCGCAGCCTATCCGCTGCCGCCTGAAGCCAAGCCTTATATGGTGCAGCGCATGCAGGCCAAACTTGGCCCGATGGGTTATCAGGTGATCCACGAGCCGCATGGTCGCGTTTCACGCCCTTATGATGGACGTCCCGCCTGCGCAGGGAATAACAATTGCGAACCGATCTGCCCGATTGGCGCGATGTATTCCGGCGATATGCACGTTGATAAAGCGGTGGCGCTGGGCGCGCAACTGCGTACTGAATGCGTAGCCTGGAAATTTGAGCAGGGCGCAAAAAACAGTATTGAGGCGCTGCATTATCGCAAGCCAGATGGCAGCAATACCCGATTAACCGCGAAAGTGTTTATCGTTGCGGCGCATGGCCTTGAAACGCCGAAGCTGCTGCTGATGAACGAGTTAGCCAACAGCTCCGATCAGGTTGGCCGTAATCTGATGGATCACACCGGTTTAAGCCTGACGTTTCTCGCTGATGAGCCACTGTGGACTGGGCGCGGTTCGGTGCAACACGGCACTATCGCTAATCGTCGCGATGAACCGAGCCGCGCACAGCACTCTGCTATTCGCTATTCACTGCGTAATTTAGTGCCCAACGTGGATGTCACCGCTCCGCTGCTGAAGCAAGGCTTAATGGGCAAAGCGCTGGATGACGCCATTTTTGACCGCGCCTCACGCATCATGAATATCAGCACCATGAGTGAAACCCTACCGGTTCCCACTAACCGCGTCGTGCCCAATTACGACCGCAGGGATGCCATCGGCTTGCCGATGTTAAAGGTCAATTACCAGCTCGACAGCTACGTGCGCGGCATGCGCCCTCAGGCTTACCACGATTTCGCTAACTTCCTACAGGCATTCAACGGTGAGGTTATTGAAGCGCCAACCGGCTGGCGTAATCAGTATCACATCATGGGTACCACCATCATGGGCGACGATGCCAAAAACTCGGTGGTCAACAGCGAGTGCCGCAGCTGGGATCATCCCAATCTGTTTCTGGCCACCACCGGCGTAATGCCGACGTCGGCAACGGTCAACCCAACGCTAACAGGTATCGCGCTGGCACTTCGCCTTGCCGATACCATTATTCGGGAGATCTGACGCGATGAAACAGGTCATCTACGCGCTTTTCCCGGTCTGTTCACTGCTTTTCAGCGCTGCCAACCTGGCCGACGCCACGCAAACGTTGATTCAGCGCGGTGAGTATTTGGCGATTGCAGGTGATTGCTCGGCTTGCCATCACAACCCTGAAAACGGCAAACCCTTCTCCGGCGGCTTCGGCATTCAATCGCCGATGGGCATGATTTATGGTTCCAACATTACGCCGTCGAAAACCGCTGGCATTGGTCAATACAGTCTGGCGGATTTCACCCGCGTGATGCGCGAAGGTAAAGCGCCCGGCAATCATTATCTTTACCCCGCCATGCCTTATACCGCCTTTGCCGGGATGTCAGATGACGATATTCGGGCGCTCTACACCTATCTCATGAATGGCGTAGCCGCTGACGATCATCCCGCGACAAAAACCGACTTGCCCTTTCCCTTCTCATTTCGCCCGGTGATGGCGTTGTGGAATCTGATGTTCCTCGATCAGTCTGCGGTGAAAGGCAGCGATGCCGCCGCGGGCAGCGTTGATCGGGGTGAATATCTGGTGCGAACGCTGGCGCACTGTTCAACCTGCCACACGCCACGCAACGGCATGATGGCCGAACAGGGCGAACATTTTTTGGCTGGCGGCAAGGTGGGCCGCTGGACCGCGCCGAACATCACACCAGACGTAGAAGCTGGCATCGGCAGCTGGAGCGAAGCGGAGATCGTGACCTATCTGCGCACCGGCGTGTTGCACGGTAAAGCCGTGGCGGGAGGCGAAATGGGCACCGCGATTGAAAAATCCTTCTCACGCTTACAGAGCAGCGATCTGTACGCGATGGCCCGTTACCTGAAGCAGCTTCCTGCAACAGGCGGTATTAATCGGCAGCCCTTAAAACCCCCTGCCGCTACGCCTGTTTCGGCCATTGAAACAGGCATGCGTGACAGCATCGAGGATTACGTGTCGAGTCAGCAGCTGAGTGGCGCACAGCTTTATAATGGCGCTTGTGCCAGCTGTCATGCCAGTGATGGACGTGGCACGCGCGATGATCAACACGCTTATCCGTCGCTGGTGGGATTGTCCTCGGTGGCCGCTGACGATCCCGCCAATTTGATCATGATTATCGCTGAAGGCATCAACCGTGACATGCCTGCGGGTCATGCCTTTATGCCCGCTTTTGAACATCAGTTCACTCAGCAGGAGCTGGCGAAAGTGGCGAATTATGTTTCCGTCACGTTTGGCAATCCTCAACACGTCATAACCCTGCAACAGGTTGAAGAAACGCTTCATGGCGAGAGCGGCAGCTGGATTGTACGCCACGCCGCCGGGCTTGCCTGGAGCGGGGTGGCAGGGATAGTGCTGGTGTTGTTATGGGCATTCTTTCCGCTACGCCGTCGGCGAGCATAATCTGACGGGCCGCAGCCGGGCCCCTCGTTAAGACAGGAGTTTTGTTATGACCAGAAATTTAAAACGTATCGTGAACAAAAAGTTTGCCGTTGCGCTGCTGCTCGGCGCGGGTGTGATGAGTGGCTTTGCGGCGCAGGCGACCACGACGCAAACCATTTTGACGCAAAGCGATGTGCAAAAGCTGATCGCATCCGCTCAGGAAAAAGCGCACGCATTGAATGCCAATGTCTGCATTGCGGTACTGGATCAATCCGGTCAACTTTTAGCCTTTCAGCGCATGGACAACGCGCCCGCAGGCTGTATTGATTCTTCAATCTTAAAAGGTCGCGCCGCCGCGCTGTATCGCACACCAACAGACAAATATATGGATCGCGCCAATGGAAAAGAACCGGCTATCGCGACATTACCGGGCGTGATCCCGCTGGGCGGCGGCTCGCCGGTGGTGTGGCAGGAAAAGATTATCGGCGCGGTGGGCGTCAGCGGATCCGCTAATCCGAATGAAATCGCCATCGCTAAAGCGGCGAGCGAGGGAATGAAGTAAAGGTTCGAAAGGGCGCAGCGAGCGGTTTTCGCCTCCGTCGCTCGCTGCCGCCTGGGCTACAACCGTTTACCGCTTTCTTTATCGAACAGATGCAAATGTGAGAGATCAATCGCCAACGACAGTTTTTCACCCGGCTGTGCGGTTATGCGGCCAGCGAGCTGGACATGCAGCGGCAAGCCTTGCCAGTCAAGATGCAGCAAACTGGATTCTCCTGTGACTTCCACCAGCTTCACGGTGGCGGGTAAGGCGGGCGAATCTGCCAGATGAAAGTGATGAGGGCGAACCCCCATCAGCACCGGTTTATCTCCCTGGTGCATGGCGGCGTCACGCCAGTTGGCGGGTAAAGGCAACCAATATTCGCCACAGGCAACGCCCGGGATCCCCTCACGAGAAACCAGCTGTGCCTCAAGCAAGTTCATGGGCGGTGAGCCGATAAAGCGTGCCACGAAGGTGTCCACTGGGCGATCGTAAATTTCCAGCGGGCTGCCCTGTTGCACAATCACACCTTCACGCATGACCACAATTTGGTCTGCCAGCGTCATCGCCTCAACCTGATCGTGCGTAACATATACCATGGTGGTCTTGAATCGCTGATGAAGGGATTTAATCTCTGCTCGCAGCTCCATGCGCAGTTGCGCATCCAGGTTAGAGAGCGGCTCATCAAACAGGAAAACCTGCGGATTACGCACCATGGCGCGACCCATCGCCACGCGTTGACGTTGACCGCCCGATAACGCGCGCGGATAACGACCCAGCAGCTTATCTATCCCGAGAATAGCGGCAATACGGGTAATTTTATCCTGTTGCTCACTGCGTTTGATCTTCTTGACCTGCATATGAAACGCCAGGTTTTCCGCCACGGTCAGATGGGGATAAAGCGCATAGCTCTGAAATACCATGGCGATATCACGATCGGCTGGATCGCGATCGTTTATCTGCTGATCATCCATCAAGATTGCGCCATCAGAGACGCTATCCAGTCCAGCCAGCAACCGCAGTAACGTTGATTTTCCGCAGCCAGACGGGCCAACCAACACCGTAAAACTGCCGTCGGGAATGGTCAGATCCAGCGGCTGTAATACCGTCTGTTTGCCGTAACGGCGGGAAACTTGTACCAGTTCAACTCTTGCCATAATCGTAGATTCCAAAAAATGTTTCGCTAACCTTTACTGCCGCCGCTCGCTAGCCCACTGACCAGCGATTTTTGTAGCACGATGGCGATCAACAACGGAGGTAATGAGGCGAGGATGCCCACCGCGGCAATCAGGCCGTCATCGGTGGCGCGCCCGGCGGTGAAACCGGCAATAGTCACCGGTAGCGTTTGTGCATCAATGCTGCTGGTGTAGAGCAGGGCATAGAAAAATTCGTCCCACGCCAGCAGCCAGCCAAACAGAGCCGACGCGCCCAGCACCGGTTTTGCTAACGGTAACGTAATGCGCAGCAAAACCTGCCAGAAGCGCAGACCATCTAACCGTGCCGCTTGCTCAATATCCTGGGGCAAGGTGTCGAACTGATTTTTCAACATCCAGGTCAGAAACGGCAGTATCAATGAGCAATAGACCAGAATCAGGCCGATATGCGTGTTCAACAGGTTGAGATGTTGCAATACAAAGTAGAGCGGCAGCACAAATGCCACCGGCGGCACCATGTAGATCGCCAAACTTGCGAACAACCAGCCGTCACGACCAGGATAGCGTGAGAAGCTGAATGCTGCCGGGATCGCCAGTAACAGCGATACCGCCGTTGCGCCACACGCCACCAGCAGGCTGTTGAGTAGCGCGTGTAAAAAAAGCGCACCGGGCTGGTCGGGTGCCAGTGACACCAGCCGGGCGTAACGCGAGAAGTCCCAGTGACGTGGCAACCACTCCAGCGGAAGGCGCGTTAAATCGGCGGTTGAGCTGACGCTCATTAAAAACAGCCAGACCATCGGTGCGAGGATAGAGAGCGCCACCAGCAAGGCGGCTGCATAGCGCAAAACAGCGCGGATTTTACGTTTCACTGACTTTACTCCGGCGGCGCTGACGCAGCAGCATCAACATATAAATGGCGATCAGCAGGCTACACATCAACGTCATTAAAATGGCGTAAGCCGCACCACTGCCAGCACGCAGATAGCTAAAAGACTCTTGATAGACAAAGAAACTCAAGGTCTTGGTGCTGTCCACCGGGCCGCCACGCGTCATCACATAAATAATGTCGAAGATTTTGAAGGCGTCGATAGTGCGCAATACCAGCGCAACACTCAGCGGCCCAGCGATAGCGGGCAGCGTAATGGCCCGAAACCGCCGCAGCGCCGATGCGCCATCCAGACGTGCAGCTTCATAAAGATCGTCAGGAATCGACTGCATTGCTGCCAACACCAGCAGCGTAACCAGTGGATAGTTTTTCCAGATATCTGCCAGCATCACGGCATTGAGCGCCGAGGTAGGCGTACCGAGCCAACTGCGGTAATGATCCATTACGCCAAGCTGTGTAAGCAGGGCATTGATACTGCCGTAATCGGGATTGAAATTAAGTCGCCACATCATTGCATTGACGATGGTCGGCAGCGCCCACGGTAGAATCACCAGCACTCGCAAGACATTACGGCCATAAAAGCGCTGGTTGAGCAGCAGCGCGACCAGCACGCCGATCACGCCTTCAATCACCACTGAGACCACAGTGAAATAAAGCGTGCGGCCAATAGAGGCGACAAAATCGGGGTCGGTCAGTGCATATAAATAGTTATCGAAGCCAATCAGGTTAGCTGCGCCATCACTCCCGATCAGTGCCGCATCGGTGAAGCTAAGCCAGATGGTGCGGAACAGCGGCCAACCGGTGAGCAGAAACATCACCAGTAACATGGGTGCCAACAGCACCCATGCCTGACGCTGCTCACGTTGTTGCAAACTGAGCATGAAAAGTCCTTACCGAAGGCGCGACGCGCTTTGTGTCAATGCCTGCATTCCCGCTTCTGGCGTCTCCTGACCTTGCAAAACCTGCTGAAGATGCTGCTGCAGCATGTTCGAAAGGCGCGAGTAATCAGGAATAATCGGGCGCATTAACATCACGTTTAGCGCTTTGTCAGCCGCATCAATTAACGCTTCCTGGCCCTGACGCACCGCCGGATCCTGATAGGATGATTTCCAGATAGGCAGGCTCAGACGGGCATAATGGTTCTGCACCGGCTGCGAGGTCAGATAGGTTATGTAATCCCACGCCTGATCGGGATGTCCGCTGGTTTGGGTTACGCCCAAACCCATGGAACCGTTCATGGACGCCACTTCACCTGGCGCATCACCCGGTGCAGGCATGATGCCAATATCGCCAGCGACTTTACTCTGCTTCGGATCGTTGGCCAGGTTGTACATGTAAGTCCAGTTAAGCGCGAAGGCGGCATCGCCGTTGGAAAAGACCTTGCGCACATCCTCTTCCAGATACTCGTTGGAGTTTGGGTTGGTCACGCCTTTATCCAGCGAATCTTTCATAAAGATCACGGCTTTTAAGGCGCCCGGCGCGTTAAAGGTCAGCTTGCCATCTTGATAGAAATCGCCTTTGAAGGCAGAAACCATGGTGGTGTAATCACAGACCAAGGCTTCCGCCTGTGACCAACTCCAGACCAGCGGATACTTAACAATGCCTTTCTGCTTGAGCAGCTGCGATTGTTCCATCACCTGCTGCCAACTGTTTGGCGGCGTGGTAATCCCCGCTTTTGCCAGCATCGCTTTGTTGTAATAAAGGTATTTGGTGTCGAGGATCCACGGCATACCGTACTGCTTATCTTTCCAGGTAACGGTATTCAGGGCACCGGTAAAAATCTTGTTTTTGACATCTGGCGTGAAGTGGCTGGAGACATCTTTCAACAGGTTAAAACGGTTAAATTCTGCTGGCCACATATCGTCGAATAACACCACGTCATAGCCGTTGCTGCCCGCGCCACGCGCGGCAACGATCTTGTCATGTAGCGCTTCGTACGGGACAAATTCAAGATTGATCGTTACATCAGGATGCGCCTTTTCATAATCGGCGGTCATGGCGCGAATATCGCTTTCGCTATAAGCAGACTGTGACATAAACAGTGCGCTTAATTCCGTTTTGGCGTTGGCATAGCCGGAAATCAGCAGCGCGGCCAGACATCCGCTGAGCTGCAGGGTGACGCGTCTTTTCATTCTGACACTCCAAAAACAGGTGAAATAATGGCTGATGCAGGTGAACGCCATCAGCCCAGGCCGCGCTATGGTGCGCGATTATGGTTTTACGAGCGTTTAACGGGTTCCCTGATCGTTGGCAGTAATGCCGCTCCCAGCGCGCCCGCCGCATCGCCGAGAGAAGATGAAATAATCTGTGGAGAGAGGTGGTAGCCGCTGGCGCGTTGCAGAGCCGTATCTAAACTCGGGCGAAACAGCGGCAGCAAACGCGCAGCGCTGCCGCTAAGCACGGTAAGATCGGGGCCATAAAGTGCCAGCAGGGTGGATAGCCCTCGTCCCACGCGGCCACCGTACTCGCTTAAAATTGCGGCTACGCGAGGATCGTCCGCGCTAAGTGCATCAAGTCGCTTAACAGTGAGTTGTGGCCAGTGAAGATTTGGCAGCAGTTGCAGCAAAGCCTGTTGTAGCCAACCGCGTGACGCCTCCGTTTCCCAACACCCCGTGACGCCGCAGTAACAGCGATGTGTGCTGCCTGAGACAGGAATATGACCCGCTTCAGGATGGCGGCCATCGATTGTGCGAAACGGCTGGCCCTTATCCAGTAACGCCACGCCAATACCGGTGCCGAGTGTGACCATCAACATGCGCTGACTTCCCACACCCGCCCCGGCGTGAAACTCGCCCAGTGCCGCAACCACCGCGTCGTTATCGATGGCGGCAGGCACGTTTAAACGCTGCTGCAGCTCGTCGAGCAGCGGAAAAAATGAGAAACAGGCCAGCGTGTCACTGTTTTCAATCACACCGCTGCGGTTATTAACCGGTCCACTGGCACCGATGCCCAGCGAAATAATCTGCCCGTCCGCCGGACAGAGCTGCCGCAACCGACTGACCAGTTCATCGCTGCGTCTGGATTGCGGGATCGCATCAAACTCTGCGGTAGGCACCGTTAACGCCGCCACCTCGCGCAGACCCTCCAGCAGGATGAATCGTGTGCCGGTGCCGCCCATATCAATGCCTGCGCGCAGCAGGCGAGCAGAATTGGTCATAACGTTACCGTTATTTTTTTACCGTAGAGGAATTCGCCGGGCACCATGCCGTTGCCGCGTGCCAGCGCGACGGTCAGGTGCTGCACAAAGAGCATGGCGCACACTAAACGCAGCAGCTCATCGTCAGGCGTTTCCAGCAGTTCACTGCCTGCGTAAGCGCGTGGACCGACAGTGACCACGTGCGTGCCGTTGCGCTGCAAATCTTCAGCTAACTGAATCAGCGTTGGTTCGCTGCCATTACCAAACAGCAGGGCAGTCATCTGCTTGCCGGAGGTTTCCATCGGACCATGCCGGAACTCGCCGCCGATAAAGCCTTCTGCACTGACTTTTGACGATTCTTTGGTGATCAGCGCACCGGTCATGGCGGTTGCCGCATCGGCACCGATACCAATCATGGCCAAACGTGGCTGAGTACGCAGAAAGAAAGGGGTCACGATCGGCTGGATTTGCGCCTGTTGACTCACCCGCTCAGCAATATTGTTTAGATGCGCAGCCACTTTGTCTGTTAGCGGCTGCTCCGCTTCGCCCGTCAGAGCGGCGAGGATGCGATAGCTGGCGACCAGCGTGTTGAGGTAACTTTTCGCGCTGACGGTGGCTTCATCGCCACTGCGCAACTCCACCAAAATGTCAGCGCGCTGAGCCAGCGTGCTGGTGATGTCGTTGGTTACTGAAATCAGCGTCAGCGGTTTCGTGATGATATCCAGCAGCTTAACCACTTCACCACTCATACCCGATTGCGATGTCATCCACAGCAGGGTGTTGGCGGTTATCAGATCGGGCATATCCAGCAGGCGGCCGGCATCAATGCGCCATACCGGTAAACCGCGCGCAATTAATGCGCGTTCAATGGGGATCAAGGCGTAATCAGATGAGCCCATGCCAGCCAATACAATTCGGTCATAGCGATGCAGGTCAAGCTGGTGAAGCTCAGCGGGTAGCGGGTAATTGAGCTGATCGCGCAGCGCGTCCGGTTGCTGAAGAATATCTTTTTCGTATTCACTCAGAGTGGTCATACGTCATTCCTGGTTAATGAGACAGGAGACAACATACATTGCACGAATTCGTGCAGTCAATGCCTGTTTTCAAGCGAAAAACTTATGGCTATGAAAAAATAGCCATTGGCAGGCGTCAGGAGTGCGGAGCGTAGTGACGTGAAAGTTAAAAACAGGCATGATATGCACGAATGTGTGTATTTAATGGAGTGAACAGGTGACAGCGGCTGAGCGACGTAACCAGATTCTTGCAATGATCAACGAGAAGGGATATCTCAACGCCGGTGAACTGTCGGCGCAATTTGGGGTTGATAGCTCTACTATTCGCCGCGATCTTTCACGGTTGGAACAGAGTGGACAAGTGATGCGCACGCACGGTGGTTTGCTGCCTGTGGCTTCATCCAGCCATGCGGACACGCCCTACAGTGTGCGGCGGCAGATGAATGGCGAGGCAAAAAGCGCTATTGGTCATTACGCTGCCAGCCTGGTTCAGGATGGTCAGTCATTGATTTTGGATAACGGTTCCAGCGTATACGAACTTGCGCTGGCGTTAAAAGAGAAGAAGAACCTGACGGTATTGACCAACGATATTTATACCGCGTTTACGCTTAGCCAATATCCAGACATTACGTTACACGTTGCCGGCGGATTGATGCTGGACAACGTCTATACGCTGGTTGGACAGGACACGATCAGTAAAATCGACAGCATGCATGTTGACTGGGCATTTTTGGGTGCCGAAGGCGTGCACTATGAACGTGGCTTGACCAATATTAACACCGTGGAAATTCCGGTGAAGCAGGCGATGATCCGTGCGGCAGAGCAGACCGTGGTGTTGGCTGACAGCAGCAAGATTGGCTACCGCGCGCTTTCGCATGTTTGTGACTTACAAGGCATTGATCACATCATTACCGATAACAGCCAGCCGATTAAACAGCGTGCGCAATACGGTGAAAAACTGCACATCGTTGACATCTCATCACGCTAAAATCACACCGAGCCGCGCCGCCTCATGAAGAATGGCGGGTGATTGTCTACGCTTAAATATCAAGCGTCAGAAAAGAGCGGAGGTAAGATGTCACGTGTACGCGCAGTCGATCATATTGTGTTATCGGTCAGCGATTTTGCTTCGTCACAACACTTCTATCACGGATTAATGACCTTCCTGGGTTTTGAGGTGCTGGATAAAAAGCCACAGGCGATGGGATGGAGTGACGGAACGACCCGATTGTGGATCTATCAGGCTGATGAACCGGGCTTGAAAAATCCCTATCGCCGGGGTAATCCCGGTTTTCATCACTATGCCTGGTCTCTTAATAGCCGTCAGGATGTTGATCAGTTACAGACCTGGCTGGAGCAGAATAATGTCACCATTGTTGATGCCGCCGGTGAATATTATCCCGATTATTACGCGGTGTTTTTTCTCGATCCAGACGGCATGAAACTGGAAGGCATGCATTACGGGGAATGATGATGACAGGCCATGGGCGTCGTGATATCCCATTCAACGTCACAACAGCGCCGGGCAAAGCGACTCTGCTTCCCGGCGACGAAACGGTTACAAATATCAAACGCTAAACTGATTCAGCGGCTTTTCCAGCCCCAGCGTATCGCGCAACGTGCCGTCGGGATACGCTTTGCGGAACACGCCAGCCTGTTGCAAGCGTGGCACCACTTCCTCCAAAAACAGATCGCCTGCACTATTCAGATAGGTCGGTAATATGACAAAGCCATCGCAGGCTTTGGATTGATACCAATCGATCATTATCGCGGCGATATCATCGGGTGTGCCTACCGGCGAAGGGAAAGAAAGGCTTTCTGCGTAGCGTCGCGCCATTTCTCCCAGTGTTAATCCTTCTTCAATCGCCTGAGCGATAACATACTGAAAACGGCATTTGCTGCCGGTGATATGGTCGCGCAAATCTGGCATCGGTCCGTCGGCAGGATACTGTGAGAGATCAATGTTCATGCTGGCAGAGACGAAGCTCAGTCCCGACTCGGTGGTGATCAGCGATTTTAAATATCGATCCAACTCTTCCGCTGCACGGCGCGTTTCGCCAACCACTGGAACCATGCCCGGTAAGATGCGCAATTGATCGGGCTGGCGTCCCGCTGTCTGCGCTTTCTCTTTCAGTGTGGCGTAAAACTGTTGGGCGCGCTCGCGGGTTGGCTGCACCACAAACAACACTTCAGCCTGTTTTGCTGCCAGCTCAGTGAAAGCTTCTGATACCCCCGCCTGAATCAACACCGGATGTCCCTGCGGTGGGCGGGGAACATTCAGCGGGCCGCGCACATCAAACGCGTCGCTGTGGTGATCGATATAGTGAAAGCTTTCAGGTGAAGCGAACTGTGCATTCTCTTTATCAATGATGATCGCATCTTCTTCAAAGCTGTCCCACAACGCTTTCATCAGCGCAATATACTCTTCTGCGCGCGCGTAACGCTCCGCGTGAGAATAGTGCTTTTCCCTGCCGAAATTACGCGCTTCGGTATCACTTAACGAAGTAACGACGTTCCAGGCGGCGCGGCCTCCGCTGATATGATCAATATTCGCCAGCATTCTGGCGGTGCTGTAAGGCACGGAATAGGAGGATGAAACTGTGCCGCCTAAGCCGATGCGGTCAGTAACAGCCGCCAGCGCTGCCAGCAGCGTCAAGGGCTCGGCCCAGCCTACCTGACGACTGTGAACGGTTTTGCTCAGATCGCCGCCGTAGATATCATCGATCGCCAGCTTGTCGGCGACAAAAATCATATCTAGCTTCGCCGCTTCAGCGCGCTGTGCCACGGTGCGATAGAGTGGCCAGTTGGTGCCGCCGCTCGCGACGGCATCCGGGTGACGCCAGCCGCCTTGGTGAATACCGGCATCCAGATAAAGCGCCAAATTCATCATGCTGATTTTCCTTATTGCTGGGCAAAAAAGCTGGCATCAATTAACTGATCGGCCTTAAGGCCGGGCTTAATCAACCCTGTGCGCGTAAACGTGTCAATGGCGTTTTGCTGCTGGCTGCGCACAGTGGCGATGTCACTGATGGGCGCATTATTTTCTCGTTGCACTTTACTCAATGCTACGTTTTCAGGCAGTCGCAGCACCTTAGCGATTCCCGCCGCATACTGTTCAGGATGAGCAACACCCCATTCACGGGCGAGAACCAGTCGCTGACGAAAATCCTGCAGTAAGTCTCGTTTGTCGGCAATCGCGGTATCAGTCGCGACTAAATAGTTAGATACAGGGAAGGCGCGTCCATCCACCGCGATCTGGTCGCCAGATTGCGCGACGGCGAAGGATACATAGGGTTCCCAACTGGCAACGGCATCAACTGCGCCGCTATCTAGCGCCAGCGTGGCTTCTGCCGGCGTAGTGAAAATAAATGAAACCGAGTCAGCAGGAAGGTTTGCCTGCTTCAAGGCATTAAGCACCAGGTTCTGCCCGGAAGACCCTTTGACGGTAGCGATTTTTTTACCTTTTAAATCAGCAGCGTTTTTTATCCCGCTCCTTTTTTTCACAATGATGGCATTGCCCAGATACTGTGATGCCTGAATAGCTTTGATCTCAGCGCCAGCCGCCGCCGCAAAGGAAAGCGGGCCATCTCCCACCAAGCCTGCATCCAGGTGGTTGGAATTAAGCGACTCCAGCAAGGGCGCAGCATTCGGGAATTCATACCAGCTCAGTTTATACGGGAGGTTTTCCAACTGGCCTGCGGCTTCCATGACGGCGCGAGCATTTCCTTTTTGGTCGCCAACAATCAATTCGGCAGACAGCGCAGAAGTTGAGAGTAGCGCTAACATCAGTGACAGCGATAAATAACGGATCTTCATGACTCTTTCCCTGTAAAAAGAACTCAGGTTAATTTTTCCGCTATCCCCAGGCTAATAAATGATCCCGCTAAGGTTATGCGCAGGGTGAAATAGCCGCTATAGAGTGGCCTGATAGGCGCGGTAAGTTCGCCTGGGAAAAACATCTTTCGTTATTGCGGCCTTTCTTCGCATTTCTCTTTTTTATCTCCGGCGCTCCCGACGCGCTAACGCTATGCTGCTGTCAGTACGTCGATTTTTTTCAATGGCGTTACGCATGTGGGAAAACGCCTCCCCATCTTCAGCTGAACATCACGAGGACACGATTCATGAAAGAACGAAATTTTGGGCGGACCGGACAACGTGTTTCTGAAATTGGATTTGGCGCATGGGCTATTGGGGGAACGTGGGGCGAAGTCTCTCATGAAGATGCAAAAAGCGCGCTGCATGCAGCTTTAGATGCGGGCATGACCTTTATCGATACCGCGGATGTGTATGGCGATGGCCGCTCCGAAAAAATCATTGCTGAAGTCCTGAACGAACGTGGCGGCAAGCGTCCGTTTGTGGCGACCAAACTCGGGCGACGTCTTTCTCCGCATGTTGCCGAAGGTTATACAGAGAGCAACCTGCAGGCGTTCGTCGAGCGCTCTTTAAATAATCTGCAAGTCGATTCGTTAGACCTTGTTCAACTGCATTGTCCTCCGACTGAAATCTATTACACGCCGGAGGTCTTTGACGTCATGGATAAGCTGGTGGCAGCGGGAAAAATTCGCAGCTACGGTGTTTCCGTTGAGAAAGTTGAA
Organism: Pantoea phytostimulans; assembly: GCF_046118715.1. Lineage (NCBI taxonomy): Bacteria > Pseudomonadati > Pseudomonadota > Gammaproteobacteria > Enterobacterales > Erwiniaceae > Pantoea > Pantoea phytostimulans. Next base: position 298,018 of record NZ_CP173699.1, read on the forward strand.
GAAGGATTGAAGGCCATCGACTATCCCAACGTTTCGTCAGTTCAGATTATTTATAATATTTTCAGGCAGCGTCCGGCTGAACTTTTCTTCCATGAAACGCGTAAGCGTAATGTTGCGGTGATTGCTCGCGTGCCGCTGGCATCAGGTTTATTAACGGGAAAAATGAACGCGAATACGGCTTTTTCCGCAGACGATCACCGGGCGTTTAACCGCAATGGCGAAGCGTTTGACAAGGGAGAAACCTTTTCTGGGGTGCCTTATGACGTAGCGTTGGATGCTGTAGAGGATATTCGCAAGTTAGTGAAAGGCGATGTCACCATGGCGATGTTTGCGCTTCGCTGGATATTGATGGATGACGCGGTCAGTGTTGTGATCCCCGGCGCAAAAAATCCGGCTCAGGCTGAGGCCAACACGCAGGCCAGCAATCTTGCCCCGCTGGATCAGGAAACAATGACAGCCCTTAAAACGCTGTATCAGCAAAAGATCGCCCCTTGGGTACATCAGCGCTGGTAATCACTGAATTAATGTGAAAAATGGCTCGGAACAACAACACCGAGCCATCTTCTACATCCTGCTGTTTGTAATAACTCGGCTGGACCTTCCCAGCCGCCAGCGGTCTTCTTCAATCACACAGGCAATTCTCAGATAACCGCCCGCCGTATTGGCATCACAGAGTTGAATAATCGTTTCGCCCGTCGGGCGATAGCCGGTGCGGTTACTTTGAAGTGAAACTTGCCATGGTTGCCACCAAAAGCGTTGAGCGTTTGTGGAAAATAACGCGTATTCACCGGAAGGAATGACGCGAATCAAGGGCTGGTCGCTGCGGTTCAGCGGCAAGACGTGGCGCAAAACAGAAGAGGGTGGTTAGATGCCAATCCCGTTCTCCGGTAAGCCTGCTAACTGGCTTTCATCCAACGTCAGCACATCGTCGCGCTTGAGCTGACGGCCAGCAAAACCGCCAAAGCCACCGCGCGGCGCTGCGAGATCCCCATCACCACAGGAGCATCAATGCCATGCGCTACACAGATATGGCCACGTGCGCCATGTGGTGCGGGTAGCGCAAAAGAGCGCTTTCAACGAATATCTAACCCCGCCAGCGTCCCTAACAGCGCATCCACTTTCGGTAAGAGCTGCTTACGCCGCGGCCAGACTAATGTCAGCATCAAACCATCCGGCTGAAGGTCGGGTAATATCACGTCCAAATCACCGTTATCAAGCGCGCGGCGAATCAACCATGATGGCATTTGCGCCACGCCCAATCCGGCACAGACGGCCTGAACTTGCGCATCAACGTCACCAAGCGCCATACGGTGCGGCAGCGTTCGCCAGATGGGATAGCCCTCCTCATTAATAAACAGCCAGGGCTTGGGGGAGCCATCCACGCGCTCGTAAAGAATGGCGCGATGTTGTAGCAATTCGCTTTCGTTCTGCGGCCGACCTTGCTGATTGAGGTAATCCGGCGAAGCGCAAAACACCATGCGTTCCCGGCCAATGTAGCGAAATCCCAACGATTCCGGCAGGTCGTGCACTTCACCAATGCGAATAGCCACATCAATGCCTTCATCAAACAGGTCAACAAAGCGATCCGAAAAGCTAAGGCTTAATTCCAGTTCGGGATATTGCTGGCAGAACGGGATCAGCAGCGGCATGACGTTTAATCGGCCATAGGTATTGGGCATTGCCAACCGCAAGCGACCCGATGGAATAGTGCGCTGCGCGGCTAATACTGATTCAGCTTCCGCCAGTTCTTCCATAATACGAATACAGGTCTGGTAGTAAGCGGTTCCGGCATCAGTCAGGCGCAGGCTGCGTGTGGTGCGCTCCAACAGGCGCGATCCCAGTCGTGCCTCAAGTCGGCTCACGCTTTTACTGATGGCTGAACCTGTGACATGCAGACGCTGGGCTGCGGCAGTAAAGCTGCCACACTCTACGCTGGCAACGAACGGGATAATGTCTTTTAAACGCTGATCGTGCATAGATTGATGAACTCAAGTTGGGAATGCTGTGAAAAAATGACACAGATAAGCCTTAAATTCTCTATTAAGCTAGTAAATACGCAAAATGAGGAGAATTGAAATGCAGAAACACGCTTTGATTGTCGGTATCAGTGGGGTTAATGGTCGTGCACTGGCAGAAAAATTATTGCATGAAGGCTGGCAGGTCAGCGGACTTTCGCGGGGACGCGGCGCCGTTCCAGAAGGTTGCGCCAGCCTGACCGCTGATTTAACGGACGAAACTGCCGTTCGCGAAGCATTAAAAGATGTGAAGCCGGATGCCCTGTTTTTCAGCGTTTGGGCACGTCAGGACACTGAAAAAGAGAATATCCGCGTCAATGGTGCGATGGTGCGTAACGTGATTGAAGCGTTAGGCGATCGCCTAGAAGGCGCGCATGTTGCACTGATCACCGGACTAAAACACTATCTCGGCCCGTTCGAAGCCTACGGTAAAGGCGCGGTGCCGGTCACGCCATTCCGTGAAGAGCAGGGACGTCAGCCGGTTGATAACTTCTATTACGCGCAGGAAGATGAAGTGTTTGCGGGTGCGGAAAAATATGATTACCGCTGGAGCGTGCATCGTCCGCACACCATTGTAGGTTACGCATTGGGCAATGCGATGAACATGGGTCAAACGCTGGCCGTCTACGCCACGCTGTGCCGTGAGAAAGGTTGGCCATTCATCTTCCCGGGTTCGCCAGAACAGTGGAACGGTGTAGTCGATGTGACGGATGCAGGTTTGCTGGCAGAGCAGCTGCTTTGGGCCGCGACATCGCCTGAAGCGGCTAACGAAGATTTTAACTCGGTGAACGGTGATGTGTTCCGCTGGAACTGGATGTGGCCGCGTCTGGCTGCTTATTTTGGTGTTGAAGCGGCGGATTATCCGGCGCAGATCATGCCGCTGGAGAACCGTATGCAGGAAGCAGAAGCGGCATGGACAGAGATCGCCACTCGTTATCAGCTGCGTGAAACCGATATCAACAAACTGGTTTCGTGGTGGCACACCGATGCAGATCTAGGCCGACCAATGGAAGCGTTCACTGATATGAGCAAAAGCCGGAAAGCGGGCTTTACCGGTTATCGTAGCTCGCTGGATTCATTCACCGAGCTGTTCGATAAGCTGAAAGAAGAGAAAGTGATTCCGCAGTAATGACGTTATTCGCGGGCTGTCTGTTGGCAGCGTGCCTGACAAGCTGTAATGACGTTAATAGTCCTATAAGCAGTTGATATATAGCGCAACGGGTGACGCATTATGCGTTATCCGTTTTGCTTTATTCTGCGCTGAATACCGTGCGTTTACTCCTGATTTCATCCCCACGCTTTACGGCTAACGCCGATTTCCTCTCTTAAAAGATATTACCTCAGCTAATTATTCCGACATCTTTTCAGCTCAACCTGCTAACTGCAAATCATAAAAGCTCAAGCGAGTAAAATGGCGTTATATCAATTTCGCAATAAGATATAAGAAATTCATTGGTTGATAAGTGACCGACATTATTGACTCTTTTAATAGCGAAGAGGATTATCCAAAACCTTGCTGTTTACTATCCATTTATTGGATTTTGAGTGTTTGATAATGCAATTTATCAATAATAAAAAACCTCACTATCAGTAGGTTATTCGCTGTTTTACTTAACGCGATCTGGCTTAACCAATGTCAGTTTAGAAAGGGATACCATTCAATGACGCATACAACATCAGCAGGGCAAAGTGGCCTTGCCACGCTTGAAGCCCAGCTCCAGCAAGACCTGACATTCCTTGAACTGCCCGCCAAAGCGTGGGTGCCCGAGCGGACTTACCAAGGCAATGCGGTGCGTGATGTTGTGGTTATTGGGGCTGGCATGTGCGGGTTGGCAGCCACAGCAAAGCTGGTGCTGAGCGGCATTAACAATGTGGTTGCCTATGATGCCGCACCTGCGGGTCGCGAAGGCCCGTGGATCACTTTTGCGCGCATGGAAACGCTACGCTCACCCAAAAGCCTGCATGGCCCCGCGCTGGGTTTACCTCAACTCACGTTTCGCGCCTGGTTTACCGCGCAGTGGGGAGCGGAAGCCTGGCAAGCACTGGACAAAATTCCCAAAGATCAGTGGATGGATTATCTGATTTGGTATCGCAACGTGCTGGATCTGCCGGTACAGAACAACGTGCGCATGACCGCGATTGCCTTCGTGGACGATCTGATTGCGATAGATATTGAAGGCGCAGAAACCGGGCGTGTTTATACCCGTCGACTGGTTCTGGCGACAGGCCGCTCGGGTTTAGGCGGCTTTGCTGTGCCTGAATTCCTTCAAGGCATTGACCGTCAGTTCTGGGCGCACTCAGCCGATGAGATCGATTTCGCTGCCTTGAAAGGTAAGCGTCTCGCCGTCATTGGCGCTGGGGCTTCTTCTATGGACAATGCGGCCACTGCACTTGAAGCGGGGGCAGGTTCTGTTGATATGCTGATCCGCCGAAAAGCGATGCCGCGTATCAATAAAATGACCGGCATTGGTAGCCAGGGCGTGGTGCACGGAATGCATCAACTGCCTGATGCGTGGAAATGGAAATTTGTCGACTACACCGCGACAACGCAAACGCCGCCGCCTCGCGCCTCGACGCTGCGCGTATCTCGCCATGCCAATGCCCGTTTCTTGCTGGATTGCGGCATTGTTGCGGTTCACCAAGATGAGAAAGGTCTGTTGATCGAAACCACACAAGGGGCGATGCATTACGACTTTCTCATTGCAGCAACGGGTTTCTCAAATGATTTCAGCGGACGTGCGGAGTTCGCTGCCCTTGCGCCGCACATTCGTACCTGGGCTGATGGTCGCTACACGCCAGATATGGGCGAGCCCCGTAGCAATATGCTGGAAGCGCCCGATCTCGGCCCGGCATTTGAGTTCCAGCAACGCGTTGCAGATTCCTGCCCGTTGCTGGCGCACGTCTACTGCTTTAACGATGCGGCGATGCTCACACACGGCAAGGTTTCAGGTGATATTCCCGCTGTGAGTGCCGGAGCCGAGCGGTTAGTGCGCGGCATCACCGCCTCATTGTTTGCCGAAGATGTCGAAACCCATTTCTCCAATCTGGTCGCTTACGACATCCCTGAACTTCAGGGCGACGAATGGACTGATTCAACCCCTTTAATTAAACAGGAGAATGCGTTGTGATCGACGCTATTGATAAGGCCGCTGGGCTTTCACTGGAAGACGCGCTTTTCCGTGCACGCCGATTCCGCCCAGAATTTGTAGCGGGCGCAGAGCAATGTCGGCTTTCAGTGCTTGAACCCGCAAATGATCACGGACTCGCGCCCGATCTGCGTATTGCGTTAGCGCATCGCATTGCTGCTCTTAATGAAGATCAGGCGTTGATCGCTGAATATGGCGCACAGCTTACCGCGCTGTCACCGACAGAAACATTGCAGGCACTGGCCGCAGGCACGCAAGAATTACCTGAGCCGTTGGCAACCGTTGCGCGCCATGTTGATTTGGTGACGGTGACGCCAGATCAGGCAGCAGCAGATGATATTGCGCGTCTCGAGCAGGCGGGCCTGAATAATGCCCAGATTGTCGCGCTCTCTGAACTGATTGCATTTGTGAATTTCCAGACACGCGTTGCGGCTGGCTTACGCCTGATGAGGTCAGCATGATTCCCTTAGTTAGCCTGAAACCGTTGACCTGGCATCCCTATATCGCGCCGGTTGAACTTGCCGAGGCCACGCCCGAGCAACTTAATGCGATGAAGGTGACGCCTTCTAACAAGAAGGTCTCAGAATATGTGCGCACGCTGGCACATGACCCGGACAGCTATGTGGCTCGCACCGAGTTATTTAACGCGATCATGTATGTCGAAGGCGGCCTGGCGCGCGCTGACCGTGAGCTGGGTGCGTTAGGCGCTTCCATCGTCAATGGTTGCAAATATTGCGCGGTTGTTCACGCCCGCCGCCATGCACAACTGACCAAAAGCGATGAAGTGGTCAGCGCGCTCTATTTCAATAAACCCGAAACGCTTAACGCACGCGATGCGGCTATTTACCGTTTTGCCCGTCGCCTTTCGGTGACACCGTCACAGGCAACGCCAGAAGATATTCACGCGCTGCGAGCAGAAGGCCTGGACGACAACGAAATACTCGACCTGATTCATGCTATTTCGATTTTCGGTTGGGCTAATCGTTTGATGCATGTGCTCGGCCATGCAGAGATCGAAAAGTGATCTTTCTTCCCGTCACCGTTCGAACCGCGAAGGCGCTGGCTACGCATCTGACCCCATTCCTAAGGGTGAACACGCTGGCCGCCTCTCTGCCATTCGCATTATTTAGGCCAGGTAGGGCAAATTCAGTCGCGTTAAACAGAGTTTCTCACGCAAAAGGGCGTCAATAACCATGCTTGAACTCAATGACATTACACTGTCGTACGGCAGCAACCAGATACTCAAAGGCGTCAATCTTTCGGTAAAACGCGGTGATGTGGTATCAATCATCGGCCCAAGCGGAACCGGGAAAACCACGCTGCTGCGCTGTATCAATTATCTGGCGAAGCCAACGTCCGGCACCATCGCCTTGGATCAAATCCGCATGGACTATCAATCCACCAACAAAGCGGCAATCAACGCTATTCGCCTGCGAACGGCGATGGTGTTTCAGCAATTCAACGTCTTCAAGAACATGACGGTGATCCAAAACGTGATGGATCCGCTGGTCGTGGTGCAACGCAAGTCTAAAGAAGAGGCGCGCGACATTGCGATGCAGGAGCTGGAGCGCGTTGGGTTGTCTGCCAAACAAGATCACTATCCTTCTCAGCTCTCTGGCGGGCAGTTGCAGCGCACCGGTATTGCGCGTGCGCTGGCGGTTCGCCCCGATGTGATCCTGTTTGATGAGCCGACTTCCTCATTGGATCCTGAACTGGTCAGTGAAGTGCTTAAAGTGATCAAAGAAGTGACGTCTTCAGGCATCACGTCATTGCTGGTCACGCATGAAATGCAGTTCGCAAAAAGTATCTCAAACCGCATTGTCTTTATGGATCAGGGCGTGGTCGCTGCAGAAGGCAGCCCAGCCGAGATTTTCGACAACCCTGCGACACCGCGACTGGCTCAGTTCCTCAGTTCAGAACGCGTACTCTAAAAACTAAAAAAGGAAAGACAGACATGCCTGCAATCAAAACCACATTACGTCGCCTCGCTATGCCGGGCATCGTTGCCCTGGCAATGACCACCGCTGGGTTTAGCTACGCAGATAGCGTGCGTACCATTAAAATTGCCACGGCGGCAGAATCTAAGCCGCTGTCATGGGGCGCTATCGGCGTTGAGCCACAAGGCTATGAGCCGGATGTACTTAAAGCGGTCAACGCTAAACTGCCGCAGTACAAATTTGTAATGGAGGGGGCCGCCGATCTGGCACAAGAAACCGGCCTTGTTACCGGCAAATATGACATGGTCTCCGGCGGTTATTACAAAGCGCCTGCGCGCAGCAAACAGTTCCTGATCCCAGATAGCCCAATCGGTGCCAGTCTAATGAAGATCTACAGCCGTAAAGACAGCAACATCAACGGGATGAAAGATCTGGCAGGCAAGAAAATCGTGCCGGTAACTGCAGGTGGCGGCGTCTATAAATTTGTTACTCAGTGGCAGAAAGAGAACCCAAGCGATGAGGTCACTATTAAAGCCTCAAGCGCCGGTATTCCTTATCCAGATCGTCTGAAAGAAGTGCAAAGCGGCAAGTATGATGCCCTGATTCTGCCCTCTAACCTGGGTGAGCAGACAGTGATTGATAATCAGAAACTGGCGATCAAAGCGAGCGAACCGGTATCAATCAATAACACCTACGTGATGATTCATAAATCAGATGAAAACAAAGCGCTGAACGATGACGTTAACAAGGCGCTTAAAGAGCTGAAAGATGATGGCACGCTGGATAAGCTTTCACAGAAATGGTTTGGCGAAGACGTTGTTCGGTACATGAAGTAATCGATCCGCTTAACATCACAGAGTCGATGATGACAGGTAAACGCTGAATTTTTAATCAGGAGTGTTTCAAGTGGATCTCTCTTCCATGATTCCCGAGCTACTTTCGGCTTTGCCGCTGACGCTCGCCATTATGTTTGTCGCCTTACTCGTCGGCTTTGTGCTGGCGCTGGTGGCGACAACATTCCGGGTACGCAGGATTGCGGTGATTAGCCAGCTGGCCGATCTCTATGTCTCCTATGCCCGAAGTGTTCCCGTGGTGCTGCAACTGTTTGTGGCGTTTTACGGTTTACCGCTGGTGACAGGATTGTTTGGGATGGACGATTTCCTCTCGGCGACAACAGCCTCAATGGTGGGATTGAGTCTTTACCACGGCGGTTATTTGTCTGAGGTGATGCGTCCAGCATTTTTGGCGGTTGAGCGCGGTCAGCATGATGCCGCCGACAGCCTCGGCTATACCTTTCGCCAAAAGCTTACCCGTGTTATCGGACCACAGGCGGTACACATTGCTTTACCGGGTTACGGCAACGCCATTATTTACCTGATCCACAATGTGGCGTTGGTGATGTATATCGGCGCGGCGGATGTTATGGCAACGGCGCATTTGATTATGGAACGCGACTACAACCAATATCAGTTTGGTACTTATCTGGTGTTGGCTGGTATCTACTCATTGCTGTGCTTGATCGCCTGGATCATTGTGCGTTTCTTCGAGCTTCGCCATGCGAAATACACCTCGAAAACCGCGTCAGCGAAGATCACATTCACCGCAAACGTCTAAAGGGGAAGCCATAATTATGTTCGATATTGACGTTTTGCTGCCGGACTTCCTCAGCATTATGGAGGCGGTGCCTGTCACGTTGGCGATGGCGGTGACGATTTTTCTCTTCTCAACGCTGGTTGGCGGCCTGTTTGCGTTCATTGAACACAAACGCATTGTGGTGTTGCGACAGTTGGTCATTACTTACAAGATCGCCTTTAAAGGCGTTCCGATGGTGGTGGTGATTTTCCTTGCGTACTACGGTTTGCCGCCCGCACTGCATTTTGTGGCGTCGATGTTTGGCGTTGATGTGAATGCGCATTCGTTGCCGAACTGGGTGATCATTATTGTCGCGCTGACAGCCTGTGTTGCAGCGTTTCAGGCTGAAGTGGTGAAGGGCGCATTGAACTCTTTTGACGCTGGTCAGGCTGATGCGGCTCACTCTTTAGGCTATACCCAAGCGCAATTGTTTCGACGCGTGCTATTTCCACAAATTATCGTCGCGGCTATTCCTGACCTGGCAAACGCATTCATGGTGATCATGAAGGCACTTTCGCTGGCATTCGCCATTGAGGTGATTGATATCTTTGCGCAGGCACAGTTGACTGCAGCATTAAATTTCTATTATCTCGAAGCCTTTGCGATTGCGGTGGTGTTCTACATGGTTATCGCTTACATCGTGACAAAAGCCGCCGATAAAATTGAAGCAGCGCTCAGGGTCAGAACCTGATGGAGTTAACCCCTGTTTAACGCAACGTTGTTACAGCCCGGCAGGTGTCGGGCTGTAACGCTTTCAGCGGTAAACTCACATTCTTTCGCCATCAAGCGGTAAGGGTCGTCGCAGGATTTCTACAAAAATGATGGTTTACCCTATGATTGCCGTGAATTCTTTTCGCCAGGACATGTTTTCTGAATGACAACGTTACATGATTTGGATTTGAAACAGCTGGAAGCCTTTGCCGCAGTGATTTCTACCGGCAGCGTCACGGCTGCGGCCAAAGCGTTAAACCGCTCTCAACCTGCTGTTACGCGCTTGATTAAAGAGCTGGAACAGTCGCTGGGATATCTGCTTTTTATCCGTAATGGACCGCGTATTCACCCCAGTGAAGAAGCGTTGCAACTGCATCAATATGTGCAAAAAGCGCTGCAATCACTGCAACAAATTCGGCTACGTGCGGAAGAAATTGGTCATCAACAGCATCGCCCGTTGAGTATTGCTGCGACACCTGCCTTGGCCGCCGGGCTGCTGCCCCAGGCGTTGGCAACATTGGATCTGCAAAACAAAGTGCAGATTATTAGCGAATCTGCTGAGCAAACGGCGCACGCGGTGATTACGGGCGAAGCGGATATCGGCCTTTGCAGCCTGCCGCTGGAACACCATGCGATGGATTTACACTGGATTGGGCAGTCGCGCTGTGTGGTTGCGCTACGCCATGATGATCCTTTAGCGAAAGAGCCGCAGCTTACGCTGACTTGCCTGGCAGGACGTCGTCTCATTGCACCCTTGAATCCGCTACGTTTGCGAGGCCGTTTCGAAAAGGCGCTGAAAAAACTCAAGGTTGCGCCTCATGAAATGATTGAAACCAATTCGTCGGCCAATATTCTTGCCTGCGTTCGCGCCGGGCTGGGCGTGGCGATTCTTGAACCGGTAACGGCATGGGGTATTCCGCTGGAAGGCGTCACGATTGTTCCGCTGGAAGAGGATATTCCCTATTTCTTTGGCGTTATCACGCAGCAAAATCGACAGCTGCCGGTCGCAGCGCAAGCCTTGATTGGTGCGCTGGAAGATGCCGCTGCAGCGCTGCTGCCCGCTTTTCAGCGTCTGACTGCGGCTGAACACCCTCGGGTCATGAGATGGCTCAATAGCGATGAATGATCAAGAGGAAATAAAAAAGGTCTGAGTTGGACTCAGACCTTTTTAGCAATTCAGGCTGTGCCGTCTGTTGTCAAAGGTGACGTTTAGACAGCATCGGCTTCATTCCTTCACTTAACGCATTTCGCACACAGATTGCGCTCAATGTGTTGGAAGAAATCATTGCCTTTATCATCGACCAGAATAAAGGCAGGGAAGTTCTCCACCTCAATTTTCCAGATCGCTTCCATTCCCAGTTCTGCATATTCAACGCATTCCAGGCTTTTAATACTTTGCTGAGCCAACACCGCTGCCGGGCCACCAATACTGCCTAAGTAAAAGCCGCCGTGCTTATGACACGCATCCGTCACTTGTTGGCTGCGATTGCCTTTTGCCAGCATCACTTTGCTACCGCCATGCGCCTGAAGCAGGTCAACGTAGGAGTCCATGCGACCTGCGGTTGTTGGGCCAAGCGAACCTGAAGCATAGCCTTCTGGCGTTTTGGCTGGGCCCGCGTAATAGACCGGATGATCCTTGATGTATTGCGGTAAACCTTCACCGTTATCGATACGCTCTTTTAACTTGGCATGAGCAATGTCACGCGCCACGATGATGGTGCCGGACAGCGATACGCGGGTAGAAACCGGGTATTCAGAAAGCTGGGCCAGAATCTCATTCATCGGGCGATTAAGGTCAACGTTAACCACATTGCCTTCGCCTTTCTGACGCAGTTCTGCGGGAATATATTGGCCGGGATTGTCTTCGAGTTTTTCAATCCAGATACCGTCGCGGTTAATCTTCGCTTTGATATTACGGTCGGCAGAGCAGGATACGCCCATGCCAATCGGGCAGGATGCGCCATGACGCGGCAAACGCACCACGCGAATATCGTGAGCAAAATATTTGCCGCCAAACTGTGCGCCTAAACCAAGACCTTGCGCCGCTTCCAGTAATTCCTGCTCAAGCTGCACGTCACGGAATGCCTGGCCGTGCTCATTACCTTCAGTGGGCAGAGAATCGTAGTAATGCGTTGAGGCCAGTTTCACGGTTTTGAGGGTACTTTCAGCGGAAGTGCCGCCAATCACAAACGCGATGTGATAAGGCGGGCAGGCTGCGGTGCCCAGCGAACGCATTTTTTCGACCAAATAATTTGTCAGCTTGCCCGGAGCAAGCAGCGCTTTGGTTTCTTGATAGAGATACGTTTTGTTGGCCGAACCGCCACCTTTTGCAATACAAAGGAATTTATACTCATCGCCATCCACGCTGTAGAGATCAATCTGCGCGGGCAGGTTGGTGCCGGTATTCACTTCTTTATACATATCCAGCGCAGCATTCTGTGAATAGCGCAGGTTGTCTTCAATAAATGTGTTGTAAACGCCCTGCGACAGCGCGGCCTCATCGCCACCGCCGGTCCAGACGCGTTGACCTTTTTTACCCATGATGATCGCGGTGCCAGTGTCCTGACAGGTGGGCAGAATACCTTTGGCGGCAATCTCAGCATTTTTCAAAAACTGCAGCGCCACATATTTATCGTTTTCGCTGGCTTCCGGGTCGTGCAGGATTGAGGCAACTTGCTGCTGATGCGCAGGACGCAACATAAAGGAGGCATCATGGAACGCGTGTTGGGCCAGCAGGGTCAGCGCCTGAGGATCGACTTTCAATACATCCTGACCATCAAATTCGGCAACTGAAACGTGATCGCTGCTCAGCAGATAATATTCAGTTTCTTCATGGGTAAGTGGAAAAGGGTTCTGATAATAGAAAGGCTTATTCGACATTTTATGCTCACTTAATGATCTGCTGCTTCGTTCTCTCTTGTCGCAGAAGAAACAACACCATTGGCAGAATGAAATCTTTTATTATCTTGCCAGCCGCCGAGGAGACGACGGGCTGGCAAGTGTTGGAATGGTATAATACAAGCCGTTGATCTACACGCTTTTGTATCGCGCTTTTAGAACATCCACACCATCCACGGATAACCAATCAGCATCATGGCGGCCAGGAAGATAGCACCGAAAATAGTGCCCAGGCGCCAGTAATCTTTGGTTGGCAGGTAGCCGCTACCGTAATAAATCGGGCTTGGGCCGGTGCCGTATGGGGTAATAATGCCCATCACACCCAACGACGTAACCATCATTAGACAGAAGACGGGCATGTTGATACCTGGAATTGAGGCCGCGATGGTCAACATGGCGGGTAACAACGCGGTGGTATGTGCAGTGGTGCTGGCGAACAGGTAGTGCAATAAGAAGAAGGCGATCATGAGCATTACCGCCGCGACTTGTGGGTCGAAGCCGCTCAGCAAATGCCCACCTTCTTTACCCAGCCAGGCGATAAATCCAACGCGTGCTAAACCATCCGCTAACGCGACCAGCGTGGCAAACCAGGCAAAGGTGTTCCAGGCCGGTTTGTTACTGGTGATATCGTTCCAGTTCAGGACGCCGGTCCACAGCATCAGTACTACCACCAGCAGCGCAGCCATAGCCGGTTCAATCCATGCTGTTGCGAAAATCCACATCAGCAGTGCGCAGACGACGAAGATCAGTAACAGAATTTCGTTGCGTGACAGACGACCCAGTTTTTCCAGTTCACTGCTGGCCCAGCGCGGTACTTCATCGTTGATTTTGACTTCTGGCGGATAGAACAAGTACGCCAGTAAAGGCATGGTTAAAATCAGCAAGATACCCAGCGGCAGGAAGGCCAGGAACCAGGTTCCCCAAGAGATTTCAAATCCAATAATGCTTTTTACCAGCGCCAGCGCCAGCAGGTTAGGAGCTAAGGCGGATAAGAACATAGAGCTGGTGATACATGCGGCAGTGATAGCAACCCACATCAGGTAAGAGCCAATTTTACGGGCGCTTGGGTCGTTGGGTTTAGAGCCGTAAAGCGGAGGAAGGTTAGCGATAATGGGATAAATAGTGCCGCCGCTGCGTGCGGTGTTAGACGGCGTAAACGGTGCGAGCAGCAGGTCAGCGAAGGTAATCGCATAACCCAATGTCAGGCTGCGACGTCCCAGGTACTTCACTAAAATCAACGCCAGTCGACGACCAAACTGCGTTTTGTCATAACCCGCAGCGAACATAAAGGCACCGAAGATCAACCAGACGGTTGAGTTGCCGAATCCGCTGACCGCCCACTTAAAGGCTTGCGTTGCCGTTTTGAATGTCGGATCAGCCAGTTCTGCCGGACTAAACAGCAGCCATTGGCTAAACAGGGCGATGACCACCACACCGGTTAACCCAATGACCGCGCCGGGCAGCGGTTCAAAGATCAAACCGATAATGACGCCCACGAAAATAGCAAAGAAATGCCAGGCGTGAGGTTCAAGTCCCGCAGGGACCGGAACGAGGAGTAACAGAACAGCGACTAAGACAGGAAGAAACAACATGATATAGCGTTTTTTTTGCCCGGTTGCAGCAGGTGCTGCTTTTGGGGGTTCACTCATCGTTGATAGTGGTTTCATAGTTTTGGTCTACAAGTTGATAAGGATGCGGTTTACGCCACGATAGTTCGCTAACATTTACTTTAGTTTCTTTTCTGATTATTTAGCGGTTTAATCGCGACAGGTGAAGTATTTCATTTTTTATTTCCCAATTGCTGCGAAGCTCTTTATTGGGTGGATGAGAATATTTTGCGATTTATATAATTAATGATTTTGATCTAGATCAAGAAATAATTAATGACGTTTTCTTTTTTAACAGGCTTCATTCTTTATAACGTGAATTTTAGATGCATTAAATCTATTGCAGGCTAAGGTTAGCCGGAAACTTTATTTTTGTATGGTCTTACTTATTTATAACTTATTGTTTTATAAGTATATATTTAAATTGTAAATGAAAGGTTGATTTTTGTCAACCTATGGTTAACAATTAAGTAAAATATTATTTTAGCAAAGAAGCAATAATTAACTCCAAATAATTAAAAAGTTAAAAAACTAAATTTATCGATTATATAGCTAAAGAAATTGGTATATTTACAGCATGACATCGGACCACTTTATTCTTTGAGAAATAGCGTCCGCAAAAGAATTCAAGGTTTTTTAATTTTTGGAGTCGATCATAAATGAATACGCTCACCCCGATCCTCAATCCTCTTACGCTGCCAAACGGTGCCGTGCTTAAAAATCGTCTTGTCATGGCACCCATGACGACCTGCACCGGTTTTTATGATGGAACCGTCACCAGCGAATTAGTGGAATATTATCGTTGCCGCGCAGGCAGCATTGGTACCGTGATCGTTGAATGCTGTTTTATTGACACCAAAGGCCCTGCGTTTCCCGGCGCTATCGGCATTGATAGCGACAACAAAATACCTGGATTAAAGCGCATTGCTGACGCGATCAAATCGGAAGGTTCACTCGCCATTTTGCAGATTTACCACGGCGGCCGCATGGTCGAACCCGAGCTGATCGGCGGCAAAAAGCCGGTAGCGCCAAGCGCCATCGCCGCACCGCGTGAAGGGGCGACGACGCCACAAGCGTTAACAGCAGAAGAAGTCGATGTGATGATCACCAAATTTGGTGATGCCGTTAACCGCGCCATCAAGGCCGGGTTTGATGGCGTAGAAATTCACGGCGCAAATACTTATCTCATCCAGCAGTTCTACTCGCCAAACTCCAACCAGCGTGATGACAAGTGGGGCGGCAGTCGCGACAATCGCGCCCGCTTTCCTCTGGAAGTACTCGACATTACTCACAAAATGGCAGACCGCTTCGCGCACAAAGGCTTCATCATTGGCTATCGATTCTCGCCAGAAGAGCTCGAAGTGCCCGGCATTCGTTTTGACGACACGATGTATTTGCTGGAGAAACTGGCGGCGCGCGGGCTGGATTATGTGCATTTCTCCGTCGGACAGCTGCTGCGACCTTCCATTGTTGATACCAGCGACCCTACACCGTTGATCACCAAGTTCCGCGCCATGCGTTCTGAAACGCTGGCGAAAGTGCCGGTGATCGGTGTCGGCGGCGTGTTGAACAAAGCGGATGCAGAATCTGCGCTGGAACACGGTTTTGATTTGGTCGCGGTGGGTAAAGCCTGCATCGCCTATCCCAACTGGGCTGACCGCATTATCAATAATGAGCAGCTTGAACTTTACATCGACAGCACCCAGCGCGAGGCACTGAACATTCCTGAGCCGCTGTGGCGCTTCTCGCTGGTGGACGCGATGATTCGTGACGTCAGCGACAGCGGTCGCAAATACAAAGCGGGTGTTTATCAGGAAAAAGTTGAGGCGGAAGCGCTGAAGCTGAAAATCAACGTCACGCTGGATACCGACCGTATTACCGATATTTCGCTGGTGCCTGATGATTCGCTGGATGTTGATTTCACCACCACCTTTGAAAGCTTGCGTACCCGCATGTTGGTGGCAAACAGCCCACATGTGGATGCCATCACCGGGGCAACTACGCAAAGTGAAGCGTTGAAAAAAGCGGTTTCTCGCGCCATGGCCACCTCCAGCAAAGAGCACGTGATTGAGGAGGGCGGTAATCCTGCGGCACCACAAAACTATGATGTGGTGATTGTCGGCAGCGGGGGTGCAGGTCTGGCTGCGGCGATTCAGGCGTGTGATGAAGGCGCGCGCGTCGTCATTATTGAAAAAATGCCTACCATCGGGGGCAACACCATCAAAGCATCCGTTGGCATGAACGCAGCGGAAACCCGTTATCAGAAACTCAGGGGCATTGAAGACAGCAAAGAGCTGTTCTATGAAGAAACCCTTAAAGGCGGCAAATTCAAAAACAATCCAGTGTTGTTAAGAGAATTTGTTGAACTGGCCCCTGAAGCGATTGACTGGTTAGCTGATCACGGCATCGAACTGAACGATATCACCATCACAGGCGGTATGAGTATTGACCGTACGCACCGTCCTGCTGACCGCTCTGCCGTGGGTGGCTTCTTGATCAGCGGATTGGTGAAAAACATTAATAAACGTAACATTGAAGTGCTGTTAGAAACGTCAGTCGCTGAAATCCTGTATGAAAACGGCGCGGTTGCTGGGGTGAAGGTTGTTGATGAGTACAACGACAGCCGTATCCTGTATGCGAAAAGCGTGATTGTGGCGACGGGCGGATTCAGCGCAAACCGCGAAATGGTGGTTCAGTATCGTCCTGAGCTGGATGGCTTTGTTACAACGAACCATAAAGGCGCCACCGGCAGCGGTATCGCTATGTTGCAACGCATCGGTGCAGATACCGTGGACATGGGCGAAATCCAAATACACCCTACCGTTGAGCAGACCACGTCTTATCTGATTTCTGAGTCCATTCGTGGCGGCGGGGCCATCTTAGTCAGTCAGGCGGGGCAACGCTTCTTCAATGAGATGGAAACGCGCGACAAAGTCTCTGCAGAGATCATCGCGTTACCGGAAAAAAGTGCCTGGATTATCTTTGATGAACAGGTTCGTCAAAACAATAAAGCCGCTGACGAATACATTGCCAAAGGATTCGTGAACAGCGCGCCAACTGTGCAAGAGCTGGCGGTGAAGCTGAATATGGATCAAAACGCCTTAAAAGCGACGCTGGATCGCTACAATCAGTTTGTGATTAAGCAGAAAGATGAAGACTTCAACCGTACTACTGCGCTGCGCCATCCGCTGAATGAAGGCCCGTTCTATGCGATTCGCATCGCGCCAGGTGTGCATCACACGATGGGCGGCGTGACGATCAATCCTGATACCGCCGTGCTGGACAGCCAAAAACAGGTGATCAACGGTGCCTGGGCTGCGGGTGAAGTGGTCGGTGGTATCCACGGTGCTAACCGCATTGGCGGTAACGCGGTGGCAGATATTATCATTTTCGGTATTCTGGCGGGACGTAACGCTGCGGCTTTCGCCCGACGTTAAACGTTAGCTGTGCCCATGACAATATGGGCACAGCGCTTTTCAACGCTTAAGCAGAGGCGATCATGTCAACAAGCGACGCAGTCTATGCTTACTCCGCTGTATTAATGGGCTCGCCCATTCAGCTCAAACTCTTCGATCATAATGAAGCCCTGGCCAGAGATGTTTTCCGTTTAATCAAGCATCAGGAAAATCTGCTTACGGTAAACCGCACGCCCTCGGAAGTGATGAATATTAACCTGGCTGCAGGTCAGCATCCGGTTCAGGTTAACCCGCGTGTTTTCGAGCTGATTCGCTGTGCCAAAGCAGTCAGCTTACTACCTGGTAGCATTTTTAACTTCACCATCGGCCCGGTCGTAAAATGTTGGAAGATTGGTTTTCAGGGCAACAGTGTACCGCCAGAAAGCGAACTGTCGGCTTGTCTGACGCGCTGTGATCCGCATGACGTGATAATAGATGAATCAACCCATTCCGTATTTTTAGCGAAAGAGGGAATGGAGATTGATCTTGGCGCGATTGCAAAAGGCTATATTGCCGATTGCGTGCAGGGCTTTCTGCGCCAGCAAGGCGTTACGCGCGGATTGATTAATCTTGGCGGCAACGTACAAACCTTGGGCGAGCCTGCTGATCAACAAGGTTGGGCGATTGGCCTCAAAAAGCCTTTTGCCGCAACCGATGCGTTGATTGGTGTGATCACAGTAGTGAATAAATCAGTGGTGACGTCAGGCGTGTATGAGCGCTATTTCCAGGTTAATGACCAAATTTATCATCACATTCTGGATGCTAAAACGGGCTATCCGCTGAACAATGAATTACTGAGCGTGACCATAATCTCTGATCGTTCAATTGATGGCGATATCTATACCACGCTGTTGTATGGCATGGGTGTCGAAAAGGGCATCGCGTATCTTGCCGAACACGCTGACATAGAAGCCATTTTCGTCACCCGTGATCAGCGCGTTATCTGCTCATCACAACGCCACTTCAATTTTGAGCTGCTGGATCATCATTATCAGCTGAGCTGTTTTACTGGCAATAATGCTTGAGTAAAGAGTGATATTCAGCTTGCAGACGATAGCGATAAACCGGCCTGCCGGTGGCACCGTAATGAATAGTGGTAAACAGAATATTTATTTCAGCAAGCCAGATCAGGTATTTACGGCAAGATACGCGCGAGATATTGACTTCCGTTGCCAGCTCATCGGTGGAAAATTCCGTTCCGGGATGCGCATCAATCCACTGACATAACGTGCGAAGCGTTTGCGGCGTAAGCCCTTTGGGCAAGCGCTTTTGTTCGTTGGTGGCGGGAGGATTACCATGAATCAGCTGATCCAGCTCTGCTTGCTGATAATAGTGTTGGTTGTCCATCTGCACACGTTTTTGCCGCCAGTTGGTTAACGCTTCTTCAAAGCGCGAAAACTGAAACGGTTTTATCAGATAATCCACCACGCCATAGTTCAGCGATGTTTTAATGGTCGCTGCATCGGCCGCTGAAGAGATAATAATGACATCAACCGGGCGCTGAGAGCTGCGCAATTCTGGCAGCAGATCCAGACCGTTTTCCTGCTGCATATAAATATCCAGCAGGATGAGATCCACGGGTGGATCGGTTTGCATTAATCGATCTTTCGCTTGTTGTAAGGTCGACGCGGTTCCACAGCAAGTAAACCCTGCAACCTGGCCGATATAGCAGCGATTCAGCTCTGCGACCATCGCATCATCGTCAACCACTAACACATTGATCATGAAACTTTATTTCCTTTATCCCACGGGAGTTGTACAAAAAATTGGGTATACACGCCCGGTTCTGATTCGACGCTGATATTCCCGCCAAGGCTCTCTGTTTGCTGTTTAACCAGAAACAGGCCCACGCCACGATCATCGCCTTTTGAGGAGTACCCTTTCTCGAAAATAGCGGTTTCAATCTCAGCCGGGATGCCCGGCCCATCGTCACTCACTTCACACGACAACCAACCACGCTGGTAATGCAACAGCAGGTGTATCTCACCTTCCTGTTGTTGATCCAACGCTTCGAGCGCATTCTCGATCAAATTCCCGATAACAGTAATCAATACCGCCACCTGCTGTTCACTGCCGCTGTCAGGCAGTGAACTGGCATCGCTGAGCATCAAACGGTGTCCCTGATCCGAGGCCCGATTTATTTTACTTAACAGAAAGCCAGCAATGACCGGTGATTTGATGCGTTGTAGCAGCGAACCAATCTCCGTTTGATAATTATTCGCGGTTTTTAAAATGTACGCTTCCATCTGCGCATAATTTTTCATATGCAGCAGGCCAAGAATAACATGCAGCTTATTCATAAATTCGTGGGAGCGTTCCCGTAGCGCATCGACATAGTTTACCATGCCGTCCAGACGCTGCATCAGCTGGCTGATTTCGGTCTTGTCACGGAAGGTACACACTGCGCCAATAATGCGGTCACGGCTACGAACCGGCACGGTATTGCTGATCATGATCCGACCCCGCACGTTCAACTCTTCATCGTGCCAGGCTTTGCCGCCATGCAGCGCGTCTCGCAAATGATTCAGCATCAGGGAGTTTTCGGGCACGCGATCGCCGCTAAGCGGGGCTTCAATGGCTGTTTCACGTAGCAATTGCTGCGCGGCCTGATTGATCAACGTAACGCGCGCCTGTTCATCAACGGCAATCACGCCTTCTTTGATCGAATCGAGAATCGCCTGACGCTGCTCAAACAAGCTGGAAATTTCATGAGGCTCCAGACCCAGCAAAATACCTTTCAGTCGCCTGACAAGAATGAGCACGCCAAGTAATCCCACCGAAGCGCCAAGCAAAATGGTCCAGAAGATATTCCAACGACTTTTAGAGATCTGCGCCGACACATCGCTAAGCGATATACCGATCGCCACCACGCCAATTTGCTGATGCTGCGCGTTAAAGACGGGCGTAAAAACGCGTAATGCCTCCACCAGCGTGCCGTGATTGACCGAGATATTTTCATGACCGCCCAAGGCGGGTAGCAAATCAGCGCCCTTAAAACGCTGATTAATTAAGGCTGTGTTGGGGTGCGAATGGCGAATGCCGTTCATGTCAGTCACCACCACAAACAATAAATCGTTGCGCTTTTGTACGGCTTTGGCGATAGGTTGAATCATGCTCTGGTCAGCAGATAGTGTTAACCCTCGCTGGATTTGCGGATCGTCAGCTAAGGTGCGCGCAACGGCCAGCGCTTTATCTTTGACGTGGGAGCGGGTGAAATTATCTATCTGAATAAAATAGAGCAGATGAACGCTAAGCAGCACCGTGAAGATCACTGCCACCATCATTAACGTGGTCAGGGTGCTAAGTTTCATTGGACGTTTACGTCCCGGTTTACGCGGCAAAGAGGGGTTCATGGCAATGCTTCAAAGTAAAAGGGTGAGTTCATTTTAACGTTGTGAAACATACGCGATGAACCTTCATCAGTATAGGCTTGCATTGCAGCTTAACAGGGATAAGACTCGTCTTAACCAAAGAAAGTGACGCATTACAGCGTACATTATTTTGTAACTAAATAAATGAGTGGCATTGTTTTTTAATTAATTAACTAAAAACAAATCAACTAATAAGTAACAATATTTTAAACTTCGCGGACTTTTTTTAACCACAACCGTTAAATTGCAGACCGTAATGATTAAATCAACAAAAGTACTTCCTTCGCTTTCCCTATTGGCTTTATTAGTGACATCTGCCACGCAAGCTGCAACCACACCAGAAAAAACCGATGTCCTGTTAATTGGCGGCGGCATCATGAGTGCATCATTAGGCACCTGGCTTGAAGAGCTGCAACCGGACTGGAAACAGATCATGGTTGAGAAACTCGACGGTGTTGCGCTGGAATCGTCTAATGGCTGGAACAATGCAGGTACCGGCCACTCAGCGAACATGGAACTGAACTACACGCCAGAGCGTGCAGACGGTTCAATCGACGTCAGCAAAGCGCTGGAAATCAACGAAGCGTTTATGATTTCTCGTCAATTCTGGACTGCGCAGGTGAAAAGCGGTGTGTTGAAAAATCCACACTCTTTCATCAACTCAACGCCACACATGAGTTTTGTTTGGGGTGATAACGTTGAATTCCTGAGCAAACGCTATGAAGCACTGCAGAAAACTGTGCTGTTTCAGGGCATGAAATTCTCTACTGACCATAAGCAGATCGCGCAATGGTCTCCGCTGATTATAGAAGGCCGCGATCCGCAACAAAAAGTGGCCGCAACCTGGACGCCAGTAGGTACCGACGTCAACTACGGTGAAATCACCCGTCAGCTGATCGGTAGCCTGAAGAAGAATGAAAACTTCAAGTTGGAAACCTCTTCTGAAGTTACCGACTTCAAACGCAACGGCGACAACTCCTGGCATGTCACCATCAAAGATGGCAAGAGCGGTGAAGAGCGTGAGGTTGATGCGAAATATGTCTTCATCGGCGCAGGTGGCGGTGCACTGAAGCTGCTGCAAAAAACCGGTATTCCTGAAGCGGATAACTACGCGGGCTTCCCGGTCGGTGGTTCATTCCTGGTAACAGAAAACCCAGTATTGGCTAACCGCCACAACCAAAAAGTGTATGGTCAGGCTTCTGTAGGTGCGCCACCGATGTCTGTTCCGCATCTGGACTCACGTTTCCTGGATGGCAAAAAGGTTGTGCTGTTTGGGCCGTTTGCGACCTTCTCAACCAAGTTCCTGAAAAATGGTTCGCTGTTTGATCTGTTAAGCACGACCACCACCAAAAACGTCGTGCCAATGACGCACGTGGGCTTGGATAACTTTGACCTGGTCAAATATCTGGTTGGTCAGGTAATGCTGAGCGAAGAAGATCGTTTCGAGGCGCTGAAAGAGTACTATCCAAACGCTAAGAAAGAAGACTGGAAACTGATCCAGGCGGGTCAACGCGTACAGATCATCAAGAAAGATGCAGACAAAGGCGGCGTGCTGAAATTGGGCACCGAAATTGTGACCGATCAGCAGAAAACCGTTGCGGCACTGTTGGGTGCATCACCAGGTGCATCAACTGCAGCACCGATCGCCCTGAGCGTGGTTCAGAAACTGTTCCCAGAACAGTTTAAAACGCCAGAGTGGCAGGAAAAAGTGCACAAGTTTGTGCCGAGCTACGGCAAAAAGCTGAACGACGATGCGGCACTGGCGCAAAGCGTTTGGGATGACACCGCAGCAACGCTGCAACTGACCAAACCGCCGGTGATTAACATGACGGGCAAAACCGCGGACGCGCCAGCTGCCCCAGCCACTGAGCATAAAGCGGCAGACGCGCAACACGACATGGCGCTGTAATCTCGCGTAAAAATTAATGATGCGGATACGCGGATGATAAATCATTGCTGATGCCGCGAATTAAAAAGTAAAAGGGCTGGTTTTAAACCAGCCCTTTTTGTCTTTATCCCGCAATTACTCTTGGTTGCCGCGCCAGTTCGACCAAGGATCCTCAGCCGATTTATCCGGCTCATCCTCTTTTACATCATCCACTTCATCCAGCGAAGCGAGATAAAGCGCTTCAACCTCTGCGCGCGCCCAAGGTGTTCGGCGTAAAAACTTCAGGCTGGACTTCACGCTGGGATCGCTTTTGAAGCAGTTGATGTTGATGCGTTTGCTCAGCTCAACCCAACCATAATGCGCAACCAGGCTATTCACCTGCATTTCTAGCGTAACGCCGTGCAAGGGATCTTTTGAAGTGTGAGAAGTCATGGTGTATCCAGCGATGTCAGAAAATTTTGCACACCCTAACGGTCAGCGTGCGGATGTGCAAGATTTGCGATTAAAAGCGTGAGGAGAAGTCTTACAAATCGGGTGAGGAACCCTGTTTTGGATAGGTAAAATTAGCGACATAAACTTTGATGCTGCGTTGCAGCATCACGGTAAATCCCGCCTGTAACCTTCCGTAGAGGTAAGCAACGGCTTTGGCATCAGTAATAGAGAAATGCTGCACGCTCGATTTTTCATCGATTAGGGTACAGCGGTAATCGACCTCAAAAGTGGTGTGATCAACCGGCAAAGAAAAGGTGTTGGCACTGTTGGTGCATTTTTCATTCGCGCTATACGAAATCATAATATTTGACTGCGCATGACCGGGAAAAGCGATGCTAATCATCACGGGTTGTTCATCAGGGGTTTGCGTCATGCCGGTACGCACACCGTTGCTTTCATACCAGACATTATATTGCGTGGCAGAGGCGCTGGTGGAAAGCATCAGCAAGCTAAAGAGAAAGCCAGGAAGAGTCGGTTTGTTCATAACAACGGTTCAGCAAAGAGGATGGCGCATTTGATAGCAGGTTTAAATCCATGTCAATTGGCCGGACAGGCACAATATGGCTGGCTAAACGCTGTAAACCGCACGCGTCACGGGTTGCCCCAAAACGTCTTGCAGCCAACCCACGGGGCTAGAGTGAAATAAAACCCTGTCATTCGCTGGCAGGCATTCATCGTTGGGTTGTGGTATTGGTAAGGCACTGATGAATTGTCGAAAGGGATCGCTTCACCATGAGTTCTCATCTTCAACCTGCTGATATTATCGCATCACAAAAGCGCGCATTAATTGCCGGTTCGGTCGGTAACTTTATTGAATGGTATGAATTTGCGGTTTATGGCTTTCTGGCCACAATTATTGCGCAAAACTTCTTTCGCCTGGCGGGAGAAGCGGAACTAACCGGCATTATTCTTACCTATGCCTCTTTTGCGATTGCCTTTTTCTTCCGACCGCTTGGTGCCATTGTTTTTGGCCGCATCGGCGATCGAATAGGGCGAAAACCAACCTTAATCGTAGTGCTGATCATGATGACGCTGGCCACGGCGGCTATTGGTCTCATTCCCACCTATGCCAGCATCGGTATCGCTGCGCCGTTGATCATTACCGGTTTGCGTATCCTGCAAGGTTTGTTTGCGGGTGGAGAATATGGCGGCGCAGTTTCATTGATGACAGAATTTGCGCCACGCGGTAAACGCGGTCTGTTTGGTGCGTGGCAATCATTTACCGTTGCGCTAGGTTTGCTGGCGGGTGCGGGCATTGTCGCCTTGCTTTCCGTGCTGTTAAGCCCTGAGCAGATGCTAAGTTGGGGTTGGCGCATTCCTTTCTTTATCGCTTTACCACTGGGTGCGGTAGCGTTATGGCTGCGCGTCAATATGGAAGAGACACCCACTTTTATTAAGCAAAAAACAGAGCCTGTTTTGACGCAGAAAAATGCCAATCTCAGCGATACGCTAAAAACGATTATGATCGGAATTTGCCGCGTTATGGTTTGGTCAGCAGCGGGTTATACCTATTTAGTGATCATGCCTACCTATTTGCAATCATCCTTACATACCGGATTCAATACAGCATTGTTGATCGCGGTAATATCTAATTTGGGTTTTGCTGCCACTATTATTCCTGCTGGCATGCTGAGCGATAAAATAGGCCGGCGATCGGTGATGGTATTCGCTGCGGTGTTATTACTGCTGTTGGCCTTGCCGTTGTTACACGTATTGCAGGATCAATCCTCCACGCTGTTGATCAAAAGCGTGGTGGTTTTTATTGCGGGTGCCATTGTTGGTCTGCTCGCGGGGCCGGGACCGGCTATGTTAGCGGAGATGTTTCCCACGCGTGTACGCTACACCGGCCTTGGGTTGGCTTATTCGCTCTCAAATGCGGTGTTCTCTGGCTGCGCGGGACTGATCATCACCGGGTTGATTAAACAAACCGGTAATCTGGATATTCCTGCCTGGTATGTGATGGCAACTGCGCTGGTCAGCATTACGGCATTGATGACGCTACGTAAAGATGACCATCTGCGTGATCTGGATGATGAGATATAGGACGCGCGTTTAACGCAATTACACAGCAATAAAAAAGCCGATAACAAAACGTTATCGGCTTTTTATTTATCTCTTCGTTAACGCAAATTACGCGGTTTGCAGCTGCTCAGCCGTCTTCTCTACTAATGCCAACAGCAGCTGAATGTCCTCTAAGGTCACTGTCGGGTTCAGCAACGTCATTTTCAGGCAGGTTACGCCATCAAATTCAGTTACGCCGACATTCGCGCGGCCAGAGTCCAGCAGCGCATCACCAATGCGTTGGTTCAGCAAGGCAATGGCAGCGTCGTCAGCCGTTGCCAGTGAAGCGGGACGATAACGGAACAGCACGCTGGCTAACTGCGGCTGCATCACCAGTTCCAGTGAAGCTTGCTCAGCAACGTAATGCGCAACCTGCTTCGCCAGCGTAACGCCGTGATCGATGATCTCGGCGTACTGCTTTTGTCCCAACGCTTCCAAGCCCATCCACAGTTTCAACGCATCAAAACGGCGGGTGGTCTGCAAAGATTTGGATACCAAATTAGGTACGCCTTGTGCTTCATCAAACTCAGAGTTGAGATAAGCCGCCTGATAGCGCATCAACTCATAGTGGCGCGCCTCTTTCAGCAAGAAAGCACCGCAGCTGATGGTCTGGAAGAACTGCTTGTGGAAGTCCAGCGTAATGGAATCCACCAGCTCAATGCCGTCCAGATAATCGCGGTATTTTTCAGACAGCAACAACGCGCCGCCCCATGCCGCATCAACATGTACCCAGATATTGTGTTCAGCAGCCAGCGCAGCAATGTCTTGCAGCGGATCAATCGCGCCAGCATCAGTGGTGCCTGCGGTGGCAACGATAGCCAAAATCTGCTCGCCGTTGGCATTCGCCTGCGCCACTTTTTCGCGAAGATCGTTGAGATCCATGCGCGCAAAGCGATCGGTCTTCACCAGCGTGACGGATTGATAACCCAGACCCAGCAGCGCCATGTTTTTCTGCACCGAAAAGTGTGCGTTCTCAGAACAGAACACTTTGATCTTACGCAGATTACCAACCAACCCATCCTGCTGAATGGAGTGACCCTGACGCGCAAAGAACGCATCACGCGCCAGCATCAAACCCATCAGGTTACTTTGCGTACCGCCGCTGGTGAACACGCCTGCATCGCCAGGCTGATAACCAACCTGAGTACGCAGCCATTCAATCAGCTTCATCTCAATGATGGTAGCGGAAGGGCTTTGATCCCAGGAATCCATGCTCTGATTCGTGGCGTTGATCATCACCTCAGCGGCCTGGCTCACCACCAGACTTGGGCAATGTAAATGCGCCACGCACTGCGGATGGTGCACTAACAAGCTGTCTTTCAGGAAGTATTCAATCGCACGCTCAATGGCGGCCTGGTTGCCCAGGCCTTGCGGATTGAAGTCCAGCGTAATGCGGTCGCGCAGTTCTGCAACAGATTTTCCCTGATACATTTCAGGCTGTTGCAGCCACTTAACCACGGCCTGGCTGCTCTGCTCAATCGCTTGCTGGTACGCTTTGGTACTCTGTGCTGAGGCAGCCAGAATGGGATTTAACCGGGACATCGAATTCACTCCACTCAAACCGGTTTGACGCCAGCGGAAAGCAGGGCGTTTTCAAACTTATCGATAAAGATTTCCAGCTCTGCATTGGTGATCAGCAGCGATGGCAGCAGACGAAGCACGCTACCGTGACGGCCGCCGCGCTCAAGGATCAGGCCATTTTCAAAACATTTCTTCTGCACCAGCGCGGAAAGTTCGCCATCAGCCGGGAAGCAACCCATGTGATCTTTCGCTTCGTTTGGCTTGACCATTTCAATACCGATCATCAAGCCCAAACCGCGCACGTTACCCAGCACTGGATAGCGTTTCTGCAGGTCCGCCAGTTTGCGTTTCAGCCATTCGCCTTGCTCAGCGACTTTGCTGGCAACGTTGTTATCTTTCAGGTAGCGCAGCGTGGTCAGGCCGGTAGCCATGGCCAACTGGTTGCCACGGAAAGTACCGGTATGATGGCCAGGCTCCCACGCATCGAACTGCTTTTTGATGCCCAGAACCGCTAATGGCAAACCGCCACCCACCGCTTTTGACATCACGATGATGTCTGGCTCAATACCTGCGTGTTCAAAGGCGAACAGTTTACCGGTACGCGCAAAGCCCGCTTGTACTTCGTCAATGATCAACAGGATGCCGTGCTCCTGAGTCACTTTACGAATACGTTGCAACCACTCTGCAGGTGCTGGGTTCACACCGCCTTCGCCCTGAACCGCTTCCAGAATGACGGCAGCCGGTTTACGAACGCCGCTTTCCACGTCGTTGATCAGGTTTTCGAAGTAGTAGGTCAAGGCTTTCACGCCTGCTTCACCGCCAA
Source organism: Pantoea phytostimulans (assembly GCF_046118715.1). Lineage (NCBI taxonomy): Bacteria > Pseudomonadati > Pseudomonadota > Gammaproteobacteria > Enterobacterales > Erwiniaceae > Pantoea > Pantoea phytostimulans. Next base: position 325,575 of record NZ_CP173699.1, read on the forward strand.
TGCCCAACGGACAACGGTAGAGGTGCGGGTAAGGCATAAACTGCACTTCAGGCATCATGCCGTTAATGGCTTCTTTCGGTGACAAGTTACCGGTCACGGAAAGTGCGCCGTGCGTCATACCGTGATAACCGCCAGAGAAGCTGATCACACCCGTACGGCCAGTGTGTTTTTTCGCTAACTTCAGCGCTGCTTCAACCGCATCGGCACCCGATGGACCGGTGAACTGCAGGCAATACTCTTTACCTTGGCCTGGCAACAGCGAGAGCAGATAAGCTGAAAACTCATCTTTCAACGGTGTTGTTAAATCGAGGGTATGTAACGGCAAGCCGCTGGTAATGACATTTTGGATGCTTTGCAATACATCAGGATGATTGTGACCCAGCGCCAGTGTTCCTGCGCCGGCCAGACAATCGAGGTATTGCTTATTTTCAACGTCAGTAATCCATACGCCTTGTGCTTTGGCGATGGCTAAGGGCAATTTGCGAGGGTAACTTCTGACGTTTGATTCAAATTCAGCCTGTCTGGCCAAATAAGTCTCATTATTACGGTTTAATGAATGCGCATCTACACTGTCAATACGGACTTTATCCGTCATCATATCTCTCCTACAACCAAGACGTCAGGTTAGGTCTCAGTTGAATAATTGAATAAAAAGTGAACCGTTCATTAAAAAAGCGCGGCCAATATAGGACTTTTTGTTGTGGGACTCAATAATTAATTTTGCGGGCGCAGTTTTATGAGTTTTTATTATGAATCAATATGTTGCTGAGTATTTGACCGTAAAAAATGTCAAATTTATGTTATGTACTTATTAATTAAGCACGAAAAGCGCGCCTTGAATTCGAATGCTCCATTTCTTTTTGATTCATAACAACGCGTTAGCGGATTTTGTTAATACCAATATGTTAATGGAATTTTTAGTTATAAGCGGTTTTTTACAGCGGTAGGTTTACTGTGTTGAATAAAGAGAAGGCGAAGAACGGAAAAGAGGGTTCGAAAAAAGAGTAAAACTTCATTACAAAGGCGGCCTGAGAAGCGAGCTACAGAGGTTGATTCGGTTTTTTAACCATAAAATCCACGGCGAGACTGGTTAAGAAGTGAGCGTATTGAAAAGTGCAGGCGCTGACGTTAAATCTTGGGGTGTGTTGAATACAGCCCCGTAAAAAACGCGGTTTTGGGGCATGCATAAAGCCTGTTTGTGCCTGCTGCGTTACCATTCATACGCATCCATACACAGGCTATCCCCATTTTCTGTGGATAACTTTTTTCGGCCCATAGCATAAGTGATCGCTATTTTGGAACCCATTGATTTGAACCCGCGTATCTCGTTAGCGCTTTTTGCCCAAAATATCACCCATGCGCTCAATGGTTTGCTGGTCGTAACCTTGCCTGCTTAGCGGCTCAACGACATCACGTTGCATGTTCGGCAGATAACCCACCAGAAGTTCACCTGTGCCTTGCAAGCGAATATTGGCTAAAGCAGCGGGCAGGAGCAGCGTCTCCGCGCGTCCTAAGGTGTAACTTTCGCCTGCGGCCTCAATATGAAGAGGATCACCGAGGTTGGAAAAAATGCGCGTCCCGTTAAATGCATATTCATAAGCTGTGGCAATTTTCCACCGCTCAAGTGCGAAGTAGGGGCCAGCACAGCACATCAGACGGGAGATGTTTGCTGTTTCTTCAATGATTAAACCGGGCTGCGGTTCAGTTGTCAGCGTCGGGCGAAGTTCTGCCATGAGCGCATCAATATTTTTTTCTCGCTCTGGCCGAGAAATTTCGCTGCCATCTTCCATTCGCCACGGCATGGCGTGCTGCTGAATATTGGAGGTTTGTTCTATTTCATAGATCAGCGTATCGGGTCCGAATGAATGCAGCATGCCGCCGGGTATGTAAAAGGTATCGCCGGTTTTGACCGGTTTACGCACCATCACCTCATCGTACTTTTCAGCCAGTAAGGCGGAGCGAACCTCTTCAGGCGTGAGGTGGGGTTTAATGCCAGCCAGACAAGACGCATTCGGAGCTGCCCATAAAATATGCCAGGCTTCGGTTTTACCATTGGGCTGCTGCTCAAGCTGCTGCGCGGCGGTGTCGTTAGCGTGGAGGTGCACCGGCAACATATGTGACGCATCTATAAATTTGGTTAGCAGGGGGAAATGAGGCCCAACCCAGCCGGGTGCGACCATTTCATCGGGATAGCGCTGCGTCAGCTCGCGTAAGGTCAGTCCGGCGTACTCGCCGTTGGTTACAATAGCGTTCATGCCATCAACATCGCTGACTTCCCACGTTTCAGCGATTCGTTTATCGGGCAAGCCTGTTTTACCCAAGCGGGTTTGAATCAGATCACCGCCAAAAACGTGATAAGCCAGCGGTAAAGAGAGTGACAAAGGATAGGCTTTCATGGTTCAGCTCCTTCTGTAAGCGCCTGCTTACTGCCTTAAGCAGGCGCTGAACGTGTGGCATTAGATCACCGCGACGCCACCGGTTACAGCAATCGTTGCACCTGAAATATAGCTTGCCTCATCGCTTGCTAGCATGACGTAACTGGAAGCCAGTTCTGCGGGCTGTCCAGGCCGTTTTAAGGGAACTTCACTGCCAAAATCTTTAACTTTCTCAGTCGGCATGGTGGTTGGGATCAGCGGCGTCCAGATGGGGCCGGGCGCCACAGCATTCGATCGGATCCCTTTTTCAGCCAAAAGCGCGGCCAGGCTGCCCGAAAAATTAACAATGGCGGCTTTGGTGGCTGAATAGGCGATGAGCATTGGTTTGGGCTGATCGGCGTTAATTGAAGCTGTGTTGATGATCGAGCCGCCCGGCGGCATGTGCGGCACCGCAGCTTTGGTAATACGGAACATGGCGTAAATATTGGTTTTCATGGTGCGATCAAATTCTTCATCGCTAATCTCATCCAGTGACTGACGCGTTACCTGGAAGGCGGCATTGTTCACTAAAATGTTGATCTCACCAAAGGCTTCAACCGCTTTATCGACAATGCTTTTACAGATCTCGGCTTCGGTAATATCACCCGGCACCAATACCGCTTTTTGCCCCGCTTGTTCGACTAAACGGGCGGTCTCTTGCGCGTCTTCATGTTCATCGAGATAGGAAATCAGCACATCTGCGCCTTCTCGTGCATAAGCAAGGGCAACCGCACGGCCAATACCGGAATCACCACCGGTAATAATTGCCTTTTTGCCGGCCAGGCGACCAGAACCTTTGTAACTGTTTTCACCGTGATCGGGCAGCGGCTGCATCTCGGCGGTGTTACCCGGCCAGCTCAGCTGTTGCTCTGGAAAGGGAGGCTGTGGACGATTTTTCGTTGACATAAGATCTCCTTTTACAGGGGTTGAATTGTTTTTAATGGCAGCACAAGCAAATCAGCGCTGTTCAAATAAAGCGAATTGTTTATCGCACGCGTATATTGATTAATTAACAGACAAGCTGTTGCGTAACAGGCGATGAAGTTAAAGCGTAGTGTAAGAAATAAGGCGCTGCTTCGATTCGGCATTTATTTGGTCAGGAAATGAACATGGTTTAAATAAGCGAGGCGAGAGAGTCAAAACAAGAACGGGAATTTTTAAGGGAAGCGTGAAAAGAAAGAAAATGTTTTTCACTATGCTCAAAGTGGTTGAGTCATAAGCGGAAAACCTTGTCAGCGCATCCGATATCCTGACAAGGGCTATGAACATTATTTTAATTCAGGCCAGGCCACCGCTGAAATGCCGGTTAACTTTGGTGGAGCAAAGAGTGAACCCTGGAAATAACAGACGCCTGCCGCTTCCAGCCACATCCACTCTTCGGGTTTTTCAACGCCTGACGCAATCACTGATATTTCCAGGGCAGAACAACATTTTAAAATTGCCTGGACGATAGCCTGTTTAGGTCCACTTTTGTGTACATCACAGATGATGTCACGATCAATTTTGATTTTGTCCGGCTGAATGCGTGCGAGCAATAACAGCCCGGCAGATCCCGCACCAAAATCATCAATTGCCAGGCTGATGCCCGCCGCTTTCAGTTGCTTGATAGCAGAGTCAAATTCTTCGGCGCGTGAAATGACTTCGTTTTCGGTCACTTCAACCACAATTTGCTCTGGGACTAAGCCATTTGCTGCAATTTCATTTAGCAAGAAATCAACGGCGTTGGGCACCATAACCAACGACATCGGCAGCAAATTAATAGAAAGCGTCAGTCCTTGAACGTCTAGCCTATTAGCCAGCGCAAAAGCGAGTTTTTTAGATTCGAGATCTAACCGATAAAACGCTTCCTGGGAATGTTGAGCAAAAAATTCACGCGGAGAACCGCCAGTGGCGTTTCGCATTAAGGCTTCAAGCGAGACGATACGCTGTGAAAGCGGATCGATAATAGGCTGGAAGGCAAAGCTGTAATTTTCAGCAATGGAAAGCGGTATCTCTCTTTCTATTGCGGGTTGATCATCAACGATAAACTCCCAGGCACTCGCCGGTGGGATCTCGAAGTAGTTTTCTTTTTCTCGAGATTCGACAAAAGTGCGCAAGAATTGCAGCGCACGATCTTCATAAGTGAGTTGATATTTTGAGGTGCCTTTATCTAAAACCGCCTGAAGCACGGTCGCTTTGTCATGCTCTCTCAAGTCAAAGAGTTCCATGCCGACATTACCGAAGCGACGGAAGGGTGCGTAATCACGCAGCAATTCAACCAGATTATGATGGCGAGGATCTTCGCAGATGCGATCGTAAATTTTATTTATTGCTGCATCTGGGCCTTCCAATACTTGAAAGAAGTGGGTGCCGTTAAAGAGCAAAATGCCGGTGACACCAAACGACTCGTTAACTTTATTGGCTTTAACGGCTAACGCTTCGAGAGATTTAATGGCAACGTCATCACTGAGATGACTGCGATAGATGATTGTTGACAGCATGCTCTGTTCCAGAATCTGTGTTCTTTAGTCGCCTACATTAACAGAAGCCTCATCCGTTTTGTCTATAAATGTCCTTAAAAAAGAGCTAACGCCTGCGATTAGACGTGAAAAACCTCATGGGAAAGAATAACCAAGCTTATTCGCAGAATAATAGGCTGAGGGTTGTTTAAAAATTGTTCGTTGCATGGCTCGCTTCTGTGTGAATCATTGTCTGGTGCATAAAAAATGGCCGCGAGCATCTCTGCTGCGGCCATTCATCACGGGCTAAGGCTCACCCGTAATACAACATTACCAGCCTTTGATAGCATCGCCTTTATAGACTTCTTCTGCTTTCTTTAACACTTCTGGAGATTGCAACGCGGCTTTCAATTTCTGAATTTTGTCACTCTCTTTATTATCTTCACGTGACACCAGCGCATTCACATAAGGTGAATCTGGGCCTTCCATAAATAATCCATCGCGAGTGGCGGACAAGCCTGCCTGCGCCGAAAAGTTGGTATTAATAATCGACAAGGAAACGTTTGGATCGTCAAGCGTACGGGTCAACTGCGGTGTATCCACTTCAACCAACTTCAGGTTTTTTGGATTTTCAATAATATCCAGTGAAGTTGGCAAATAACCCACACCGTCTTTGAGTTTAATTAAACCCTGCGCCTGTAATAGCAGCAGACTGCGGCCCAGCGTGGTGGCCTCATTGGAAATGGTAATGGTCGCACCGTTTGTCAGTTCACTGATATTTTTGATTTTGTGCGAGTAAGCTGCAATCGGGAACACAAAGGTTTTACCCACGACAGCAAACTTATAACCACGCTCTTTAGATTGATCTTCTAAATAAGGCAGACTCTGGAAGGCGTTCGCATCAACGTCTTTGTTATTCAGCGCTTCGTTGGGCAGCACATAGTCGTTAAACGAAGTCACCTCGACATCCAGCTGGTATTTATCTTTGGCAACTTTTTGTACTTCTTCCCAGATTGCCTGATCGGGCCCCGTATTAATCGCCACTTTAACTTTATTATCTTTATCCGGCGAGCAACCAGACAGCAGCACAACGGAACAGGCGAGCAACGCTGATATCAGACCTTTCATGTTTAACAACTTCCTTCAGTTTGGGTAATCGCTGAATAGTAATATAAGTGTTCACACCTGCACACATTGCTTCGGATATAACTTATAACCAACGTGCCACTTAAGATTAAAAAATAGCCGGTAGCGAAACGGGAGACTTAAAAATTAATAAAATGGCTGACTAACGTGCCATCGGTAAAACAATGCAGCATAAAAGAGGAAGAGTCGGTAACGGGAGGAACTTTTTCTGAGCCAAACCATACTGGATTTGCTGGGCAAACCGAGCCACAAATATAAGCAGGTATACCTGAAAAAATGCCGGCGACAGGACGATGAACATGTCCTGATGATAGGGCGACAGGTTTTCGAGGATGAGTGCGTAAACACGCCTCAAGCTTTGCTGCATCGCGGCACATGATCTGATCCAGCGTTGGAATACCACTGGGGAAAATATGATGGTGCATAAACACTATTGATGTCGCAGGACCTTCAGCTGATAAGCTTTTTTCTAACCATGGGAGATGCTCGGTTAAGCCACCTGCAGCGGAGTCGGAAAGGGTGGTATCAAGCCCGATGAGGCGTACCGCATCAAAATCCGCGGCAAAATGCAGGGGTTCGACATCATCGTGCCAATAGGGTGATTTAATAACAGCGCGCATGAGCGCAGGGTGATCAGAATTACCGGGCAAGATGAGTATGGCGTAATTTTTATTTTTAAGCAGGGCTGAAATTTGCTCATAACCCTCCGTCCAGTCGTCATCAATTAAATCACCGGTGATAACCAAGACCTTTACATCAATACAATCCAACCACGTTAAAATACTCTCTAATCGTGACAAGTTGTCGTTGTTGGGCGCTGCATGAATATCGGAGATCTGGACAATTATCATCGGTGTCCTGGCCTAAATAAGCGCTATGGTTTAGCGGAGTGATGATGCTGAGTCGGGTGAAAAATAGCTTAGCACGCCAATCGCTTCGACATATTAATGCCTGTTATTGAAAATCCCAGTTTCTCATAAAGATGTTTGGCCGCTGCATTGGTCGGTGCAACACGTAAACCGATCTCCGCGATACCTTCCAGCGCTAATTGGTGGCTCAGATTTTCTAATGCAGCACGGCCATAGCCTTTTCCGCGCCCTTCAGGGTAGATGAAGAAATCACAAATCCAGGCGGATTGACCCTTCATTGTCAGCCATAAGTAACCTACTGGCGGGTCGTCGCTTGCTGATAACGCCAGGCACCAAAGCTGGTTCATTGCGGTCTCTACGCCTTTAGGCAGTGAAAAATCAATGGATTCGGTTGCACGCTGTAAGGCTTCCTCGGGTGAATAGTTCCGGCTGGCGGCGAGGTCATTGGCATATTCATCAATAAACAGTAACTGGTAAACCGCAAACTCATCCGCTGTCATGGGGCGTAATAACATGTGTGTCTCACTGTAGTAGGTACTGAAGCGGGGCAAACAGGCTTGTTGATGCCACGCTGAGGTTGGCGCTAAACTCCAGCAAGACGGCATGAATGATTGGCTAATAACGCGTAGAGATACACACCGCTAACCTTCCAACTGCCGTGCATTTTCCTGAAGGCGTTGAAAGGTAGCATAGCGAAGTTGGTGGCGCTCGCGATAATGCGTTTCTGGTATGTATTCACTGGCGACGTGTGTAAAACGTGACATGCCTTCACTGACTGATGAAACCATGCCGCCCGCAAAAGCCGCGAGAATAGCAGCACCCAGTAGCACTGGTTCACTGGCTTTAGTGGCAATCACTTTGTGTCCGGTGGCATCTGCGAGCAGTTGTCGAATGAAGGGATGCTGGCCTGCGCCACCGCTGATGACAATATTTTCGATGGTTGCCCCGGCTTGGTCCTGAACATCAATGATCTGTCGCAACCCGTAACCAATGCCGCAAATGCCCGCAATGTAGAGCGACAACAGGTTGTCCAGATCGTTTTCCATCCCTAAACCCGCAATCAATGCACGCGCGTGAGGATCGGCGAAGGGTGCGCGGTTGCCGAGGAATTCAGGAACAACGTGAATGCCCTGGGTATGTTCTACCGCCGCCGAGGCGTTCTCGTACTTTTCCAGCGCTAAGTCGGCCAGGAAAACCGGTAACGAAACAGCACGCTGATTCGCCCTATTTGCTGCTTCGCGAGCTGCCGGATGAAACGCTAACAATTGATCAATTGCTGCTCCAGCGGCACTCTGCCCGCCTTCGTTTAACCACATTCCCGGCACCATTGCAGAAAAATAAGGTCCCCAAACGCCAGGTATAAATACCGGCGCTTCGGTGGTGGTCATGGTGCAGGATGAAGTACCAAACACGTAGGCAAGATTATGGCTGGCGCTGCCTTTGGCGCCTGCCGTACCGATACCGCCAGCATGGGCATCAATCATCCCGGCAGCGACAGGCGTGCCGACCGGTAATTCCATTTCATCCGCCGCTTCTTGTGTCAGCCCTTTACCACAACACGTGCCCGGTTCGACAATCTGCTGACCAATGCGGGAAAACTGCTCATCGGCCAGCTCTTCAAGCCCGATCTGGCGAAAATAGTCAGCATCCCAGCGCTTTTCATGGGCGATATAGGTCCATTTACAGGTCACTGTGCAGGTGGAACGCGCCAGATCGCCGCTGCTGCGCCAGGTGAGAAAGTCGGCCAGATCGAAAAATTGCCAGGTTTTGTCATAGGTTTCGCGGCGATGCTCTTTCAACCAAAGAAGCTTTGGCGTCTCCATTTCTGGCGAGATTTTACCGCCGACATAGCGCAATACCGGATGTTGCAGCGCATTGATACGCTCCGCTTGATCGGTGGCACGATGATCCATCCAGACAATGACATTGCGATCGTCATTGTTGCTGTCGCTGGTTGCCAGCGGTTTAGCGGCGGCATCCAACACCACCAGCGAGCAGGTGGCGTCAAAACCGATACCGGCAACCCGCTGAGGATCAATGGCCGCGCGCTGGATCGCCTCTTTCACTGCGGCACAAACAGCCTGCCAAATCTCGCGACTCGACTGCTCAACGATATGTCCGGGCGCGCGAAAAAGGGTAATCTCGCGTTTTGCGGTTGCCAACATTTCGCCGGAGTGGTCAAACACGCCAGCACGCGCGCTGGTGGTGCCGACATCGACTCCAATCATGACGCGATTATCCGCTGCGCTATTCTGTAATTTGCTGCCCATACGCTCTCCTTTTCCTGAATAACAGCGTTAAAGATCAACGCTGTTTGGCAGGATAACCAAGTCGCGTACTGTGACATTACGTGGTCGAGTCACCATAAAGAGTACCGCATCTGCCACCTCTTTCGGCTGCATCAGGCTACCGTTCGCCAGTGCATCTTCTAACTTTTCTTTTGGCCAGTTATCGATTAGCGCGGTGACAACCGGGCCCGGCAAAACGGCACCAACGCGGATGCCATGTTTCGCTACCTGCCGACGCGTGGTGTGAACAAAAGCCTGCACGGCAAATTTCGACGCCGTATAAATCGGTTCCCAGATCACGGGTACAACGCCTGCAATTGAGCTGGTAAAGAGAATATCACCCGATTTTTGCGCAATCATGTGCGGCAGTACTGCATGAACAGTACGGAAGGCCGCGTTGATATTCAGGTTCAACATGCGGTCCCATTCATCGGGGTTGCCTTCCTCAATCGGGCCCCCCACATAGGCTCCGGCATTGGCGTAAAAAATATCCAGGCCGCCAGCCGCATCCAAAATGCCCTGCAACATGCCTGATATTTCTTGCGGCTTAAGCAGATCAATTACCAACGGAAACGCGTTTTCACCCAGTTCATTTGTCAGCTGTTCCAGCCGCTCACGCGCCCTGTCAATCAGTACCACTTTCGCGCCAGCGGCTAAAAAAGTTCGGGCACATTCCAGACCGATTCCTGAAGCCGCCCCGGTGATGGCGACAACTTTATTTTCAAGTGAATTAAGCATGGTTATTTCTCCTGTAGGAATGCGTTATTTAAGCGCGACCGTGATTAACACGAGAGCGCCGGGCGAGAGAATCGACAATGACAGCAATGGCCAGCACGCCGCCGGTAATCATGTAACGCAGTGATGAGGGCAGATTAAGCAGTGTCAGGCCGTTGGAGATGGACTGAATAACGATAATGCCCAGCAGCGCGGAATAGGCATTTCCCCGCCCACCAAACAGGCTGGTGCCACCAATGACAGCGGCAGCAATTGCATTAAGGTTGACGTCGCCTGTGCCCGCTTGCTGACTGGCGGAAGCTAATCGGGAGGCTGCAAGGATCCCGCCCAGCGTCGCCAGGGTTGAACAGAGCATAAATGCGCTGATGTAGATGGCACGCACATTGATTCCTGAACGACGAGCGGCCTCACGATTGCCGCCAACGGCAAACATCGAGCGTCCCCATTTGGTTCGTTTCAGCGCATAGTTAAGCAGCACGGTGAAGACCACAAACAGGCCAAAAATCCACGGGACGCCGCGACCGAGGTTAAGGTAGAAAACCGCGAATTCGAAAACCACTGTTAACAGGATGGCGCGAATGAACAGCGCACCCATGGGTTCAGATGAGAGATCAACCTTCTCACGACGGTTACGGGTTCTCAGGCCCTGAATCGCCATGGCTACGCCAGGCAGCACTGCCACCAGATAGGCGAACCAGTCAGGCATTACCATCACCTGGCCAAAACGTACCAGCGGGGAGATATAGGGCAGGTTGATACTGCCTGAGGGGCCAAGGATGTAGAGTTGCATCCCCAGCAAGGCCAGCAGCCCGGCAAGCGTCGCGACAAAACTCGGCATACCAAGGCGGTTATAAAGTTGCGCATAGATCATCCCAACCACTGCACCCATCACCAGCGCTACGGCAATCGCACCGGCTATCGGCCAGCCAAGATTAACCCACAATACCCCGATGATGGCGGAAGAGAGCCCGCTCATCGATCCAACAGAAAGATCGATTTCTCCCAGCATCAGCACGCAGACAATACCCAGCGAAATAAAACCAATGGTTGCGCAGTCGAACAGCAAGTTGACCAGGTTGTTGGGAGCCAGGTAAACCGGATTAAGAATGCTGAACACGGTAGAGATTAAAATCAGGCCGAGCACCACCGGCAACATGCCCAAATCACCGGTTTTTATTCGATCAACGAAGGAGTGGAAAACACCGGACAGGCTTTCATCGTGATGCACGCGTTCATCGCTACGATCGAGAGCGGCGCGCCTTTTTTTGCTAATGGTGTTCATGGATTTACAGATCTCCAGGCTGGCTTTGATGCGATCTTCTCTCGACCCGGCGTGACACGGCATTTTCCGTGGCACCGGTGATGGCCGCGACCAATTCCTGGTTTGACGCATCGGGAGTGAAAATGCCGGTATTACGACCCAGACGAAGCACAACGATTCTGTCTGCAACTGCCCGCACATCTTCCATGTTGTGGCTGATAATAATGACGCCTAGCCCGCGGGCCCGCACGCGTTCTATCAGGTTCAGCACTTCAGCCGTCTGGGCTACGCCAAGTGCCGCGGTGGGTTCATCAAGCATGACGATTTTCGGGTTTAACAGCAGCGATCGGGCGATGGCGACCGTTTGACGTTGACCGCCTGATAATGACGCCACAGGTTGGCGCACTGAAGGGATCCGAGCCGCCAACTCGTTTAACAGTGTCCAGGCGCGTACTTCCATCGAGACTTCGTCTAACTGCCAAGCGGAAATCTCATGGCCTAAAAACAGATTGGCAACCACATCAAGGTTTTCACACAGTGCCAGATCCTGAAACACGGTGGCGATACCGTATTCCAACGCTTTGCCGGGACTGTCGAGATTCACCGGCTTGCCTTCAAATTCCACCGTACCGGAAGTGGGCTGGTGCACACCCGCAAGGATTTTCACCAGCGTCGATTTCCCCGCGCCGTTATCACCCACCAGCGCCACCACTTCGCCTGCGAAGATCGCCAGATCGATATCTGTCAGTGCAGAAACCGCGCCAAAGTTTTTCGAGACTTTACTGAGCTTCAGTATTGGCTGCCCCTTATCGGGCAGAGTGTCATTTTCATTCAACATGGCGTGACCCTGATTCGATGAAAAAGAGGTCCGTAAGCGTCCGCTACGGACGACTTGCTGACTTACTGAATACCCAGCTTTTTGCAGTCTGCGGCATATTCACCGGTACAGACTTGCGCTGGCGTTTGGATCTTCTTGTCGAAGATTTCGGCTTTGATGTTTTTGGCCGTAATCACTGCGGGCACGAAGAGTTGCGAAGGTGTGTTGTACAAGGTGGTGCCCGCTTTGGGTGTTTTGCCTTGAATCAAGGCCACCGCGACGTTAGCCGCTGCGGCCGCTACCACTTCTGAGGGTTTGGAAATGGTGTTGTATTGATCGCCTGCGATGATCAGTTGCAGCGCGGCAATAGTGGCATCATTGCCGGTGACGTGCGGGATCGGCGTGACGCCAGCGGCTTTGAATGCGGCTATCGCACCGCCGCCTGTACCATCATTAGCCGCAACCACACCTTTGATTTGATCGCTGAAACGAGTGACCTGGCCGGAAGCCCACTCCTGTGCTTTCGGCGGTGCCCATTCAGGCGTATCAAACTCAGCCAGCGTTTTGTAGCCAGACTCTTTCAGCCCGCGATGCACACCGTCCCGAATCAATCCTGCGGCGGCATCCGTGGGTGAACCGTTGATCTGCAGAACGCCTGCACCGGCTTTGACCCCCGATGCTTTTAGGTGATCGACCAGTGATTTAGAAATGGCGTAACCAATGCCTTCGTTGTCGAAAGAAATATAGAAATCAGCCGCTTTGCCCGGGATGGGACGATCGTAAGCGACAACTTTAACGTCCTGCGAATGGGCGATTTCTAAAAGACCTGCCGCCGCCGAGGAATCCACAGGATCCAGTACAATGACTTTCGCACCTTGCGCAATCACCGAGTTGAATTGCTGTTGCTGCAAAGAGGCGCTGGCGTTGGCGTTTTGATAAATCACTTTGCAATCGGCGCAGAGTTTCGCCATTTCCGCTTTGAATCCGGGGTAATCATGCTGTTCATAACGTGTAGATGCCTGATCGGGCATCAGAAAAGCCACTGTCGCCGACTCCGCTGCCTGGGCAGCACCAGCAACACAAACCAACGCGGCAGCCGAAGCCACCAGAATATTGCGATAACGCATTTCTCTTCTCCTCGATTAGACGGGAAAGCATTTCAGTGCGTGTCGGCATGACATTCGCGACTGAAAAACGCGAAGGAGAAAGCGGCTACGGGACATCAGGGGTCTGTTAACTGCGACAGGCTTCTCCCGCTATGACTTTTTCCATAACGTTTATTTGCCATTTAAATCACATTTAATTCACATCGACATTACATTTGCTCAATCGATGGAGCATGATTGTCACTATTGAAAATTAGTGTCAAGCTATCTAAAAAACAGAGATTGGGATTTGTGATTCAACGCAAACAAGTCAAGAAAACGACGATCTACGACCTGGCTGAACTGACCGGCGCATCTGCCAGCGCGGTCAGTTCTGTGCTCAACGGCAGCTGGAAGAAACGTCGTATCAGCGCAAAGCTGGCGGAAAAAATTACCCGCATTGCCGAAGAGCAGGGCTATGCACTAAACAAACCCGCCAGCCTGTTACGCAGTAAAAAGTCGAAAATTATCGGCATGATTGTGCCTAAATACGACAACCGCTATTTCGGATCGATTGTTGAGCGCTTCGAGTCCATGGCGCGCGAACGCGGGCTTTTTCCCATCATCACTTGCACCCAACGAGAACCTGCGCTGGAAGTCGAAGCCGCAAGCGCCATGCTCTCTTATCAGGTGGATTGGATGATCTCGACCGGCGCAACCGATCCCGACAAAATCACCGATATTTGTGCCCAGGCTGGCGTGCCAACGCTTAATCTGGATCTTCCCGGCAGACACGCGCCCTCAGTGATTTCAGATAACTATGGCGGCGCAAAAGAGCTGACGCATCGTATTTTTAAAAGCTGTGAGAGGCGTCTCGGTTCGGCGCAGTCGCTGGTGTTTGTGGGGGGCCGGCGGACAGATCACAACACCCTTGAACGTTTGCGCGGATTTACGGATGCCCACAAAGAATGGGGTTTAGAGGTGGCTGAATCGAGACTTCTGGCCTGCGGCTATGCGCCAGAAAAATCAGAACAGGCACTTAAAGAGTATGTCGGGCAGGGCGAACGTCCTATTGCAGGCTTGTTTGTTAACTCCACTATTTCGCTGGAAGGGGTAATGCGATGGATGCTGATGTCAGGCTATACCGGTGAAAAACAGCTGGCGATGGGCTGCTTTGACTGGGATCCTTTCGTCGCGCTATTAGGGTATGACATCGAAATGGTGCGGCAAGATGTACCGGCCATGTTAGACGCGATATTCAAGATTATTGATGCCGGTGCCACGGATAAACAGCTTATTGAAATTCCGCCCCTCTTTACCCGCTGAAGTCGCCAGAAGCCCGGTTTATGTTTACGCCGGGTTTGCACACAATCCTGCATTCATTAAGCCCCCACGCTCATTATCACGATTCGGACAGTTCTACGTGGTCAGAGGTCACACGAGTTGCTAAGTTTAGGTGCTAAACTTTTTACCCTTTTTCATCCTTAACCAGGAAAAGATAATGTCTACAAACGCACTTCTTACTGGCGTTATTGGAGAAGCCGTTTTGGAACTCATTGAAAGAAAAGAGCTGGTTGCTTCTGACAGCATCTTGAAGATGATCGAAAAAAAACGGAGTTTCTCGCAAAACCGCGCTCAACAACAGATTCTTGATTACGCCATCGAGTGGATAAAAAAGGGGGTGTAAAACTCTCCCGTTTTTATCGCCTCACGCGCTGCAAGTTTAGCCGCAGCTTTGTGCGCTGACTTGCTGCTTTATTATTGTCAGCACTTCCCCCGATATCCTTGTTTTTGAATGGGCTTATTACTTAGCTCAACACGTTGCGATTTTGCTGAGTCAGCAATGAAACTTCAGTTGATGCGTCAAATGTAATAATATAACATTACATTTCATGTTGCTCACTGAGGATTACGTTTTGGCACATAGCTTGGGTAAACTTGTATTGGCTCTGGGTACGCTTGTTTTAAGCAGTCAGGTTTTCGCTCATGCGCATCATTCACACGGTAAACCGTTGACTGAAGCTGAGCAAAAAGCGTCTGAAGGGATTTTTAGTAACGAAAGCGTGAAAGAGAGAAGCCTGACAGACTGGGATGGCATTTGGCAGTCTGTTTATCCTTTATTGCAGAGTGGCGAGCTGGATCCTGTCTTCAGAAAAAAAGCGGAAAAAGATACACGTAAAACATTTGAAGAGATAAAAGAGTATTACCGTAAAGGATACGCGACAGATATTGATACCATTGGTATTGAAAACGGCGTAATAGAGTTTCATCAAGGCGATAAGGTCAGTTCATGCAAATATGACAGTGCCGGTTACAAAATCCTCACTTATGCATCGGGCAATAAAGGCGTTCGCTATTTATTTGAGTGTAAAGAGCCCAACAGTAAAGCGCCTAAGTATGTGCAGTTCAGCGATCACACCATCGCTCCACGCAAGTCCGCGCACTACCATATTTTCATTGGCAACAGCTCTCAAGAGGCCCTGCTGAAAGAGATGGAAAGTTGGCCTACTTACTATCCTTACCAGTTAATGAATAAACAGGTTGTTGATGAAATGCTTCACCACTGATGTGGTAAAGGTGAATGTTTTATCGCGTTATTAACGTACACAGTCTTTCACGCCGCCTTTCAATTATAAAAGGCGGCGTGATTCATAGCGTTGACGCGTCGCCTGTTATTTGGCTCTTTTTGGCTGCGGATCTTGATTGCGTTCAGCTTCAAACACCAGCGCATTACTTTTGCTGTTGAGCTTTTTCAGTACCGGTTGTAATTCCCGCAGTACCTGATCCAGGCGCTGCATATCGCCGACTAACTTGTCATAGGCAGGGGAACCTTGTTGTAATCCTTTCATGCTACGTCCCAATTCACGCAGCGTTTGCTGCATCTCTTCAGGCAAGGTTTTCATGGCCGGGCTAGCAGTGAACTGATTGACATGCTTTAGTGATGTTTGCAGCTCGCGCAGTGTGCGCTGGCTCTCTTTCAAGGTACCTGTTGCCTCAGCCAGCACCGGGTTGAGTTGCAAGCCGTTAATTTTATCTAACGTGGCAACCAGTTTTTGTTGAATCTGATTCAGCCCGCTATTGGTGGTGGGAATGATCTCATATCCGGCAACTTCAACAGGGCCTTTATAAGGCGTCGCATTTTCATAGAAGTCTAAATCGATATAAAGCGCGCCGGAGATCAAATTCCCTGTTTTTAGCGTGGCACGCAGGCCGCGTTTTTTGCCCTCATGAAGTCGTTGTTCAAGATTGAAATTCTTGCCCATACCTTTGATAAAACGATCCGGTTCGATGCTGATCAGCACCGGAACCTGATAATTGGTGTGAAGATCTTGCGTCACGCCCGGCAAAAAGAAGGGTACCTGAGCCACGGTACCAAGGCGAATGCCGCGAAACTCCACCGGTGCGCCCGCTTGCAGACCGCGCACTGAATCGGTAAAGAACATCAGGAAATCGATGTGTTCGGTATAAAGGGAGTCCTGAATGCTGCGCTGATCGTCAAACAGATGGAATTCCGCTTTATTCTCTGCCGCTGCACCGGGTTGCCAGCCCTCCGGCACGTCAAAGCTTACGCCACCGCTGAGCAGGGTGGTCAGCGATCCCATTTCTACGCGCATCCCAGAAGCAGACATTTCTACGGCCACACCGCTGTCTTTCCAAAAGCGGGCGTTAGTTGTCACCAGCGCGTCATAAGGTGAATAGATAAATAACTGATAATTCATAAGGCGCTTATCGGTATCAAAGGCACTGGTTTCAACTGCGCCTACGCGATAGCCGCGAAATAAAACGGGATCGCCTGGATTGAGCTGTCCCGCTTTTTTGCTGTCGAGGGTGATATGAATGCCTTTGGCATTAGCGGGTGCCAGCGGAGGGGAATCTAATAAGGTGTATTGCGTTGGCTTTGCGCCGCTGGAACCCGGCTGTAATTCAATATAGGCACCGGATAATAACGTCCCGAGACCTGTCACGCCGCCGCGTCCCACTTGCGGTTTTACCACCCAAAATACGCTATTGCCGTGCAACAATCTTTCCATACCGGTTTGCAGACGCGCTTTGATTTCAACGTGATGAAGATCCTCACTCAATACTGCGCTTTCAACCAAACCGATGTTGATGCTGCGACTCTTGATCGTGGTTTTTCCCTCTTCTATTCCTTCAGCATTCGCTGTGATCAGCGTGACTTCCGGCCCTTGACGGCTGTAGTGATAATATAAAATCCATCCGCCAATCAATAAGGTCACGCCGGGGATAATCCAGACCGGTGACCAGCGTTTTATTTTATCAATTTTGGCAATGCCATCACTATTTGCCTTCAAGACACGCCTCCTTAAGGCTGCTTTTTTAGAGACATGATTACAGCGATAAATAAATATTCCGCAAAGGTGACTAAATGAAACGCAATTAAATTAATGAGTTGCAATAGTTGAATTTACTTTAGATGAGGCGCGGCTTTCTTTAGCATCTATTTTAACTCTGTCATTATAGTTAATCTCTGCCGGAAGCCAGACGATTGCTGTTAACAGGTTGATGATAAATATCAAAATTGGGCTGAAAACTTAAAAGGTAAGTGGGCCAATAAACGTAAATTTTCCTTATGTCTCTTCATGTCATTTTTAACCATAAAAACGCATTTGCATGAATGAACGTTATGCTTAATTAAGATGTTTGTCTCGTTTAATCGGTGCGGGGTTTAATTTTATTTACATGAAGTTAAAGAGTCGGGCGTAGCTTCATTGCTTAACTGAAAATAATTTAATTTGTCGGTGCTGTATGGGGCGGGCATTTTTCGATAGGCGTATTTTGTAAATAAATAACGTCTACATTTAAGTAACTAAGTATTTTATTCGAGGCGGGTATGTTTCTTAACTACTTTGCGCTAGGCGTTCTGGTGGTTGTTTTTCTGATCATCTTTTATGGAATTATCATTCTTCATGATATTCCCTACCTGATTGCTAAATCGCGTAATCATCCCCATGCCGATGCTATTCACGTTGCGGGCTGGGTTAGCTTGTTTACCTTGCATGTCATTTGGCCCTTTTTGTGGATTTGGGCCACTCTTTATCGGGCGGATCGTGGCTGGGGAATGCAAAAACAAGAGGCGTCACTGGAACAACTGCAGCAGCGGGTGGCGGAACTGGAGCACAAATTAAGCGGTATCAAGGCGCGTTCACGGGAGTAACCCTATGGATTTACTCATTATCCTCACCTATGTTGCTTTCGCCTGGGCTGTCTTCAAAATATTCAAAATCCCGGTAAATAAATGGACAATACCCACTGCCGCATTAGGGGGTGTTTTTCTGGTTAGCGCACTGATCTTGTTGATGAATTATAACCATCCTTACACCGCGTTGGCGCAAAAGGCGGTAATTGCTATACCTGTCACGCCTCAGGTGACAGGGATCGTTACGCAAGTCACTGATAAACAAAACGTGCGAATCAGCAAAGGCGAAATGCTGTTTAGTTTAGATCGAACCCGTTTTCAGGCCAGAGTCGACAGGCTCAAGGCCGATCTGATGACGGCTGTTCATAACATACAAGCGTTAAAAGGCCAGCTAGAAGAAGCCATCGCGAATACTTCACACGTTTCGGCTGAAAGAGACCGCTTATTCAAAGATTACCAGCGCTATGTGGCGGGAAGTAAAGCCAAGGTAAACCCTTTTTCTGAAAGAGATATTGATAATGCGCGTCAGGATTTCTTAGCGCAGGATGCCTTGGTGAAAGGCTCGGTGGCGGAGCAGGGCCAGATTAAAAGTCAGTTGGAGAGCGTGGTCAACGGAGAGCAATCGCAAATTGTCAGCCTGCGGTCCCAGTTGACCGAAGCGCAATATAATTTGGAACAAACAGTGGTTCGCGCCCCAAGTGACGGCTATGTCACACAGGTATTGATTCGGCCCGGAACCTATGCGGCAGCGCTTCCTCTGCGTCCGGTAATGATTTTTATACCGGAGCAAAAACGGCTGATCATTGCGCAGTTCAGGCAAAATTCGCTGCTGCGCTTAAAGGCAGACGATGAAGCTGAAGTTGTTTTTAATGCATTACCGGGTCAGGTTTTTTCCGGCAAGCTTGTTAGCGTATTACCGGTGGTGCCGGGCGGTACTTATCAGGCTCAGGGTGTACTGCAATCGTTGAATATCGTGCCCGGCTCTGACGGGGTCCTGACGGTGATTGAATTAGATCCAAACCATGATGTAGACGCGCTCCCCGATGGAATATTTGCGCAAGTGGCTGTTTATTCCGATCACTTTAGCCATGTTTCCGTTATGCGAAAGGTTTTGCTGCGCATGACCAGCTGGATGCATTATCTCTATCTTGATCATTAATGATAGAGACCCGTTATCCTTCAAGCTTCACTTGTTCACTCCTTTCATTGACCACGGTAAGCTGCGTGGGACTTACCTGCTTGTCGTCTTTATGAAACTCGAATAATTAGGGTATATGCACGTAATAAATGATATGCCTTCATATTAAATAGCATGAAAGACGGCGTGCTCAGCGCTGAGTGAGACGAATACAGAATGAGCCATAGAGAGTGATTTATATTTAGCGACGGGGATAAAGAGAGAAAAAAACTATTCTCTAAAAAAATAAACGGCCCTAAAGCCGTTTGTTGTATTGTATGGACCCGCTTATTTCTTGGTTTTCGCTGCACCGAGGCAGCGGGCAAGGTAATTATCTACCAGCCACTCCACCACTTGGCTACGATTCATGCCTTCTTTATTGCCATAAGATTCTATTTTGCGTATCACGGACAAACGCAAAGATAATGAAACAGGTTTTTTTGCCTCTTTGTCCAAAATAACAGAAGAGGTGCTACCAATAGGGGCCGATTTCTCATAAACAGCCAGCGCTTCACGCGTATAACGCACCACTTTTGGGGTAATGTCGCCCAGTGTGGTGAGTTGATACTTGTTGGTGCTCTTCAGGAAGCGTACTTCAGCTTTATATTCATCCCGTAAATTTCGCAAATCGCGGTTAAAAGTGGGTTCGGAACAATCCAGTTCCTTGATAAGCGTCTCCTTACCTACTGGCTTTCCGGTATGCAATAAGACAATCAGCTTAAATTGTCTGTATTGTTTTGCGCTCAGGGACATTTCACACCATTTCTCAAAAGACGCTCACGGTTTACTGGCGTGAGGCGTAAAGGACATTGTTAAACTGCTTAGCGATGCCGCAATATTTTGACCGCTCCAGCACATTGACAGCCCAGCTGCGATGGGTGGCAGGTTCGCACATTGCTCCCTGAGACTTAAACACCGCCTGGGTAGAGTTGAGGATACGTAACGCGTCTTCATACTCGTCAGGTTGAACCTCAAGCGCGCGGTGAATAACATCTAAATGGGTAGGATGGATGGCAGTTTTACCCACAAGCCCATGCGCAATATCAAGTGTGAGTTCACGTTGCAGTAACTCAACATTGTCTATTTGCTCACAGACGGGGGCGGTCAAAGCAAATCCACGTGATGCAAAGACGGCTACCAGCATTTTCACTACATATCCCATCGGGCCATCGTAAAGTGTCATATTTCGCGGATGGCGCAATGAGATAACACTCATAAGATCGTTACCGCCAATTCGTAATGCAATGATGCGGGCACGACAAGCGTGTTTTGTGAGTTCGTTTGCCAGCGCTGTCATGGCATTCACATCAAACACATCCTGTGTTTCTAAGGTAGGCATCATATGCAGATCAGTACCGGAGATGATGTCCCACCAGCAGGATAAATTAGCCAAGGTAAACTTCGGTAAAACAAACCCGTCGATGCCTTCAAGCGAGTGATCGCTGATCAGCTTTGCGGCCATTGTTTCATTACGTGGGCGAATAAAAACCAGCGGACGCCTCTGTTCTTGTGGTTCTGACGCGGTGCAGGCTAATTCAGCCAAAAGCTGGTGTAAATTCTGTAACGCATACTCAACTTCTGAATCGCTCACGGCATCTTCAAGACAGACGACCAGCGAGCGCAGCTCAGGAATTTTATCGTTGAGGATGATATCAGCCAGATCTGTGCGAGTCGCTGGCATATAAAGCGTGGCACCCAGCATGTAGGGTGAAAGAGCTGTTTTCATCTCAGGCCACCTTTTTGATAATAGTCACAGCCCTGTATTGATCGAGCGCGTCGCCGACTTCCATGATTTCAATCCCTTTTTTCTCAGCAAGATAGACCAGCAGAGAAACATCAGGATCAGATTTATGTCTCACCAAGACATAATCGGGGACACGTCTGAGCACGGCGCGCGTCGCTTCAGCGATGCCGGGTTTAATGCGATTAATCGAACTTATTTCAAATTGCGCGGCAAGATTTGCAACCACTTGCTGGCTCCGTTTCCGCTGTTCTGCCTGTTGTGTGAAGAGGGGAGAGGCGGGTTTGATTTCGGCAATACTGAGCCGTCGACGCCATGCGTCCACCGCATCTACCAGCATCACACTGCATTCAAATTCTTTTAAATGATCGCAGTGAACGCAGCCGTGATAACCCTGCTCAGTCCAAATCGAACGGGAAACCAAACCCGATACGGGCGCACCCATAATGCCGAACGGAATTAACCAGTCATCGTCTGATGCAGCAAGCCAGGCACAACCGGCCGGATCAGCCAAAACCACCAGCCTTGGGCTTTCAGGGTAATCCGGACGACCTGCAAGGCTTTGAATCAGCTGACCCGTGATTGCGCCTTTACCGGTCCAGCCATCAACAAACACGATGTTTTCCGCACCATGTCGGCGTTCAATGTAATTGAGTGCTTCAGTGTCGATACCCCGGTCGCGGATGATACTGATGCCATAATGGTGCGATTCAACACCCATATCCTGCAGCGCACGCTGTAACATCACACCAAGTGGCACGCCAGCGCGAACCAGGCTGACCAGCACAATGGCTTTATCGCGCAATTCAGTAGCAAGCCCTTTCGCCAGCATCACAACTTCGCGGGCCAAACGTGGCCCTTCGATATCAAGCGCTTTATGAAAAAGTTCCAGATGCTGCTCTGTTGGCGCAGGTTCCTGGCTCAACATATCGGAGTAGTGTTTCTGTCCAGACTGGATCAGTAGCTCCTTCTCCTCAACCGGTGTCATTTCAATCTCAACTGGCGTCAAAAGAAATTCAATGTCTGAAGGAGAGTATGAGCCGCTAAAGTGGCTTTCTTTTTGAATTGTCATGCCCACTTCTCCTAAAACAGCTTTTGTTGAATGGCTTCGGAAAACTGGCTACGCGATGGCATGCCGAACCAGTGACAATGCTTCATGAAGGTGTAATCACTCAAGCTGTCTCCCAGCCCCATCACTGGGAAAGCGCCACGATCGCTACGCAGTTTTTTCAACAGCCAGTCCACCGCTAATCCTTTTTGGATACAAAGCGGAAGCCAGGCAACATTGTTGCCGTTCTGGTGAATATAGAAATCGGAGGTATCCAGCACTGCCATCATCTGCTGGTTAAATCGGTAAAGCTCTTCAATGCGGGTGCTGTCGCGATGTTTCATCACGAAATAGACCGACGTGCCGTCATATTCATGATTCATGCGACACCAGGCATCAATGCCACTCTGCTCAAGTGCATCGCTGATTTGCTGGCGGTAATTGATCAAACGTTTCTGTAAAGGCCCAAGATTGCTCAGCACGTGCGCAGCCCATTCAGGATCAAGGCTGCCATCCGGGCGGGTGATCACCGCACCGTGAGTCATGACTTTCCAGGAGGTAAACGGCACCGCAACGCGGCTTGTCTCCTCTGTTCCGCGAGCAGTAACCGGGATCAATTCAGCGGTGGCCATCATCCAATCCACCAGCATCGCTTGCTCTTGCGACATGAAGCTTCGCGGCTCCATTTGTCGATCAAATGCCCCTACGCGAACCGGCTCCTGATGTGTTTCATCTTTCATTTTACGCAGCGTTTGAAACAGCGTGTCATCCAGATCGCAAAGTACAACCGGCAGATTCACAGGCTTATTCATAAGTCAGCACCTCAACGTGTGGTGCAACGTTTGCGAGCTGCTTAAGCAGCGCAGGGCAAACCGTTTCAGCCGGGGTTTCAACACAGACAATAATGCGATCAAATTTTTGATGAGCCACGTTGTAGACGTAATTAGGAATGCCAAGCCCATAATTATCACTGAAGGCGATCACGGACTCGATAGCCATTCCTGTTGCAATCGGAGAACGCGTTAGCGAACTGAAGCGGACATCTGAACCCTGCTGCTCAAGTCTCTCTGCCAGCAGAAAGGGTTGCCAGACAAACTCACCCGATCCCAACACCAGCACTTTTTCACCTGGTTCAGCCACAATATGGGTACCAATACGGCATTCGGTTTCATCCATACCGAGACGGCCCCAATCCTGATACGGAGAAAGGCGAGAAGTACCTGATGCGGTGACATTGACAGAAGGCATGACCGGAACAGGCGCGTCAGGGCGCGGGGTCCAACTCCAGCGACCTTTAACCAAGGCGACTTCATCGACGGGCAAAGGGCTACGGTTCGCAATGTCACCGTTGCTCCAGTCGGTTATCGTCACCGTCACCACCCGTTCAACTTCATCAAGGCCAGCTTCACGCAAAGCCTGCAAAAGGTTGAGGAAGGTGTTACCGGTTGTCGCTTCGTCATCAACAAGCACCAGTGTTCGGGCGTTAAGCGCCCGGCTGCGCAGTTCAGCATCTTCTGGTTGATAGATCAGGTGATCCGTTGCGTGGCTGTGATTCTCTTTGAATTCACAAAGCAGTTCACCTGACACTGGGTGGCGCGTGCTGGTAAGAAAGACCGGTTGAGCCAGTTGCTTTTTGGCTTCCTGGAAAACGCCTGCGGCAAGGCCAACCGCGGTTTCAGCCATCCCAATAAAGAGCACTGGCTCGGGTAAATCCTGCGGAATCTGTGCGGCTAACTGGCAATAGGTTTGGCGCATGGTCGCAGGGGCAATCGGGATATGACGACCCAGCACTTTGCTTACAAAGAGAAAGGCCCGCTTAGGGTTTTTACGCTCCGCTACGCCAAAGAGTGACGTGAGCGGAAGTGTGTCATGGGTGACAACAGACAGCGTGCCGCCAGCCATTTCAAAGCCAGCGGTTTGGGGAGGATTATTAGTCATTATTATATGCTCTCAGTTTTCGCCGAAATCTCATGAATGATGTTGACCGTGCAGGCCGGAATCGGCTTAACAGCATGGGTCGGTGTAACCTGAACGCGGGTGAAGCGGGCTGCGTGAACAGCAATGTCGTGCTCATTGATAAGATCGAGCTGACGTAACGCAAAAATACCGGGAAGATTCACCCCAGAATGAAGCGTGAAGCCAATTCCCCCCGAAGGGCGCAGGTTAGCCTCAAGCAAGACAGGTTCACCGCTGTCATTGGTTCGCGTCTGAACATTGATAAGTCCATCTGCTTTCATGGTCTGCGCACATTGGCAAGCAAGGTCAAAAGCCGCGCCGCTGTTTTCCAGCGTCTGAACCGATCCACTTTTACTGCGTGATACGGCCAAAAGTACGTTTCCCTTCTCAACCAGCATGTCCACTGAACATTCGGGTGAAGAGAGGAAAGGCATAACGATTTGCTTCGGCAGGCTTTCACCTGCGGCTTCGGCCATTTTCAACGTATTGATCAAGACCGAAGGATGAACGATGCGTGAATCCGGGTGATTTAAAATCTGCATAATTGGCGCGGTTTTCTTAAGGATCCAGAACCCCATGCCGTATATACCCCTTACGGGTTTAATACAGGGAAGCTTACCCGCGTGTTCCAAACGGGAAAGGGCTGCCAAAACTTCTTCAGATGACGCGACAACCTCTGAAGGCACAGCAGCAAGGCCTTGCGCAAGCATCTGCTCACTGAACGCAGCTTTATCATCGGCCAGTAAAAAGGTTGCTGGATGACTGGCACCGGTGATTAAACGCACGCCCAACGCTTCGATTTCCTGTCGCAACCCTTCATACAGCGCGCCGCGTTTGCCCGCATGAATGGCAACAACGTTGTGTTTCTCGATCACCGCTTTCATGAACGGGATCAGCGCGTCGGGATTCTCTGGCTCAATGTAAGCATGGTCAGCTTCAGAGAGTATTTCCGGGCGGTGAGATCGATGCGAAGCTACCGTGACAAAGTTATATCCACCTGCCGCACGCATTTCACTCACTGCATTCAAGATATCTTTTTGCGAAGACACGCCTTCCATAAACCATACGGATTTGGTTTTGACCATTTTTTTTGAGCCCTGAAAAGTTTGCCGGAGGACGAGAAAATGCAGTGTAAGCACCCGCTTAAAATAATTCAATCATAACATGATATTATTGACTATAATTTGAACAGGCTCTGTTTTGGTATAGTATTTTTTGTAATTCAAAACGGTAATTTTGATTATTTGTCTTTAAAAACATGTAAATAATAACTTTACAATATCATACGATGATTTTTATGTTGTAGGGAAAAATCTCATGTTATGATTGCCGGGCTTTCAAATTGATCGCCTTTTTTTACTGCAGCAAAACACCAATCAGTAAGGAGATATGATGGTATCTTTAAGTAAGAATCAGACGATTTCGCTGGCTAAATCCAGCAGCGCAATTTCCCAAATTCAGTTCGGCCTCGGCTGGGATCCTGCCAAGAAAAAGGGATTTCTGGGTGGGCTTCTGGGTGGAAACAGCTCAAGCATCGATCTTGACGCAAGCTGCATTCTTCTCGACAGCGCCGGTAACGTTCTGGACACCGTCTGGTTTCGCCAACTGAGTTCAAAAGAGGGTTCCATCCGCCACAGTGGTGACAACCGCACCGGTGAAGGCGATGGCGATGACGAAGTCATCAGCGCGGATCTCTCTCGCTTGCCGTCTAACGTTGAACATCTGGTATTGACCGTTAACAGCTTTACCGGTCAGACCTTCAAAGATGTTGATAATGCATTCTGTCGCGTGGTCGATCAGCAAGGTAAAGAACTTGCCCGCTACAAACTGGCTGAGCAAGGCTCACATACAGCCGTAGTGATCGCGTCTCTACGCCGCAGCGGCGGAGAGTGGAATTTCACTGCACACGGAAACATCTCCCGTGGCAGCACCATTAACGACATGATCCCCGACATCAAAGCCGCGGTAGGTTGCTAATGAACCTGACGCCAGGGGGCAATGCCCCCGTTCCTAATCAATCGCTGGTGGTTCGTGTCTCTTCCGGCATACCGGTCGATGTTTCATCATTCCGACTTCACGAAAACGGAAAAGTACGCGGTGATGCGGATATGGTTTTTTATGGCCAGCGTGAGAATGACGATAAAACCATTCGTCTCTCCTCTTCTGGTAACGAAACCATGTTCACGGTGAACGTGCCCCAGCTGCGTCAGGACGTGCAAAAAGTCGCTTTTACGGTGACGTGTGAGGCAGGTAAAACTGTCGCACAACTTCAGCGTCTCACGATTCAGGTCGAATCAGTCGGCAATGTCTTGCTGACCTGCGACGTCGATGTTGCGGGACGTAGCGAAGCCGCATTGATTTTGGGTGAGCTTTATCGCCGTAACAACGAATGGAAATTCCGCTTCGTTTCGCAAGGCTTCAACGGAGGTCTGCAACCGCTTGCTGAGCACTTTGGTATTGATGTGGCTGATGAGGCATCACCGGCTCAGGCTCCTACGCCAGCGCCAGCGCCAGCGCCAGCGCCAGCACCAGCACCAGCGGTGAATCTGAGCAAAGTCAGCCTGACTAAAGAAAAGCCCGCCATCAGCCTGAAAAAGAAAGATGATTACGGTCTGATCCGCATCAACCTGAACTGGAATAAACGCTCCAGCGAGCCCAGCAAAAAAGGCTTTTTCAGCGGCGTGTTCAATAACAATAAAGGCATCGATCTCGATCTTGCCGCCTATGTTGAACTTGCCGATGGGCAGCGCACCATTATTCAGGCGCTGGGTAATAACTTCGGCAATTTAGACGGTTCGCCCTATGTAAAATTGCAGGGTGACGATCGCACCGGTGCTGTCAGCGACGGGGAATGGATCCACATCAACGGCGCTGAGTGGAAAAACGTGCGTGAGGTGTTGGTGTTCGCCTTTATTTTTGAAGGTGTACCAAGCTGGGAAAACACAGATGGCATCGTCACGATGCATGTGCCTGGCCAGCCACCTATCGAGACGTTGCTGACCGAAGGCAATAATCGCCAAACCATGTGCGCCATTGCGCGCCTGGTCAACGAATCCGGTGCAATCCGCGTTGAACGCATCAATCGCTATTTTGGTGGTCATCAGGATATGGATCAGGCTTTCGGCTGGGGATTCCGCTGGAAGTCAGGCTCTAAGTAACTAAGAGGGTATTTTAATGAGCTTTTTCAACAAGCTGAAAGAGAGTTTTAACTCTGGCCGCGCCGAACTGACCAAGCAGGTTGGCCGCTATAAGAACCGCGCTTTCCTTGAAGGTACGGTAGCCGTATGTGCCCGAATTGCGATAGCAAGCGACGGCGTCAGCCCGGAAGAAAAACAGAAAATGATCGGTTTCCTGCGTGAGTCGCCAGAGCTGAGCATCTTCGATACCACGGAAGTCATCGACTTTTTCAACAAGCTGGTTACCTCTTTCAGTTTCGATATCGAAATTGGCAAAGGCGAAACCATGAAGTACATCCTTGCGTTAAAAAACAAGCCCGAGCAGGCGCAACTTGCTGTCCGCGTGGGCATTGCTGTGGCTAAAAGCGATGGCGACTTTGATGAAACCGAAAAAACCAACGCGCGCGAAATCATTGAAGCCCTGGGCTTCAAGACCAGCGAATTTGGTCTGTAACGGTTACTGATTTTCAATCCCTGGAGTTAAATGCATGCAATCCACCCACATTGGCTTTCCGATTGAGACGGTAGCAGTATTCCTGCTGTTGTCTGTCGGTGCCATTTTTATTGACCTGTTCATGCACCGTCATGACAAGCCAATCTCATTGAAAAGCGCGGCCGCATGGTCTGTTTTCTGGATATTTATGGCGCTGGCCTTTGCGGGCTTCCTGTACATTCATCACGGCCCCGAAGTCGCTAGCCTGTTTGTTACCGGTTACGCCCTTGAGAAGGTGCTGTCCGTTGATAACCTGTTCGTGATGATGGCTATCTTCTCCTGGTTTGCTATCCCCGATCGCTACCGCCATCGCGTGCTTTATTGGGGCATCATCGGTGCAATCGTCTTCCGTGGCGTGTTCGTTGCCATCGGTACCGGTCTGCTGGCGTTAGGCCCGTGGGTGGAAGTTGTGTTTGCCATCATTGTAGGCTGGACAGCAGTAATGATGCTTAAAGGTGGCGGTAACGATGATGAGATCGAAGATTACTCTCAGCACCTCGCCTACCGTATGGTGAAACGTTTTTATCCTATCTGGCCGAAACTCAAAGGCAATGCGTTTGTCATAAGCCAGAAGGAAGTGGATGAAGAGCTGGCAAAACCTGAGAACGCAGATGTTCAAATAGGTCGTGTGGCCAAAGCAGCCCGCTATGCAACACCAATGCTGTTGTGTCTGGCTGTCGTTGAACTTTCAGATGTTATGTTTGCTTTCGACTCGGTACCGGCGGTGATCGCGGTAAGCCGTGAGCCATTGATTGTTTACAGTGCGATGATGTTCGCCATTCTGGGGCTTCGTACCCTGTACTTCGTGCTTGAAGGCCTGAAGCAGTATCTGGTGCATTTGGAAAAAGCCGTTATTGTTCTGCTGTTCTTTATTGCAGTGAAACTGGGCTTGAATGCAACAGAACACTTCTTCCATCACGGCTATTCGATCGGCGCAACCGCCAGTCTGTATGTCGTCATGGGCGTACTGGCGTTGGGTATCATTGCAAGTCTGCTTTTCCCAGGAAAAGAAGAAGAGAAAGAAGAAGGGCGCGAGTAAGTCGCGCCTCTAACAGAAGCATACGCAGTATGCACAATGAATTGATGAGGAAAACAACATGGCAGTGACTCTCTCTAAAGGCGGAAACGTCTCTCTGGCAAAAGTCGATCCTTCACTGAAAAACGTGAAAATCGGCCTCGGCTGGGATACCCGTTCCACTGATGGTCAGGATTTCGACCTTGATGCTTCCGCATTCCTGTTAACTGATGCGGGCAAAGTCCGCGGCGATCAGGACTTCATTTTCTATAACAACTTACGTTCTTCTGACGGCTCAGTGACCCACACCGGCGACAACCGTACCGGTGAAGGCGACGGCGATGACGAATCACTGATCATCGAACTGAATAAAGTCCCGGCTGAAGTGACCAAAGTCGTGTTTGTTGTGACCATCCATGACGCCACCACGCGCCGTCAATCTTTTGGTCAGGTTGCTAACGCCTTCATCCGTTTGGTCAATAACGACACCAACGTTGAAGCCGCACGCTATGACCTGTCTGAAGATGCGAGCACCGAAACCGCAATGCTGTTTGGTGAGCTTTACCGCCACAACGGTGACTGGAAGTTCCGCGCGGTAGGCCAAGGTTATGCCGGTGGTCTGGCTTCTGTCTGTGCTCAATATGGTATTAACGCATCCTAACATTAGGGTGTTTTAAGCAGTTAAATCCTGCCCGGAGAGTGACTCCGGGCCTAAGTGAAAAGCAAAGAGGAATAACACAATGGCAGTGAATCTCTCGAAAGGCGGTAACGTTAACCTGTCCAAAGAAGCCCCAACCATGACCAAAGCGATCGCGGGTCTTGGCTGGGATGCTCGTGTGACTGACGGACAGGCATTCGACCTCGATGCATCAGTATTTCTGGTCGGTGATGACGGTAAAGTACTGTCCGATCAACACTTCGTGTTCTTCAACAACGCGACCAGCCCAGATGGCTCAGTTGCGCACCAAGGCGACAACCGCACCGGTGAAGGCGAAGGCGATGATGAGCAGGTTAAAATTGCACTGAACAACGTCCCTGCAGAAGTGAAGAAAGCGGTTTTTGCCGTCACTATTTATGATGCAGAAACGCGTAAGCAGAACTTCGGTATGGTTTCCAATGCCTATATCCGCATTGTTAACGAAGACAACAACGCCGAAATCGCGCGTTATGACCTCTCTGAAGACGCCAGCACTGAAACGGCAATGGTGTTTGGCGAACTCTATCGCCACAACGGTGAGTGGAAATTTAAAGCGGTTGGTCAAGGTTTTGCGGGTGGCTTGTCAGCACTGGCATCACAGCACGGTGTCTCTGTTTAAGTCATCTTTTGTATCAGGCCCTGTCCAATAGGACAGGGCTTTTTTATATCTACATCCTGCAAAAGTGGATTCTGCGTTAAACAGACAACCGGCCTCAGGGCCGGTTTTTTATGTTTATAAGGGAAGCTATTTTTTAGAATCCTTTGATAAATCGCATAGCATTGCGTTCCAAAAACACTGCATATTATTGTTTTTAAACATACTAACAGTGAAGAGTAAGGTTTTAACTCACACTTTCAATTAGCCACGCTTCCAGCTGATCAAGTTCATTGTGTTGTTCTGGAAACTCAGCTTTTAATTGCAGCATCTGTTCGGATAAAGCGTCTCGACGATACATCACGCCTTGTAGCCGCACCGCCAGCGTTTCAAGCGGCGTAGGATTGAGGCTATCGGAAAATATCTGGCACCGACTGACAACCCCACGTTCCACATCAAAGTGAATTTCCACGCCGCCCCAGCTAAAACGCGTATCTAACAAATGAGAAAAGTTCGGGGCGTTGCCAAAATTCCATTCCCAGCTGCTTTGTTTGGCGAACTGCTGTTCAAAACCAGGCAAGTCAGGCAATGCATCGGGTGAAATATATTCGGGTGCGCATTGCTCACCAAAATGTTCAAAATAGGCATCAATGATGGAGGAACAGATCTGTTCATAACTGATGCCGGGCGCCAACTCCTCAAGGTTCGCTACGCGAGAGCGTACAGAAGTGATGCCTTTGGCCTGTAATTTTTTGATATCAGGATTAAGGTAATCCGCCAGGCGCGAAAGATCGGCATTCATCAAAATTGTGCCATGGTGAAAACCGCGATCGGGGGTTTCACGATAGGCAGAACCTGAAATTTTACGCATCCCATCCAGTGTGTTAACCACTAAATCGTTACGACCAGAGGCTTCCGCAGGCACACCCAGCGTTGTCAAAGCACGTAAAATGATGGCGGTAGAAACGCTTTTATCGTACTCCGGCTTGCCCGCCATAAAAGTAAAACAGCAGTTACCCAAATCGTGAAACACCGCGCCCCCGCCGCTGCTGCGACGCGCTAGCTTGATATTGTCTTCCGCCATTCGTCGGGTGTTGCACTCTTTCCACGGATTATGCGAGCGACCAATCACCACGGTCATAGCAACCAAATCACACATGATAATGAATATCATTTATATTGGTTTGTCTGCTTCGCTTATTGATTTTGAGCAAAGATAAAAGAGTGGAGTACGCTTCAGAAAACCAAGCTCTCATTAGTTTTTTACAAAGGATATTCGAGTTAAGGTGATTTCTAATAAGTCTTTTTTAGCAGTAAAAGAGACTAATTGCACTTTTAGATAGTAGCTTTTTGATAAATCATTTCCAGTACTTATTACCTTTTAGATAAAGTCTGAACTGTTGAAAGAAATATCGACTTATTTTAATTTTGATATTCTGAAAATAGTTGCAACTTTTCTTGATCTAGGCTTATTCGAGCCTGTAGGATGTTTTCACCGCAACGAACGGAGACGCGAAAATGAGATGAGTTAAATTTTAATTAAGACCAACAGGAAATGAAAATGACAAACCAATTTATTAATGCCAACCCTATAGCTTTGATTCATCCTGAAGATTTTGAAAGTTATTATGAAGAATTATCAGAACTTCAACCCGGTGACTCAGTAGAAATTAGTACTGATCAGGGAAAACTTTGGGTGATTATCACTAAGGTTAGGGGGGAAGAATTCAAAGGTACAGTTAATAGCTATCTCTCAATGATTGACCTAGATATAGGAGATGAAGTAAGTTTCAAGGTGTCTAACATCTTCGACTATACACAATCATTTGCGAATCAATAACTTCCTCTTTTATTAAATAAAAAGTAAATAACTATATAAAGAGAGGTGTTAACTATGTTCGACTATCTAATTACAGCATTATTTCTAATAATGGCATTTTACCTAATGATTAAGTGGCCTATTACCTTCTTTACTATCTTTAGCACCTTCGTAGTGTTAGTTATAGTAGCGAAAATACTAAAGCGTTTAGGCTGTCTGAACTCAGATGATAGTGAGGAAGATGATAAATAAAGTACCAGTTAGATTTGTGAAACGATAAATAATAACATGGTATAATATAATATATACAAAGGTTGGTCACTGCCTAAACGTGACAAAATTATAACCTCCAATCTTTTTAACCCCTAAATCTTTAGGGGTTTTTCTCTTATTGGATTTTTACGGAAATTATTACAAATGAAAAAGGAAAAGAAAAATAACGTTGCGACAGTACGGTTCACCGACACGCAGCACGATTTCTTACAGAAGCTAATAGCAGATGGGAAAGCCACAAGTACGGCACAAGCTCTACAGTACTTGATTAACGCAGCAATGATAAAAGGGGCTTGATCATTCCACCTTAGAGAATGATTAGAACAGGCAGGAAGCCAATACAAGTAAATGGAATTACGAAATGGAACAAAACTATCAAAATATTACCCTACAAGGTTGTGAGGGTTATCAAGTCAATCAATTAGGTCAGGTACGCAACGCTAAAACAGGACGCGTACTAACAGCTACAATTCGAAGTGGTGGATACTATGCGGTTAACATTCGTGGGAAAGCATACCACATACATGAAATAGTATGTGTAACGTACCACGGACAGAAACCCAGTACTGATCACCAGGTTGATCACATTGACCGTGATGAATTGAATAACCATTCAAGTAACCTAAGATGGGTAACTAAAGAAGAGAACAGAGCGAACAAAGATAAGCCTACAGAGTACCGTAAACATTTAACTTATTCAGAATGGGTTGAAATAATTGAGTACTTCAAATCAGGCGATTATTCGAAGAATGCCATATCAAAAATTGTAGGTGTCAGTCGCTGTAGTATTATCAATATTTTATATGGTAAGACATACAGTAAATGGTTTAACTCATACCTAAGCGAATCAGACCGCGTACTTATTCAGTACTCGCATAGCAAATGGGGGCATAACAACTAATAAAAAAAGCCCGGTAAATGTCACGGTACCGGGCTTTAACTATAAGGAAATTACATATGAAAACTATAACTATAATCTTCAAGGGTATTTATCATGGTAAATAAGGAACGGACTCACGACAACACAGCAGTACAGGCAGCATTACGCAACCTATCAACAGTGGGTGCTCTATCAGACGAAGCAAAAACAGTGCTACGCAATTTAATTCAGAATGCTACATATCTTGGCAAAAACAGAGTAGATGAATCGGACGTATACGCGATTGTGCGTAACAGTGATGAAATCAGTTTAGAGGAAACCCGGCGGTGCTTGTACGTTGCGAGGGGAGGTCTGGAGAGCAATACACCATCAAGTAGATCTTCTATCGAAAAGTACAAACGCATAGCTTTAGAGGTGTCTACGGGGTTTCAGGAACTCATAGCGAGCGGTACACCAATGTCATTCACTGCTAAGTTAAAGCCTAAACATCACATGAATGAAGAACAGAAGTTGATGATGGTTGAGTTAATCAACGCAGGAACAGCTACGCAAGAACTTATCGACTTACTCGCAGAAATGAAGAAAGGAAAATGATTAGCGTAATGGGAGAATACGCTAATTATAACTTGTTGATTTAATTGCTATTGATTAGCGTATTTTTTAGTGTGCTAATACGCTAATGGTGATTCAATACGTTATTTTAACTATTGTAACTAGCTGTTTTATAGGTTTTTTGGACGGTTAATGTACGATTAAACCATTAGCGTAACTTAATATAATATAACCCATACCCATTAACTTTAAGTATATCTGACTTACTGACAATTTAGTCTCAGAGAGCCTAACTTCGCTTTGCTCGTTAGTCTCTACAAAACTCAATGGTTAGATCAGAACTCGCGTTTTCTCGGCAGTAAACTACCTCAAAGAACGCCGTATTCGTTGCTCGCTTTGCTCGGACACTCATTAGTACTTAATAAGGAACAACTGGCACAAAGTAATTTGCAAGTAATCGACGAGTTGAGCCACGCCGCACCAGTCCAATACGCCAGTCGGTAAGAACATGAACCCGCCGATTGCCAACTCGAGCTACAAAATGATCATTTTATAAGTTTCATAATCAATGCCTAGTTGGACATATTCAGCAGAACCTCCTGTATCATTATTCATACAGTTGATTATTTCTTTCAACTCTTCGCGATTCTCAGATGAGATTTGTATACCTCCATACACTTTACCTATTTGGATTCTATCAAATTTAACGACACCATCTTTTCCTTGAACATCTCTTACTTCTTGTTCGTATTCCCAGTGTTTAGTCTTGTGGAATAGTATGTCATATGATTGTACTGCTCCATCTACTCTTGGCATATCCCCTTCATGATAGTATTCAACTTTACGCGGATGAATCTTTTTGTATTCATTGTTGGTGTGCGTTTCAATAGGAAGATCATCTGTAGGTTTGAACTCTATAACAACACCCATATGTTGAGAGGCATAGTGATACCACATGGGTGGATTGAAGGGATCTAAACTAAAACACGTTACGCCTAAATTTGAGCAAGCCATTTCTCTAAGTAAACCTTGCTGTAGAATAGGAACCATATTAATACTTCTGCTTGCATGGTCTGAATCAATATCCTGATTACCATATTGTTTAAAAGATGCTTGTACATCTTTTATAAGTTGCTCTGGGGTGTAAACTGGATTACAGTCAAATGGGTCATTAAAATTAAGGGGGTTGTTATAATAGACTGTACCTCCCGTTAATATTCTCTTTGCAATATCAATGGAACCATATTTATAAAATGAGAAGTCTGTTCTACTCATGTCTTTAACCTTTATGCTGAGATTGGGATTTTTAATTATTTTTATATCTAAAGTAATTCTTTAAATGTTGACCGGAGCTCAAGTATAAATTAACCGCATCGATAGTTTGATCGTATGTAGTACTCTCTTGTGGATTATATAGTTTTCTTTGAAAGGACACTAATTTTTTAACCAAAAATTCAATATCTTGATAGCATGGTGGGGAAGATGGTTTGACTGGATCGTGAAAATTTATAAAATCATTATCAATTCTGGGGCTAAAATCAGGACGCTCTCTACTCATGATCTCTGATAAGTAAATTACAATATTATGTATATCTGTAAATAGCCGATCTCCAATATTCAACGCATTAATTATTTGTTTTTTTTGTGAGGTAAAATCTCCCATCCATAAGTTTCAATGTTTGTCATGGTTCTAATTATTTCATTTTTTAAGCGACGATTTTCTTTCAATCGTTTTTCTAAATCATTTAGATCGACTAGCAGAGTCTGTGGAAGGTAGCTCTGTTCATCTTCATCTTGAAAAACTCCCGGGCCTCCTGCTATATACGATGGTACTTCAATATCAAGTAAGTTAATAGAAGATAAATTAAGATTGTATTTATATTTTGGAATTAGATCCAATTGAAGGATCTTTATCTGTTCATAACCATCTTTCTTAATTACATCGGTGAAATAATCTTTAGCAAAAACAAATGCTCTATACGCAGCATAAGCCATAATAATATTGCATGAAGCACTAACCCAATCCGATAAGTTACCTATATCTTTTTTGGATGCTGCACCGATCACAAGCCACAATGAAAGTACTAAAAGTACTGTTATTGCTAATTTAACAAAGACGTCATAAAGCTTAAGAATCATGGTCTTATCCCTTAACCCAAAACATGATAAATACCATAAAATTCAGAGGAATAACACTATGAAAATCGATAAATTCACAATAGGCCGTTTTGGGCTTACCAATACTGATGGAACAATTCGGTACTTCATCGATGGTGAGGAAGTACAGTTTGCGGAACTTGAATATGGTTCGCCAGAGCGGATAACTATAGAAGTACTCTGAGAGAAGTACGATCATGAATGCCGTGATAATGGTTTGAAGTGGGAATGACTTAGTTGAGATTTTTTTGGGATATGAGTATTCTATATTGACCACTTTTAGAAGGAAATCCGTATGGATGGATTCATTAATAAAATACCATTCCTCACAGTCTTAACATTTTTATCTTACATAACATACTTTTCATATAAGGCGGGAGAGTCATATTTTTACGGATATCCAATATCATTAATTCAAGTTGATTTTAGTACTTTGATTTTTACTCTTATGAGAGTGTCGATTTTCCTGTTGTTTTTCGCCGGTATTATGTGGTTTTTTATAGCATCAAAAAGTACTTTTTGGGATTCTTTAGTTTTTTCAACGTTTAGCTATGTTTTTGTGCAAGTGATGGACTATTTTGCAAGGGGAGAGTTTAACTTTAAATCCATGGTTGTTTCTTTATCACTTTTTGTTGTGGTATTTGCATTATGTCATTTCAACAAAACGTTACTAAATAAAGAAATAGCCACAAGTCAGAAGAAAGGTGCGGCTATCGGTTCTCTTTTAGGATTGGTTGCGATTTCCTTTTTTACTGGTAATTATTTTGGGCCGCTTTTGAGTGTTATGGAAGATAATGAGGGCAACGTGATAATATCAGAATTCAAGGACGGATTTCTAACGCTAAAATGTCATAATAACCTTTCGAAAAGTTTTACAGTGATAGATATCAAAGATAAGAAACTCAGCAATATTAATCACGAGTAT
The DNA here is from genome assembly GCF_046118715.1 of Pantoea phytostimulans. Classification (NCBI taxonomy): domain Bacteria; kingdom Pseudomonadati; phylum Pseudomonadota; class Gammaproteobacteria; order Enterobacterales; family Erwiniaceae; genus Pantoea; species Pantoea phytostimulans. The sequence goes on from NZ_CP173699.1 coordinate 362,290, forward strand.
CTGGTGAGACGATTTATGGCGGGAGAATGCAACCCAACTTTGAAATATGATTAGTTATGTTAAAATAGATTTTCTCGCCCTGAACCGTCACTACGAGAATTGTTCTGCAAAACTTTTCGTGGTTCAGGGCGTATCTATCAAAACGGCAATTGACCCTGCATATCACAGAACTCATCAAGATTACCGTCATGTGCATTGATCATCGCTTGCTGATGCCTGTACCAGCTATCAACATCATAGATTGATACTGGCTCTTCCAGTACAAACCAATAGGCAGTTTTAGTAACCCTTCCAAACCAAAACATACGTTGACCATCGACGGGTTTTGTCTCAATTAACAGTACTTCACTTGGTTCAATATGCGGCAAATAAGCCCCATTTCGATGAAGCACTGTTACTCGTTCATTAGTCCAGAAGTATTGAACCCCAGAAGTTTGAGCGGGATTAAACGTGTTTTTATTTCCCATAGTGAGCACCTCACCAAATTATTAGTACTGTAAGGATATACAGTGATAGTAAGGCTAACAAGAGGTGTTACTTAAAATTAGATAAAATAATTATTTTCAACAAGTTACCTTGATAATTTGGTGCTATAGACTCTTTTATAGATATCGAAAACGATCAATTACTGATCACCAATTCATTTTGGATATCAAGTAATGGATGCTTTTTTGACAGTACTGCACACAGAAGACGGCAAGATCATTAGGCTGCAATATCAGGGTCAAATTGAGAATACTGATCAGTTCATAAGTCTTTTGCATTCTATTGAAGGTAAGGCCAGATACATTGAGCGGCATAATCTCTTACTGGTACTGCCTATAGGTTTTGTTATTGGTTCAGTACTCAGCTATGAAACGAACATCAGCAAATTACTCGACACATATCCCTTCATACGCTTGATGATCAGTAAGGAGTTCCCAATCTGATTGATGGACGTAAGAACCGGCTTCTCGATCAACTTTGCCAGTATGGCTTGGCAATCTTGGCAATCTTGGCAGCGGTGCACGTACAAACCTGATTGCTGTTATGGAAGGGTGCTTTGACGGTTTGATACTCGATGAGCGATTTACTCAAGGGAATAGGGACAAAGTAATCTTTTCGGCAGTACTGAACGAAATGAGCAAATACACAAACAACCTGATTGTGCCTGGTTTCAACACTGGCAGGTACAGACCTGTACGTCTGTCGCACATAGAATAATTAATGTAGGAATAATAAAAATGAAAAAACTATCAATCGCCGCACTGTTTGCCTTTACCACTGGTTGTAGCTCACACCATACATGGATGGACAAAGCCTATGTTGGCTATGTAGATAATCAGGCTGTAGTGATGTTTGATGAAGGCACACGTAACGGTGCTAATTATTACCGTCCACAGTTTCAAAGCCAATGCCATTACAACAAGGCGTACTTTGATGAACAGTCCAGTACTGGTTGTGTGATCAATGAAGCTCGAATTGCAGACCTTCACCCTTACAGTGAACATGTAGAGCGTGTGCGGAAGGGTGGTAGTACTCAGATCAGTCATGAGTTCTTGGAAGGGGTGAATAGTACGATTCAGATTACAGATGGGTCTTAAAAAGATTGTGAGTTATTCACCATCATCGATTTCATTTAGATACTGTGCCAGTACATCGCTATGACAAGCATAAGGTTTGCAATGACATCCTAAAATATGGCCTCTTAATGCCTTCAGCTTTTCTTTAAACTCTATGCCACCTTTAAGATAATCGCGGTCAAAGTCATACTTGAACTTTCTTATTACTTCATCACGATCACCATCAGCACCTATAGCGTAGGGATTGCCCCAAAGAGTACCTCTACCGCAATATGTGTCGAAATGCTCACCTCTATCTTTGTTTGATACGTAAGTGATTTTGTCTTTGATATATCGAACTGGTATCTTTTCAGATAGGACTTCGTGAGGAACAATAAATTCAGGTTTTAATGCAGAATCAAAGATGACAGCATGAGTTAAGTCAACAGAGAAAGGGTCAGCTAAAACTTCAGGAGCAAGCTTGTTCAACACATCAGCAGTAAAAAACTGACTGATCAGATTATGATGGTCTTCAAAATAAAATACTTGATAGTCATTTGACTTAGAGAAAATGCGAGAAAGTTTACGCTCAAACTTTCCCCTTGATGCAAAGTCAAGATGATACATTATCAGTACTTTCATCATATCAAGTGCTTAACCTCAAAATCAGTATCCCAATGGCTGTTCAAGTACTCTATCACAAGACGACGATGACAGTGATGGGGTTTGTGTTCACTACATAGCAAGCAGCTATCTTCAATGACTAATTTGTCAATACGTTCAATGTTTCTTTTTGCCATCAAGTTCAAGAAGTTACCTTCATAAACTTCCCATGAAACATTGCCTTTTTTATAGGGGTCTAGCATTTCCTTAGTTGGGGCGAGGTCAGGCATATGAACATAATCTACATTGCATAGTTCCTTTAAGAAGTACTTCAGATCATTCTTCTTTGCGAAGCCAGCAAGCTGAGAGACATTATTAAGCCTCACATCAACTAAAGTTCTCAGGTCTGGCTGCGATTTTATTAAGTTAAAAAACTTTTCAGCAGGTTTTTCAGTGAAGCCAATTGAAAATACTTTCATTAATCGACCCTTATGATAGCTGCTGCAATTTTCCAATAATGTTGTAAGTATTCACCCGCTAAACTGACAGTCATGTATGCATTGAGGATTTCATATTCACCATTTTCATGATCTTTAAACTCTTCAAGAATACCAGCATCAGTAAGTGAAAATATGTATTCAACACTATTATAAAAGAAACGTGCTCTTACTTTCCTACGAGGATTACCAAAAGCCTCACCTTCGGTTGCTATATGGATAAAAAGTCGCGTAGGTCGAATAAAATAAAGTGACTGCCTAGCGTGTCGGACAGTATTGACTGGTACTTTATCATTTAATCCTTCAGTACTATGCGTACCATTTTCCCACAAAGAAGCAGGCGTTTCTAAGAAAGGGGCTAAGTATTCATGCGATTTAGGATATGGTGATATGTACTTCCATTTAATCCCATGATTAAAAAAGATATTCTCTCGTTGCATGGGATGATTTTGATTTTCACCCAATTCAATCTCTACTATTGATAGCTTAACTGCTGTCTTACTATTATCACAAATGCGATCAGAGTCGTGTACTTGTCCTTGACCAGAGGAACATACGGGCCTAACCCATCCGCTACATACATTGTCAACTAACTCAATGCCAGCTACGCAACGCCCATCAGGGCGATAGGAACATGCCAAAAGTACCAAACGCCTAATCATAGGAAAATCATTTTGCAAACGAAATTAGGATTTATCTTAACTAAAAACTTACGTTATCAAAATGAAATAATTTCATGGTTCCTCATAGGCACCACATCAATCGAGGAGTTTCGCAGCGGGCTTTATAATTTGTGTGTGATGTTTTTGAACGTACCCGCACCGCACAACCTTAGATGACCGCAAAACCTAGCTTGTTATCTTCACAGCCACAATCAACATCATCTGAGCAATCACAGAGTTTGATTACTTCATGGTATCCATAATCCCATTTTTTGACGTAATCATTGATTTGCGAAACACTTCGTTCAGTACAGTTTCTATGAAAGCCTACACACCAAAAGGATCTTTGCTCATAAATGCAGGCTTTGAGAGCATTTATTTTGGTAATATCTCTTTCAAAGCCTCTTATTAAATACGGAACACTGTTAGTACATTTTAATTCTAAAAAAATAAATGAGTTTTGTCTGGTTCTTTTCTTGCGAAAAGCCAAATCAATATACATCTTATAGCGATCCTTAAGCATTCTATTATCAGGGAATGCTTCTATTTCTCTATCAACTTCTATACCGTCTAAGTTACACATGAAATATTCAAGTTCTAACTGTAACCATTTTTCCCAATCATTTCTTTCCTTTTCACAAATAAAACGCAACTTCTTTTTTACCGTCTCATCTTTTACGAATTGATCCATTATGCCTCTAACTGTAATGGCATCGGCTTTTAGTGTCATTGTTACATCCAGAAGATTAACTGATAGTTGATAGCGTTATCGGCAGGAAAAATAAATACTTTAAACTATGAGAGGTGGTGAAAATGATAAACATAAGAGCGATAGCAAACCAGTACGGATACGATGAAAGTACTATCCGGCAATCATGGATACTGAAAGGGCTTGATATGTCTTGGACAGAAGAAAAGATATGAACCTGGATAGTACAGAAAGTACTAAAACCACTACGAGATACCGATCTACGCGAACAGATGGATCGCGAGAAGCTACGCAAACTACAGGCAGAAGCGAGTCAGGCAGAATTAGAACTTGATCGCCAGCTTGGGCAAGTAATTGATGTTGAATACCTTGAGGCCAGCCTTAGTGAGTACTTCAGCCAGCTCAAAAACTACTTACGCACAATCCCACAGAAGCATTACTAAATGGAAGCTTGGCACTTGCGGGTGTTCAACCATTAATGAATAGCTATATGTATCACCCAACAGAAATTGCACCAGAGTTCCACACAGGTGATCATAAGGTTAACCCTAATGCGGGAATGTGTATGAATATCGCATTCATGGACGGTACTGAACCAAATGATTTAAAACTAGGTCATTTCATTACCTGGACGCGATACGATGAGGAATGGCCTTGCAGGGTCTTACGTAAAAGAAAAGTATTCATAAAAGGCGTTTGGGTTCAGTTATTCGTTATTCAATTAAAGGAGCTAGTTTAAATTTTTGGATCAGGGACAATCATAGATTTAGTGAAAACCGCAGTGGATTACTTCAATAAGAAGCAGGAAAGCAAAGAAGAGTTAGAAGCAAAGAACTCAGAACAACAAAATGAGAACACACTAGATGAAACACGTAAGGGCTTTACATGGGGTCAGGCATTGGGCTATGGGCTAACGTTCATCGTCGCATGGAACTATATAGCGATTCCAGTACTGCCATTGTTTGGTGTACTACTTCCCATAATCCCACTTGCTTATGTGTGGAGAGTATTGTTAATCTTGCTTGGTAATTAATACTTTTAATCCGAAAGGCTCCGGTTATGCAAAAATGGGTTGCTAGACAAAAACGACGCTTTGATAACGATTCCCAAAATAAAAAATATGCTAATCACAATTGGATTGTTCATAAAAGTATAATTAAGTCTCATTTGGATGAGTTTAATAGAATTGCTCATGGTCTAGGTTTTAATCTTATCGTTGATGATTATTCAATCGAGAAGTCAGGGTTAGGATATGATGGTTTGTCTATTCAATTTCAAACAAGTTTTACTGGGAATATGATTGAATTAAAGGAAGAGAACTCTAGGGTATTTAATTATCATAAGCAGAAAGGAGCCATTCTTCATGTTACTTTTAGTGGAACAGGAACGGTTCAGGTTTTTTTGGAACCATCAACTTCTGAAGATTCTATGGCAATTCATAATGCCTTACTGTTGTATTATACCCCAAATGCAAAAAGTATAACTCCAGAGATGATTGATCGTTGGTTAAAATTTTTATTTGCATATCAACGAGTGACGGGAGTTCTACACACTCCTTCATTAATGGATAAGGTGACGGTATTTTGGTGTAAGGGTAAATCTTTTTTTATGATGTATGATACGCCAAAAACCAAGTTCAAAAGATATGCGGGGATTTACATTCCTGGGGTTACATTGCTGGTTTCTTTATTAGTTTTGATTCTCACAATATACACTTTAACTCTGCAACCACAGTGCTAACATATCGAGAAAGCCTCAAGAGAGGCTTTTTGATCAATCTAAATTTTAAGGTAACATATTATCAAAAAATGGTAACATTTCACGTAGTGCTAAAATAGGATCACCTTGTTTCAGTAATAATCTTTCCTGATTATGTAGTGCATTATTTAGTTGTTCTTGGTTATACATATCTGTTCTGATAAGTGAACTGATATAGTTTTTTTCAGCACTCTGGATTTTTTCAATATTTATGCATCTCTCTATTTCATCGACTGAAGTTGTTTTGCTTTTAATTTTAGAGAATATTTCTGGTTTCTTTATTTTTAAATAAACTAGGATGGCTGTTGCGTATTGATATACCCTAGCTGGTGAACCGCCGCTAGCAGCTATGATTAAAAGAGTTGAATAACACCTTTCAGCGTCTCTTAAAGAGCAATTGTTTAAAGTCAAAATTTCAGCCAATAATGGCAATGATTCATTGTAATCACCATTAGGAGGAGTCGTCTTATTGATGTGATTAATGAAAGTAGAAATTGTTTGAGATCTGGATTGATTATCATAATGATTAGGAAGGCTGAACCAAAAATGTATGAACTTACTTAGATATGTCTCAGCATCAATATTGCCATATCTTTTTTTTATTACGTTGATAAATTGCGATTTGTTGATTGCCAAGATGAAAAATATATTTTTTGACTTGAAGACATGTTTTATCTTTTCTATCAGGTCTAAGGAAAAATCTGGTCTAGCTCTATCAAGCTCATCAATTATAAATATTATTTTTTTGTTCTCGGCTGCTTTAGTGATTGCGGTTTTAAAATGATTTAATACTTCAACTTCTTTTTCAGCATTCAATAGTTTTTCTTCAATAAAATTTTCGATAGGTTCATTTAAAGAATCTTTTATCTCGTTGGCTGCTTCTTCATAACCGATTTCTTTTACTGCTCCAAATGTTAATGCACTGATTGCAACTTTCGCAGTGGTTTTAAATAAAAAAGCCCCAGCCTTTTTGGTTGCTGCTAAATAATTTATTTTTTGTTCTTTACTTTCAATTGACGGATAAATGGCTGACGATAATGCAATAAAAGCATCCTCTTGATAATCATTTTTAAAAGCATCAAAATAAATGACTTTTAGATTACTTTCATTATCGTTTTCTATTTGAGCTTGCCAAAGTTTGAGGAAAGTACTTTTACCTGTTCCCCATTCATCATTGATAGCTAAAACCAAACTGTCATCACTAGATCTTTGAACAATACTTTCTAGTTGTTTACTAAGCGGTTGTCTTAAAAATATATCATTATTAACTGAAAAACCCTCTGAGTAATCTATCTCAGGAAGAATTAACCTCATCATTAACCCCCTAACGGATTTCATTTAAGAAAATATTAAATTAAAACAAAGATTTACTAATTAATCACATTTCCAAATCATATTTTTGGGCACTTTGTCCGGCTGGTAACTGAGGATTCATATTCGCACTATGTTGATAAGTTACTCTGGACTTTCCATATTGAGTACATGCAGCATTCAACGTTTTCTGAAGACTATCTAAGCCGTACCATGCATCAGATTGTATGCTTACCTTTCACCAACGTTATACTCTAATTGAGCACATCCTGCTAGGAGAAGGGCAAGTTCAAAATGAGAGATTTTTTCATTATTAATAGGCTATTTGCTTAATTTATGATGGATGTGGTTGAACCATAACATTTAAAATAGTGTTCTTGACCAGCTAAAGTTAGTTGTTTTAAGGATGGAAGGAGCATCGTATATCTAAGAGTAATGGCATGGTACAAACGTAGTCTGTGAAGTCGTAACTGTTGAGTACTGTCGGTAAAGCCAGCCCATGTCGGGCTGGCTTTACTAATTTGATGCAACTATGTTGAAGTTTTCTTTTTGGTACATTAATTCTACAATCCACTGTTTCCCTTTTACTGTACTTAGGTAGTTGGCGAGTAGGGCATAATCTTTTATCTCAGCATTATATATGTCCGAGAAAGTGCAGGTTCCATCATCAAGATTTTCACTTATAGAAAAACTTTTAGTCGTGTAATCGATTTTGTTTCCGTTGGACTGAATGACAATTTCATGCTTAAACTCATTTAACTTCTTATTGGAAATTAAAATGTGCTTATAGATATCATTCTTATATAATATTTCAATTAGGTTGTTTTCACCAATGCTCTGGAATGTTATTTTATCAACAATCTGAAGCAAGTGCTTTCTTAAGCTCATTCGAAGTTCAACGTTGGTTGAGTCCATTAGTTTATCAATGTCATACATTTCTATTCTTACTAATGGCTCATCTATTTCTAAACCTTTTAGATTTTTTTGTAGTTCAGAAATTCTATCTTCAATATCAGTAAGAGAACTTTCAAGTCTGAATGATGGCGTTTTTTTTGTTTCTTACGTGCATCAATTTCAGCAATATAATTCTCAGCCTCATTTTCTAAGGCGAAAAGTTCACTTTTTATTAAATTTGCCTTCAACGCGTCAACCTTTTGAAAAGTAAATATTTTTTCTAAATCTATTTGCTTGATGTGGTTAATGATTACTTTTTCAAGAAGCTCTAACATTTTGCTGCTTTGTCCACAGATTCTGAAGTTTAATCTGTTACGGCACACTACATACCTTACCCCTCGTGAATTCTTAGATGTTGTGACTTTTGAGCCGCATTTACCACATCTAATCAAGCCAGTAAGTATATTATGTACTTCGCGGTTTACATTATTTTCTCTTGGACGTCCTTTAGTACCTGATGCGTTTACTTCTAATATTCTATTAGCTATCTCAAAAAGTCCATTTTCTATTACTATCGGAAATACGTTAGGTATCAGTGTTTGACCATTGTTACGTTTAAGATTACCTCTTAACCTCTCGTCCTTGATCAGCTTTGTGACAGTATTGGGCCTCCACAAAGAATCACCTGTAGATTTAATACCTTCTTCATTTAACCGTCTGGCTATCATGGGACTCGTAAGTCCGTTTGTATACTCTTTAAAGATACGTTTTATTATCTCAACTTGATCGGGAATGACTTGATAACCATTTTCATCGGCAGATAACCAACGTGGCAACTTTCGTGTAAAAACCGTTCCCTGTTCAACTGTTTCCCTTAATCGCTTTTCCCAACCTGCAACAGATCGTTCTGCCTTGATTTTACTTTCGTTATTCCCTCGGGTTACGAGCAGCTCCATTATGATTTTCGAAAATGGATCATCACGACTCAAGAAAACCGGAGTTGAAACGTCATGGATGTTAACGCCATTTTTCACCACTTTCTGAATCGTATCTTCATCCCAAGATGAACGTCGTGATAAGCGATCTAAGCTATAGATCACGAGGGCATGGCCTTGACCAATTTCACTTGATTCAACCAATTTTACAAACTCACCTAACTGACCATCAAGAATGTTTTTGTTCCTGTAAGCACTAAGGCCAATGTCTTGCCAGTATGTGATGTTTTCATCTTATAGTTCGGGCTTCGTTTCTATGTACGACTTTATACGAGCAAGTTGCTCATCAATACCGCTTCCTTCCTGCTGTGAACTTTTTGAAATTCTTGTGCATACGTGAACTTTGTACGCTGCCACCACTTCACCTATTGATAACTGTTCTCATGTGTGGGTTATAACAGTTAACCACGGTATCTGCATTTCGCCATAAAAACAGAACCCGTTGCGTCGCGGGCATCTGGCGGAATATGCACTCTTCAACGGCCAGGTTGAACCAGGGATCATTCGACTCCGATAACAGTAAACGCAATGTGGACATATATCACTCCAGTTCCTTGAGAGAGTAAGTGTTGCAGAACGCACGGATGAGTCCGGCGTGCCGCCATTATCATGCTTCACCCCTTTTGGCCGCGAATAATTTTTCAAAAGAGATCGCTGCTCAACAACTTGGTGCAAATTTGTGAAGTAAATCGACTGAAAACCCTCCATAAAATAATCGCGCAGCTAACTGCATTGGATTAAAAAACGGTCGGCCATGTACCGCTGCGCTTTTCGTGTGCCAGAAATAACGGGGCTTCTGCTGCTCTTGCACGCTTTGTGAAGCACATCCCAAAAAACAACACCTGCACATAATTACGCTTGCTTATTATTTGGGTAAAGGTAGATTTTATATAACTTCACGGGATGTCGTGAACTTGGAAAGTACATCACAATCTAATTTTGAAGGGTTAATCCTTATGTCGGAACTGAAATTTGCTACACGCCTTAACTCGTTTGCCTCTGGAGCAAACCTTTACTGGCCAGACCTACAGGGAAAGCCATCAGTCCTGCAGATGATTGCTCGCGCCGGTAAGGTCAAAGGATTAACACATCTCGACCTGAATTATCCGCAACATATGACCACCGATATCAAAACCATGCGACAGGCAATCGAAGATGCAGGCCTGGCAGTGAATGGCATGCAGATGCGTTGGGATGCGCCGCAGTTCAAAATTGGTGCATTCACTAACCCGAACCCGGCAATTCGTCGTGAAGCGATTGAACTGACCAAGCGTGGCATTGATGCGGGACGTGAATTTGGCTCAACGCTAATGACCTTGTGGATGGGGCAAGATGGTTTCGACTACTGCTTCCAGGCGGATTACAAAAAAATCTGGGAAGACGCGGTCAGTGCAGTACGTGAAATCGCTGAATATGCGCCAGATGTTGATGTCAGTATCGAATACAAACCCAACGAGCCGCGCGCCTACAGTATCTTCCCGAATGCCACCACCTGTTTGCTGGCGGTGGAAGAAGCGGGCTGCCCGAACCTCGGTATTACCCTGGATTTCGCCCACGTGCTGTTCGCTAATGAAATCCCTGCTTATGCCGCTGCGATGGTTGCCCGTCGTTCACGACTGTTAGGCCTGGATCTCAACGATGGCTGGGGCAAACGTGATGATGGCCTGATGGCGGGTTCTGTAAATCCACGCGCCACGCTGGAATTCCTCTGGCAGATGCAGCGCGATGGTTATAAAGGCGCTTACTACTTTGACACCTTCCCGGATGCCAGCGGTCTGGATCCAATCCGTGAAGCGGAAACCAATATCACCACGGTGCTTCATTTGCTGAAGTTGTGTGAAAAACTGCACGATAACCCGGCGCTGCTAGACGCTATCAGCCGTCAGGATGCCGTCGCCTCGCAACAGATCGTTAATGACATTATGTTCGCCAAATAAACATGCTCTGCTCGTCATAAAGAGAAAAGCTGTACCCCACATGCTGAGACTAAAAGGCTGAAAAATGAAGAAATTATTACTCTCTGTACTTGCCTCATCACTGCTCTGCTCAACAGTTTATGCTGCTGAGTTGGCACCCTTAAAATCAGACACCGAACCGGATCGCACAGACTGGTCGCAACTTGAAAGCAAATATGGCGCGCTGCCGAAAGCAGATAAGACATTGAAAATTGGTGGCGTATCAAAAACGCTGACCAATGAATATTGGCGCTCGCTGGGTCAGGGTTATCAGAACGAAGCCAAAAAACAGGGATTTACCGTGGCGTATCAGGCGGCCGCGAATGAAGACGATCAGATGGGACAGTTATCCATTGCGGAAACGCTGATTTCTCAGGGCTTCAATGGATTGCTGGTTTCGCCGCAAACAGACATCAACCTCGAACCCGCACTGGAAACGGCCAAAAGTAAAAATATTCCGGTGATAAACGTCAACGATGCCGTGATGCCAAATGCACAGCACTACGTCGGTAACGTGCAAAAAGACAATGGCGTTCGCGTGGCAAAGTGGTTTATTCAACACCATCCGCAAGGCGGCAAAGTGGCGGTGATTGAAGGGCAGCCGGGCGTGTATGCGGCTGGCCAGCGCACCGGCGGTTTCAAAGAAACGCTACAAGCTAATGGCAAATTCAACATTGTTGCCAGCGTCCCCGCCAACTGGAGTCGTGAGCAGGCTTACAACGCCGCGTCCACCCTTTTGCAGCAGCATCCTGATCTGATTGGTTTTTACGCAAACAACGACACCATGGCGCTTGGCGTAGTGGAAGCCGTGCGTTCGCTGAGCAAATCTGAGCAGGTTGCGGTATTTGGTACCGATGGTATCTCAGACGCCTATGCATCCATCAAACGCGGTGAGCTAACCGGCACCGTCGACAGCTTCCCGGTATTAACGGGTGAAGTGGCAATGGACGTCATGATTCGTCTGATCAACGGTCAGAAAATCTCTCGCGTTGTCTCTACGCCTCAGGCGCTGATCACCAAAGAGAATGTTGAGGCGTTTTCGACCAAAGATAACAACACGTTGCGCCAGCTTCTGGCCCAGCAATAAGTCAGGCGGAGAGGGTATGGAACAGTATCGCTTAATGATGCGCGGCATTACCAAAACCTATGGCAGTGCTGCTGCTTTACAAAATGTGGATTTTTCTGTGAAGCCCGGTGAAGTGCATGCACTGATTGGTGAAAACGGCGCGGGGAAATCAACGCTGCTGAATATTCTTTCTGGCGTTCGTGCGGCTGACGGTGGCGAGATCAGCGTTAACGGCCAAACGGTACAAATGAAGAATCCGCTCAGCGCCCGTCATGCTGGCATCGCCATGATTCATCAGGAGTTACAGCATGTTCCAGAACTCTCTGTTGCCCAGAATATGTTTCTTGGCCGCCCGTTGACCAAAGCAAAAGGTTTATGGGTTGATAAAAAAGCGCAGCTGGCGCGCGCCAAACTGATTTTGAAGCAGTTGGATCCGAGCATCGATCCCAACGAGCCAATCAAAAATCTCAAGGTATCGCAGCAGCAGATCGTAGAAATAGCCCGCGCTATGCTGGATGACGCCAAAATCATCGCGATGGATGAACCGACATCGAGCCTGACACCCCGTGAGTTTGATCGCCTGGCGGAGCTGATTGCCGATTTAAAAGCGATGGGCGTGTCGCTGATTTACGTCTCGCATAAGATGAACGAGATTTTCAAAGTCTGCGATCGCGCTACCATCATGCGTGATGGCAAGCAGGTTGGCGTGGTGAATATTTGCGATGAAGATGAAGAGAGCATTGTCGCCAAAATGGTGGGACGCAAGATTGAGAGGCTCGATCACAACTCCTACGTGACCGATCAGGAAGTGTTGCGCGTTGAGAACCTGGCACGCGGCCATGATGTTTTGTCGGCCAACTTCAGCGTTAAAGCGGGTGAAGTGCTTGGCATTGCCGGTTTAGTGGGCGCAGGCCGTACCGAACTGTTGAAGCTGATCGCCGGCATTGATAAGCGCAGCAGCGGCAGCGTGCTGGTGAATGGCAATGCGGTGCGCAATCACAACGTCAGTGCCGCCATCAAAGCGGGTATTGGATTAGTACCGGAAGATCGTAAGAAAGAGGGCATCATCAAAGAGCGCGCCGTAAAAATGAATATGGCGTTACCGTCAATGGGTAATTTCACGCTGGCGGGCCTGATTAATAAAAGCAAACTGAACCGTGTGGCGCATGAGGTCATGAATGATCTGAAACTGCGTCCTATGGATATTGAAAAAACCATCGGTACGCTCAGTGGCGGCAACCAGCAAAAAGTGATTATTGGACGGTGGGTCGCCGCCGATGCAAAAGTCTTTTTATTTGATGAACCCACCCGGGGAATTGATATTGGTGCCAAGTCCGAAATCTATAACCTGATTGAGAAGCTGGCGAAAGCGGGTAAGGCGATAGTTGTTGTTTCCTCGGAAATGACCGAAATCATCCGTATTTCTGACCGCGTTCTGGTGATGAGAGAAGGGAAAATCACGAAAGAATTACAGGGTGATGCAATAACGGAAGATAACATTGCCCGTTTTGCGATTAAAGATGTAGACCAAACTGCCTGAGTTTTTCACCTGCATTTATTTAAAGGCCATGAACATGATGACACAAACAAATAACCGGGCTGTTCCGCACTCATCGTCGCTGTTTAAGTTTAATGTGCGCGATGCCGGTACCTTGATTGGATTATTAATTATTATTGTTACGTTCTCATTTTTGTCACCGGTATTTTTTACGGTGCCAAACTTGCTCAATATTTTACAACAATCCTCGATCAACGCCTTAATTGCATTGGGCATGACGCTGGTGATTATTTCGGGCGGAATCGACTTATCCGTCGGGCCAACGGCGGCACTTTCTGCCGTATTAGGCGCAACCTTGATGGTAGCAGGCGTGCCAGTGCCGCTGGCCGTTATGGCCACCTTGGGAATTGGTGCAATCTGCGGGATCTTTAGCGGCACACTGATCGCTTACGCCGGTTTGCAGCCTTTTATCGTAACATTAGGCGGCTTGTCGCTGTTCCGTGCTATCGCCTTGATTTATACCGGCGGCAGCCCGATTTTCGGCATTCCGATGGAATTTCGTAGCATTATCAACAGTACGCTGTTGGGTGTGCCGACGCCGATTGTGATTGTTGCGGTGATTGCGCTGGTGCTGTGGACCGTGATGAACAAAACCCCGCTGGGTGAATATATTCTGGCAATTGGTGGCAATGAAGAAGCGGCGCGTGTTGCGGGTGTGCCGGTTAAACGCACCAAAGTCACGGTGTATATTATCTCTGGCGTGCTGGCTTCGTTGGCCTCGCTGATTCTAATTGGACGTTTAGGTGCAGCCGAACCAACGATTGGTAATTTATGGGAATTGGATGCGATTGCCGCTGCGGCCATTGGTGGCGCATCTTTGATGGGCGGCAAAGGCAGTGTGTTTGGCACCATCATCGGCGTCATTATTTTGGGTGCGTTACGTAATGGATTGACTCTGCTAAATATTCAGGCCTTTTACCAATTGCTCGCGACTGGCCTTATTATTATCATAGCGATGTTGATTGACCGAGCGACCCGAGGCAAATAATGAAGCAAGATCCGCGAGCCATTGGTGCTCAAATCCGTATGCGTTTGCCCCAACTCACGCCCTTAGAACGACGAGTGGTTGAGGCAATTACTGCCCGAACTGACATTACTGAGCAAACATCTTTAAAAGAGATCGCGCAGGAAAATAATGTCTCGGAAGCGATGATTGTTAAGATTACTAAAAAACTTAACTTCACCGGTTTTAGAAACTTCAGAAGCAGTCTGGTTTATTACAACGAATCTGAAGTGGCAGGATTGCATGCTGAAATTGAGCCTGATGATTCTTCGGAGCAATTGCTGGCAAAAGTATTCAGAACGTCTATTCAGGCAATCGAAGAAACCATGTCGATTCTTGATATTTCTGAATTCAACCGTGCGGCGGATATTATATTTAAAGCGCGTCACATCGATTTATATGCCGTGGGCGGTTCTGCCACGGTAGCCCGAGATTTATCGCATAAGATGCTTAAGATTGGCATTAAATCGACGGCCTACGATGACGCCCATATTATGTTGATGTCCGCTGCCGTGTTATCTGACGATGATGTTGTCATCGCCATTAGTCACTCGGGTGCCACGCGCGCGGTAAATGATCCCGTGAAACTGGCCATGCGTAATGGTGCCAAAGTGATCGCCTTAACCAATTACGCCGAGTCGCCCATTGCGCGCCACGCGCATGTCGTGCTCAATTCAACCTCTCAGGGATCGCATCTGTTAGGTGAAAATGCCGCGTCACGCATTGCCCAGCTTAATATTCTGGATGCACTGTTTGTGGCCATCGCTAAAAAAGATCTCAAGCGAGCGGAGAGAAACCTGATGAAAACACAGCATGCGGTTCAGGACCTTCGGGAATTCTAACCATGAGTAAAATTGTTGTCACCGGCAGCCTGCATTACGACATTATGCTGGATGCCCATCATCGCCCGGAGAAAGGCGAAACCGTAATGGGCAGCGCTTGCCGCTATAAGTTTGGCGGTAAAGGTGGGAATCAGGCGGTATCTGCCGCCAGAGCAGGAGCAGACGTCGCTTTTGCGGGTGCGGTCGGTGCAGATGAGCAGGGAAAATTTTTGCTCAATGTATTACGGCAGGCGGGCGTTAACACCGATGCTGTCGCCGTGATTAACGATATTCCTTCAGGCATGAGCGTGGCGATCACCGACGCCGAAGGTGATTACGGCGCGGTCGTTGTGTCGAATGCCAATCAGCACATCGCGGCAGAAACCTTCGACAACGAGGCCTTTTGGCAAGATGTAACGATGTTAGTGCTGCAAAATGAGGTGCCCGAAGCGGTCAATTTACACGCTGCACGTGCAGCAAAGCAGCGGAATATCCCAGTTTGCATTAATGCGGCACCTGCACGCTTACTCACGCCGGAGCTTGAAGGCTGCATTGATCTGCTGGTGGTGAATGCCATTGAAGCGCGAGATATGAGCAATGTGACCGTGCATGATTTGGCTTCAGCCGTGCTCGCAGCGGAAACGCTCGCTACGCGTTTTTCCAGCGTGGTGGTTACTGCGGGTGAACATGGCGTGGCCTTTATTGAGGCGGGGCAAGCCAGCCACAGTTTGCCAGCCAAAAAGATTACTTTAGTGAGCACGCACGGTGCGGGAGACTGCTTTATGGGCGTGTTGTGTCAGGCGTTGAGCCTCGACAGCAATCTGGCCCATGCCGTCGCTAAAGCCAATGATGCTGCGGCGCTGCACGTTTCACAGAAAATGGCCTGAACCCTTAACCGATGACAGAACAGATAACAAAGCCGCCGCTCGCGAATGTGAACGGCGGCTTCTTTTTTTAACACAGACCCTTAGCGCTGATCCTGCGCTGCGAGCGGCTGAGGATTCCTGATCAGCAACAGCACGCTACATCCGCCCGCAATCAGGCAAAGCGCCGCAAGTACAATCGCCTCGTTTAAAGAACCAAAGAGCGCAACGCTTGCTGATGAAACCAACGGGCCGACCAGCTGCCCGGTGGCGTAGCCCGAGGTTAAAATCCCGACGGTTTTGGCCACGGATCCTGATGATATTTCACGCGCAAAGCGCATCGTCAGCTGCATAATCGACAGAAATCCCAATCCGGTCAAAATCGTTGAAATCAGCAAGCCCGCCGCGTTATGCACGACAACCGCTGCGGCCACGCCCAGTCCCTGCAAAATCATCGCTGTCGCTAAACTGACTTGCGTATTATATCGCGCTGAAAAAAGAATAATCAGCGCAACGCCTGCAACCGCAGACAAGCCAAACAGCGGCCAGAAAAAGGCCGCCTGATTGCCGTCAGGAAAGGCGCTATGCGCCATCTGAGACAAAAACGTTGCTGGCAAAATGTAACCAAAGCCGGCCAGAGCGTAGATCACCACCAACTTTTTCAAATTGGCACTGATGGGTTCATGGCGCGCGACCTGCGATTTAGCGGGACCAAATTCAGCGGGAAGATTCCGGCTAATAAGTAAGCTCACGATCAGCGCGACCGCACCATAGACATACCAAGAGGCGGAGGAGTGAAAATGATACGTTGCCATCAACCAGGCCAATATCCCGGATAACATGATACCCACGCCGGGGCCGGTGAATACCGCGGCAGAGAGGCGAGGTGCATTATTGCCAGCCAGCGTCATTTGCGTCCATGAGGTCACGATGATCAGCGCCCATGCGCCACCGACACCGGCAATCAGGCGGAACAAGCACTGAATCGCAAACGAACCGGTGGTGCCAGAAAGTAGCGTAACCAGCACCGTCGCCATGATACCCGCCTTTAGATATTGCGCATGGCTGTGCTTAATACGACTGACATGAATCGCTCCCGCCAAATAACCGATGTAATTCATGGCAGCCAGGATCC
This sequence comes from Pantoea phytostimulans, assembly GCF_046118715.1. Taxonomy (NCBI): domain Bacteria; kingdom Pseudomonadati; phylum Pseudomonadota; class Gammaproteobacteria; order Enterobacterales; family Erwiniaceae; genus Pantoea; species Pantoea phytostimulans. The sequence goes on from NZ_CP173699.1 coordinate 379,661, forward strand.
CCGCACTCGAAAGCGTCAGATAACCATCATTCATCATCACCGGGATTTGCGGTGTCAGAGAAAATCGCCCAATTCCCATCACAGTGACCAGTGTCAGAAGGCCAGTAAGCATGGTTTTAATACTGCTGGTGCTGCTCGTACTCATTTTATTTTCCAGTAGATTGTCTAACGGCATTGATAAAAAACGAATTTAGCGTGTTGAAAACGGGACTTATCAGCAAAGTTTGCGGCATCATAAAAGCTGTATGCCTGGCGAAAAAGAGGGCGGGTTATCCTATGACTTCAGGTCATACCCAGGAGTGAGCATGTCAAGAAACGCAGATATCAAAAATTTTCTCGTCAGACACCGGGCGAAATTGAATCCGGCTGATTTCGGGTTCAGCGCGCAGAATCGACGTGTTGACGGATTACGAAGAGAGGAAGTCGCACAGCTGGCGGCAGTGAGCGTCAGTTGGTATACATGGCTTGAACAGGGAAGAGATATCAGCATTTCGCCTGCGGCTCTCAAGCGAATTGGTAAAGTGCTTCAACTGACGATGATTGAACAGCAATACCTCAATGCCATTGTCTTCGGTGGCGGGGCATCTAATGAGGATAACGCTGAACTTTCACCTGAAGTGATCGCTATGGTGGATGCCCTTCATCCGCACCCTGCCTTTGTCCGGCGTGCGAACATGGATATCCTTTACTGGAACCGCGCAGCGGCAACCCAGATTTTTGACTGGTCTTTAATTGCGCCTGCCGAGAGAAATTCACTGAAACTGATGTTCCTTAGCGATGCGTACCGTAAAAAGATTTTTGAATGGGAAAAGGCCGCCAGACACACCATTGCGGCTTTCAGAGCCTATCAAGTCGCAGAGCGCTTTACGGAAAACTTCGAGTCGATAATCACAGAGCTGATTGAGAAAAGTGATGAATTTCGTGAAATGTGGGATTTCCACGATGTAAGCCGCATTGGTGCCGGTAATAAAGCCATCATTGATGATAAAGGCAGTATTTCTCGTTACACCTATACCTCGTTAGAAGTCGAAAACTCACCGGGAATCTATCTTATTTTCTATCTTGAAGATCATAAACCAGCGGGTAAAAACGCCTGACAACGACGTGTATTGCTCTCAGAATGCCGGATTACTGTTCAGCGCGCCCAGGCGCACCGAAGACGCCGGCAGAGAGTTAACGTTGCTGGCGTCCTGCCAGACCGGGCCGTTGTGCTTCGTATAGCCCGATGCTCAGTGTTAATCGGCCCGACGCCTCGGCTGACTGCCAATGCCTTTGACATAAGCAGTAGGGCAGAAAAGTGAGAAAAAACTATTAAGTAGGTTAAGCCATGTTAATCATGCCTTAAAACCGCTTAAGGCGAACCCCATGCTGCGTTATGCAGCACAACGCGATAGCCATCAACGTCCACAAAGGTCACGCCGTTATTGTTCCAGTAAGGATTGAACGATCCCAATCGGGAAAAGCCCGCATCGTCCATTCTAGCGCAAGCGTTGTGCCAGTCGATTTTATCGGGGATATAAAGCACCAGTAGATCCTCCTGTGAAGGTGAAGGAAGAATAGGGTGGCTATGACATACCGTAAATTCCAGATGCCAGGACAAATCATCGCGGCCCAACATGCATCCGCTGAAACCGTCATGATCGCTGAATTCGCCCACTTTTTTTAGGCCAAGCCCTCTGCAATACATGCCAGAACTTCTCTCTAATTCGCTGACCGGCCTGGCAATACGTAAGTGATCAAACTTCATATTTATCTCCGCCTTTGTGTCGTTTACCCGGAAATGACAAGGTAATGAATATGTTCAGCATAGAATCAAAAATCAAAACAGGACATTTAGCATCAACCGCAGCTTCATCCCACCGTTAAATTTACTTAACTCCTTCTCTTTCATAATAATTTACTCTGACCTTAAGCCTCATATTCTCTGGTGGAGCGCACAGCACCATGCTATTAACTCGTTGTGCTTTTTCCAACTTCACCTGCCCGGAGTTAATGATGAACAAGAGCCTGTCCGCCCTGTTAATGCTTTCACTTGCTGCGTTCAGCTGTGCGGCATCTGCACAGCAAACCTTACGCTTTGGCGTAGATCCCACGTTTCCGCCGTTTGAATCAAAAGCATCCGATGGCTCATTGCAAGGTTTCGATATCGATCTGGGTAATGCCCTGTGTAAGCAGGCCAAGGTGAAGTGCGAATGGGTTCAAATGGGCTTTGACGGCACCATCCCGGCACTGCAGGCGAAAAAGTTTGATGCCATTCTCTCGGCGATGTCGATGACGGACAAACGCCGCCAGCAGGTCCTGTTCACCGACATGCTCTACAACACGCCAAGCGCATTACTTGCACCTTCAGCCAGCAAACTCACTGTCGATATCAGCACCTTACGCGGCAAAAGCATTGGTGTCGCTCAAGGTACGATCCAGGAAACCTACGCGTTAACCAAGTGGGCACCTGAAGGCGTAAAAGTGGTCTCTTATGCTAATCAGATGGAGGTCTATCCCGACCTGATTGCAGGACGTCTTGATGGAAGCCTGACCAATGCGGTATCGGCTGAGCAGGGTTTTTTGAGCAAAGCGGAAGGTAAAGATTACGCCATTAAAGCCACCATCATTGATAACAAGATCTTTGGTGATGGTGTCGGCATTGCATTACGCAAAGGTGACACCGCAAATCAGCAATTGATCAATCAGGCGTTGGCGGAGCTGCATAAAAACGGAACCTACGATCAGTTAGCAAAAAAATACTTCAATTTTGATGTCTACCCACTGGATTAACGACGATGGCACAACGTGAATTACCTCAATACAGTGTGCAGCGGGCACGTTTTATCGCTGCGGTAGAACGTAAAAGTGGCACGCTTACTTCGTATCCACATCCCCTTTCTGGCCCCAACAATGAAACGCTCTATACCGATGTTGCGCTAATTGGCAGTGCACAGGCCAGCCGCGTGATGTTGATCATTTCTGGTACACACGGTGTTGAAGGTTATTACGGTTCAGACAGCCAAATCGGCTGGCTTGATGCACTGGATGTTTCGACCCTGCAAGCTGATACCGCGCTGGTATTTATTCATCTGCTGAATCCGTGGGGTGCAGCGCATTTGCGGCGGGTAAATGAAGACAATATTGATTTGAACCGAAACTTTATCGACTTCAGTCAACCTGCACCTGTAAATGCCCAATATGGGCAATGGCACAGCATTTATCACGGCGAGCGAGCCAGTGCTGACCGGCAACTGGCAGCCGCGCTGGAAACCGTTGGCTGGTCTGCCGTGAAACCGGTGGTAGAGGCGGGACAATACAGCGAACCGACCGGGTTCTTTTATGGCGGCGAACGGCCAAGTTGGTCCTGTTTGACGATGCAAAAGATTATTGCAACGCACCTTAGCGAAGCCAAAACCCTCCTCAGCTTTGATCTTCACACCGGGGCGGGCGCTTGGGGACACCCGATGCTGCTTTCAATTGCCGAACAGCGCGTTGCTGCGCACAGCTGGGGGGCAGAGATCTATGGAGAATGGCTAACGCTGCTGCTCACCGGCAAAGATAGTGACAGTGTCACTGGCGTTACGGCTACCGCGACAGGCTACCTGTCACAATATTTGCTGACATCGCTGCCGCAAACGCGAATGCTTCCACTGGTTATTGAATGCGGTACGTATTCAGGCGAGGATATGCATCGGCGGGTACGTGAGGATCACTGGCTGCATCTGTATGGAAACCCAGACAGCCCGCAAGGCCGTGACATTAAGCGCGATCTGGTTGAAGGATTTTGGCCTGCCGATGATGACTGGCAGGCATTAGTGGCGTTTCGTACGCAGCAAATTTTCCGTCGAGGTTGGCGTGCCTTAACCGGCACACCCACCGCTTAAAGTCGCCCGTAAAAGGTCATACGAGCGGTTTCTGACAGGGCAATGTCAGGTTGCGTGTTATAAGCCAGGACGGCAAGCATGCGGGTGATGTCGCCTTCAGTTGGTGTTACGCGATGCAGCGAATTACGGCCACGAAACAGCACCAAATCACCCGCTTCAATCGCCAGGTCATCAACGGCCTGGCGTTCATCCAGTACCGCCGCAACGCCGTTAAAATTCATCTCACCCGCGTCGGCATTTCGAAGATCCTTCACGTATTGAAAAATGCCGCCTCCACGGGGTTTTTGTACCAGCAGCGTGATGGCAAACGATGAATTATCAAAGTGCCACCCCAATTCCTGGCCGTGCGGGGCGTAATGAAGATTGATGGATGATAAAGGATCGGCGTAAGGATAAAGCGCAGCTTCACCCAGCACATCGCAGAGGAAAGCCTTAAACGTGTCATTGTTATAGAGCTGACGTAACGGTGAATCGGCCGCGATGACATCATCAGTGATACACCCTTTGGTGCTGATCACGTCACGATTTCGAGGATGGTCGGCGCTGAAATCGGCATCGGGTTTCATCAGAAAAACGTTATGTTTGCTGGCAGTATGGTAAGCCAGATGGCGCTGTGCATCGCCTTCCGCCTTGATTGCCGCCAGCACCTCAGGCTGCAAAAAGGTGCGCAGTACCAGCGCACCTTGCGTGTTGAGCTGCTCGCGGCAGGAACGACGCCATTCGATGTCATCCAAAGGATGCAGGTCCAAACGTACAAGTGATCCAGGCATGGGTGCAATTCTCTTGGTTGGCAGGTTTCAACTTACTGTAGCCCGCTAAGCCAATGCCGAATAACGATAAAAATTTAACGCTTTGATAAGGATAACTTAATGCCTATGCACACATCGCGTTTACCCAAAATTAGTGTTATTCACGCCTTTAAAGTGGCCGCCGAGCTAGGAAGTTTGGCAAAAGCAGCGGCACAACTGGCGCTGACGCCCGCAGCCGTTAGCCAGCAAATTCGACAGCTTGAGGAGCAACTCGGCAGCACGCTGTTTGTACGGACGCAAAGCGGCGTCATGCTCACTGAAACCGGTAAAGAATATCTGCGCTACGTCACCGAAGCCTTTGATATTTTGCACCTTGGACAGCAGAACATTCGACATGCAGCCGCCACGCCGAAACTTACGCTCTATGCGCTGCCTGCCTTGGCGTCAAAGTGGATCATGCCGCAGTTATCTCAGTGGCGTGAACATTGCCCAACGGTTGACCTTTGTCTGCATGGCACCCATGCACCTGTGGATTTCACCGCCACGCCTGCTGATTTTGTTATCTGCTTTGGCGAGGATCGCTATCCGCAACTGGACAGGCAATGGCTGTTTACTGATGAGGTCATTCCTGTTGCCAGCCCGCTGTTATTAACGCGCTATCCGCAGGCGGCATTACTCAAGCATGCTCCTTTAATTCACCTCGACTGGGGAAACGAAGGGCGATTTTTGCCTGACTGGCGCAGCTGGTTTCAGGCCAGAGGCGTGCCTGAACCTTCGCCGCAGCCCGCCTTCAGCTTTAACCTGACGTCGCTGGCCATTGATGCGGCAGTCGCGGGTGCGGGCGTTTTATTAGGACAGCGGCGATTAATTTCAGCTGAGCTATCGCGAGGGGATCTGGTGATCATTGACGAGATGAGCCTGCCGCTCAGCAAACCTTATATGCTCGCCTGGCCGCAACGAACACTGAATCAACCTGGCAGCGAAGCGATGATATCCTGGCTGACGCAGCTAGCAGCAGAGCGCGCGACGTGATCTATGTGGGAATAAAAGCCGAATGGTTGAAAAAAAGAGGCGGCCCGAAGGCCGCCGAAGACCTCAATCACAGAGAGCATTGAGGAAGCAGTGGCAATAACACAATGATGATCGTTAGCCTTTCACACCGCCTGCAGTGAGGCCGCTTACCAGCCAGCGTTGAGCCAGCAAGAAAACCAGTGTGATCGGAATGGCGGAGAGCACCGCAGCTGCGGCAAAGTCGCCCCATAAATAGTTTTGCGGGTTGAGATATTGTTGCATCCCCACCGCCAGGGTGTAGCTGTTGACGTCGCGCAGCAATAGCGAGGCAACCGGCACTTCAGTCACGGCGGCAATAAACGCCAGAATAAACACCACCGCTAAAATCGGCACGGAAAGCGGCAGCAATACCAAACGGAACGCCTGCCACGGCGTGGCACCGTCTAAGGCGGCCGCTTCTTCAAGCGATCCATCAATGGTTTCAAAATAGCCTTTGATGGTCCAGACATGCAGAGCGATGCCGCCAAGGTAGGCGAAGATCACCCCGCCATGGGTGTTTAAACCGATAAAGGGCAGATACTGTCCTAAGCGATCAAACAGTGCATAAATAGCCACCAGCGACAGTACGGCGGGGAACATCTGAAAAATCAGCATCCCTTTTAACAAGCTGGCGCGGCCGGTAAAACGCATTCGAGCAAAGGCGTAAGCGCAGGTGGTCGAAAGAGCCACAATGCCAATTGCGCTAATAGCAGCAATTTTTATTGAATTCCAAAGCCAGAGCAGCACCGGAAAGGGCGGCGGTGTGACGCGTCCATCAGCGTGCTCCACGCTAAAGCCCAATGCCAGCTTCCAGTGTTCCCACGAGATTTGATCCGGGATCAGGCTGCCTGTCGCAAAATTACCGGCACGCAACGAGATCGCAATCACCATCATCAGCGGAAACAGAATCGCGGCGATGAAGGTCAGCAGCAGCAGATGCGTTAGCAGCAGACGCAGCAGCTGCGATTTAGGTTGAACCATTGCCATAACTGCTCCTTAATCAAATTTTAAGCGTGCTGCTTTCAGGTTTATCACCGCAAGCGCACCCACCAGCAGGAAGATCAGCGTCGCGATAGCGGCAGCCAAACCAAAGTCCTGCCCGCCGCCGCCTTCAAAGGCGATACGCCAGGTGTAGTTCACCAGCAAATCGGTATAGCCCGCTGGTGTGGTGGTGCCGAGGCGATCGGGGCTGCCGTTGGTCAACAACTGCACCAGCACAAAGTTATTAAAATTAAACGCGAAGCTGGCGATGATCAGCGGTGTCAGCGGTTTAATCAGCAACGGTAAGGTAATAAGAAAGAAGTTTTGCATCGGTCCCGCTCCGTCCATCGCGGAAGCTTCATACAGATCGTCCGGGATCGCTTTTAACAGTCCCATACACAAAATCATCATGTAGGGATAGCCGAGCCAGGTATTCACCAAAATCAGCATGGCGCGTGCCAGCGTAGGATCGCTGAACCAGGCCGGTTTGAAGCCAAACAGGGCGTCGAGCATCACGTTGATTTCACCGAAGCTTTGGTTGAATAAGCCTTTGAAAATCAAGATGGAGATAAACGCCGGCACGGCGTAAGGCAAAATCAGCATGACGCGATAGATAGCTTTGCCTTTCAACGCCTCCCATTGCACCACGCAAGCCAGAACCATGCCAACCGCGACGGTGAGAACCACTGTCAGCAACGAGAAGATCAGCGTCCAGGCGAATATGGCGAGGAAGGGTTTTTGAATGCCTTCGTCAGTGAAGACGCGCAGAAAATTTTGCCAGCCGGTGTTGATGGTATAACCGGGACTCAATTTCTCACTGCCCCAGCTGCCATCGGCATTCAACACCTGATAAAAGCCGCTCTCAGCGTTAGGGCGATAAACAGTGCCGCTCTGCTGGTTTTTTAAATCGCCGTTACTGCTTTCTACATACAGCGGTCGCGTGCCTGAGAATTGGCGCAGCGAACTCATGACGAGCTGCCGACCATCGGGCAGTTCAGCGCTGATTTGGCTCAACGCTTGTCGATTACCGGTAATGGTACGCAGCGTTGCGCGTTTACCCGTAGGCGGCGTCGCGATGGTCATTTTTAACTGCTGCTTTTCACCAAAAGTGAAAGGTGGAGAAACAAACGTTTGACCATTTTCGCCGTCTGTCAGCACCAGTAGCCAGCGATCCCCGGAAGGGAACAGTGAAAAATTTACCGCGTTACCGGCCTGATACTGACGACTCAACAGCACCTGCTGCGCGCGCTCAAAAGTAAGCTGGTTGGTGCTGCTGTAGTTGGTAAATGCGATAGCGACGGTACACGCCAAGGGAAAAAGCACAAACAGCGCCATCCCGGCAATGCCCGGATAAACATAGCGCCATGCATAGGCGCGGCGATTGGAAAAAATCCAGATGCCGAGTCCACTGACAATCAGCGTAAGCAGCGCAAACAGATATTCGCCTTGGGCATACATTAAAATCAGCAGATAGCCGACCAGCAGACAGCAGATCCCGACGAGTAAGCCCTTCAGCACTGCGCTGTGCCGCCTCGCTTTCGGTTTTCCTGACATGATTCGGTTTTCCTTAACAGCGGTAATGAGCCGGACAATTCCGGCTCCAGGAGAGGATTACTTGTTCAGACGCGCTTGGGCATCTTTTAGCGCTGCATCAACGGTTTGCCTGCCGCTGAACGCATTAAGTGTGGCGGTGCGCATGGCGTACCAGAACGCGGCCATTTGGGGAATGTTTGGCATGATGTCACCGCTGCGCGCGTTGTTCATGGTGGCGGCGATGCGGGGATCTTTCTCCAGTTTTTCCTGATAGGACTTCAGCGCGACTGCGCCCAGCGGCTTATCTTTATTGACGGTTTCGAGACCCGTATCGGTCAGCAAATAGTTTTCAAGAAACTCTTTCGCCAACTCTTTGTTAGGACTCGCAGCATTGATACCGGCACTCAGCACGCCGACGAATGTTTTTGATGGTTTGCCTTTTAACGATGGCAGCAGCGTCACGCCATAATTGATGCCGCTTTTATCAATGTTGCTCCACGCCCACGGACCGTTAATGGTCATCGCGGTTTCGCCCTTGTTAAAGGCTGCTTCAGCAATGGAGTAATCGGTATCCGCATTCAACGTTTTTGCCTTCACCTGATCAACCAGGAATTGCATACCCGCTTTGGCACCGGCATTATCAACACCGATATCTTTCACGTTATAACCGCCATCAGTGGGTTTGTAGGCGTAAGCGCCGCCTGCTGCCAGCAGCGGCCAGGTAAAGTAGGGCTCTTGCAGGTTAAACATGATGGCGCTTTTGCCTTTTTCACGCATTTTCTTGTCGATGCCCGCAATCTCTTCCCAGGTTTTTGGCGGCGTTGGCAACAGGTCTTTGTTGTAGATAAGCGACAGCGCTTCTACGGAGATCGGATAGCCAATCAGTTTGCCGTTAAAGCGAACGGCATCCCAGGTGAAGGGGAAAATCTTCTCCTGAAAAGCGCTATCGGGAGAAACGTCTGCCAGCAGGCCAGATTGTGCATAGCCACCAAAGCGGTCGTGCGCCCAAAAAATGATGTCTGGGCCATCACCCGTGGCGGCAACCTGCGAATACTTCTCTTCCATCTTGTCAGGATGTTCAACCGTCACCTGAATACCGGTCTCTTTTTCAAACTTTTTGCCGACCTCGGCGAGTCCGTTATAACCTTTGTCGCCATTGATCCAGATAACCAATTTTCCCTCTTCTATTTTTGCCGCGGCGGAAGCCGAGAAGAGTGCGGCCGTAAGGGCTGAAAGTGCCAGGATTCGGGTGCCGGTTTTCATCATCATAACTCTATCCTTTTAGCGGAAGCGGTAAATGCTCTACCCGCTACATTGTGTTTATCTGCTTCGACTTCTCATCCTCCTACGCTCTACGCCTTCGCCAACCAAGCTGTGATCGGCTTAGCAAAACGAACCCGTTATACCGGTCAGGCGCACAAAAAACTCACCTTCGGTCTGCGGCTGCGATCACAAAAATGGCTTCATTCACTTGAACAACGGTGACGTGCCCGCTTTCTCCTCCTCCCGACTCCTCCCCCAGTCTTCACACCTGTTATGGAGGATGTTGCCGGTTGTTTCCTTGCCCATAGTGGTCGCCGGGGTCTGTCTGCCAAGTGGGTGGGCAAGGATAAGCAAGCTGAGAGGAAAAGCATCATGGCGAGCGTCGCGTTACGCAATGTCACCAAAGCCTGGGGCGAGACGGTGGTATCGAAGAATATTGATCTCGATATTCGCGAAGGAGAGTTCGTGGTTTTTGTCGGTCCTTCTGGCTGTGGAAAATCAACGCTGCTGCGCATGATTGCAGGGCTGGAAACCATCACCAGCGGTGAGCTGCTGATCGGTAATAAACGAATGAATGAGGTGCCGCCAGCAGAGCGCGGCATTGGCATGGTGTTTCAATCTTATGCGCTTTATCCCCACCTTTCGGTGGAGGAGAACATGTCTTTCGGCTTGAAGCTGGCGGGTATGAAGAAAGCTGAGATTCACCAGCGCGTTAATCAGGTGGCGGAAGTGCTGCAATTGGCACATCTGCTGGATCGCCGCCCTAAAGCCCTTTCCGGCGGGCAACGTCAGCGCGTCGCCATTGGCCGAACGCTGGTGGCTGAACCGCGCGTGTTTCTGCTAGATGAGCCTCTTTCCAACCTCGATGCAGCGCTGCGTGTGCAAATGCGCATTGAGATATCACGTCTGCATAAGCGCCTGAAGCGCACCATGATTTACGTCACACACGATCAGACCGAAGCGATGACGCTGGCTGACAAGATCGTGGTACTGGACGCCGGCGTAGTGGCGCAAATCGGCAAGCCCCTTGAGCTGTATCACTATCCCGCTAACCGCTTTGTGGCCGGTTTTATCGGCTCGCCAAAAATGAATTTCTTGCCCGTCAAAGTCACCGCCACCGCGATTGATCAGGTGCAGGTCAGGTTGCCCAACCAGCAGTTGGTCTGGCTGCCGGTTGACAGCGCAGGCGTGCAGGTTGGCAGCAACATGTCGTTAGGCATACGTCCAGAACATCTGCTTCCCAGCGATATCGCTGACGTCACCCTTGAAGGTGAAGTTCAGGTGGTCGAGCAACTGGGGCATGAAACGCAAATCCACATCCAAATTCCCGCCATTCGTCAAAACCTGGTTTACCGCCAGGAGGACGTCGTGCTGGTAGAAGAGGGCGCCACATTAGGTATCGGCCTGCCGCCAGAGCGCTGCCACCTGTTCCGTGAAGATGGAAGCGCCTGTCGCAGGCTGCATCAAGAGCTTGGTGTGTAACCCCCAAAACAAGAAAAGCAATGACCTCAGGAGATAGAAAATGTTAACTCTGCGCAAACTTCCCATCGCTGTTGCCGTCGCGGTGGGTACGCTCTCTGCACCAACGATGGCGGTAGATTTTACCGGCTACGCGCGTTCCGGCATCGGCTGGACGGGCAGCGGTGGTGAACAACAATGTTTTCAGGCGACCGGTGCACAAAGTAAATATCGTCTGGGCAACGAGTGTGAAACCTATGCTGAACTGAAACTGGGGCAAGAAGTATGGAAAGAGGGCGATAAAAGCTTCTACTTCGATACCAACGTTGCCTATTCCGTTTCTCAGCAAAACGACTGGGAAGCGACGTCTCCCGCCTTCCGTGAAGCCAATGTGAAGGGTAAAAACCTGATCGAAGCGTTGCCGGGTTCAACCATCTGGGCCGGTAAGCGTTTCTATCAGCGTCATGATGTTCACATGATCGACTTCTACTACTGGGATATTTCAGGTCCCGGTGCCGGCCTGGAAGATGTTGATTTAGGCTTCGGTAAGCTCTCGTTTGCTGCTACGCGTTCATCCGAAGCGGGCGGTTCCTACACATTCTCTAACGATCAGATTCGTGATTATGCCACCAGCACCGCGAATGACGTGTTTGATATGCGTCTGGCCGGACTGGAAACCAACCCAGATGGCGTGCTTGAGTTAGGTGTTGATTACGGTCGCGCAAACGCCCGTGACGGTTATCGACTGGAAGACGGTGCGTCGAAAGATGGTTGGATGTTCACGGCTGAACATACCCAAAGCATGATGAAGGGCTATAACAAATTCGTGCTGCAGTACGCTACGGATGCGCTGACCTCTCAAGGCAAAGGCTTGCCGCAGGGCACTAACATCAACAACAACGGCAACATGTATCGCATCCTCGATCACGGGGCGATCACCCTGGCTGACCGCTGGGATCTGATGTACGTCGCCATGTATCAGAACACCGATCTCGACAACAATCGCGGAACCGAGTGGTACACCGTGGGTGTGCGCCCAATGTACAAATGGACGCCAATCATGAGCACCTTGCTGGAACTGGGCTACGACAATGTGAAGTCGCAGGAAGTCAGCGAACGCAACGGCCAATACAAAGTCACGCTGGCTCAACAGTGGCAGGCGGGTGACAGCATTTGGTCACGTCCTGCACTGCGCCTGTTTGCAACCTACGCAAAATGGGATGAGAAGTGGGGCTACAGCAAAGACTCTGCAGGCGATCTGACCTCATTTGCCTCGGCTGACAGCACCGGTAACGGTTTGCTGACCAGCAGCCGTGGCGACAACGATGAGTGGTCATTCGGCGCGCAGATGGAAATTTGGTGGTAAGAGATTTCACGCTAAAAAGAGGCGAAAGGCAGCGATAAGCGCCGCTTTTCGCCTCTGCTATGTCAATTTGGTCGCGGCACGCTATTGCCTGGCTAACGCCGCTGCCTGACAGTCTTTTTGAGGTAACCATAATGAAAATGACAAAAACGCTGGTCGCGTTCTGCCTGAGCGCTGCGCTCCTGGCGGGACAAAGCTTCACGGCTCACGCTGATATCAATCTGGTGCCGCAGGATCTCTCTGCTGCACCCACGCTTTCTGCTCAAAGTATCCAGTCACTGACCTGGCAACCTGTTGATCCTTCACGCACGCAAATCACAACGCTTGCGAACAGCGGCCAGCGCTTGAATGACGCGGAGTTGGCCGGCCCGGTTGCGGCATACAGCCTGCCAGCCAATATCGGCGAACTGACCCTGACGTTGACAAGTGAAGTAGAGAAGAATCAGGTCTTTGCGCCTAACGTGTTGGTACTGGATGAGAACATGCGGCCCGCTGCGTGGTTTCCCAGCCGCTTCTTTACCTATCAGCAGCCGGGCGTCATGTCCGCCGATCGACTGGAAGGCGTGATGAAGCTGACGCCTGCGCTGGGTCAGCAAAAAATCTATTTGCTGGTTTTCACTACCGAAAAAGATCTAACCCAAACCACTACGATGATCGATCCCGCTAAAGCCTACGCGAAAGGAACGGGAAATGCGGTGCCTGATATTCCCGATCCGATTGCTCACCATAGCCGCGAAGGGACGCTCAAGCTCAAAGTGAAAACCAGTGCAGGTTCATCCATTTTGGTTGGGCCGCTGTTTGGCTCATCGGGTCCGGGACCGGTAACGGTCGGCAACTCGCCAGCGGTCGCGCCTGCGGCGTATACCGCTGCGCCCGCGCCAACACCTGCGGCTAAGCGTGAACCGATCATGAATGATACTGAAGGTTATTTTAATCAGAGTATTAAACAGGCCGTCGACAGCGGCAACATTGATAAAGCGCTGAAGCTGCTGGATGAGGCGGAACGTTTAGGTTCAACCTCTGCGCGCAAAGTTTTTATCAGCAGTGTAAAAGGCAAGGGGTGAAGTTACCCCGACAAGGCTGAATTTGCTCCATCTGGTGCGCTTCGGCGCACCCTTTTTAAAACCTATTTCACTGCATTGAAAAAACCTCACCGCTAAGCAGTGAGGTTTTTTTGTGTTTTATTTTTGACGTCGGCGACCATCGAGATCGCGCAGCAACGTGGTGATCTCTGGATCACTGAATATCTGTTCCAGCGATGCGCTTAGCTTGCGCCGCCAGTTAGGATATTCGTTACACGTGCCGGGAACGTTGACCGGTGCGGCCATATCCAGCCAGTCTTCGGGCTGCAATCCCAGCAATGCGCTGTTGCTGTCAGCCAGATAACGCTGCATAGCACGATTCAGGGATTTACCCATTAAGGTGCGCTGCGCCTGACGCCCGGCGCGTTTTGGCAGGCTACCGGTGCGATGCAGGCTGTGTAATAACGCCTGCTTAGCGGCCAGCCGTTGCTGATAAAGCCCCGCCAGGATCAGTTTATCGGGATAAAGCCCCAGTTGATTACCTAGGGTTAAATCGTCGCTTTGCCACCAACCGCGCAGTGTGGGCAGATCGTGTGTAGTGGCGACAGCCATTGCCTGGCGTGGCCAGTTTGCTGGCGCACGAAAACTTTGCTCATTCGCCTGCTCAAAATAGAGCACCTTGTAGGAGTACACGCCACCATCACGCAGCTTTTCGACGATGGCTTCGGGCACCGTGCCGAGATCTTCACCAATCACCATGCATTGATGGCGTTGGCTTTCCAGCGCAAGGATAGCCAGCAAATCGTCGATAGGGTAATTGACGTAAGCGCCATGCGCAGCGCTTTGTCCTACGGGGATCCACCACAATCGCAGCAGCGCCATCACATGATCGATACGCAACGCTCCGCAGTCGCGCATATTAGCGCGCAGCAGCGCAATCCAAGGGTCAAAGGCGCGTGCCCGCATGATCTGCGGATCCATCGGGGGTAAACCCCAATTCTGACCCAGCGGTCCGAGAATGTCAGGTGGTGCGCCAACGCTCGCCTGAAGGCAGTAGAGATCACGTTCGCTCCATGTTTCTGCTCCGCCTTGCGCGACGCCAACCGCTAAATCACGGTAAAGCCCGATCGGCATCGCCTGCTGCTGACAAACCTGCCAGCACGCCGCGAATTGCTGAGCCGCCAGCCACTGTAGCCAGAGATAAAAGCGCACCTCGTCGGCGTGCTGTTGCGCGTAAGCGCGTACCGCGGGGTTGTCGGGATGCTGTAACGCCTCAGGCCAGGTTGGCCAGTCTCCGCTTGCAGGATTTTCTGCACGTTGTTTGGCGTGCAACGCATCAAACAAGGCTTGATGCCGCAGGCTTTCACCGCCTTCGTCGATGAATGCCGCAAAGGCTTTCACGTTATCGTCGTTAAGCGCGCGCAGTTTGAATTGCTTCCACGCCAAACGCAACGCAGCCAGTTTCAACTGTGTCACAGCGGTATAGTCGACGTCCTGACATTCACGCGCTGCGGTGAGTGCCTGCTGCGTAGCCACTGACAACCACCACGCTTGCGCTTGCGGTGATTGTTGGAAATCGGGCAATGCTGCTACGTCGATATAGAGCAAGTTGAGCCAGCGTCGCGACGAAGGGCTATAAGGGCTGGCGCTTTCAGGATCTGCCGGAAAAAGAGCGTGAATTGGGTTGAGGCCGATAAAGGCCCCACCGCGCGGGGCCAATTCTTGCAACATCCTTTGCAGATCACCAAAGTCGCCTATGCCCCAGTTATCATCTGAGCGCAGCGTGTAGAGCTGAACGCAAGCGCCCCACAACGACTTGCCAGCCACCAGCGCGGGTGGCTCATAACAGCGTGACGGTGTCACAATAATACGGCAGCGTCGGGTCTCATCTTTTTGTATCAAGGTAAATTCGTGATATCCCATGGACAGCGCGGGCAAACGGAGCGGCTGATTCCCATGACAACGACCAGACCAATGCTCGCCTGCTTCGCTCACTAATTGCCACTGCGCCTCTGAATCGATGATCGGGTGCAGAATCAGCGGCTCACCGTCGCGGAAAATCGTGACCGGAGGAAGCGAGGTCGCTGGCGCTGTTGGCGGCTGCATCATCGCCAGCAAACGCTGGCGGGTCACCAGTGGGATCGCCTGCGGCTGACCATGTGCATTAATGAACTCGCTCGCAATAACGGCCTCAGCAAAGCCATCAAGATGGTTTTTCGGTTTCATAGCGATCCTCAGCGTGATGCCTGCCAGATACGATGCTGATAATCGCGGATAGCGCGATCGGAACTGAACATGCCACAGCGTGCGGTGTTAAGAATCGCCGCACGCGTCCAGGCATCTTGATCGCTCCAGAGCGCTTCTGCCTGGGCTTGTGCCTCCAGATACGCACGGAAATCAGCCAGTACCAGATAAGGATCGCCGCCTTTGGGGCCGATGCTGTGCAACAGCGACTCAAACGCTTCGGTATCGCCGTTGCTGAAGGTGCCGTTCTCCAGCGCCTTTAGCACCTGATCAAGCTGTTTGTCTTTTTTGCGCCACGTCTGCGGTGCATAGCCCGCTGCCTTCAGCGCACTGACTTGTTCTACGGTGTGACCAAAGATAAAGATATTGTCGCTGCCGACCTGTTCGGCAATCTCAACGTTTGCGCCGTCCAGCGTACCGATAGTCAAGGCGCCGTTTAAGGCCAGCTTCATATTGCCGGTGCCTGACGCTTCTTTACCGGCCGTTGAAATTTGCTCGGAAAGATCGGCGGCAGGGATCAGTCGCTCAGCCACCGAAACGTTGTAATCGGGGATAAATACCACTTTCAGGCGGTCACCAACGCGTGGATCGTTGTTAACCGTTTCCGCCACTTTATTGATGGCATAGATGATATTTTTAGCCAGATAGTAGCCCGGTGCCGCTTTCGCACCAAACAACACCACGCGAGGAACCCGGTTAGCCTGCGGATCGCTGACGATGGTTTGCCAAAGCGCAATAATATGCAGCAGTGTCAGATGCTGGCGCTTGTATTCATGCAGGCGTTTGATCTGGACATCGAACATGGCATTGGGATCAACATGAATGCTGGTACGTGCGGCTATCCAACGCGCCAGTTCTTCTTTATTTTGCTGCTTAATCGCGCGGTATTCAGCGCGGAACGCCGCATCGTCGGCGTAATTCTCCAGCGCTTTCAGCGCATCAAGATCGTTGATCCACGGTTTCTGCAGCGTTTTGTCGATAAGCGCCGAGAGCGCAGGATTACACTGATTGATCCAACGACGCGGCGTAATGCCATTGGTGACGTTGTGAAACTTCTGTGGCCAAAGCTGGTGGTATTCCGGGAAGAGATCCTGCACCACCAGTTTAGAGTGCAACGCAGCTACGCCATTCACCGCAAAACCGCCGGTGACGCAAAGATTCGCCATACGCAACTGGTTGTTATGTACCAGCGCCAGCTTGGCCCATTTTGCCTCATCGCCTGGCCATTGAGCGTCAACTTGCTGTTTTAACTGCGCATTGAGCGTATTGATGATCATCATGTGGCGCGGCAACAGGCTGCGCACCATGCGTACATCCCAGCACTCTAGCGCTTCTGGCATTAAGGTATGGTTGGTATAGGCGAAAGTGCGCTGGGTGATTTTCAAGGCTTGATCCCAGCTCAGTTGATGTTCATCAAGCAGCAGGCGCAGCAGTTCAGGAATCGCTAAAGTAGGATGTGTATCATTGAGTTGAATCACTTCATAGTCGGGTAGCGTTTCAATGGTGCGTCCTGCCTGATGGTGGCGGCGCAAAATGTCCACCAACGTACAGGCGCACTGAAAATATTGCTGCATCAGACGCAATTTCTTGCCGGCCTGATGATTGTCATTAGGGTAAAGCACCTTGGTCAGTTTCTCTGCATCAATGCCTTGCTGTTCGGCCCGCAGAAAATCGCCGTCGTTGAAACGGCTGAGGTCAAAAGGTTGTGCATGTTTTGCCTGCCAAAGACGCAGCGGCTGGGTGACACCGTTTTGATAGCCAACAACCGGCAGATCCCAGGCTTCACCTAACAGTTGATACGCAGGTTGCCAGCGTGATTCGCCATTCTCTTTGATGATCTTGCCACCCAAACCGACCTGAACATTCAGCGCAGCGTTGTGGTTGAACCAAGGGTAGCGATCGCGCTGCCAGTCATCGGGTGATTCATGCTGTGCGCCGTCAACAAAGCGTTGGCGAAACAGGCCGTATTGATAGTTAAGCCCATAGCCGATAGCGGGTTGGCCTACGGTTGCCATTGAGTCGAGGAAACAGGCGGCAAGTCGGCCCAGGCCGCCGTTACCCAAGGCGGGATCGGTTTCACGTTCCAGAATATCGCTGAGCGTGACATCAAAAGTGGAAAGGACGTCATTCACCCCGTTATACCAGCCGAGGTTCAGCAGATTATTGCCGGTCAAACGCCCAATCAGAAACTCCATCGAAAGGTAATTTACGTGGCGCTGCGGGGCAGACGTTGGCGCTGTTACGGCAGGTTGTTCCGCCACACTCTCTGCGAGCGCGCCGCTAAGGGCTTGCCACCATTGCGTGCGCGTCATTTCGCGGGCATCGCGTAAACCAAAGCGTTGCCACTGACGTGTCAGGGCATTCGTGAAGCTGGAGGGATCAAATTGATGCTGTGTCATGGCTAGGTTGTCCTGTCAGAGCGGTAGGTCAGAATGCGTACCAGTTTGCCCGTCCAGCTTGTACCCATCCTCCTCCTCCTCAGAATTACGCAGGGAGGATGAGCAGGGTGGAGAAAGCTAAGGCTAATCTGAAACCGGCGCAGGAGTGTGATTAACCCCACTTTTGTAAAGATCAGTTAATCGGTCTGCTTGCATTCAGTACCCGAATGTTTGAACGTGTGAGGATTAATTACGAAGCGTAAAAAAATGATGCGTTAATCCTTCCTGGAGTTGTATACGCCAATGTTAATACCCTCAAAACTGAGTCGGCCCGTGCGCCTCGAAAGCACCGTGATACGTGAACGCCTACTACAAAAACTCACGGCAGCCGGTAACTATCGTCTGGTGTTAGTCACCAGCCCGGCAGGCTATGGTAAAACGACACTCGTATCACAATGGGCAGCCGGCAAAACGCATCTCGGCTGGTATTCACTGGACGAGGGCGATAATCAGGCAGAACGCTTTGCCGATTATTTGATTGCCGCCTTACAGCAGGCAAGCAATGGCGGCTGTCCACGCAGCGAGGCCCTTGCTCAGAAGCGGCAGTATGTCAATCTCAATGCGTTGTTTTCGCAGCTGTTTATTGAGCTGGCGGAGTGGCAACAGCCGCTGTGGCTGATCGTCGATGATTACCATCTCATCACGAACAGTGCGATCCATGACGCGATGCGTTTCTTCTTGCGTCATCAGCCAGAAAATCTCACGTTAATTTTGCTGTCACGTAATCTGCCACAGCTTGGCATTGCCAATCTGCGCGTGCGCGAGCAGTTAATTGAATTGGGCAGCCAGCAGTTGGCGTTTACCCATCAGGAAGCGAAACAGTTTTTTGATTGTCGGTTGCCCTCACCGCTGGAAACCGAAGAGAGCGGTCGCTTGTGCGATGACGTCGCGGGCTGGGCCACAGCTTTACAGCTTATTGCACTATCTGCCCGCCAGGGCGCGAGTTCAGCGCAGCACTCGGCGCGCCGTCTTTCAGGAATTAATGCCAGCCATCTCGCCGATTATCTGGTTGAAGAGGTGCTGGATAATGTCGATCTGCCTACACGTAACTTCTTGTTAAAAAGCGCTTTGCTGCGTTCAATGAACGATGTGCTTATCGCGTGTGTGACACGCGAAGAGAATGGCCAGATGCGGCTGGAAGAGATTGAGCGTCAGGGGCTGTTTTTACAACGGATGGACGATTCCGGCAGTTGGTTTAGCTATCATCCGCTGTTCGGCAGTTTTCTGCGTCAGCGTTGCGAATGGGAACTGGCTGCCGAACTGCCTGCGATTCATCGTGCGGCGGCGGAAAGCTGGATGGCGCAAGGCTTTCCCGGTGAAGCGATTCATCATGCGCTGGCTTCTGGCGATGCCAGCATGCTGCGCGACGTGTTATTGGAACACGCCTGGACGTTATTCAATCAGAGCGAACTGGCGCTACTTGAAACCTCACTCAAGGCGCTGCCGTGGGAGATGACGCTAGAGAACCCGAAGCTGCTGCTGCTGCAAGCCTGGTTGATGCAGAGCCAGCACCGTTTTTCTGAAGTAAACAGCTTGCTGGCACGCTTCGAACACGCCTCCAGCTGCGAAATTGATGAAGCGCTGCGCGGCGAATTTAACGCGCTGCGCGCGCAGGTTGCAATCAATGATGGCGATACGGATGAAGCCGAGCGCCTGGCGAGAGTGGCGCTTGAAACCCTGCCGGCTACGCGCCACTACAGTCGCATTGTGGCGACATCTGTGCACGGTGAAGTGATGCACTGCAAAGGCGATCTGGTGAATTCACTTAAGCTGATGCGCCAAACGGAACAGATGGCGCGCCGCGATGAAGCCTGGCATTACGCGCTTTGGAGTCTAATCCAGCAAAGCGAAATCCTCTTTGCTCAAGGATTTTTGCAAGCGGCTTATGAAACCCAGGAAAGGGCCTTTGTACTGGTGAGCGAACAGCATCTGGCTCAGTTCCCGTTACATGAATTTTTGCTGCGCATTCGTGCACAATTGCTCTGGGCGTGGGGACGGCTTGATGAGGCGGAGCACGCCGCGCGCGAAGGCATCAAGGTGTTAACCGGTTATCAGCCGCAGCAGCAAATCCAATGCCTTGGCCTGTTGGTTCAATGCTCTTTAGCGCGCGGTAATCTGGATAATGCACGCAGCTACCTTAACCGACTTGAGAATTTGCTTAACAACGGCAGCTGGCACAGCGACTGGATCGCTAACGCTGACAAAGTGCGCGTGATCTACTGGCAGATGACGGGCGATGAACAAAGCGCCGCTAGCTGGATGCGGCAAACGCCAAAGCCCGCCTTTGCCAACAACCATTTCTTGCAAGGACAGTGGCGCAATATTGCGCGTGCGCAGATTCTGCTGGGGGATATGAACCAGGCCGAAGTGGTGCTTGAAGAGCTGAATGACAACGCACGTGCGCTGCGGCTGATGAGTGACATGAACCGCAACCTGCTGTTGATGAACCAGATCTATTGGCAAACCGATCGCAAAGTTGAAGCTCAGCGTACGCTGATTGAGGCGCTTCAGCTCGCGCGCAGCACCGGTTTTATCAGCCATTTTGTCATTGAAGGGGAAATGATGGCGCAGCAGCTGCGTCAGCTGATTCAGCTAAACACCCTCAATGAGCTTGATAGTCATCGTGCCCGTCGGATCCTGCTGGAAATTAATAAATATCATCGTCACAAATTCGCCCATTTTGATGAAAGCTTTATCAGCCGTTTGCTCAATCATCCTGACGTGCCTGAATTGATTCGCACCAGCCCCTTAACCCAGCGTGAATGGCAGGTATTGGGGCTGATTTATTCGGGTTATAGCAACGATCAGATTGCCGGAGAACTGGCGGTGGCGGCGACAACGATCAAAACCCATATTCGTAATTTGTATCAGAAACTGGGGGTCACGCATCGCGCTGAGGCGATGAACCGTGCGCAGTCGCTGTTGAGGATGATGGGCTACGTTTAGCCTGACTGAGACGATTTTGTGCCGGCGATATAAGGCGAATCTCCTTCTTGCCAATCGGTGTAATAATGCGGTCAGTTATTCACCGATTAAACAATCCTGCTTCTAAGGATTATTTCTATATAAAGCTGATTTTACGTCTGTTATTAAGCGCAAGCGGCAGAAAATAAAAGCCGTAATAGTGCTTTTTTTAAGCGGAAATATCACAAGGCTTTGCAGGATAAAAAAGACAAATAATTCTGTCAGAATAACTGCGCGTTTTTTTTGAGTGCGTTTTTTGTTATTTTACGCGCTAATTCATTTTTATAGTTCGAGGATGCGGTGAATACTCAATCACTCCAAAATAATCTTATTGAGGATAAATCAGTAGATTATGTACCTGAATCGGAACGTCATGGTAAACCCCGTAGCCTGTTTACGCTTTGGTTTTGTACTAACATCGCGCCCCTTGCGATTGTCAGTGGTGCTATTGCAACAGAAACGTTTCATCTTAATGTTATTGCAGCATTAACGGCGATTATCGCGGGTCATATGTTCGGCGGTTTGTTTCTGGCGCTGACATCCGCTCAGGGCCCGAAAGTCGGCATTCCCCAGATGGTACAAAGCCGGGCGCAGTTTGGCCGTTACGGCTCGCTGTTAATGATATGTTTCACGACAGTGATATATTTGGGTTTTTTCATCTCAAATATATCGCTCTCTGGCAAGGTGATTAATAACGTCATTCCGACGATTCCGGTTACTCTCGCGACAATTATTGGTGCCATTTTGGCAACCTTTATCGGCATGGTGGGATACCATTTTATTCATAAGATAAACAAAATTGGTGCCTGGGTAATGGGCGCGGCGCTGATTGTCGGTCTGATATTGATGATGTTGCAACCCTTGCCAGCTGATTTCTGGGAACGCGGCAGTATCAGTGCGGCGGGCTGGTTCGGCACCTTCTGTATTGGTGCGGTTTGGCAGATTAGCTTTTCACCCTATACCTCAGATTACTCACGTTACCTGCCAGCCAATGTTGGCATTGCGAAGCCCTTCATCGCCACCTACTTAGGCGCGTGCGGCGGGACTATTCTGGCGTTTGTGTTTGGCATGATGGCGGTGAATATTGCGCCAACCAGCGATGCCATGATGTCTGTACGCCATGCTACTGGCTGGTTAGGGCCGGTTTTAATGGTGCTGTTTCTGATTAATATCATCTGCCACAACTCCATGAATTTATATGGCGCGGTGCTTTCGCTGATAACTGCAGTGCAAACCTTTCGCCCCAAATGGTCCCCCGGCGCATCCGTGCGCATGATCTTTTCTGCCTCGCTGTTAATTGGCGGTGTGCTGGTGGCGTTGGGTGCTTCAGATAACTTCGTGGCACTCTTTATTAACGTTATTCTGGCGTTGATTTCAGTATTAATCCCGTGGAGCGTAATTAACCTGATCGACTTCTATTATGTTAATAAGCAGCATTATCATATTCCGTCCATTTTTCGTGCTGATGGTGGACGCTACGGCTTAGTGAATACGCAAGCATTGGTGGTTTATTTTTGCGGGATTATTGTGCAGGTGCCTTTTGTAGAGAATGCCTTTTTCTCCGGTCCTTATGCGAAGTTGGTTCCTGGCGCTAATATTTCATGGATTATTGGTTTAGTGATTACCAGCATGCTTTATCCACTGGCGCATCGTAAGCCCAATGCCGTGCAGAAAGAGGCGCGAAGCAGTTAATCAATAAGGCATTTACTCTTTGATTAACCGTGATTAAAAAGGCGAGACAGAAAGCGTGTCTCGCCTTTTTTATTGTATAAGCAGAGGCTTTTTCGTGGTATATCTGCTGCCCATTATCTAAGCTGTTGTTTGAATAACAGTGCGCACGTCATCCTTTACAGGAGTAAAGTGCCAACGGTGTAAAACGCTATTATTGTGTTAGCGTTCGAAATGTCAGTCAGTAAATAATCGACAACGAGAGAGATATTTTCACTCAACGCCATCAGGTATTTTAGCGAAAATGAATGATCTCTTTTTCCGAGAAGCCAGTAATAGCCGCAATAGCCTGAAGTGAAAGCCCCATTTTTTTGAGGTTCATTACCTGGATATGTGCCTGACTGTTTGAGCACAGCACTCTGGTTGTTGTATCACGCTTGTGGCACGTTTTATTTTTATTCTGTGTAGTTGCGTTAACGTGATTTTGTAGGTTAATCAGCATAAGTCATTCCCTTTAACAGGATGATTTTTAGAATATAGCGCAGTGGTAAAGCGGCCTTATCACATTGCTATTAAAGAAAAAGCCCGGGAAAGAGAGATTTCCTTTCCCGGGCTTGATTCTTAAAGCAGGTCGAAGCGATCCAGATTCATCACTTTCGTCCAGGCGGCGACGAAGTCTTTAACGAACTTCTCTTTAGCATCGCTGCTGGCATAGACTTCTGCCACTGAACGCAGGATGGCATTGGAACCGAATACCAGGTCAGCACGCGTTGCGGTGAATTTCTCTTCGCCGCTAACACGATCGCGTCCCGTAAACAGTTCCGAAGTGACGTCGGTCGCTTTCCACTCGGTACGCATATCCAGCAGATTGACAAAGAAGTCATTGCTGAGCACGCCGGAACGGCCAGTAAACACGCCATGCTGGCTGCCATCAAAATTGGTGCCGATAGCACGCAGACCGCCCACCAGCGCCGTCAATTCCGTGGTTGTCAGCGTCAACTGCTGCGCTTTATCAATCAACAGCGCCTCAGTTGAGGTGCCATTCAATACACCACGATAGTTACGGAAACCATCAGCAGCCGGCTTCATCAGATTAAATGAATCTACATCTGTTTGATCCTGACGAGCATCAACACGACCGGCCGTGAAAGGCACGCTGATATTAACATCAGCGGCTGCCGCAGCCTGCTCAACACCCACCACACCGGCCAGCACAATGACGTCAGCCAGTGATGCTTTGCCTGAAGCTTGCTGGATTGATTCCAACACCGAAAGGGCATGTGCAACGTGCGCATTCACTTCCCACTCTCTTTGTGGAGCCAGCGCCAGGCGGGCACCATTCGCACCGCCGCGCTTGTCGCCGCCACGGAAGGTTGAAGCAGAGGCCCAGGCAACAGAGACCAGTTCACCGACCGAAAGGCCCGCATTAGCAATGTCTGTTTTCAAACGCGCAATATCTTCAGCGTTTGGTGTATGAACTGCCTGCGGCAGCGGATCCTGCCAAATCAGATCTTCTTTTGGCACTTCCGGCCCGATGTAACGCGCTTTTGGCCCCATATCTCTGTGGGTCAGCTTGTACCAGGCACGCGCAAACGACTCATTAAACGCCTGCGGATCGTTCAGGAAACGACGCGAAATCTTTTCAAACTCAGGATCGAAGCGCAGCGTCAGGTCTGTTACCAGCATGGTTGGCTTGCGTTTCTTCTCTGAATTGAAAGGATCAGGAATGATTTCATCGGCATCCACGGCTTCAAACTGAATAGCGCCAGCTGGGCTGCGTGTCTGTACCCACTCATACTTGAACAGGTTCTCAAAGAAGTAGTTGCTCCATTGCGTTGGCGTTTGCGTCCACGCAACTTCCAGACCCGATGTAATAGCATCTGCACCTACACCGCTGCCATGGCTATTGACCCAACCCAAGCCTTGAGCTTCAATCGGCGCGGCTTCAGGATCGTCACCAACATGGCTGGCTGCGGCTGCACCATGGGTTTTACCCAGCGTGTGGCCACCCGCGATCAGCGCAACGATCTCTTCGTCGTTCATACCCATGTTACCGAAAGTGGCGCGAATCGCTGGCGCTGCCGAAGCGGGATTGCCGCTGTTATTTGGGCCTTCCGGGTTAACGTAAATCAAGCCCATCTCGGTCGCACCTAACGGAGCCTGCGCCAGAGATTCAGGATGACGATGTTCGAGCCAGGTTTTTTCATCACCCCAGTTCACATCCTGATCCGGTTCCCAGACATCTTCACGTCCGGCACCAAAGCCAAAGGTGCGGAAACCGGCGTTTTCCAGCGCCACGTTGCCCGCCAGAATATAGAGGTCAGCCCAGGAAATTTTCTGACCATATTTCTGCTTAACTGGCCACAACAGGCGACGCGCTTTATCCAGGCTGACGTTATCTGGCCAGGAGTTTAAGGGTGCAAAGCGCTGCTGACCGCGACCGGAACCGCCACGACCATCAACGGCGCGATAAGTACCTGCACTGTGCCATGCCATGCGGATGAAAAGGCCAATATAGCTGCCCCAATCCGCAGGCCACCAGGGCTGTGAGTCGGTCAATAATGCCTTGATATCGCCTTTCAGGGCGAAATAGTCGAGTTGGCTGAACGCTTCACGATAATTGAATGTTTCGCCCAATGGATTAGAGCGATTGGAGTGTTGATTTAACAGGTCTACCCGCAGCTGCTTTGGCCACCAGTCACGGCTCGCCGTGCCCGCGCCCGCGCTTTGATCTGGCGTACTTTGATGGAAGGGGCATTTACCTGCAGCTAACGTGTTGTGTGTATCTTCTGTCGAACTCATTGTTATTCTCCGTTTCGGTTTCGTAACAAGATATAGCGGCAGATTGATAACTC
Source organism: Pantoea phytostimulans (assembly GCF_046118715.1). Classification (NCBI taxonomy): domain Bacteria; kingdom Pseudomonadati; phylum Pseudomonadota; class Gammaproteobacteria; order Enterobacterales; family Erwiniaceae; genus Pantoea; species Pantoea phytostimulans. The sequence goes on from NZ_CP173699.1 coordinate 405,115, forward strand.
CTACCTGTATTGATCTACGGATTTGATAGCCTTTACCTTTTATTTGCGCAAAGGGGTCAAAAGGGTGAGCAAACTCACAGTGTGCTTCGTCATGACATAACCGCGCAGCAGTTAAGCACCTGCGATCAACTGTTAATTACTGCTTGTGACATCCTCAGATTCCAGCGATTTCAAGGAGCAGGGATATGTCAGCGAACGATATCGGATTTAGCCATGTGGCATTACAGGTGAGAGATCTGCAAAAAAGTATCGATTTTTACCAGCGCTATGCCGATATGCAGGTGATTCATCAGCGCGAGCCAGGCATAGCTGAGGCACAGAAAGTCGCCTGGCTTTCAGACTTAACGCGTCCGTTTGCGTTGGTCTTGGTTCAGTCTCAGGTCAGCGTGGATACGCCGCTCGGGCCATTTGGTCATATTGGTGTGGCGTGTCGCAGCCAGGAAGAGATTGATGCCAAAGTCAAACTGGCTGAACAGGAAGGGATTTTGCGGCGGGCAGCTCAGCAATCATTGCCGCCAGTAGGCTACTGGGCATTTTTTAATGACCCGGATGGAAATACGCTTGAACTCTCTTACGGCCAGCAAATTGGTATGGAGATTATTATGGCGCGTCAGTGTTCATAAAAAGGCGTATTTAAAGGCTGTCGTGTTTGGCCTTTTATGGCAGTGGCCCTCCATGGCACCGAGTGAAATAACCTGCGAATAATCAAGCGTGGTTGCGCTAAAGCGGAGATGAAAACCGGGGACGTTGAACCTAAAGCCGTTATTGATCGCGCAACAGATCAAGAACGAGTTCGGACGTTTTGTTCGCTATTTTCGAGACAGCATTTTGTCCCTGCTGCAATATTTGCGTTCGCGCTAAAAGACTCGCTTCTTGGGCATAGTCTGCGTCCTGAATTCGGCTCCGGGCTGATTCTGTGTCGATCCCTTGTTGTGTCAGCACGGATTTATTCGATTCGTAGCGATTGATCTTAGCGCCATAGCTTGAACGGTATTGGCTGACTTTCTCTAGCGCTGCATCTAATGCTGTCATGGTAATGGAAATGTCACCTTCGCTCAGCAACGTGGTGTTGTTCAGTCCCAAGGTTTTCGTATCCGATGGCGTAGCCGCAATCCTGTCTGACTGCACCGGCTGACCAAAGTTTGCGCTGGTCACGACGTCTAAAGGCCGGCTCTGCTTTGGCGCAACAGCGGGCGTCGATGTGGGTTCTGGCAGTAATCCCCAGGTAAGATTGCTGTTAAAAGAACCATTGCCGACTACCACCACAATCAGATCTTCCGTGACGGTATTAATGCTGATGCGTTCCTGACGGTTACTGCCATTGACGCCATCGTTGAAATTGCCGGTGGTTGCATCTTCATAACGATCGCCATCACCGCTGTAGCTAATGGTCATTCCGTTATAGCTAAGCGAATTGCTGCCCGCCAATGCCCACGTTGCACCACCTTCAGTCAGCTGCGAATCGTCGTAGGTTGCCCCGCTGGCGAAGCCGTTGCTGCTGGTAAGCAGACGTGATGTCGCGGTTGCGTCATCCGTTATTCCCTTACTTACCCAGGTAAAATCGGCATCGCTGCCGTTGATCGGCGTACCGGCCAGATGTTTGCCGTCTCGCGTAAATAACTGGAGATCATCATCCTGACCCAGCGAATCGATGCTGATTTTTATATTTGTCGATCCCGCAGGGATATACGCCAGCGATATAATGCCGGAAGTAAACGAATAGCTTTTACCCGATACGGGAAATTGGGTTTTGATAGGTGCTACATCACCCAGCAGAGCCGGCGGCAATTCAGGGTTATTAGTGGCTAAGGGATACTGACCAAAAATTTCCGTCTGATCGGCGATGTCATTTATACCGGCAAGAATTTGCTGATATTCAGTATTCACACTTATGCGGTCAGCATCAGACAACGTGCCGTTGGCAGCCTGAATCGACAGCGTTTTAGCCCGAATCAGCAAGTCACCGATGGTACTCAGGCTGCCTTCAGCGGTTTGTGAGTAGCTAATCGCGTCATTCAGACCTCGCGCTACGGCGCTATCAGCGTTGATATTTGCCGTCATGCGGTTGGAGATGGCTTGTCCTGCAGCATCATCTTTTGCGCTGTTTATTCGCAACCCTGATGACAATCTTTCAATTGTTCTTTCCAGCACAGAGCCGGTGCACAAACGTCCTTTGTTCGACAATGCAGCGGTTTGGTTATGATTTATCGTTAACATAGTCGCTTGATACAGTGGTTGGATGAGTACGATTTATCGGCATTTCCACTGGCAGCTTTAGCCGCGAAGCTAGAAAGGGGAGCGTCTTGACACCGGCTTGAAGGCAACTTGCTGATGGCCAAACGGTTTCTGACATTAAGTTTTAAACACGCTTTTGGCTAAGGCTGTGCAACGTATCAATCTGTTCTTGTAAAACAGCCTTTTCGGAGGCATCGAAACATATTCAATATTTTTGATTTATTTGAGCAAATAGCTCAGCTTTTAATCCGCTCTCCTCAGCTCTATGATTGTTCACATCGAGGCAGAACGCCTCAAACAAACAAACTTCACTGAGGAAATGACCATGAAATCCATCAAAACTACTGTTGCAGTTACCGCTCTAATACTGGTTTCTTTCGGCAGCTTCGCACAAAGTGTTACCGCTTCAGCTTCCACTCTGGACAGTGCTGAAGCCAAAATTGCGGCTCAGGCGCATAAAGCAGGCGCGTCATACAAAATCACCGGCGCGCGCGTTGATAACGGTGCCTATGTTTCGGCTGAGCTAATCAAATAAACATGGTCGCACAAGGACGTGCCAAAACGGGCTGCCCAATGGGCGGCCTTTTTTGTCTTCGCATTCTAAGGCCTGCCGTTATCAGGCGCAGGCGCGATCGTTCCACGTGTTGCGGTAGTTAATATTTCCTGCCATTCAACACTTCACTGGCAAAAGACGCTACGGCGGCTAAACCTTATTCGCGACGGCGTGTGAACGCATTTGATTGTGCTAATGCAGGGGGGATTCTCGGGTGTTTTCATGGGGTAAAGATCGCACAGGACAAATAAAGGATAAAACGCCAAAGAGGGTGACGTTTTATCCTATCGGTCTACTCAAGAGTCAAAAAACCACTCCCTTAAACCTGAGCCATTCCCCCATCAACAAACAACTCAATGCCATTCACAAAGCTTGCCGCACCGGATGCCAGGAACGCGACCACTTTAGCGATCTCCTCAGGTTCACCCAGCCGGCCCAATGGAACCTGTGCTGCCAGGCTGTCAAAAAGTCCCTGACGGTGTTCTTCGGGAACCAATCCACCCAAGCCGTTCGTGCGTACTGGCCCAGGGCTGACCACGTTGACGCGTATCCCACGATTTTTCAAATCCAGCGACCATGATCGTGCAAAGTTTCTTACGGCGGCTTTGCTGGCGCTGTAGACACTGAAGTTTTCTGTCCCCTTAATGGAGACGGTGGAGCCGGTCAGAATCACAGAGGCACCATCAACCAGCAGCGGCAGGGCTTTCTGCACGGTAAATAAAACGCCTCGCACATTGGTGGCAAAAATACGGTCAAAATGTTCTTCGGTAATCGCGCCCAGCGGCATCATGTCGCCACCGCCTGCGTTAGCAAACAAAATATCCAGTCGTCCAGATTGTTTAGCGATTAACGCGTAAACCGCATCCAGCTCCGTCAACGATGACGCATCGGCACGAACGCCCACAGCAGTGGAGCCGAGTGTGGCAACCGCCGCATCCAGTTCTTGTTGACGGCGTCCAGTGATATAAACCTGCGCACCCTGTGCAGCCAGCTCTTGGGCGGCTGCCAGTCCAATCCCAGACGTACCGCCGGTAATCAGCGCGATCTTTCCAGACAATTGCTTGCTCATTACATACTCCTTCCGATAAGTTGATTTACCTGCCTGTTTTTGAAGCCATTTACTTATTAAATGGTTTGCTAAACAGGCCCTGTAAGTAATGTAGCGTCGAAGACATTGCGGAAAAATTAGCAAAAATGAAAATGACTATTCACAGCGGTGGATAATCATTCTGGCGAATTGAGGAGGGCGGCAGTTGGATCAGTTGATGGCAATTCGGGCTTTTACGCGGGTAGTGGAAACCGGAAACTTCACGCGCGCGGCAGATTCACTCAACATGCCGAATGCCACCTTAAGCAAATTAGTGAAGTCTCTGGAGGCGCATCTGGGTGTTCGTCTGTTGCAGCGCACCACCCGACGCGTCATGACCACGCCGGAAGGGCGTGAATATTACGAGAAAGCCTCGCGTATTCTTATCGATCTGGAAGATATCGATACGTCATTTATCGTGTCTCGCAACAAACCGCACGGGCACTTACATATTCATGTGGGGGGATCAACGGCTCGCGACGTGTTGATTCCGGCGCTGCCGGACTTCCTTTCACGCTATCCTGATATTCGCCTTGATTTGGGCGTTGCCGATCGCCCCGTGGATTTGATCAGTGGCAATATCGATTGTGTGATTCGTGGTGGCCCACTCGACGATTCATCGCTGATTGCGCGGCATATTGGTAATGCAAGCCTGATTACCTGCACCACGCCGGAATACTTAAAAATGTTCGGTATCCCCGCCTATCCCGAAGAACTCAGCAATGGCCATAAGCTGATCAGCTACCTTTCTCCGTTAACGGGCAGAGCCTTTCCTTTTAGATTTCAAAGGGACGGCGAGAAAAAAGAAATTAAACCCGATCATCGCATTGGCGTGAATGAAAGCAATGCGCATTTGGCGGCGGCGATTGCCGGAATGGGCATTATTCAAACCTTCACTTATTCAATAAAGCAGGAGCTGAAACAGGGAGCGCTGGTGGAAATACTGCATGAATGGCGGCCTCCGGTTTATCCTTTCCACGTTGTTTATCCGCAAAACCGCCATGTGACACATCGTCTACGGGTGTTTATCGCCTGGCTAGTGGAGGTTTTTCCCGAGGCGGTAAAAGGGTGACGGGGGCTTACTGAAATCTTTCCAGCACCTGCTCGCCGCGAAAGGAAACGGGATAAATTGAAATTGTGATAGTTCATATTAAGAACAAGATAAGCGCGCGCAGTGGGTATGAATTTTTCTCAGAAGATTAATTGCCCTTAGATTTATTCCTCTTTACAAAACTTCCTTTTATAACCTTAATAATTTTCGCGTAAATTTTCATACTCTGTTTTTAATTACCACAGGCCGTTAATTCAAAATCATCCGTTTGAATTATCTGGGGTAAAGGGATTCAATTAGATCCAATAAGCCCTATTTATTTTTTAGTTTTTATTTTGAAAGGCTTTTTTCACAAGTGGCTTATTGTTAAGTCCTGCTGGACGTTAGTGCAACAAAGTGCTGTGATTCATTTCACCCTATTTCAAACGTTATCATTTCGAAAACAATTTATTCATAAACTCCGCCTGAAATATAACGCCTAACGTTAAGCAGGCTTTGTCTTTTCTCTGATGAGGAAAACATTGTGTTTAAATTAAATCCTCTGTTTTTGAGCCTTGTTGCTGCGCAAGGTCTGTTATTTCCGATACTCAATGCTTCTGCTGCATTACTCAAACCTTATACCCCTGAATTTAACGATAATAAGGCTGGTGTCTATTGCCTGTGTAACGGCACGACACAAACCCTAAGCGGTTTACCGCAGTTTGCGCCGGGCGTAAGTGGTGCAACTCGCATCACGCTGGGTGAGTTGCAAAACACGGGCCGCATTATTAACGACAATCTGATCGGTGAAAAACGGCTCGATTTGGGACTGCAAAATTTCACTGTCCGCATCCCCGATTTCGAAGCGCATACCTCAACATATTATGATGTGTACGATACGTTTGCGTTTAACGATCTGCTTAGCGTGAGTGGCGCTGCGCAGGTCCCTGATTATTACGATGTGAAAGATGGCCAATATATTAATGCGCGGGTCGCCGCCGTAAGCAATGGCACGCTTAATATCGCTATTGGCAAGCAAGGCGCCGCGAGCAGCGCCAGCACCAATCGTTGGTCGATGGCGGCTAAGCAGAGCGAACTCTTTACCGCTAAGAAGCGGGGACACCTGAATTGGGACGCAAATAACCGCATCACGTTTACCGCGGCAACCCCGCCTTACAGTGGCGATCGGCTCGCTTATAACGTGGGTAACGTGGTGGATTATGGCGGTGCTTTTACCGTAACCACCAAAGATGGCGCGGTGAACGCCTTCAATGTCACTAACAGCACCGAACTAAGAAATTATAATGACTGGCTGGTTTTGCAACTCAGAAGCGCCAATCTCAGGGCGGAAGATTACAATCCCGAATTCAGTAAAGCCTATGCACTGCGCGAAGGCAGCGTGGTTTACCGCATGAGCACCAATAACCTTGATGATGAAGTCGCACAGCCTTTAGGTGAACAGGTGGTGCTGAGCGCCGATGGCCCGAATGCCAGTGTGAAAATCAATCGCGGTAAAACCCTTGAAGTCAAAAACAACAGCACCGCAGTGATGCGCGCCAGCAACGGGGCGCGCGCGATAATTAATGGAAAACTTGCCAGCAGCGGACCGGTACAGTCAGAAAGCAAGGCGCTGGAGCTGATCAACGGCAGCACAGGGGTTAATAATGGGGTGATCAACGGTGGCTTCTTCAATAATGCCAACGGCGAAGGGGTGGATAACCGCACGCTGGGCTATATCGGAAAAGTTGTCGCGTCCTCTTATGGCAGCCAGTTTACCAATAATGGCGTAATCAACTTTGCCCTTAGTGATGCGCCCGTATCGGGAGGCAGTTCGGCGATTTGGCTCGGCAACGGCCATGCCATTAACCACGGTAATATCAATGTTGGCGTGGCTAATGTCGGTAACGGCAGCAGTGCGGCAGGGGTGAGTTTCAGCGGTGAAGGGAGTTTTATCAATGCAGAGGATGGCATCCTGTATATTGGCCGCACCCCGCAGAACCGTAAAACAGACGCAACACAAGATGTCGAGGTGTATCTGAACGACGGCGTGTTCGGTATTGATCAAATTCTGAATGCCAGCGCAATCAATAATGGTCGTATCGTGGTGGGTTCTAAGGTACAGAATGCCGTCGGCATGCGCGTTAGATTCGGGCCTGACGCGCTGGCGCTCAATAATGGTGTGATTGACCTCAACGGGCGCGCAGAGTCTCAGCCAGCCGAGAACGTCGGCATGCTGGTGGTCGATTCCGGCAGCAGCGGGCGGGTGGGTAATACCGGCACCATCAACGTCAACGGTGACAGCACCACAGCAATTAAAGTCATTGCCAGCGAGGGCAACCGCGCCAGCGCGTTCTCTACCGGCACGATAAACGTCAACGCCCACGTTAATGTCTATGACGGCACTTTCGATACCGCCGTTTGGGTAAAAGGGGAACCGGGCGGCCAGGCTAAAGCGGATCTCAGCGGGCCGATCAACCTTAATGGCGACTCGGTCATTGGCATTCGCGCCGAAGGCGATGCCACCGTCAACGTAACGTCAAACGCTTTGCCTCAACAGAGCAGCGGTCAGTATCAGATCACCTTCTATGCCCTCGGTCCAGACGCCAAAATCAATTTGCCCGCCAACAGCAGCTTTACTACGCCTGGCTGGTCTTCCGTTCTTTTCCGCTACCAGGATGGCGCAGATTTTGATGGTCACGGCCTGAAACTCACGCCCGACGACTTTTCGGCAATTGGCGTAATGGGCAGCGGCAAAGGCACGACAATTAACACTAACGGCGCGACATTCAATATTGGTCAGATCGCCACTGGCGTGCTGGTCGAAGGCGGCGCTCAAGGCACTATTGACGCGAACACCACATTTAATATGGTGGGGGAAACAGCAAGAGCGGCGGCAGTAGACGGCAAAACACGTAATCTGCTCGGCGAATACAGCGATCCCGATGCGCCGCCGGTTGCTAATACCCTGCTGGTGAACCATGCCGATATACACGGTAGCGCTGACTGGCAAACCGGCCTACAAGCCTGGAACCAGGCACAGCTGATCAACACCGGAAACATCACTTTTGCTGGTCAGGGAACCTACGGTATAGAAGCGTACTCTGGCGCAACCGTGACGAACAGCGGCGACATCAGTGTCACGCGCGGTGGTACCGGGCTTTATGCCTATAACTATCCGTTAGACGGTGACGGGATTACGCCCTCTGTGATCAATAACAGCGGAACGCTAAACGTGAGTGCGGGAGAGAGCATCCTGGTTTCGCCAACCTACGGCGCAGTAGCGTATTACCCACTATCACGCATTAATCAGAACGGGATCATCAATCTGTACGGTGACGATGTGATAGGGGCTCAAGCTGTGCTAGGGGCAACGCTTAACCTTGGACCCGACAGTCGTGTGGTATTCCACAGTCCTAACCAAACTGCGTATCAAGCCATGGATATCGATTCCAGGTTGTTCAGCGGCGGCGGCACAACGGACGTCAGCACTGAAGGATCCACGCTCTACCGCATCAGCGCGGGGGCCTTCTTCTCAACCTTCAGCGCCGCGAATGTCACGTTAAGCGGAGCCAACAGCACGGGGATCGTCGCTTCCGGCTTAGGCACAAACATCTTTGGCACCGACGTGTTTACTGTGACCGGCAATGGTGCAACGGCCGTGCGCGTTAGCGATAACGCGGAAGGTGCTGTCACCAATCGCATCACGCTTAATGGCCGCAACAGCACTGCTGTGGTCAGCGTCGGCAATGAATCGACCGCTTATGCGGCCTCTGACATAGTGGGCGGCGGCGAAAATATCACCGCTTTTGACATCAGCAACGCTGCAAGATTATTCAACCAGTATCAAGGACGGGTCAATTTGACCGGGCCTGACAGCACCGGCGCTCGGGTTCACGATGGCGGCAACTTTATCAACCGCGGCAGCGTGCATGTGGCTTCAGGTATCGGCGTTGATGTCAGCAGCGGTTATGGTCAATACGTGCCCATGGACAGCGAATTACGGGTTGATGACGGCATCGCTGCGCTGCGGGTCGGCAGTGGTGCAGAGTTAAAAATCTACGGCGATGGGCAAGGCAGCAGCACGCTGAGCGCCAACGGCAGCGCTGACGGTTTGTTGCTTGACAGCGGCGCGCAGCGATTTGAAGCTAATGATATTATTCTTGGAGCCTACGGCAGCGGAAGTGCGATTAACAACCGCGCGGAAACCGCCTCGATTTTTCTGCAAAACGTTCGGCTGGAAAGTGGACGCGGTGCCGCTATTCGCTCGGCAACCTCCTTCGATCCTGACGGCAGCGCGTTAATTAACGTGGGCAGCGGCGGCACCGGTTATCTGTTTGCTAATGAGGACGGTTCCACCACCAGCAATGATTTGCTGATTGGGCAAGGCTATTCCATCGTTGTTCCCGGCGAGGGAACCGGCGTGCAGGCTAACACCAGCGGCAGGGTGGTGACACAAGGCTCGATTGACATTCAGGCCGCTAATGGCGGCTCGGCGATTGTCACTCATACTGCCAGCGAAGTGATCAATCAGGGCTCAATCTCCTCTTTGAGTTTGCGTTCTCCGATCATCGACCTGCGTGGAGGTGAAACGGTATTCATCAATGAAGGCATCATCACTGCACCCAATCCCGAAACCGTGGTCATCGCCGGCGGCGCGACGGATGATCTCATTGCACTTCTGGACGGCAAGGTACTGGGCGATGTGGATACGGGTAATGGGCGTGATTCCTTGATCCTGACCGGCGGCACGATCAACGGCAGCTTGACGATGGGCAACGGCACGAATAATTCCGCCACTATAGAAAAGGTCAGCCTGGCAGACACACGCCATATCACGACTCAGGGCGGCGCGGGCAGCACGCTTAATTTAAGTGAGATTACTGCGCGCGGTGGTTCGTTCTCCAATGACGACCTGAGCAAAGGCACTAATCTCGGTGCAGGTTGGAGCACCTTGAATTTCTACAACACGCAATGGACGTTAACGGACAACATCAAGCTGGCACACAGCACCATTAATATCGACAGCGGCTCAACGCTGTTTGTGGGTGATGGGGTTAATCCACTGTTGCAGGGCGCAACCGATGATTCTTTGGTGGTGAATAACGCCGGTACGCTGGATTTAACCAACGGCGCTAACGTCGCCAATAACACCTTGACCCTTGATGGTGAATTAGTCTCAAACGGCGGTAGCCTGCGGCTCAACTCGTTTAACACGCAAAGTGATGCGTTGCGTGTTAATGGTAACGTCAGCGGCACCACGATTATCGACGATACGCTTATTGGCGGCACGGTGGCGGATACCAACGGCGACAGCACAATCACTGCAACGGAGGGTATTTCACTGGCGCAGGTTTCAGGTAGCGCCAGTAGCACGAGTTTTGCCTTAAAGCAGGGCTATGTCGCATCGGGACCGTGGCAATACAGTGTGTATAGTTTCGCGCCGGGCAGCAGCGACGCCAGCCAGCGAGAAGTCAGCGGCAGCGGTAACGCGTTCTGGGATTATCGCCTCGCCAATACTTTTGTCTGTGAAGATGGCTCGCTCTGCCAGCCACAAGCGGGTAGTGGTAAGGTGGCAGCGCGTCCGGCTGTCACGCCGCAGGTGCCTTCTTACATCTCAGCCCCGGTTGGTTTGGCGTATTACACACTCGCTATAACCGACGATCTGCATAAACGGCTTGGGGAGCTGCGCTATCAGCAAAACAATCCGGATGCACTGGGCGGTGAAATGTTTATCCGCTATATCGGCTCAAACCTGGAATACCAGAGCAACCGTGGATTCAGTGATTACGGCTATGATTTTGACCTCGATTACAGTGCCGTGCAGCTCGGCGGCAACCTGTTGAGGTTAGATGGCGCACAAGATAGCCTGCGCGGCGGCATCGCCTATACGCGCGGTAACACACGTATTCGTCCACATGCTGCTGATGGCTATAGCTCAACCTCTTTCGACAGCGACAGCCTGGCTTTATATGGAACCTGGCAACGTGACAGCGGTTTCTATGTTGACGGTTCACTGGCATGGAGCTGGTATCGCGGCGAAACGGATATCGCGCGGCAGAAAGAGGTGGCGTCGCCAAAAGGCAAGGGTTGGGCCGCGTCGCTGGAATCGGGCTATCCGTTTGAGTTTGCTCACGGTGTACGATTCGAACCGCAGGCTCAGCTAACCTGGCTGCGTTTAAACATGGAAAACTTTACCGACAGCGATCGCACCCGCGTTTCCTATGATGATTATGATCAAACCATTGGCCGACTGGGCGCACGTCTCGCTCGCACCTGGCAGGACGACAGCCAGCGTCTCTATACGCCGTATCTTCGCGCGAACTATTTTCGCGGCTGGGGCGGAACGGCGAAAGTGAACATCGGTTCAACCGGCAGCGACATCAATCAAAACTTTGACAGCGGAAAGTTCGGGCAGATGTGGGATGTAGGCATTGGCGGCTCGGCATCGTTGAAGCGTGATGTTTCGTTCTATGCCGAGGCGGATTACCGTAAAGAGATTGACGGAAATGGCGCTAAAGGCTGGCGTTATAACGCCGGTGTTCGCTGGTCATTTTGAACCGTTAAAGTATCAAAGGCACCGTTTGGTGCCTTTTTTATTGCGTTTAGAGAGGGTTATCAATGGCGCGGCGCGAATGGCCATCGGTTTGAAACAAAACTATCTGCTGATTAACCCTTCAACTTCAGCGCAGGGTGACTGACAGATTCTGATAGGCTTTTGATAACAAAAGGCAGTGTAAATCTGTTTTAAACCCGCTTTGGATCCCATGCTGAATGAGTGCTGCAACCGGTATATCAATGAAAATTATGGCTGCGCTCAGTTCAACGCTGATGCTTGCCTGTGTAAAAGCGCTGGATGGAACAATCCCGGTAGGCGAGGTGATATTTTTTCGCTCCTGCTTTGCGATGCTGCCATTAATACTCTGGCTGAAGGTGCAGGGCAGCGTGCGAGAAGGGATTAAAACCGCCAATGTGCGGGGACACTTTATCCGCGGACTTGCCGGAACCTGCAGCATGTATTTAAGCTATTTAGCGCTGCTCTACATTTCGCTTACCGATGCCACCGCAATCAATTACGCGGCCCCGCTGTTTACGGTTCTGCTTGCAGCACTAATATTACGAGAAAAGGTGCGCGCTCACCGCTGGCTGGCAGTGGTGGCGGGATTTAGCGGTATCGTTATCATGCTTTCCGGGCACCTTTCACTCACAGATAACGCCTTGAATGTCGGTTCTTCTACCGGCGTGTTTCTGGCGCTGCTGGCGGCCCTCTTTACCGCCGGGGCTTTGATTCAAATCCGCTCGTTGAATCGGTCAGAAAAGGCCGGCGCGATCGCCTTTTGGTTTACCGTCATGACGGGATTAACTTCACTTGTCACGGTGATTGCAGGCTGGAAAATACCAGAAGGACGTGAAATTTTATTACTGGTCGGCTGCGGGCTGTTTGGCGGTATCACCCAAATATTACTGACATTAAGCCTTCGCTATGCAGATGCTTCTTTGCTCGCGCCTTTCGATTACACCACGCTGCTTTGGTCAGTGATTATTGGGTTCTTGTTTCTGGGTAATTTGCCAGAGGAAGCGACGATTGCGGGCGCTTTTCTGGTCGCAGTCGGCGGTATTTATTCACTGCTTTGCGAGCGTCGTTTGCGCCGTCTGGAAATGGTTCAGGATAGGCGATGATCCCTCTCGCGACCTCATTTAAGCACGCCTTCTTTTAGCTCATCTCCTCATGCTGGATAAACAATAATCGCACAACGGGCAATGACATCGCTTGCCCGTTTCCATATTATCCATGCTTCAGCATTACCCGCTGTAAAACACGAAGGATGTGATGATGATTTTCTCTGAAGTTGAAACACACTATATAAACAGCAACACAGATAGCCGCTTGGTTCGTTATGATGTGATCAGAATCGATGATGACACCTTTGTGGTTAACGTGTTCGATGTGCAACAGCGGAGTGCCTCTCCTTCGGGATCCTTTACAAACAGTGCCACACTGAAAATCACCCGTGATGATTACGAGTCTGAGAACAATATCGGGTCCTCTTCGGTGGTGCGAAATCGTATGCCAACCACTTTTCAAAATCATATTCTGGTTAAGTGCCAGCAGCATCGTGATTCACTGGATCACGCATAAACTTTGACAGGCTCTTTTTAACGTCAAAAAAGAGCCTGATTAACGCAACGCTTGCCTCTGATTTTCCCTACTCATTACGTTCAACTATTAAGGCAGTGACAGTGTTGCCTTCAATCTCTACGAATACTCTTTAATCAACGCAAGTGCAGTTGACGCTTTCTTTGGGGCTGAAATGATTTTTCGCGTCATCCTTTCTAATTTCACTCATGCGCAAGGTGAAATTCGTTCCACAGCAAATTGATGATGGCATGCTGAAATACCGTTTAGCCTGCTCATACGGGCTTATTGAAGTTTTGCCGTTTAAAAAATAACTTCAACGCTGAATGAAAAACTGTCTCTTTAACATATGCAGGCTTAACTGCTTCATTTATATGAAGTAAGATTGAAAATTTGAGTAGGGCCTCAGCAGCGTCGCGAGCTTCAATATCATTACAAGGTTGATCACAACAATCACGCTCAGCTTTTTCATGTCTGCATTTATTTGCTTCAAGAGCAATAAGCTTGCCTTGTTTTTTAAAACAACAATAATTAGCCATGGACTCTCCCTGTAAAAGTATTCTCATAACATTGTTGAAAGAAAGTGGTTTTGAATGAGGCATTACGCTGCCAACTGGATTTAACATACCTGGTTTTAATAGCGGATGTTATCGTTATAGATAAATTGAGATGTCTCCGGTTTACTGTGATGCCAGTGAAATCTTGAGTGAAAATGCGCGGTGATTTATTAGCTGGCCCTTTCGTCACAACCCTCGTTAATAAGGTTAGCAATTCCTTGCTTTAAACGAAAAATCAACCTTATTAATATGTTGTATAATATTTTAAAAATTTGCGTCTATAATTAGCTGCTTAAATTCATTATGAATAGCTGGTTTATCAGCGGGTTAATTTTAAGGGGGTATAGTGATATGAGCAGTGATTCAGGAAAAACGGTGACAAGCGAAACGTTATTAAATAGCGGCAAAGCGTGGAACGGACAGGTGATTGAAAACTACCCGACGGGAAAGCCTGAGATTACACTAATGAAAATGACCATTCCGGCTCATTCTGAGTTGCCGTGGCATACGCACCCTATCCCTAATACCGCCTTCGTCGTTTCGGGTTCGCTTACCGTTGAAGATAAATTCAGCGGTGAGACAAAAACCTTCAATGCAGGAGAAGCCTTTAATGAGTCCATCAATATTGCTCATCGCGGCTATACAACCAATGAACCCACTGATCTTATTATATTTTATGCAGGTGCCGAAGGTATGGAACTCTCGATTCCTCTGCCAGGCGAGGAATCTGAGTACTAATATTTGATTCCACACTCTCTATCTATCTGCCTGCCGGTCATGAATGAGCGGCGGGTGTTCAAAAGTAAATAGTGAACATTCTGTTGATGTTAGCGAGTTTAATTGGAAAGGAAGTAAATATAAAAGTTAACTAAATTCGATTGTGTTAGGCTAAATAAACCTCAAAGAGGAATTTATCATGACATGGCTAAATCGAATATTTGATAACTTACAACAGCATGAAGTTAATTCTCAGTGCCCGGTGTGTAAGAAATTTTCTAAGCAGTCTTCAACTAAACGAGATCGTGGGCAAGCCGTATTATGTCCTCATTGTAAATCTCTGTTTATCATGACGGAATAAATATTCCCTTCAATCAACGGGTTAAGGCGTTTTTTTTGAGTGAAAGGAACCGTACTAGCCTTAAGTTTTTTCGCCTGAATCATCCGGCAATTTTTCGCAGTGGAGTGTGCTTTACAGGGTTTTGCTCATCACGCTTAAGGGAATATCACTCTGCGCCTTGCTGTTACATCCTCCTTTAATCCCTATTCGGGAATAATATGTCGCTTCAAGTGACACCGGATAATTCTCTCTGCGATCAATAGGCGTTTCTGCACGCTGAGGAATTCAATTAATATAATAGCCTTGCCTGTGCAGTCATAAATAATGCAGCGCTTACTGTTTTTAGTGGGATTAATTGCTAAAGCAATGGCCGTGCGTAACGTAAAAAGAAAAACTACTCATTCTATTAAATTAAGAATTAACCCGCACTGCAATTTATCTTATAAATCATTGATGATGCCTTGTCAGGGTTTACATTGATTCAGTGCGCTCACGCTATAGCTAAAAAGTGAATTACGTTTCCCATATTTGTAACAATCCGCGCTATTTACTTGCCTTAAATGAACTGACTATTATCCCTGTCACTTAATTATTTCAACTAACACGCTGGATTAAGAGCGGTCCGCCCCTGACTTTCCGTTTATTAACTGGAAAACCATGACAAACCCTTTCGATTTCCCCGAAGTAATCCAGGCGGCTGTGCTGACCGAGGATGATAAGGCGATTCAGGCAGCACGTTCTTTGGCCGAAAAGGCGAAAGTCGGTGCAGTAGCGCGCGATCAGCAACGGATTTATCCACGTGAACTGCTCGATGTATCCGTTCAGCCGTGCTCCCTTTCCAGCCACTTTTAGTCAATGCGCTCGTGTGAGCTCGCTTGCGTAGAAGAGGAGGGTGAGATGCTCAATAACTGTCTCGCCACCGACTCAGCATGTTCAGCAACTTGCGGCAAGCCCATCAATTCACCAAAACGGCCGCGGGCGGCTGGCCCGACGACATAAAGATGAGGATTAGCCAGACCTTGTGCATTCAGGGTTTGTGACAGCGCATTGACATTGATACCCAGCGCCAGCGGATCGGCCTGGATTACGCCTTCTGTAGCAAGCTGGTGTAATAACGCGTCGCTGTTAAGCAGAGCGCCATGTGCGGGCCCGGTGGTCACAATGACTCTGTCGACCCGATAATGCTCAGGTGATGAACCTCGCGGCTGAAGCGTCAGCTGGAGGCTGTCTTCGGCTGCATCTGCCGCAAGCAGGCGAGCAGCAATAACCGTTAGCTGACCGCTGGCCTGGGGGTTTGAGGGCCAATGGAACGAAAACGTACGTTAAGAAGGTAATTCATTGTTTAAATTGAAATTTAATGCTCTCAGTTCTCCCTTCAAAATATCCTCCGGTAGCGTGAACGTATAATGCCCCAGCATATTGATATGCCCGTGCATCAGTGGGGATAACCGGGCGATATCTTCATCCCCGGTTTCTTCTCCATTAGTGCGCATCCAGCTCAGTGCTTCCTGCATATAAAGCGTGTTCCACAGTACCACTGCATTAGTTACCAGCCCCAGTGCTCCCAGTTGATCTTCCTGCCCCTCACGGTAGCGTTTTCTGATCTCACCGCGCTGCCCGTAACAAATTGCACGCGCCACCGCATGGTGGCCTTCTCCCCGGTTGAGTTGCGTCAGGAGCCGCCGCCGATAATCTTCATCATCAATATAATTAAGCAAATATAGCGTCTTGTTGACGCGTCCCACTTCCATGATCGCCTGTGCCAGTCCTGATGGACGTGAGCTTTTCAGCAGAGAGCGGATGAGTTCTGAAGCATGGATGGTGCCCAGCTTCAGCGAACCGGCGGTTCGCATCATCTCATCCCACTGATTCTCCGCCTTCGACAGATCCGCACATCCCCGCGCCAGCTCATCCAGTGCTCCGTAATTTGCCGATTTATCCACCCGCCAGAATACTGCTTCCCCGGCATCAGCAAGCCGGGGGGAAAACTGATATCCCAGCAGCCAGAAGAGGCCAAAAATAATGTCACTGGTGCCGGCTGTGTCTGTCATGATCTCAACCGGATTCAGCCCTGTTTGTTGCTCCAGAAGGCCTTCCAGCACAAAAATGGAATCCCGCAATGTGCCGGGTACCACAATACCGTGAAATCCAGAGTACTGATCAGAGACGAAGTTGTACCAGGTGATGCCACGCCCGGAACCAAAATATTTTCTGTTAGGCCCGGAATTGACGCTTTTCACCGGCGTGACAAAGCGCATGCCGTCGGCTGACGCCACTTCGCCACCGCCCCAGTGACCTGCAAGCTCCAGCGTGGACTGAAAATCAACGAGCCGGGCATTGGCGCTGACCAGCGTTTCTGCACGGAGGTAATTTTGTTTCACCCAACTGAGCCGGTGGCGGGTCAATGCCGGTATATTGTGCTTTATCAGCGGTTCCAGTCCGATATTGCAGGCTTCAGCCATCAGAACCGCACACAGGCTAACGTGCAGATCCTGCGCCCGTGCTCCGGACTCACTGACATGCATAAATTCCCGTGTAAATCCTGTTCTGGCGTCTATTTCAAGCAGTAATTCCGTCAAATCAACCGGAGGAAGCAGCTGTCTTACCCGACTGTTGAGACAAAGCAACGACGGTGGCTCCTCCAGTTTCTCCAGACTACTGATGGTCAGGGAAGGATATTTACCGTCATTGCAGACATGGACTTCCGCATTCCCTTCAAATCGGGATGCGGCTGCTTTCCAGGTTTCATCCAACTGAACGGCCAGTTGCTGCACGCCTTTATGTCCATCGGTAGGATGTCCCAGAGCACGACAGACGGGAATACGCTGAGCCTGCCACTCTTCACCCTGCAATAGCTTCTCGCGGGGATCTCCCCAGCGATCGCTGTTTTCGAGCCAGATGTCCCGTCGGCGCAGTGCATCCTGAAGGCGCTCCAGCAGACACAGTGAATAACCGGCGCGTTGTATCCGGCCCTCGGCATCGTATACGAGGCGTTTCCAGGGGCCGGTGATGATATGTTCAGGCGCATCATCGAAGATGCGCTTTTTCGAGCCGTTCAGTTCAGCCAGATAATGAATCACGGCCAGCGTATGCTCTCCGGCTGGCGCTGCCTGGAAATGCAGGTCGCGCAATACCGCCGGAAGAAAACGCTTTACCCGCCCGTACTGTTCCACCATTTCATCATGGAAATTGTTGTTCTGAGGCCGGGCCAGCTCATTTACCTTGCTGACGGATTCTGCCAGCCTGCTTTTC
The DNA here is from genome assembly GCF_046118715.1 of Pantoea phytostimulans. Lineage (NCBI taxonomy): Bacteria > Pseudomonadati > Pseudomonadota > Gammaproteobacteria > Enterobacterales > Erwiniaceae > Pantoea > Pantoea phytostimulans. The sequence continues at coordinate 423,020 of NZ_CP173699.1, forward strand.
GGTATGCTGCTGAATATGGTCTCCCTCAGCTCAGCATCGTCAGCCTGCTCATCCAGCAACAATGAACATGCCCGCGCCAGCAGTAGCGCAGCACGGTCAAGATCTTTAAGCGTCCTGAGCCGTTTTTTCTGCCCGGTTTTCTTCGCCTCGCGGGTGATGTCCAGTATCAGCATATCGAGCACATCAACGGCCTCATCCAGCGCTGTTATTTCCTGCGCTTTAACAAATGCAGTGAGTACGGCCAGTTTTCTTTGCTCTGGCATGCGTGCGATATATTTTACCGATGCCATACCTGCGTAACGCGCCAGATTACGCAGCTGTATCGCGGGCAGGCCGGTAAAGTTCAGCCGGGAAAACTCAAGGTTTCGCAGCCGGATATACCGCTCCAGCGCTTCGGTAAATGCCGGACCGCTGACGGTGACTGGTCCCTTTTTCAGTTGCTCCAGCGGTGAAATTCGCTGCCCCTCAGGAATGTCCAGCAGCTCCGTCACGCGGGCGGTCTGCCAGCTATCCGGCAACGCGGCCAGTTTTTTCCACAGCCGCTGATTTGCCCGTTCGCGTATTTCACTGACGAGACGTACAAGTGTGGTTGCTCCGGGCAGCAGGACCTTATTCTGAAGCAGCCACGCAGTGGCAAAATCAAACATCAGACCGGGTCGCTCATTACTGAGCCATGCCCGGGTGTACAGCAGGCGCTTCAGGCGGAAAGACCATGGAAAATCGCCAAATTCATGGTAACCGTAATATTCCTTAATCAGCGCAGTATGCTCTCTTAGGGTGGTATCCCGCTCTGCGTAGCGGGAGAGGACTTCAGGACGGCGGATATTAAGCTGCACCGCGACAAATTGCTGAACACCCGGCAGAACCCGGGTTAAATCTGTCAGAAAGGTGCCCAGAAAACGGGCACTGGTAAGCTGAAGCGCTATTCCCAGCCGGTTATGCCTTCCCCGCCGCTGATTAATGAAAGCAAGATCCCGTTCATCAAGATGAAAATAACGCGCCAGCTGCACGTCATTAGGTTCTGCAACATAGCGACCATAATTCAGTTCCTGCTCGGTGGTCAGAAAATCGACGGGCATATCGGCCTCCCTGCCTGATGGACATTTGTTAACAATTTCGCAACCATCCGAAATATTATAAATTATCAGACATATGAAAACAGTGTCGTTTTTGTGTCTATTAAATCGATTTTTTGTTATAACAGATACAAGTTGTCCGATATTTGATTTAGGATACATTTTTATGCGACTTTTTGGTTACGCACGGGTATCAACCAGTCAGCAGTCGCTCGATATTCAAATCCGGGCGCTCAAAGACGCGGGCGTGAAAGCAAACCGTATATTTACCGATAAGGCATCCGGCAGCTCAGTCGATCGTTCTGGGCTTGATCTGCTGCGCATGAAGGTGGAGGAAGGGGATGCCATTCTGGTGAAGAAGCTCGACCGTCTTGGCCGGGATACCGCCGACATGATCCAGCTGATAAAGGAATTCGATGCCCAGGGAGTTGCCATTCGTTTCATTGACGATGGGATCAGCACCGATGGAGATATGGGCAAAATGGTGGTCACTATACTGTCCGCTGTTGCTCAGGCTGAGCGAAGTAGAATTTTGGAACGGACCAATGAAGGTCGGCAGGAAGCGAAGCTGAAGGGCATCCGGTTTGGCCGCAGGCGTACCATCGACAGGAACAGAGTGCTGGCACTCCACAGTAAAGGGACTGGCGCAACGGATATCGCCCGCCAGCTCGGCATTGCCCGTTCCACGGTTTACAAAATACTTGAGGATGAGAAGACAGCTCAGCCAGGCTGATAGCGGCATTAAATTTTGGTTAAGTGACCCATCTGGTTACTATAGACACTTAACCCACAGGAAAAAGAGGGATTTGATATGGAACAGCAATATACCAACGAACTGACTCCGGAATTAGCCGTCTCACTGGCGCGTCCGCCCTTCTTGGCGGAGAAAAAGGCCGGGATGTCTGACGGTGCCCGTCAGACTGTCGAAGAGCAGGAGGCTTTCATGCGAGAACATCCGGTGGTGGCGATTTACCGGATCGCGGTTGACGGGGCGCTAACCCAGCGCGGCGGGGTGGTTCGGGCTGCGTGGAATGGCGCTGAAATCGAGCTTGATGGCGGGCAGAAGGTTAATATTGCGCTGGTCGGGGATGAGGTGGTTTACCCTGACGGAACCACTGCCCGTATTGTTACCGGCAGCGGGTCGAAATTTCAGAAAGGTGGGCAGAGTATCGCGCTGGTTGGCAGCAGGCTGAGCAACGGTGATGTGATTATCAGCACCCCACAGGCGGGATGTACGCTGAATGAGCTGAAAGGTTTGCCGATGGATGCTGATTTTTTACCGGCAGAGGGCTGAATTATGTCCATCATGAGAGGGTGTAGCGTTCACGGCAAGAATGTCGGATTACACGGAGATAAAACCTCTTCGGGAGCACAATGTATCGCGGCCCGTCCCGGCATGTCGGTCATGGGGTTGCTGAAACTCTATATCGGTGACAAGACTACCCCCTGCCCGAAGTGTGGGGAAGTGGGGGTCATTGTGGACGGCGATCACCGGTGCTCAAACAGTGCCGCTGTTGCGGTGGACGGCGCGGAGATCCGTTGCGGGTGTCCGCAGGGGACCAATTTTCTGATTGCGCCGGGTACGATACCGCAGCTTTCAGAGGCAAAAGCCAGGATGGCCCCGGTAGTCGCTCCGGAGCCGGAACAACATGCGCAGGCGGCGAAGAAAAAGAAACGGGAGATCACGCTGACGATAGGCGTGTTCTTCGACGGTACCGGCAACAATGCCGTTAACACGCAGAACATGCTGAAGGCGTATACCGCAGGTCATTACAACCTGGATGACCCGGAAGCCGAGTCCATTCTGGCAAAATGCGCCCGTGAAAATTTTGGTGTGTCGGGCAGCGGTGCAACCAGCTATACCGGGTACTACACCAATATACACTGGCTGAGTACGCTCTACAGCCGTCGCTTTAATGAAGACAGCCCCGATGTTCAGCGAGCTGTTTATATTGACGGTATTGGCACTGACGCGGGAAAACCTGACAGCAAGCTGGGCCAGGGGTTTGGTATCTCTGATACCGGTGTCGTTGCCAAAACAGATAAAGCGGTTTCTATGCTGGCTGACAGTATCCAGGCTGCGCTGGACGCGGTCAGTAATAAACAGACTGACTGCACGTTCATCATCAGGTCACTGCAGTTCGATATTTTTGGCTTCAGTCGGGGCGCAGCCGCCGCCCGGCATTTTGCCAACCGCATCCAGTCAGAAGACCCGGCCATTATCAGCGCTATCCGGCAGGGCGTAACGGGTACTGCATTTAGTGGTTCTCCTTCCGGTAAAACCCGTTTCATCGGCATTTTCGATACCGTTGCCGCCATTGGCACACCGGTTAACGGCCTGAACCCGCACAGCGCGGATACCGGTGACGTGAAGCTCACCCTGCGGCCCGGCGTGGCAGAGAAGGTTTTCCATATCACCGCTGCGAACGAGTGTCGCTTTAACTTTGCGCTGAACAGCGTGAAACCAGCATGGCCGGAACTGGCGCTGCCCGGCGTGCATTCCGATATCGGCGGCGGCTATCTGCCGGTCACACGAGAAGACCTTTTCCTGACCCGCCCGGCAACGGAAACGGTGCCGTACAGCCAGCCAGACGAAAAGACGCAGGCCTACCGGCAGGCGGTGGCCCAGTTGCAGACGCTGGATAAGTCGCCCTGCCTGGCTCCCCTGCTGCGGACAAATGAAATTTCGGCAGAAACCTGGCATGACGACCGGCTTCCTCCGGACCGGTACGGCCAGGTGCAGAAACGCAGCTTTGCGGCGCTGACCCTGCGGGAGCGGACCGTCAGAAACGACTGGTCCCGCGTGGTGCTGAGGGTGATGCTTGAGGCTGCACAAGAAGCCGGGGTGGTGTTTGACCCTATACTCAGTAAAGACAAAGAACTCGCCATTCCGGATGATCTGGCACCTCTCTGGGATAAAGCGCTGGCGATGGGTAAGGCAGTCCGCAGCGGTCAGACGCCGCAGGCATTCAGTCAGGATGAGCTGGACGTGATCGCGGAGAAGTATATTCACTGTTCGGCCAACTGGAATGCCATCGTGGTCAATACGGACGGTCTTATTCACGGGGGGGCATCGCCCTCAGAGCTGATTGGCTTTATCAACCGGCCGGATGAGCAGTGGAAACGCTCGGTCTACAGCATGGACGGGAAGAAGGTATGAAACTGAAAGCCCTTTTTCCCCTGCTGATGCTGGTCATGATCAGCGGTTGTCGTGCAGGCGAAGCGCAGACGCCGGAAGACACCGGAGAAATGCCTTACGGGGAGGTTGGTTTTGCATTTTTTACCCCTCAGGCATTACCGGCGGTGGTGACGAAAGCGCTGATTATCGACAACGAAAAGGTGGTATCCACCTTCCGGACGCTGGACAGTACGCAGAGTGATCCCGATGTAGTGGGTACCTGGAACAGCAGAACGGATGACGGGGGGATCCAGTTCAACAAGGTCCGGCATCCACCGGCACAGATGCTGTTCTGTTGGGATTCTGTCATCGATAAAAAGACTTACGAGACGCGCATCACCTTCTCACCGGCCCTTCGGGAAAAAATGTCAGTACCAACCGGCAGGGACAGAAGAGGTAATACTGCCTGGTATAAAGCATTGCTGTTTGGTCTGGCACCTGAAGGCAAAGTGCGCATCTGGCTTCAGAACAGCGCGGGAGGCGACAACCTGCCGGTTGAACCGGTAAAAATTACCACGCTGTCCGGGGATAAACTGGATGCCTGTAAAGATGTACCTTCACGAATTGATTTTAACTACAGCATTCCGGATGGGTATGATCAGTACATAAAGGACTTCATACAGGGGAAAAAATATCCCTACGGCAGCTGGTAGTGTGGTGGCAACTCCTAAAAAGGATCCCCTGTGGATCCTTTTTTATCATCTCATTACCAAAATCCTTTAACGTGAGTTTTCATTTCGCTAAGTTCTAGTTATTTAAAAATCAATATTAACAATAGGTTAGCTTCTTAGCGTACGTTTTCGTTCCATTGGCCCTCAAACCCCGCCTGCAGTTGAGACAACACGGCACTCACTTGTGGCGCAATTCGGTAACGATGAACATCCCACCACGGGCGCAGATGCTGCAGAAAGCGACGCTGCTCTGTTAACGGCAGTGTTTGCCAGATTTGCTGACCATGACGGCGAATATCATCAAGCACCAGTTGCCAGGGTAGATTTTCAGCGGCTGCGTCTGTGACTTCTTGACGAATGCGTCGCAGCCAGCCCCGTGCAGTAGCCTGTTGTGGTTGAAGGTAATTTAACTCGCGGTTCTCATAGTTGCCGCTTAGGTTAGGGCGAGGTAATTGACCACGACGGGAAAACACGGTGATTTTTCCGCGATGTCCCTTGCGATGCAGCGAAGCGACCATATCTGACATGGTTAAGCCTGAACCGATGATCGCGACCTGATCATCAGGGCCCACTTTTGCCAAGGCATTAGGCTGCCATGGATCGGCAATCAGCCCGACGTGACCGCGTAACGACGTAAGTAGTGCAGGTAAGGCAGGCGGCGGATGACTGATTGCCAGCACTACAACATCGGCTTGTACCTTAGCGCCAGAAGCTGTGCTCACTACGCCAGCATGGAATGAAACCGCACGGTCATGAATATGGGTCAGTTCTACCGCGGAATACTGCTTCTGCTGCCGGAACTGTTCATTTACCCAGCGGGCAAACTGCCCGCGCTGCGGATAGACAGTGCCATCATGCCACAAGGCATCGGTATCGGCCTGAAAGTCAGGTGATGAGCGGAACCAGCGATCGAAAGCGCCTTCTTCATCGCCGGCAAGTTGCATCCGCGAGGCGGGCACATTAATACGGTGTGCAGGATCTTCTGTGCTGTAAGCCACACCCTGTGCCAGCTGAGGTCGCGGCTCAATTACCGAGACCTTTAAACCTGCCTGACCGTAACGCGCCAGGTGAATAGCCAGCGCCGTGCCGCTAAATCCGCCACCAATGATGACAATGTGCTTTTCAGACATACGCTGGCTCTCTTGTTGATTAGCTGACTTACTTACTCGGACGGCGATCGCCACCAATCGTTTCGCCGAAAAGTTAGGTATTAACAGTACGCTGCTTTTTATCGGCGTTAGCGGTCAGTGGCAATAATGGCATTACCCGTTCGGCAAAACGGTGTGCTTCTTCTAAATGCGGATAACCGAAGAATATAAAGTTTTCGATTCCCAGCGCCTGATATTCATGAATTCGATGTCAGTAGCGCGACGTAGTCGCTGGACAAAAAGTAAGGCACCTATCTGAACGCGTGGATAATCGATTTGGGCCTTCAGAGCACACTACATCTTTCTTTGCTCTCTTTGCGCCTTGGCTCCATCTTTAACGCATAAAAAAGGGCAATCCCGTTGCCCTTTAATTCATTGAATGAAGCTTATCGGCGATGAAAATCTTCACGCTGGCTATCTTCCTCTGAACGCGTGCGAATAACTTTGCATGGATTTCCCACGGCGATAACATCTGACGGAATATCGCGGTTAACCATGCTTCCCGCACCAATCACGGTGTTATCTCCGATTGTCACGCCTGGCGTAATCGTCACACCGCCACCAATCCAAACGTTATTGCCAATCTTTATCGGTAGTACAAATTCCAGACCTTCAGCTCGCCTCTTTGGATCGAGGGGATGTCCCGCAGTATAAATACCGACATTTGGAGCGATAAAAACATTGTCCCCAATGATCACCTCTGCGCCATCAAGAATCACCAAATTATGATTAGCATAAAAGTTTTCCCCCAGATAAATATTACTCCCGTAATCGCAATGGAAAGGGGATTCTATCGTAAGGCTTTTGCCATGACTGCCCAATAATTCCGTCAAAATTTGACGTTTTTCAGTTTCTTTTGCCGGATTTAAGCTATTGAAATTGAAACAGGCTTCCTTGGCTTTTTTTCTTTTCAAGATAATCTCAGCGTCATGGTTTGCGTCATAAAGCAGACCATCTTCAACCTGCGTAACAGGGTTAATCACATTTGCTTTCATCGTTCCTCGCTTACCTGTTCTCTGCCTTACACGATGATACTGATCGGCAAGGATTGAATTTTCTGGTTGTCGTACAACTGTACGAGAGCAGATAATATACACGACACTGTTCCCTGAATGTCGAGGGTTTCTTTTAAAGAAGTCAGTCAGAGGTTAACTTTTGCAGGATACTTCGCAATTCATCGCGACTTAGCATCTCTTCGCCCAAGTGCCGATGGGCGGTAAAACCTTCAATAAGCGCGTCGATCGTCATGGCGATTTGAATATCGAAATGCAAAGATAATGCGTCTCTGCTTCTGCGTAGCCAGTTACGGCATATCTGACGAATTTTATGATTACGTGACGCGTAGGCATAGAGTTCGAAACTCAGCAGCATATTGCGTGGTGCAGCCACGATTTCACCACAGATGAGGTCCAAAACGGCCTCTATTGCTTCGCTTACATCAGCTGCCGATTCAAGCCGCTGTCGGAAATTTACGGAAACGTGCTCAGCCAGGCGTGTGAAAGCGGCCTCAAGAATTTCATCTACTGTCTGAAAATGGTAGGTCAACGTACCAGGTGATATCCCGGCATGTGATGAAATTTTACGGGCGGTCGCTCCCACAACACCATGATCAATGATGACATCCTGAGCAGCCTGAATAATCCGGCTACGCATGTCTTGTTCTGTTGAGGGTGCTGCCATAATTTTCTTATAGTTGAGTCGCTAAAAAGCCAGCTTATTACAGATTGTTTTCTGTGACGATAGCGAATCTGCCTGGTAGCCCTCTACGTCATTTACTCTACAGATTCGCCTGGAAAGGTAAGCAGTAGCGCTCTTAACTGCGTTTCCAGCGCTTCTCGCTGAGCTGCAGATAAGGTTGCCAATATCGCCGCTTGCGTGGCGGTGTGAACGACCAGCGCTTGCTCAATCCGCTGTTGGCCTTGCGTGGTCAGTCCCACCAATGTGCTGCGTTTATCCTGCGGATCCTCAATGCGCTCAATCAATCCCTCCTGCTCCAGCCGGCTCAGGCGATGCGTCATTGCGCCTGAAGTGACCAGCAGCGATTTATACAGCTGCGTTGGCGAGAGGCAATAAGGCGCACCGGCACGGCGCAAAGTGGCAAGCACATCAAATTCACCCTCACGAAACCCAAACGGCTCCAGCGCTTGAGCCCGCGCTTTTCCTGCATGTTTCATAAGCCGCAGCATTCTGCCAAAAACTTTCATCGAAGAGACATCCAGTTCCGGCATGGCGTTATCCCATTGGCCGATAACGAAGTCGATATGGTCGTGCATTATTCGCCCCTAAACAGTGTGGCTATTTTGTCGCGTTGTGCGGTGCATCTTACACAGGATGATTATTTATCTTAACGTTAAGATAAATGTTGGTGGCGCTTATTTGCTAAAGCAAAAACCGTTCTAAAGGAGTCCATTGTGAAACATGTCGTACCATTGCCCATAATATTCGCATTTATCGCTTTTCTTGTCGGGTTGAATCTTCGTCCCATTCTCGCCTCCATCGGTCCGTTGTTTCCGGTGTTGCAGCGCGAAACAGGCTTATCAGCCACTGGATTTAGTCTGCTTACTACCTTGCCGGTTGCGATGATGGGGCTGGCAGCGCTGAGTGGGCCCTGGCTATTAATTAAAGTGGGCGCTGTGCGGGGTATTGCTGCTGGATTGACGGTTTTGACTATCGCCTGTTCGCTGCGGGGATGGGATTCATCTGTGACAACATTGATGTGTACTGCGTTAGCGGGTGGAGCCGGCGTGGGTGTGATACAGGCTTTAATGCCCGCACTAATTAAAAAAGAGTATGCGCAATCAGCGGGCACCTTAATGTCGCTGTTTACCACCGGTATTATGGCGGGTGCCGCGCTGTCTGCTGCCAGCGCCGAGCCGGTTTTTTCGCGATTGGGGCTACAGCCTACGCTTGCCATGGCCGGTTTTCTGGCGCTTCTCGCTTTGGTTATTTGGCTGACCCAAATTAAACATCGCCCATTGGAAAAAACATCGTATGCAGATGTTGCCTTATCGTCATCCCGAACTGCATTGTTAATGCTGTTCTTCGGCATTGGAACAGGCGCGTATACGCTGGTCTTGGCTTGGTTGCCGCCATTCTATATTCAGGCGGGGTGGAGCGCACGCAGCAGCGGTTACATGCTGGCCTGGCTCACATTAACCGAAGTCGCGGCGGGTTTTGCCGTCTCTGCGCTGATTCATCGTTTTCCCGATCGCCGTGCTCCGCTGATCGTCGTTCTGCTCCTGTTGCTGGTAGGGTTGCTGTGTCTGGTCTTTTCCCCTGGCACCACGCCGATTGCATCAACGCTGCTGTTGGGTGTGGGCATTGGCGCACTGTTTCCACTGTCGCTGATTGTGACGCTTGATCATGCTCGAACGCCGACTGAGGCGGGGAAATTATTGTCACGGGTGCAAGGGGGTGGCTATTTGATTGCCGCCCTGATGCCCTTAATCGCCGGACTCATACGTGACAGTGTCGCTTCACTCTCTAGCGCCTGGTTAATCATGAGCGCGGGCGTCATGGTGTTGATTGTGATAGCGCTAAGGTTGAAACCCGCTGCGTAAGGGGCGTCGCCAACCTTTATTCCTTTTGGCGTCTATAATTCGGTCTTCAGCCGGCCTGTACGACTAACAGGAGCATGATGATGCCAATAATACTCAACGAGATTGATGCTGCTGCCTGGGCAGAGCTTGAACAAGCCGTGAGCGAGCCGGAATCCGCTTTTCGCTACCTCACTTTTTGTTCAGTCGATGAACAAGGCAAACCGCAGGCACGAACGATAGTTTTGCGACGTGCTGACAAACTGATGCGGGTTATGGAATTTCATACCGATACGCGGAGTCTGAAATGGCAGGAGATTGCAGCCAATCCGCACGTCACGGTATTGGGATATTGCGCTCAAATGCGACTGCAACTGCGCCTTCAGGGAAAGGTAGAGCCCTATGATGCTGAAAGCGATGTGGCTCAAGCGACATGGAGCAGATTGCCCGCCCATACACAGAAAACCTACGCGGGTGGGCCTCCCGGAGGCGCGCGAGCATGTGATGACATTAAAGCGATCAGCGCTGCTGAGGAAGCCGAAGGAAAGGCGAATTTTGGCGTGTTAATCGTGCGCGCCAGCTCGCTGGATTGGTATCAGCTACACAAAGAACAGAATCAGAGAGCGTTTTTTACTTATGACAACAGCGGCGCACTTGTGGACTCTCAGTGGGTTAATCCCTGACAAATCCAAGACTTACTGAGCAAAGGTGAATTTCCTTTGCTGCACAGATCAATGTAATCACATCCGCATTCCTTGTTATTCATCCCTTCTTCTAAACTGTTTTTAAGTCAAATTCCCTTGCCAAACTGGTAAAGCGGATTTTTCCTGACTACGTTTTTATCGTCCTTGTTATTTCTTTGATTTGGCGCACATCTCTGATGTGGCGTTTACCTCTGACTTGCGTTGCTGCTTTTATACGCGCAAGACGAACAATCTTGCCGCCAGGCGGGTTTTGTCTGGCACTTCATCCGGAGCTGATGATGAAAAACAATAGATTCGCGCTTTCTTTTGCTGCCCTCGCCACGTTAAGCGCCTCGCTAGCGTCATTTCCCGCCATGGCGTGGGATAATCTCACCGTTTTTGGCGACAGTCTCAGTGACGGCGGTAACATTGGCCGCTTCACTTACGATGGGGGGCAATATCCTATTTATGACGAAGTTTTAGCCGAGCGATTGGGACAAAATTTGCAGCGTTCGACATTGGGCGGCAGTAACTATGCGCAGGGCGGCGCGGTGGCAATCCCAGCCCTTGATCCCGCGTTAAATACCCAAGACCAGTTGGCCGCGTATCTGCGATCAACCGACGGCAGGGCTGACAGCAACGGGCTTTATATTCATTGGGTGGGTGCCAACGACATAGCGGCTGCGGTGACTAATCCGTTAACAGCGATCGAAACCATTGATACCAGTGCAGCCGCAGCCGCTTCGCAGGTGAAGACTTTGCTGGATGCCGGTGCGGGTGCGGTGATTGTGCCCACCACGCCGCAGTTGGGTGAAACGCCCTTTATGATTCAGACGGTGCTCAGAGTGCTCGGCCCGGTCTCTGATGCGGCAATGGTTGCTGCATTCCAGTCGCTGGACAGCATCTCTACTACCGACACCGCATCACGTAATCAGGCGGTGCAAAATGCTTTTACTCAGGCTGCGGCGCAAGTGTCTGACGTGCCAGCGGTGCGTGATGCATTGGCGGAGCAACTTTACAATGCCTGGCAGGAGCTGAGTGAGTTGGCTACCACGTTATCAACGCAATTTAATCAGCAGGAAGAGAGTGGCCTTGCTGCAATCAAGGGCAATATCGTACGGGTTGATATTGCCGGCTTGCTCAATGAAGTTATCGCCAGTCCCGGTCAATATGGATTGACTAACACCATCGGCATGGCGTGTCCGGTAGGCACGTCGGCAGATGAATGTGCATCCTCTACACCAGGCTTCTCATCTGCTCAGGATTATCTGTTCGCTGATCGTCTTCATCCCAGCCCCGCAGTGCATGCCATGATCGCCGACTATATTCAGTCGATTCTTGATGCGCCAGCCCAGGTCGCTGCGCTGTCCCAGTCACCGCTGATGATGGCGCGTGACATGCACAACACGCTTGATGGGCATTTACAGCAGCAGCGCCATAAACCTGCAGATGCCGGAGAATTTACCGTATTCGGCGGTTACGCCGGGCAACATGTCGATTATCAAGGTGATGCCTGGTCGGATGGTGATGCCAATACCGCTAACCTGACGCTGGGTATTGGTTATCAGCTCACCGACAACTGGCAAACGGGTGTGCTGTTCTCAAATACCAACCAGCGTCAGGAACCGTCGTCCAACTTTGATTATCGCTTACGCGGCAATTTGGTGGCGCTATACAGTCAATTGACCTTGCTTGAACAAGGCTGGATCAACGCGGATCTTCATTATGCCGATCTCGATTTTGATGACATAGAGCGTGATATCAAAATCGGTCCTGCTAGCCGAACCGAGCAAGGTAACACAGGCGGAAAATTGTTGGGTATGCGTGTGCAAACCGGTTGGGATCTGCCGCTGGGTACACACATCACCACCGGTCCTGTCGCCAGTTACGCGTTGGATTATGGTCGCGTGGGCGGTTATCGTGAGCAGAGCAATAACAGCACGTCTATGCGTTATTCCGATCAAACTACCCATTCACAGATTGGATCACTCGGCTGGCGCATCGACAGTAAAGAGTGGCTGATAAATCCATGGGCGCAGGTCAGTTACAACCACCAATTTGGTGACACCGATTCTACGGTAACAGCAGGATTGCAATCGACCAGCACCTCATTTGCACGGACGGTGGAGGCTCGTGACAAGAACTGGCTGGATGTCGCGGTGGGCGCGAACGTGCCGCTCGGTGAAAAAGTGAATGCATTTGCTGGCGTTTCAACGGTGGGCGGCAACAGCGATTATCACCAAGTGACATGGAATGTGGGCGTAAACGCCACTTTCTAAAAAAGTCGGTGAGGCTTTATTGCCTGACGGTTTTACCCCTTTAAAGGCCGCAACGTTATCTGTTGCGGCCTTTTGACTGATCGGAACGGTCTATGGCACTTATGGCGGTTCAGCTCAGCTTCCCCAACGGTTTTTAAGGTAATGCACCGCATCCTGGGTCTGAGGTTGGTTGAGATAATTTTCTCTGAACAGAATGGTGCCATTGATTTGCGGCACAGACTCATTCAAATCGATCTGATTTTTAAGCTCCGGCACACCGCCCTTTATCGTCCAGTCAGGTTCATTTTTTGAGGGTTCCCCCACTTTATAGAGTGCGATACCAATATAGAGGCGGGTGTTGGTGGGTTTCACCACTTCTGCCCACCATTTGGCCAGCACATCATAACGGGCCGCCTGACGTGAAAAGGGCCAATACAACTGCGGTGCAATGTAGTCCAGCAAACCTTGCTGTACCCAGCGGCGGGTATCGGCGTAGGCTTCATCATAAGCTGCTGCGCCACGCGTGTCGGAACCGGCAGGATCGTGTGAAAGATTACGCCACACGCCAGCGGGGCTGACGCCAAATTCAACATTGGGATTGAGCTGCTTAATGGTATGAGAAACCTGCTCAATCAGAGTCTGTGTATTGTGCCGCCGCCAGTCTGCTTTGGACGCGAATCCCTGACCATATCGTTTATAGGTCTGGCTGTCATTGAGAGTGGAACCCGGGGTTTCGGCATAGAAGTAATCATCGAACTGCACACCGTCGACCGGATAACGCGCGACCACTTCAGCCACAATGCTGGTGATCCAATCTCGCGCCTCTGGAATGCCGGGATCGAGCACAAAGCGATCGCTGGCTGTACGGATCCAGTCGCGATGAAGTACGAAGACGCTGGCAGGATGCAGCGTCAATGTCCGGTTTAATTCGGTAACAGTAGAAGGCTTGGTGTTCACGGAGACGCGGTAGGGATTAAACCAGGCATGTACTTTCATCCCGCGCTTGTGCGCTTCATCCAGCATAAACTGCAGCGGATCGTAGCCCGGATCTTCACCAATTTTGCCTGTCAGCATATCTGACCAAGGCAAAATCCTTGATGTCCACAGGGCCGTGCCATCGGGTTTTACCTGAAAAAATACCGTATTGATGCCCAGACTTTTTAGTTTATCCAGCTTTTGTGTCAGCGCATTCTGCTGCTGTTTAACGCGATTTTCTGCATTGCTTAGATTAACGGATAAAACCGGCGGCCAGTCCAGACGGGAAACGGTGGCGAGCCAAACACCGCGTACCGGTTGGTGTTGCTGCTCAGGCTGGCTCGGCAGTGGCTGTTTTGTCACTGGAGTCAGCGGAGTGACCAATGATTTAGGCGGCTCCGAGGAGCAACTGACAACTAAAAGGGCAAAGGCGACCAACGCACTTCGCTTTTTGATGTGAGTTACAAGGGAATAACGGCGAGAACAGACGATAATAAACTCCAGTTTTTTCTGGTAGTCGTTCTAAAAGAAACATTCTCTTATCATCTGAATTTAAGTCAATAGGTTAGGCATTTAGCGTCGCGCTTTTAAACGATTCTCAATGGGGCCACCGGTACAATGACAACAGAACCGCTATTCCCTCCGTCGTTACGTCGCGGTCATCCTGTTTTTAATCACATAGCTGAACTGCTTACTCGCATTAACATAACAGCCACAGGCATGAACTTATGCGCTTAATTCTGTGCTGTGTTATACAAAATCTCTGGCGCGACTTTCTACTTATAACCATGAGTGAATATGAACCTAACTATTGAGTCAGCAAGATTACGTTTAGAACCCTATGAGTTAAAACATATTGATGGGCTGCGGGCCATGGACAGCGATGTCGAGATCATGCGCTACATCGGCGATGGCACCATCAAAACACATGAGCAAACCGTTGCATCTATCGAGCGCGTACAATTGCGCTGGCGGCAACGTGGATATTCATGGTGGGCAATCATTGAAAAGGAAACCGCAGAGGTTATCGGGGCTGCTTGCCTGCAACACCTTGCCAATTTGGATGGCGCACCTCTGGAACTTGGCTGGCGTTTAAGAAAAGAGCAACAGGGTAAAGGCTATGCAACAGAAGCAGCCAAAGCGATTATCCACTTTGCTGTGGAACGTTTTAACGCAGCGCATCTGGTCGCCGTCGCCCATCCAGAAAATCTGGCTTCACACAAGGTGATGCAACGGTTGGGAATGACATATGTGGGTATTGAAGAACACTACGATCAGCCGTGTGTCGTGTATGAGCTAAAAATAAAGTAAGTCACCCCAAGCGTTAAACGGCTTGGGGTTCTGGTGCTTTTTTCTCTGCTTTAGTCAGCAGAGAGCCTGAAAGCCGACACAGAATGTGTCAGATAATGCACTTGCTCTTCGAGAGAAGAAGAAGCGGCTGCGGATTCATGCACCAAGGCTGAGTTCTGCTGGGTCACACTTTCCATTTCAATAACGGCCTGTTCGATCTGATTAATGCCCCGACTCTGTTCATCAGAAGCAGTGGAAATATGATCCATCAAAACATCAACCTGATTGACTGAGGCGATAATGGCGCTGATCGCTTCACCGGTACGTGAAACTTGATTCGAGCCTGCTTTGATATTTACCACGGATTCCGCAATGAGCGTTTCGATTTCTTTAGCGGCCACCGCACTGCGTTGGGCAAGATTACGCACTTCACCCGCAACGACAGCAAAGCCTCGACCTTGTTCTCCGGCTCGCGCCGCTTCTACTGCTGCGTTGAGCGCGAGAATATTAGTCTGGAAAGCGATGCTGTTTATCACGCCAATAATGTCTTCGATCTTTTTCGAGCTGCTGTTGATCATTCCCATGGTGACGATCACTTCTTGCGACACTTTCTCGCCGGTTCTCGCATTTTTCACTGCTTCACTGGTCAGACGGCTCGCTTCCTGAACGTTTTCAGTATTCTGTTTTACCGTTGCGCCCAGTTCTTCCATACTCGCGGCTGTTTGCGTCAGCGCTGCGGCCTGCTGTTCGGTACGCGAGGCCAGATCGATATTCCCAGCGGCAATCTCTTGTGACGCATGAGAAACAGTCTGAGTCGAGTGACGAACCCGGCTGATAATGTCTGTTAATGAAAGACGCATCTGTTCCATGGTCGTCATCAAATCCTGAATCTCACTGCGTGAGCCCACTTTTACCGGTACTGGCGTGTTTAAAATCCCTTCGGCTATCTGTCCACAATGTGCTTTTGCGTTGTTCAAAGGGTTCAAAACATAGTGCTTTATAAAAAACAGTACAGCGATAATCACCACCAGGAACAGCAAGCCAAAGGCGATAATTAAGCCAATGCCAAAGCTGAAATGGCTTTGCGCATCTTGGTTGAGCGCTTTCGCATAGGCTTCATGCTGCGCCAGCACCTGATCGAGTTCAATTTCATATTGCCGATCCAGACGGGCAACAGTGGCAATTTGCTCGTTAAAGCGTTGTTGATTATTCGCTTCAGCGGCGTCAAGCAGGGGTTGGATACCTTGTTCACGGTAAGCCAAATAGGTTTTACGGTAAGCATCAGCCACCGCATTTTCGCCGGGAAGTTTAGGCGCATTTAAATAAGCTTGAAAAGCCATATCCGCTTTAGCTATGACGCTTTTCGCAGCATCCAACGTATCTTTTGATTGCAGATTTTGGCTGGTTTCCAATGTTTTCATATATTCCATCAGTCGTACACGCAAAGTACGGCTGTGGTTTATTGGATCAATAATTGAAAGTACGACGCGAATCTCTTTATTAACGGCATCAAGCGATTGGTTACTTCGGTTGAGCAGCCAGAAATTGGCGCTCATGCTGGTAAAAAACACTATAAAAAGAGTGAGTAAAACAAGTAATGAGGACTTTTTAAGCGACATATCGATATCCTGAGGAAGGGCACATGATGCAGCTGTTATCGGTTTAATTTCGCAAAGATTTAGTGCTAAAAGTTACTCATAGAGCAGATGGCAGTTTTTATCACTTATCCTTTTAAATTCAGTGGAATGCGATTTCAACGGCAGTTCGTTTTTAATGCGGCGACCCACATCGGGACAAGGTGCCTGAGTAATCCACCTCATCAATATGCCTTTTATTAGGAATCTCCATGATTATTGTGATTTGCTTCAAAACTTCCAGCTACTAAGAGAAGATTAAAAGGTTCCTTCTAAAACGGGGATTACTGAGGTTATGGATAGCTACGCTATGTTTCTCGCGCGATAACGAATCGCTTGCTATCAATAGCAAGAATAAAATTGCTTAATGCTTTAATTTTATAAGGAATTTATCTTTATGAGTCACAGTCATCTGCACAGCAACTCGCTCTCAAAAAGCACGCTATGGATGGCACTTTTAGTGGCTGTTACTTTTTTTATGGAGAACCTGGATGCGACGGTTATCGCGACAGCAATTCCGCAGATGGCGAGAGAGTTTGTTGTTAGTCCCGTAGAACTGAATATCGGTATTAGCGCGTATCTGCTTGCGGTAGCGATCTTTATTCCGATAAGTGGGTGGTTGGCCGGTCGAATCGGCGCGCGACGTGTCTTCGTGGGCGCCATTCTGATTTTCACTCTCGCCTCTGTGATGTGCGGCATGAGTAAGAGCCTGCCGATGTTTGCTTTCAGCCGCATATTGCAGGGGATTGGCGGCGCATTGATGGTGCCTGTAGGGCGCATGGTGGTGTTAGGGATGACGGCAAAAAAAGATATGGTTAAAACGATCGCCTTTATCTCCTGGCCTGGCTTGATCGCGCCGGTGTTAGGGCCACCGTTGGGCGGCGTAATCGTCACCTACAGCCATTGGTCGTGGATTTTTTGGCTCAATATTCCGCTGGGTGTTCTGGCGCTGATCGCCTCATTTTTCTTGGTTCCGCAAACCCGGGAAAAGGTGATCAGAGCCTTCGATATTAAAGGTTTTATTTTTACCGCGTCCGCATTTGTAATGATGATTACCGGTCTGGAGCTGATGGGGCATGGTGAAATCGACAGTGGATGTATGCTTATTGCGGGCGGTCTCATTTTCAGTATTTTGACGTTTCGCCATAGCTTCGTTCATCCCCGTCCGCTGCTGCCTTTTTCAACACTGACGATTCAGACCTTCAGAAGTGCAGTAGTAGGAGGCTCACTCTTTCGCGCCTCCATTAATGCCATTCCATTTTTGTTACCGCTGCTGTTCCAACTGAGTTTTGGCTGGAGCGCGGTTCAGGCTGGCTCTATGGTGTTGTGGGTATTCGCTGGCAATTTAGCAATGAAGCCCGCTACGACCTGGTTAATGAAACGATGGGGTTTCAGACGCATTCTGATGTGGAATGGGGTGATCAGCCTGCTGGCTATTTTAAGTTGCCTGTTATTAAGCCCATCACTGAGCTATTACGCTATTGCCGTTATTCTATTTATCGGCGGACTGACGCGTTCATTGCAGTTCAGTTGCTATAACAGTCTGGGATTTGCCGATGTGCCACAGGACAAAATGAGTGATGCATCCGTTATTTTCAGTATTTTTTTCCAGTTTAGTATGAGTGCGGGTATTGCACTTTCAGCACTGTTTCTGCGGTTATCAATGGTGTGGAATAACCATCACACACCTGCTCACGTTGATATTAATCTGGCATTCATAGGTATTTCTGTCTTGGTTCTTTTTTCCATGATTGATGTGTACCGGCTGGAAAAAAGTGCAGGGCAGCAGGTCTTGGGTTAATACGATGCGTTAATTTTTCAATAAGGATGCCAGCGTGACTGATATTATTGCCCATCTACATTCGAGCGCATTTGTGCTTGCAGTGCCTGATCTGACTAAAAGCGCAGCGTATTTCCGTGACGTTCTGGGATTCCATTTAACATGGCCAGAAGGATTGGGATGGCAACAGGCGAGCAGGGGAAGTGTCCGTATCATGTTGGGCCATTCACCCAATGCTCTTTCACCCGCTGATACCGGTGATCATAACTATTTTGCCTATCTCTATGTGGATGATGCCGATGCGCTTTATGAAGAATTTCTACGTAATGGCGCGATTCTGGTAGCGGCCCCAGAAAACAAATCACATGGGATGCGGGAATTTACCGTATCGACACCGGATGGTCACAGGATGATGATTGGTCAAGACTTAACCTAAGGGAGCCATTAAACCAGGCATAATGCAATCTGTTACTTTGCTTAGTTACATCATCCAATCTGACTTTATATAAAACAGGGTGCCTTATTCAATAACTTCACTCGTTGAAAAATATTCCTGTCCACGCTATTCAGAACAATCATCGCAACGCTAAAACAGTAATCTCGCTGCTCGAAAACCCGCTCTCTAATACATCTCTCTATCTAGACGAGAATAATTTCGTGATGCCGAATATCAGGAGTAGCGCTTCAACCTTGACAGGACAACGTGGGTCACCGTGAATGATTTGTGAGTCATTCATTATCATCGAGGCTAATTATGTGCGAGGTACTCATTATCGGGGCCGGGCCTACTGGCTTAGTGCTGGCCATCTGGTTGACTAAACAGAAGGTTAAAGTACGTATTATTGATAAAAGCGCGGGCCCCGGAGATTCATCTCGTGCCATGGCCGTTCAGGCCCGGACGCTCGAGCTTTATGAGCAAGTAGATTTAAGCGAAAAGGCCGTTAACGCCGGTCATCGGAATCCTTCCATCAATTTGTGGGCAAAAGGAGTGAGACGGGCAAGCCTCTCATTTGGAGATGCAGGCAGAGATGTTACACCTTACCCGTTCATTCTTGTTTATCCGCAGGATGAGCATGAAAGATTGCTTATTGATCAACTTACCACGCTCGGAATAGACGTTGAACGAGAAACTGAACTCATAAAAATGGATGACGATGGGCAAAAAATTACCGCTTGGTTAAGGTTGCCAGATGGCAGAGAGGAAATGTGTGAAACACAATTTTTGGCAGGTTGTGACGGTGCGGGATCAACAGTTCGTCATCAGTTAGGTATTGGGTTTCCGGGCGGAACCTATAATAAAATATTCTATGTTGCAGATGTTGAGCTAACCGGGCTAGAACCCGCAGACGAGGTACATGTAGCGCTGGACAGCGATGATTTTGTTGCCGTGCTGGCTTACGGCAAGTCGGGTAAGCGACGATTAATTGGGACAGTGCGCGCGGACAAAATCATGGATAACAAACCGCTCACGTTTGAGGATGTTAGTCATCATGCATTGCACAATCTTAAAGCCACTGTAAAAAGCGTAAATTGGTTTTCAACGTACCGGGTTCACCACCGGGTGGCAGAACAATTCAGTAAAGGGCATGTTTTTTTATTGGGCGATGCAGCCCATGTGCACAGTCCAGCGGGCGGGCAGGGAATGAATACCGGCCTCCTGGATGCGATAAATCTTGCCTGGAAGCTGGCTGCGGTTATACGAACTCACGCGCCTGAAAGCCTGCTAGAGAGTTATGAACTGGAACGTCTCTCGTTTGCTCGCAAACTCGTCTCTACCACTGATCGCATGTTTTCGCTGATGACCAAAGAAGGGAGCGTTGCCACACAATTTAAAATGCATGTTCTTCCTCTGTTTGCCAGCCTGATTTACAGCTTTGGTAGCACCCGCAGCGCGCTGTTCCGAATCATTTCACAAACCATGCTGGAGTATCACCACAGCCCACTGAGTAAGGGAGATGCAGGCAAAATCAGGGGAGGTGATCGACTGCCGTGGCTCGCGCCTGAAGGATATGACAATTATGCGCCGCTCAGAGAAATGACCTGGCAGATACATATTTTAGGCACAGCGACAAAAGAACTTGTCGATTGGTGTGAGGCTCATGCGATTCCGCTGCATAACATGGCTTGGAAACAGGAATATGCGGACAAAGGTTTCGCTGAAAATGCCGTTTATCTTATTCGTCCAGACACTTGGATAGCAATGGTTGATCAGCAAGGAAGACTTTCCGCCATAACTGATTATTTCACTGCGCTGGGTTTTGAGCGCGTAGCGCTGAGTAGTAAGCTGGATAAGTAATGTGAAGACGATGCGCGCCTGCGCGAGATTTGAATCCTTAACAAAGCCTCTTTGATATGGATTAAACGAATTTACAGCGAAGAACGGATTGATATTAACGCTAAACCTGATGAGCATGCGCGCTAGATTCTCATGGGTGATACGCCATCGCTTAATTGATAATCTCTGTTCACAAAAGTTTCTGTTAAATACTCGCTGTTTTGTGCGCAAAAATAGTAATTGCCGACTGAAAACCCCATCAAGCTGTTTTACCTCATCCTTAAAATAAAGCAACACGCTGAAAACTGGCCAATTTTTAGCAAAAGTCACAGTAATAAAGCCTGCGTTTAAGGAAGCAAAAAAATGAAAGTGCAAAAGATCGATCAGCCCGCGTCCATTGAAACGTTAGAGCCCTGGGGAAGCGTTGAGGGCTTACCTGATACACCGACTATTCAGCTATCCGGGCTGCAAAAAATCATTCCCGGCAAAGAGAATGTTGATACCGGTATTTTTGAATGTACAGCCGGAAGCTATCGACGCTCAGTCAAGCAAGCAGAAATCATGCATTTCCTGAGCGGCGAGGGCTCATTTACGCCAGACGGCGAAGCTACCTTGACGTTCAAACCAGGAGATTCTTTTTTCTTTGAAGAAAATACCCAAGGCACGTGGGTTATCGAAACACAGATGCGTAAGCTGTATGTCATTTTTGATGCGGCCTAAAACTACCGTTCAGTGTCATGAAGTGATATAGAAAATACTGACATAGCGCTGGCTTACCGTTATGGCGTGTAAGCCAGCCAGAAGAATTAATTATTAGTAGACTGAAGGAAATAGTGTGCGCTTAAACCCAAGATTGGCGAGGTTCCTTGTTATCCCATTTAACATAATGTTGATTGTGCGCACCTTTATTACTACAGGGTAACGGAGTGGGCTTTTTGGGCCTGGTAGCCTTGGACATCGCATAAAAATTGCTATGTTGTGTTGGATTACATCAAGGATGTTGTGACATGCGTCGCCGAGAATGTTGGCAGGTGTGAAGCGGAGATGTGATGCTGAAAATCTTCTGTGGTTGAGAAAAAATGATTGGTAAATGGGTTAAGCAAGCATCTAAATCACATGTGACAAAATTTAGATGCCGCTGGTTAAATCTTTATGCACCAAAGCCCCCGTCAATGGTCAGTGCCGCTCCTGTCACCATGCTCGCTTCCGGTCCGGCAACCCAATACACCATGCCAGCAACTTCGCTGGCATGAGCATGTCTTTTGATCGCCATAAAGCTGTGCATCGTTTCATTCATTGGCCCTTCGGCCGGATTCATATCAGTATCAGTTGGACCGGGTTGGATCACATTGACCGTTATTTCGCGATCGCCAAAATCTCTTGCCAGCCCTTTGGCTACACCTTGTAATGCAGCCTTGCTGGTGCCGTAAGCTGTGAGCCCTTTCATCGGTATCCGATCG
Source organism: Pantoea phytostimulans (assembly GCF_046118715.1). Taxonomy (NCBI): domain Bacteria; kingdom Pseudomonadati; phylum Pseudomonadota; class Gammaproteobacteria; order Enterobacterales; family Erwiniaceae; genus Pantoea; species Pantoea phytostimulans. The sequence continues at coordinate 444,984 of NZ_CP173699.1, forward strand.
GCATTAACAGAACCGATAATGATAATTCGGCCACCTTTATTCATCTCTTTCGCCGCTTCGACGGCGGCAAAATAGGGAGCGTGTATATTAACGATGAATAATTTTTCAATCTCATCAGCAGCTGTCTCAAGCGGATCGCCAGCACTTAACAAGCCTGCATTAAACACAAGAACATCCAGCGCGCCTGCTTCGGCTACAGCCTCTATCAGCGCATCACGATCAGATACATCAAGCTTGATTGCCTGACTTTGCGTTTGCTGAGCTATCGTCTGTGCCTTCTCTTCGGAACTGGCATAGGTAAAAGTAACGCGATCGCCCTGTTCAGCGAAGCGGCGAACTATCGCTTCACCGATACCCCGGCTTCCACCGATGACGAGCACTTTTCTTGCCTGACTATTTTCATTTTCGCTATGCATGTTAATTCCTCAAATCTGCGGCGAAAATTTTTACGCCGTCAGATTTACGATTCTCTCAATGTGTATGGCGCATAAAATTTGCAGCAAAACGAGTTTATTGCCCGCTTTTGCTGAAGCCCCGCTGGCTTTCGAGGGATGATGTGAGAAGGTCAGCACTAAAGAGTAGACTCATGGAGGTCATCTCACCAAATAGTGCGAAATAGCGTCAATCGTTGCATCATATTGGCGCGCTATATTGAAATAGTGTTGAGAAATAACCACATCAGCTTAGAAAATCACCCTGCTAAGCTGTTTAAATTAAAAGCGCACGGTGTTAAAGAATAGCGATTAACCTCTATTTTTGATGATTTGTTGTAATAAGTTACCTGTAACGGCAGGATATAATAATGATTATTACATTTCATAAAGAATATTGTCTTTTAAGTTAACGCATTCTGTCATGCCCTTATCTGCTCAATAGTAAATTTGGCATTGAAAAATATGCGCGAATAAATTTAAACACTTTTATCTTTCGAGAAACGCTCACCCTTATTCAATGAAAAAGAGCATAAACGCACATGTTATGTAATGAATGGCTATTTATGATGCTTATTTCAACACTTGCTCATGTTCTCACCACATGCGCTGTATGTAATTAATACAGCCAACTCAATAGGTTAGATATTTATCGTTAAGTCATGCATTAAAGGATGATAATGATTACTATTATGATAATATCGTGGAAATGCTGGCGGCTTGTAGACACCACGTGTGGAAAAACATCCTTTTAACGGTATATTAAATCTACGCACTACTTTAAACATCAGTGAATTTCAGGTTTTAAATGAGACCAATTATGAATCACATAGTGTATGTAGTTGATGATGACCAATCCGTAATCTCTGCGCTCAATAATCTGCTTAGCTCAGTGAATTATGACGTTATTCCTTTTTCCTCACCGCAGGAATTCTTGGCCTATAACATTAATCCCACGCCCTGTTGCCTGGTTTTGGATATTAATATGCCTGGCGCTGACGGTTTTGATGTGGTCAAAACCTTAAATGCGCGGGGCTATTCCATTCCTACCATATTCCTGACGGGTTTTGGTACCATTCCTGTGACGGTAAAAGCGATGAAAACGGGCGCGTATGAATTTTTGACTAAACCTGTTGATCCCGATCGCATCCTTGAAGCCGTGGCGGAAGCGCTGCGTATTTCTGAGGAAAATATGACCTCATCTCAGGAGAAGTTAGAGATGACATCACGGCATCAGACGCTGACGCCACGTGAAAGCGAGGTCATGATGCTCGCGATAAGCGGGCTTCTTAACAAACAGATCGCCGCAGAGATGGGCATTAGTGAGATCACGGCAAAGGTTCATAAACGTCGAGTGATGGATAAAATGAATGCGCGTTCTCTCTCTGATTTAGTCAGAACAGCAGAACGACTCAATATCCTGAATAACCGGCGTCGATAAAGGAGCCGACGCCTTCGTAATTTAGGTGGCGTAGGGCTCGTAACGCAAAACTGTGCCCTTGCGGGCACACGATCTTTACTGCTCGGTGGGTAACGTAAACCAGAAGACGCTGCCGAAGAGAGGACGATTTTCAGCTTCCAGCTCGCCACAATGCTTTTTGATAATGCTTTTGCTGATGGTCAACCCCATTCCCATCCCCTCTTTTTTAGTCGTATAAAACGAATCAAAAATACGCTTATGAACCTCTTGTGTCAGACCGGTTCCGTTATCAAGCACCTCGAAGCGAATCGTCTCAGGTGTAGGATTAAAGGTTGAAAGTGTCAGTGTTCGGGTCCGATCGTCTACTGACGACATGGCCTCGATAGCGTTGATGACTAAATTCAGTAAGACCTGCTGAATTTGAATCCGATCGCAAAATATCTCCGCCTGGTTTGCCCTTAGCTGCAACTCCAGCGAAACCCTTTTGCTTTCAAGTTCCATGCGTGACAGCGACAAAATATCTTTCGCGATAAGATGCAAATTAGCCGGTGCATAGGCGGAATCGTGGTTCCGCGTCAACGACTGCAAACCACGAATAATTTCACCCGCACGTTTACCTTCATCGATAATCTCATCCAGACTCAGGCAGGCATTTTCCAGATTCAGCGGTTCACGCTTCAACCAACGGAGACTTGCGCCTGCATTTGCCACAATTGACATCAACGGCTGATTAATTTCGTGGGCAATTGAGGATGTTAGCTGGCCTACCGTTGTGGCACGAGAAACGCGGGCCAAATCAGCCTGCGCAATGCGCACCGCATCTTCCGCTCTGCGCTGAAGCGTAATGTCTGCAATGGTGCCAAAGTATTCTTTAACCTCCGGCCAGTTATCCACCGGTTGCCCTATCCCCTTGATATAGCGACATTCACCATCAGGTCTTATTACGCGAAACTCCGCCTGCATAGTGATCCCTTTTCGAACGCTGACATTGACGAGTTCATTGATACATTCAAAATCATCAGCGTGAACACGGGTCAGGAAATCGGCCATAGACAATCGATCCTGATTTTCAGGTAGGCCAAGAATTCGGCCATATTCATTCGATACGATCATCATGTCCTGTTCAATTTCCCAGCTCCATGTGCCGGTATGGCTGATTTTTTCTCCCAACATCAATGAAGTCTGACTATCTCGCAGCTGTTTCTCAACGCGACGTCTGTGAATGTTTTCTTCTAGCAGTTCGGCATACAACCGTGCAGTTTCCAATGAAACAGCAGCCTGCGCGCTGAGGGTTTTTACAATGTGTGAATGCTCTGCGGTAAAGACATCGGGCATCAGGCGATTTTCCAGATAGAGCACCCCAACCATATTGGCCTGTTTAAACATGGGCACACACAAAACAGCCGCGCCGGAGGCAACAAGATACGGATCCTGACTAAACGGGCTGAAATCTTCAGGCTTGCCCGTGCGAATCTCCTGCCCTGTTCGAATCACAGCAGAGAGCACTGAAAGCGGTAAATCTGTCGCTGCGGGTCTTTCTCTCGCTATTTTTACTCGAACGCCATCCGCTGTCGCTTCTGCCCACGCTTCTGTTTGCGGAATATTGCCATCCAGCACGCGAATCAAATGGCAGCGTTGCGCACCTGAACGTTCAAGCAACATCCTCAGTAGAATATGAATTAACCGATCCAGATTAATCTCTTCGGTTAAAGCCCGAACCGCCGTAACCACACTTTCAAGATCCTGGATCGATTCATCCTGAGCAAAAGGAATGGTCGCAAATGCACTACTTTGCCCCTGCGTGGTCAGATGCGGATGGCTCTGCTCAAGCAGACGAACTTTGGCAATCGCTCCCCAGTTTTCCCAACCGCTCATCGCACCTTTAAAATAGGCATCTGCGGCGATATCTAATTTAAAACTTCGGGCGCAGTGACCTGCCAACTCATTGGCCAACGCATTGATGTGAGTAAAACCAGCCTGGCGAGAAAGCGCAATCGCCGATTCATATTGCGCCAGAGCAGGCCCTAATTCGCCGGCAAGCCTTGCCAGTTCCGCTTTGATTAACGCTTCTTTATCTGCAAACAGCGCCGGATTGAGCGCTACCCATTCAGAAATGACGTTAAGATGGCTTTCCGCTGCACGGTAACTTGAAGGATTGTTTGATTCGTGACGCATTGACAAGGTATGAGAAAGCGCGCTGTAGAAATGCAGATCCATCAGATAAATATATCCCGGCACCGCACTGATGAGCTGTGTTGCGAGATCGAAATAGCGCAAAGCGTCTGAATATTCACTGGCATAAAAATGGGTCATCCCGCGATAGATCCAGGACCAAAATTGCACCATCGCTTTCGGCCCGGACATGAGCCCCGGCTCACTGCCAATTAACGTTTCAGGATACCAATCAAAACCGGTGAATGTGTGCCCCGTTCCGTTGCGTAAATGCATCACAAAGTACTTCTGCATTAACAGAACGTTTTCAACATCTGGATAATAGGATTTTTGGGTAAAGGCCAGACCACGTTCAATTGAGGTCAGGACGGATTCCAGATGATCGCCGCGCGTCAGATAATTCATGATCTGATGGCGCAACGCGAGGCAGGCAAAGGAACGATCGCCATGCGCAACAGCCACATTAAAACTTTGCTTTGCGCAATCAATAGCGAACGACAAAGGTTGCGTCCAAATCCCCACTTGATCGAGGGGTAACAGCGTCCGGGCTTTAAAGCGGGTAAAATCATGCTGTTCCGCCAGTTGTGTAGCCAGCAGACCACATTGATAACCAAAATGATACGCTTTGTAGCGATCCGTAATCAGCACGCTAAACCACGCCAATCCAAATGCTGATGCGCCCGTTAACCCATGGTCCAGCGTCATTTCCAGCATCTTACATACCAACAACAGGTGCAGCTGCGGACAATCATAGGAAGAGGCAAAGATGGTGCTGGCCATTAAATTCAATACCGACTCTTTCTCACGATCCGTGATCAAAGGCAGCGAACCTAATATCGCTTCGGGGTCGTCTCCTAACCGGGTTTTAATCGAATGCCAGGCCGCGTGGCATTCAGCATCATTAGGATAACGATTGAAATGCAAACCAAATACCGCGAGCCAGGCGAGCGCCGTTTCTAAGGCTAAATAGTTGTCTGACTGGCGCATATGAATCTCAGCTGACAAGCAGGCAGCGGCAGATTTTTCGGTCAGATTGCCCGGCATACTCAACAACTGCGTGCAAAGCTGCTGAGCCTCGCTGAGATTCCCTTGCAGGAATATGCAATCTGCCTGCTCCAGGCTTATGGCAAAATCATTGCGTTGAGTAAGTTGGCCATTCAGTGAATGTGCCGTCTGCAAATAACGTAATGCCGAGGTGTAATCCCCTGCTCGCTTTGCTTGTTGAGCCGCCATAAAGCTAAGTTGATAATAATTTTTACTCTGCATTGACGTCAGCGGAACGTCACACATCAACGTAATGTGATGCACGGCACGGAACAAGGTCTCGTTGCCTTCAGCCCGCCTGGCAGACTCCGCTAACAGGCAGGCAGCTTGTTGATGTAGGCGAAGCTTTTGTTTAAAGCTAATCAGAGAAAATGCGGCATCGTGAACGCGATTGTGGCTAAAAGCATATTCATCGAAGGTGAGCGTGATAAATTTTGCGATAATGGCAGGTTCAAGCCGTTCCTGAACCTTTAGCACACTCATGCCAAGAATTTGACTGATCAAAGCGAGATCGCCGTTGCTGCCTAAACAGGCAAGGCATCCTAAAAGCTGGCGCGCCGACTCCGGCATCCTTTCGAGCTGCTTTACCACAATACTCGCGACATTATCTGTGTACTGGCGAGCTTTCAGGGCTGTTTGATCATAGTGCCATTTCAGTGGGTCTTTACTGTAAAAAACCAGCCCATCCTCTACCGCCTGCCTGAAAAACTCTCGAATAAACAGCGGATTGCCGTGCGTTTTTTCATGGATAAGTTGAGCCAGCTCAAAGGTGCTACTCGCTCGGGTATGCAGTGCGCCAGCGAGCCAGCGCGACACCGCTTTCACCGAAAGAGGCTCAGGCGTAATCTCCATGACGCGCGCGGCTGATGCTCGTATGCGGGTAAGAAAGCCTGCAATCAACGGGCAAGGCATCGATTCTGCATCTCTGTGTGTAACAACCAGCATGAAAGGAAGATTTTCGTTGCGCACAATCAACGTTTCCAGCAACTGCAAGCTGGCATGATCTGCCCAGTGAATATCATCGATCAACATCACCAGTGGCCTGCCGGGCGTGGCAAATGCGTTGAGTAGGCGACAAGCCATTTGATTAAAGCGTTCACGCGCATCCAGCGCGTTCATCTCTAAAACAACCGGCGCACTGATATTGATCAGTTGTTTCAATTCAGGCACCAGTTCTACCGCCAAAGCAACGTAATCATCGAGGTAATGTAAAAGCCGCGCTTGCCACGCTTTAACATCCGCTGCGGATAAACCAAGCAGATATAACGTCACCCTACGAAATGCCGACGCTAATACCGAGTAAGGCACAACCGGTGAATGCTGATCGGCTTTGCTTACCGTCAACAGGATGTGTTTGTCCTGCAATTTTTTCAGTGCGGTCGCGATAAGCGAAGACTTTCCTGAGCCCGGTGCACCGCTGATCATCACCAGCGTTTGCGTCGAACTGCGATGCACATCCTCCAACGCATGAATCAATAGTCGCGCTTGCGGATGGCTGGTAAAGAGCGTTTCAGCACGAAAATTCGTCGTGAAACGCTCCTGTAAGCCAGGCGTAAACAGCGCAATCTCATTTTCGGCCGTTAACGTCGCCTGGCAGCGGCGAAGATCCGCGATAAGACCGTCAATAGTTTGATAACCGTTCGCCGGTGATTTCGTCATCAGCCGCAGCAAAATAGCGGACAACATCGGTGGCACATCGGCTCTGACACACTCCGGTGGGCGCGGTGCCGTCGCAATATGATGGTGAATCCATTCCGCCTGCCCTGCATCGGGAGAGCCGAAGGGCAACTTGCCGGTCAGCATTTCATACAACACAATGCCAAGGCTGTAGAGATCGCTGAGGCTATTTACCGGATTGGGCGTGCGTCCGGTATGTTCCGGCGACATGTAGGCTAACGTGCCGCCAGAGGCACGAAAGGTATTCTTCAACAGTGAGTGAGCCGCCGTGGAGGCCAGGCCAAATCCACCAATTCGGTAAGAGCCTTGATCATTGAGGAACAGATTGCCGGGTTTAATATCGCCATGCACGATGCCCTGATGGTGCAATTCACTCAAAGGAAGGCAAAGCTGGATGGCTTTTCGCAGGTAATCACTGATTTTTTCGGTGGGCGTACCTATGATTTGTGCCAACGTTCTGAAGGGAAAAACCGGATAAATCAGCGAATAGCGGCCATGATAGCGTGAGTGGCCAGAGGGTTTTACCGCCCATAGTGAGGAAAGTTGGGTAGAAAGAGCGAACTCATTTTTTAACAACTGGGTGCTCTGAAATGCCACCTCATCGCTGGCAGCTGTCGCCAGGATAAACATCTCTCCGACAGAAGGCGTGCCAATATACCAGGCAATGCAACCATCTTGCGTCAGCAAAGTGAGTTTGGCATCGTCTGAGAGCGTAATGCCCTCATCGTCGTTCTCGGATGGAATGACAGAAATGATACTCATCAGCGTGCTTCCCGTTGAGATAACTCGCTACGAATCAGTGTCAGGAGCGTATCAACATCAATCGGTTTGCGCAAAAAGGTTAATGCGCCGAGCGCGATGGCATACCACTGCATGTTTTCTTCTTGATCGGCCGAGATGAAGATGACCGGGGGCAAAGCCGATTTTTTCTTCAACTCTGCAAAAAGTTCAAAACCACTCATTCCTTTTAAGCGGATATCGAGGATCAGCATGTCGACGTCATCAAGCGCAGTGTCATCGCAGAGCAGCTCTTCGCCAGACGCATACGCCCGGGTGGTATACCCATCAGAATGCAGTAAATTGCTCAGTCCGCTACGCACTGAGCGTTCATCATCAACAATGACAATACGATGAGACAGCATCATGCTGTTATCCTCTGATAATCCTCACACGTGCACGAGGATGTTCCTTAAGGTGTTTTTCCTCCACCCGGAGGCGGGGTTCCGCTGATTGTCGGTACGCATTCAGGGTGAAATCAAGCCAGCATAACGGACTAACAAGTGATTAACCGCTTGTCTGGCGGAATACAGACCAACATGCCCAGCAACCCCACTAATGCTGCAATGGCTGGCCAGCCGCGAAACTGACCAGCCAGCTTAGTAATTAGCGAACCGGTGCAGGTACCGGAGCCAGAGTCTGGTGTTCGCTCTTCTGACGGGAAGGCGCTTTGTGCACCATGGTGTAGGCATAATCAACGCCAATACCGTAAGCGCCTGAGTGCTCTTTCGCGATATCCATTACCGCGTTGTACGTCTCTTTGTGTGCCCAGTCACGCTGCCACTCCAGCATCACCTGCTGCCAGGTCACCGGGATCACGCCGGCCTGGATCATGCGCTGCATCGCGTAGTCGTGGGCCTCTTTGGTGGTGCCGCCTGACGCATCCGCCACCATGTAGATTTCGTAGTCGCCTTCCAGCATTGCGCACAGGGCGAAGCTGTTGTTACAGACTTCCGTCCACAGGCCGGAAACCACCACCTTTTTCTTGCCGTTAGCGGCCAGTGCGTCACGCACTTTCTGGTCATCCCAGGAGTTCATTGAGGTACGCTCAAGGATGTCCTGGCCCGGGAACACGTCCAGCAGCTCCGGGAAGGTGTTGCCGGAAAAGCTTTCGGTCTCAACGGTGGTCAGGACGGTCGGGATATTGAAGACTTTGGCCGCTTTGGCCAGCGCCACCACGTTGTTTTTCAGCACCTGGCGGTCAATTGACTGCACGCCAAAGGCCATCTGTGGCTGCTGATCGATAAAAATAATCTGGCTGTTCTGTGGCGTCAGGACTTCAAGCTTTGAATTAGACATGAATTTACCCATTGAGGTTAATGTAACTGGATTTCCGTGAATATCAGTACGGATCAAAGGTGACAGTAGCCAGATGCGAGGCCGCTTTAGGGCTCAGGCATGCGCATGACGGCAAGGCCGTCAAACATCACCATGCTAAACCGGTGGTCACTGTCAGGCCGCAGTGTAGGAGGCTTTCTTTATACGCACTATTATCTCTGTGTATAACTATACGAAGGTATAGGTATCCTTTCGTATAACTAGACGCTGCCACTTCAGTCTCACCATAATCCTGTTCTGTTCGTGCTCTGCTTTCCCTGCGGCAGCGCATTTCCCGTCCTGCGGCACAGCCGCCCTATTCGGACATACCAGTTCAGGAGGATCTATGGTTTCGCTTGGTAAAGCAGAGCTGATTTTAACTAACGGCAAATTTCACACGGTCGATCGGGAAAACCCGGTTGCTGAAGCCGTTGCCATTCGTGACGGCAAGTTTGTTACCGTTGGTACGCTGGCAGAAGTAATGGAACATCACTGCGAAGGCACCAAGGTCATTGACCTCAAGGGCCACACCGCCGTGCCCGGCCTCAACGATTCTCACCTTCACCTGATCCGCGGCGGCCTGAACTACAACCTGGAGCTGCGCTGGGAGGGCGTGCCGTCGGTATTTGACGCGCTGCGCATGCTGAAGGAGCAGGCGCTGCGCACGCCGTCACCGCAGTGGGTGCGCGTGGTGGGCGGCTGGACCGAGTTTCAGTTCGCCGAGCGCCGCATGCCGACGCTGGATGAGATCAACGAAGCCGCGCCGGACACGCCGGTGTTCGTGCTGCACCTTTACGACCGCGCCCTGCTCAACCGCGCCGCCCTGAAAGTGGTCGGCTACACCCGGGACACGCCAAACCCGCCGGGCGGCGAAATTCAGCGCGACGGCAACGGCAACCCCACCGGCATGCTGATCGCCCGTCCCAACGCCATGATCCTCTATTCAACCCTGGCAAAGGGCCCGAAACTGCCGCTGGAGCAGCAGGTCAACTCGACGCGCCAGTTTATGCGCGAGCTGAACCGCCTCGGCCTGACCAGCGCCATCGACGCCGGCGGCGGCTTCCAGAACTACCCCGAAGACTATGAGGTGATCGCCGAGCTGCACGGGAAAAAGCAGATGACGCTGCGCATCGCCTATAACCTGTTTACCCAGCGCCCGGGGCACGAGCTGGAGGACTTCGAAAAGTGGACCGACATGCTGACGCCGGGCCAGGGCAGCGACTACTTCCGCCACAACGGGGCGGGCGAAATGCTGGTGTTCTCGGCCGCAGACTTTGAGGACTTCCTCGAGCCGCGCCCGGACCTGGCGCCGGGCATGGAGGACGAGCTGGAGCGCGTGGTGCGTCATCTGGTCGAGCACCGCTGGCCGTTCCGCCTGCACGCCACCTACGACGAGTCGATCAGCCGTATGCTGGACGTGTTTGAAAAGGTCAACCGCGACATCCCGTTCAACGGCCTGCACTGGTTCTTTGACCACGCCGAGACCGTGACGCAGCGCAACATCGACCGCATTAAAGAGCTGGGCGGCGGCATCGCGGTGCAGCACCGCATGGCGTTCCAGGGAGAATACTTTGCCGAACGCTACGGCATTGAGGCCACCCGCCACACGCCGCCGGTGGCGCGCATGCTGGAAACCGGCGTGCCGGTTGGCCTGGGAACGGACGCCACGCGCGTCGCCAGCTACAACCCGTGGACCGCGCTGTACTGGCTGGTCTCCGGGCGCACGGTGGGCGGCATGCAGATGTATGACGTCAACGCCCGCCTCGACCGCGAAACCGCGCTGATGCTGTGGACGCAGGGCAGCGCCTGGTTCTCCAGCGAGCAGGGAAAAAAGGGCCAGATCAAGGCCGGCCAGCTGGCGGATATGGCGGTGCTGAGCAAAGACTTTTTCAGCGTGCCGGAAGAGGAGATCAAGGGCATCGAGTCGGTGCTGACGGTGGTGGACGGCAACGTGGTGTATGCCGCCGGCTCGTTCAGTGCAGAAGCGCCGCCTGCGATCCCGGTGCTGCCCGACTGGTCGCCGGTGGTGACGGTGCCGGGGCACTACCGCAGCGCGCCGCCCACCGCGGCCACGCGCGTGGGCATGATGCAACAGCCGCACCAGTGCAGCGGTCCGTGCGGGGTGCACAGCCACTCGCACGACATCGCGCGCGGCTCTGACGTGCCCGTCGCCGGAGACAACGCCTTCTGGGGCGCGCTCGGCTGCAGCTGCTTTGC
>NZ_CP173700.1:0-391382 GCF_046118715.1 Pantoea phytostimulans
CGCTATTCGCTATCAGTTTGGCAGGTAATGCCTGACTTTATCGCTGTAGGGATCTGTTACTGTTCTGAACAGATCAGAGCCGCCTTACTACCCAGTCCAGCTGGCGTGAAAACCTCATGCGTCATTGCCGGCCTTGCCCTCAGCAGCCGAATCTTTTTGTGGCCACTGAACGCGCATTCGAACCGTCTATTTTTAGGGAGCTTCCGACAAACTGATTATATCCATGTGAGGTTAACGTCTGCTCTTCGCTCTCGTTAACTGGCCACCGAGCGCTTCAACATATCGTTTAAGTGTTGCAGCCATTACTCTCTTTCAATTGAAGTTTTAACAACATGGTTAACTTTATTTCTGTGCTGCAAATGCGCTGCTTCACGCCATTCTTTCCATTGTGCTCTGAGCAATTTTCTACCTGAACCTATCGGTTCATCCAGTAAAACAATCTTTACCAATCTGTCGGCACGAAAATGTCGGAAACCCCTTTTCTTTTCGCACCAGGCAATGAGAAGACAATGAGCCAGGTCATATCCAAGGACAATGGGCCAAGCGATTCTGCTGGAGAATTCGCCATCGGCGGAACGGTACTCAAGTGGCAGTTTTTTACCGCAGCGTATTGCGGCTCTGAATAACCGCGTATCGGTTTTATAGCTGCCTGATTCTTCAGGTTTAATAGCGTCCGCCGATTGATTTAAAAATCCCAGTAATTTTTCAGGTAACACGGATGATATTTTCGACAAAACATCTTTTGCGTTGTTCGCGAGTGTGGCATCCGGCAGGTGTTGCACCAGTTCAACGCCAAGAAATACCGCCTCAAGTTCCTCGTCGCTGAATATCAAGGGTGGCATATCGTAATATACGCTGAGCCTGTAACCAGTACCGGCCTCCCCCTCAACAGGAACACGTTGTCCTGCCAGGTCAGCAATATCCCGATAAATCGTTCGCTTAGATACCTCAAGTTCCTCCGCAAGCCTTGCTGCGGTTACCGGAAAATTTGACCGTCTGAGTATCTGGATGATTTGGAAAAGTCGATCTGCACGTCGCATTTTTTTGTACCTGTTGCCACCACGCTGTCCGCAGGCTTGAACGATGATACTCCAGCAAGCTGCGCTTCTCGCAGCAAAGAGGAAAGTACCATTAAGTTAGTATCAATGCGCCTTATTGTACAAGACATCAAAAAAGCTGTTGAATTTTATGAGCTGGTTATCAGGCTGAATGGCTTGCCCCTGTCTTTGCTGAAATCATCACCTCAGTACCAGTACCAGTACCAGTACCAGTACCAGTACTAGCCATAGGGAGCGTAGAAACGGTCGTTTTCTTCAAAGAAAATTGTGCACAGCCGGCTTCCAATCAGTCAGCTATTCTCGAATTTATGGTGGATGATATTGATAAGGAATTTTTCAGATTAAAAGAATTTGGCAATGAGTTTTTCCATGAACCGAAAAATATGCCTTGGGGAAACAGGACAATGCAGATCCGCGATCCTGAAGGTACATTGATTTCATTTTTCACACCGGTAACTGATACGGCAATTAATCGCTTTAAACGGTAACGGGCATGTCCAAAAAGTTAAATGACGGGATGATAATACTTTTCATTTTTGTCACTTTGACCTGCGATCATTTGGAATGAAATCCAAATGTATCAGCAATGGCTTTATTATTACCGAAAAGCTATTGCTGTTTAAAATAGCGACATCTCCGCTATTCGCTCTTATAAGCCGGACATCATCACATCTCCTTAATAACTGGAGATTGCTTATGACTACAATGCTCCCTTATATCGGCCAAAAACGCCCGCTACAGATATTTCCTGTCTGGGCAATTCGTATCCGGCTCGGGCTGAAAGAGAAAAAACGCAATATTCCTGTTTCTGGCAAAGACAATTTTGGGGTCTGATGTCCGCTTTTCGCTCATAACAGACAAGGGGCATCCAGTTCCCGTGAGTATTGTGCCAGAAGCGGATGCGTGTGCTTTCAGCAAACGCAAACGGTAAGCCGATGCATTTCTCGGTTAAATAAAACGCCTGACTGAGGTTGTCACAGGCATCCCTGAGGCCAAAACAGCAGCCGGCTAACTTGCATGAGAGCCCATTTATTTTTTAGGCTTTAAATCTGGCAAAATACCGGACTACTTAATAATAACTAACCTAAACTCCTCATGTTCCCGCCATTACGGCGGGATTTTTTTTGGCGAATTGCCTTTCATGGCAGTGCTCCGCTGTTAGATCACCGGTTGTGTGGGTGCGGTATCTTTTGCTGCCAGTGGCTTCGATTATAATATTTATCTGTTTAAATCTAACTTCTCAGATAAAAACGCTATGCTCAATGATGTGATGACTCACATTTTCCCGGGAGGGGCTATGGCAGAACACCGTGGTGGGGCAGGAAACTTTGCGGAGAACCCGGAACGGGCCGCTGAGGCGGGCAGAAAAGGCGGGCAGGCCAGTGGGGGAAACTTTAAAAACAGCCCTGAGCGTGCCAGTGAGGCCGGACGAAAAGGCGGTCTGATCAGCCGGAAGGGGCGCCCGGCGGGGTCTGCTTCCTGAGCTGCATTTTTCATAAACCAGTAAAAAGCCCGCCTCCGGCGGGTTTTTTACTCATGAAAACTGTGCCCTCGCCTCATCCGAAACTGAGAACTACACTTAATTTGGTGTCAGAACGCTGACCATTTTACCTTTTTCCAACATCATTTGAGGCCAGCCGGCGCAGTCGGGCTGAGCACCTGGTAAAGCCGGGGCGCCGTAGGGGGCCATCAGCGTGTTAAAGCATTTGACCTTTGCTGACAGACACCCGGGGGACACAGCTGCAGCGCAGCAGGAATACCAGCAGCAGAAAGCAAAGAAAGGAAACCGTGTGACAGCGTCCCGGAGAGGGAAAGCGAAAGCAGTAGCTTCTGTCTCTTTCTGAACGGCGTAGGCAAACGCGGTAACCGGAAGAAAACTGCGTTGAAATTCTTGTCTCTTGCCTGAGGCCTGAAACCGTAGTTCATCCTCCCTTGCCAGTTTGCGTACATGCTGTGTGATTTTCTTTTTAGGTGGATGAGTCAGTTAATTACATTAATCTTTAGTTAAACAAAGTTATTTATTTCAGTTGGCCATGCAAGTGTATGAGTGAGAATTAAAAATCATCATTCAGACAGGCTTCGATATAAAGAGGATGAAATGTCTGATAGCCTCGCAGAAGCAAAACTGAGAATGACGCGGTTGCAGGTTGTCAAAAGCCAGGCCAAAGTACAGCGCTTTCTGTTTATTTATGAAGAAACGGTAAATAACGTGTTCCAGAATTGTTGGGTATAGCCAGCAATGGCTATGCTTTACCTTCGATATGCAGGGAAAATGTGATGTATCATTCCGATCCACAGATGCTGCTGCTGCTTTATTTCGTTCTGCCTGTATGGCTTATTGCCGGATTTGCCGACTGGCTTTGCCACAGAGCAACGGATATAGAAACGACTACCGGACTCAAAGAAACTTACATTCATATCTTGATGTTTTTAGAGATGGGTCTGCCTTTACTTTCAGCCCTCTTTCTGGACGTTAACGCGTTGGTTATTGCGTTCATGATTGTGTTGTTCTTTTGTCATGAGGCCACCGCCTTATGGGATGTCAGCTATGCAGTGACCGCAAGGCGAGTTTCCCCGGTTGAGCAACACGTTCACAGTTTCCTTGAAATGGTCCCCCTTATGGCCCTACTGCTGGTCATCTCACGTCACTGGCCGCAGTTTCTGGCGTTATTTGGTTTCGGGGAAGAACCTGCCCGGTTTGAACTGAAACAGAGAGCAGACCCTTTGCCGACCGGTTATATTGTCGCCGTCCTTACGGGGATTTTTCTCCTGGAAGTGCTGCCTTATCTTGAGGAATACTGGCGTGGAAGAAAAGCCAGGAAAGGCTGATAAGGGGCAGGTTAAACAGGAGAGCAAAATACCTTTATGGGCGATTCAGGGTTTCCTCTTTTACAGACTGTAATTTATTACGCCGATTTCATGTTGTTGACAGGCGCAATTCAGCAATGGCCATACGAATATCACACCGGTGAAAAGCCGAACAGATGCACCGCAAGCCCCATCATTGCTGCAGCAGCAATGACATGAGTGACTTTCCACTTATAGCGGAAAAGCGCAACGGCGGAAGCAACAGCAATAACAGCTGCCCAGACATCAATGCCGCCTTCTGCGCCTGCGGGCCAGATGATGTGCCAGATAAAAAATAATGCCAGGTTAAGAATAACTCCCACTACAGCGGCGGTAATCGCCGTCAATGGTGCAGTGAAGCCAATTTTATTGTGCGTTGTTTCAATAAAAGGGCCGCCAGCAAGGATGAAAATAAACGAGGGTAGAAAGGTAAACCATGTCACCAAACAGGCAGCTACCGCGCCTCCAATGAATAGTGTATCCGGGCCGAACACGGCTTTCGTGTAACCGCCTACAAAGCCCACAAAGGTTACGACCATAATCAGCGGTCCAGGCGTGGTCTCGCCCAGCGCCAGACCGTCCATCATCTGTCCCGGCGTCAGCCAGCTAAAATGTGTAACCGCGCCCTGATAAACATAAGGAAGTACCGCATAGGCACCGCCGAAGGTCAGAAGCGCGGCTTTAGTGAAGAACCAGCTCATCTGCGTAACCGGATGGTCCCATCCCAGCAGGACAACCAGCGATACCATCGGAATGAACCAAAGCACTGCACCGGCAGCGATAACTTTTGCCATACGCAGCCAGCTGAAAACGGCATGGGCCGAAAGCGGTGTGTTGTCGTCAATAACGGCAGCACCATATCTCTTATCCTGCACCTTGTGCTCGTTACCGCCCGTAAAATTTTCCGGTGCCATGCGCCCACCAATGAATCCGGCTACGGCTGCAAAAATGACAATCAGCGGGAACGATACGTTGAGGGCAAAGACGGCGATAAATGCCGCCGCCGCGATGGCCCAGTGTGTGCCATTTTTCAGTGCGCGGGAGCCGATGCGGTGTGCGGCCTGAAGCACAATGGCCGCCACGGCAGGTTTGATACCATAAAATATGCCGGCCACTACGGCTACATCTCCCCAGGCAATGTAGATCCACGAAAGCGCAATGAGAAGCAGCAGCGAGGGGAGTATGAACAGCAGGCCTGCCAGCACGCCGCCCCACGTTTTATGCATCAGCCAGCCAATATAGGTTGCCAGCTGCTGCGCCTCCGGGCCAGGCAACACCATACAGAAGTTAAGCGCATGCAGAAAACGCCGTTCGGATATCCAGCGCCGATTTTCGACCAATTCCTGATGCATAATGGAAATCTGCCCAGCAGGTCCGCCAAAGCTGATAAAGCCCAGCTTCAGCCAGAACAGAAAAGCTTCACGTAAAGTGACCGGAGAGATTTTACTTTCTGTCTCCGGTAGAGCGACGGATGATACTTTGTTCATGATTACTGCACCTTTTTTCACAAGAGTTCAACAGACCGTCAAACACCAGGCAGGCTGCTGACAGCAGTTCGTCATCATCCGTAATATTTTGGCGTAATCCTGCCAAGATGCTTTCGACGCCTACTGCCTCAGCGGGCTGAATACCGCCCACATCGAGATAGTGCACCAGTTGCCCGAAGGCATTCAGTGCCTCCTGCTCAAGACCGAAGCGGGTGACGAGTACTTCAAACGTCACCCGCATGTCTATGTGACTGAAAAGCGCGCCGTCAAAATCAAACCCAATGGCGTCGGGCGGACAGGCATTTGCATTTTCAAGCCACAGAAACCGGGCTTCGTCATCAATGAATCGACGGATAAGCCAGGCGCTGGCCAGCCTGTCAACCCAAGGCCGCTTACGCGTCGCCCACACCTGGCGGCGAAAATCTTCTTTACAGAGTCGGGTCAGGTCTCCTTGCCGGGCATGCGGCTCGTCAGGAGAAATCAGCCAGTTTATATGCAGTTCACATTCAGCAAGAGCGGCTCTGGCCTGTCTCTGCGCTTCGCTGGGAAAAAAGTCAATGGCGCTCAGCTTGTCAAACTCGCGGCGCAATTTCCTGAGCGGCTTAAGCTGGCTGGCTGCGGTATCGCTGGTCAGTCCGTTTCTGCAGGCCGTCAGGTTCTGCAGAAACGCGCCGTACTGTTCTGAGCGGTCAAACAGCGGACGAAGTGCATCGTCTTCTGCAGAATCTGCGGTAAACACGTACGCTGAGCCACCTTCGTCGCGTATCTCCTGACTTGTCTGGACGAAAGTCACATAGCCCTCTTCAACGTCAGGAAGCAGGTATACGCCGTCGCGCAGCACGGCTGCACCTGCATTTTTCAGCGATCGCCATACGCGCATGCGCAGCGTGGCCTGCTCTGTCGAGAGCGTCAGTACAAGAATGTGTATTTTCATTGCGTAGAAATTACTACAAAAAATAATATACGCTACAAATTTATTGATTCTAGGATTAGGCCGCTTCCTGTGTCATTCGAAAACTCAGGAAACAGGCTGGTTTTTGTTTCAGAAAGGGAACCCAGTGAGGAGGATGATAAAATTGCGTTACGCCTTAATCGCTCTGCCACCCGCATGCTTCCGGCCGGCAGTGGCTCAGCAGAAAGAAAGCAGAAACAAAGATTACCTGGCATCCGGTATCATAATGGCAACGCGGTACAGCCGGAGCCGGTGACTTTATTCTGTTTCAATACGCACGATTTTGAGGCGAGCCGGTAGAACACGCTCAATTTCCTTGCGGTGGTAAGGTGAAAGTTTACGCCACTCCCGCGTTTCCTTCAGCGTACGTCCGCAGCCCCGGCACCATCCTTTGGCATTATCGAAAGCACATATGTCTGTGCAGGGTGATTTAGCGGCCATAAGGACTCCTCATTAAAGATATCAAAACCCCTTCCGGGGGATTCCGGCATGAATGCCAGCCAAAATGTGAACCGGGGCGTTATACAGAAAGTATCTCACTACGACTTAAGCATGCCAGAACGTTAACCTTTATATATACTATACCCCAGTATACTACTTAACAACATGGAGGCACCTTTGTCGCATACGCTGAAAGACCAGAAAAAATTGCTGTTGCGCGTTAAACGCATTAAAGGTCAGACAGAATCGCTTGAAAAAGCACTGGAATCAGGCACGGAATGCCTGAAGGTGTTGCAGCAGGTGGCTGCTGTCCGGGGAGCAATCAACGGGCTGATGAATGAATTGCTGGAAGGCCATATTCGGGAACACCTGATGAGTGAATCCGCCACGCCGGAAGATCGAGAAAACGACCTTGAAGACATCGTGGCGGTTATCCGCGCCTATATGAAATAACCGATAAGCCGGATTACCGCAGAAAGGAGAACAAATGCTCTGGATCATAATAAAATACGCCATTACCGCCGGTATGGTGGTTCTGATTTCTGAAGTGGCAAAACGCAGCGACAGGCTTGGAGGGTTGCTGGCCGCCCTGCCTCTGGTTACGGTGCTGGTGCTGGTGTGGATGAAGCTTGAGGGGCAGACGCAGGAAAAGATTGCCAACCACGCCTGGTATACTTTCTGGTACGTAGTGCCGACGCTGCCGATGTTTATCGCCTTTCCATTTTTGTATCAGCGTTTTGGTTTCTGGCTCACCCTGGCGATATGCTGCGTAATGACGATTCTGCTGTTCGTGATCTGGGCCGTTATATTGCGTCGCTTTGGCGTTGAGCTGATGTGAATTTACTCGCCTCCTTTCCTGCCAGACCCTTCACACTTTCAGCAATGACTGCGTCAGCATTAATCCCGCAGTCTGTTGAGCTGATTTCATCATGCGTGCGACGCGCCCTTACAGGAAGTCATTTCAGGTTGACGTTTGAGGTGTAGACATTTCAAGCTCAATGGCGTTTGCTGAAGTTAAGCGGTGCTCTAACCAAAACCATTAATAGAATGATGTAACTAAACTGGCAAAACTATCACTTACCGTATCGATAAAAACTTCATTATTCTGCAACCCACCAGCAGGGTTCCGCATTGATGGCAAGAAAACGTATTAAGCTCAGTAAGCAAGGCCGAAATCCTGCTTATTAATGGCGCAGGATTTCGGCCTGAAGTTAGCCCAAAGTCTTTCAGACCTTGAGCATTTTCACTGTTGTATCCACGTCAATCTCATCTTCCGAGAAAATGAGTGTCGTTCCCTGAAAAGTGGTGATCGCCAGTTTTTTCAGTGAGCGCATTTCACCCGCTTTAGCAGATGTTTTCGGCCTGATACTGCCCATCAGTAAACCCACAGACAGTACCGCATTTTCTTTATCAATGCGGGTATCAGCAGGGACTTCTTCGCTGTAAACCAGGTAAGATTTGATTGATGTGAGCTTGATGCGCTCGCCAGCGATATAGATGTATTTGCTTTCCGGTGCGACTTTCACAGCATAAGCTGACAAGCCTTTGTTATTTGTGGTGGGTTCAAAAGTCACCGACGCATCTTTCTTAATCAACTCCGGGTTAGCGACCTTAATCACATGAAAATAACGGTTATCACCGTTTTCATCTTTGATAAATCCAAAACCTTTATCTTGAAACCAGGTTGTGATCGTTCCGTTCATCGCCATTACCGCCTACTTATTCGTTTATCTACTCAATTTTTTTCAGCGCGCAGTGTAAAACACAATGCGTGCTCAGACTATGTCTTCAGTTTAAGTCTGGACGATAAATTTCTGCTATGCGAGTAGACAGTCAGAAGAAGGCATAAGCGACGCCAACTGAAACGCTGAAGAGGCGACAAGAGAGAAGTGAAGGGACCTTAAGGCTGCGCGTTCGGCGCAGCTGGAAACCATTTAGACGTACGTCGGAACGGGTAAGCGGACACAACCCACTCACTTTGTACCCTTCTCAAACTACGCTAATAAGCGTTACTCATTGCCCCATTGATTCAGGAACGTAGCGATATCATCAATACGCATCTCGTCGATACCCGCTTCAACGGCTATCTCTTTCTGGGTATCTTCACTGATCTCTTCGTTATTCATTAAACGGGTGATCAGCTGCTGAAAATAGCGCGCCAGTGCATCGCGTTCTGAATCGCTTACCGGCTTTGCGGCTTCCGTAGAATACTCATCTACGATGTCATAGTATTTTAATGGTACTTCATTGTTCATAAGTCATTCCCAGAGTGAGTACGTATGGCAATTGCTGCCTGCATCCTATGGCCTGAATAATAACATTATGATTTTGTTTTTTCTGCTCGCCATGCATAACTCAGCGTGAAATTAACACCGTTGTGCTTGCACCGCCAACAGAGTAAATCGCGAAATATCTGGCGCCGTCATTACTGTGACAGGGTGTTCTCAAACGCTCTATTAGACTAACAGCCAGAGTCGTCAGTCGACTTAAATTTCGTTATCATCCGCTCCCCTTTTCCATGCGGATAGCCTGATGTCTAAGATTATCGATACCTTTATTGCCCCGCCCTGCCATGAAAAGATTGAGATTCTCTACCAAGACGATCATCTGGTGCTTATCAATAAGCCCGCCGGGCTGCTCAGCCTCTCGGGGAAAAATCCGCAAAATCTCGATTCTGTGCATCATCGGATGGTACAAATATTCCCCGGCTGCACTCTGGTACATCGCCTTGATTTTGGTACTTCCGGGTTGATGGTGATTGCCCGCAACAAGGCCATAAATGCCGCTCTCTGCCAGCAGTTCAGCCAGCGCAGTGTGACCAAGGTGTACAGCGCACTGCTTTGCGGACATACAGACAATGACGAAGGAGTAATAGACGCTGCGATTGCCAAAGACCCTGCGCTGTTTCCACTGATGACGATTTGCGCAATTCACGGCAAGCCTGCTCGCTCTCGCTATCGGGTCGTTGAGCGCTTTTATCATGAGTTGGACAAGGGGATGTCTCTGCCGTTAACGCGTGTGGCGCTAACCCCGGAGACCGGGCGTACCCATCAACTCCGCATTCACTGCCAGCAGTTTGGCCACCCTATTTTGGGTTGTGACCTGTATGGTGGTCGCCTGCTGCCCGGTACTGAACAGACGCCGCGGCTGATGCTACACGCCAGCGAGTTGCATTTTGCTCATCCCATCAACGGAGAGGGGATCAAAGCCCGTAACGCCTGCCCGTTCTGAATGCGAATGAATCTATGACGATGCTTCCGCAAAGTTACCCGACGTGATGCTAAAGACCCCTGCGGGGAGACTAAACCAGAGGCATTTGAACGTGAGATCTGAGCTCTGTAACCGATGATTACCACATCAGATCATCGGGCACTTTAAAATCAGCATAGGGATCTTCTTCATCCTGCTCTTCCTGACTGAGGGCGCTGTTTAATACAATACTGTTCGCATCTCGCTGCGCAATTTTATCGGCTACGCTCGAGGGGATAATCGCGTATTCACTCTCGCCACTGTTATCAACAACCAAACGAGCAATGGCGAGACGCCCACTAATCAGCTGAGCTTGCGTCATCTTATCCACAACTATTTTTTTAATTAAATTGCCGTCTGTGAAGTTGAAACCAATATCCCCTTTTGAAATGTCGATTCTGTTCATTTCAATGAGTTGCTTCACCTGAGCTTTATACTCTTTAGATAAAGCGGCTTGTTTTTGTTGTTCACTTAGCTGTTTGTCACGTTCTAGCTGTGCTTTTTTGTTTTCTTCAACCGCTTCTCTTGCCGCACGGGCCTGAACGCGTGATTTTTTAGCTGTTCTTTGGACTTTATCCATTTTTTTGCTGGTTACTAATCCAGCTTTAAGCATCTGCTCTTGTAAGGTAAGTTTTGTCATCTTTGTTTCTAAACCAGTTGAATAATTTGCGGGATTATACCTGTAATTTTTGCGGCTATACCAGATCGCAAGCGCTTATCACGATGTGGCTTGAGTTTGAAAGGGTCTAACAGCGCTGGCGTGACCTGTTATCAGGCTTAGACAACCGCTCTGTTAATAATGCCCATTTATGGCAGGAAGCAGACAGTAAGAAGTCGTTCTCTGTCCGCTATGAGCAAAGAGCTGACATTGTGTCCTTACGGGTACGCCTGCCTAGGCGCACCCAATCACATTCAAGGCTTCCAGCGGCGCAGAGAAGTATGATCTTCATAAGGCAATTTTGTTGGCAGGGATATCAGCTCAATGACGCTGCCCCACGGCGTGCGGCCGTAACAGAAAAAGTTATTGTCTCCGACCTCAGTCGGAAACATCAGCGGCTGAGGAGAGGTAAACATTTTCCCGCCGGCACGTTCAAACAGGCTGATGGCTTCATTAATATCATTAACGTATACGGCGAAATGCTGTAACCCGTAGTCGCTTGGCCGCACAGGCTGATTCTGCTCTGGCCCTTTCATTTCAAAAAGCTCAAGCCCCGGCCCGTGCTTCAGCGTCATCATTCTGACTGTGGTGATACGTGTTCCCGGGAACAGATTCAGGATGTTTTCCGTATCTTCCCCTTTCACGTCGTCGTCCGATTGTGAAACGGAGTCATAGATAACTTCTGCACCAAAGGCTTCTTCGAAGAAGCGGGTCGCCTCATCAATATCAGAAACGGTGATGCCAACTGGTCCATACCGCGAATAGTTTCGGTAGACATAATTTTCTCCCAAGGGGTTTACGGATAAGAGTGATGGGATGATCAGCCCTGGTTGGCCGTCATTTTTGCAAGTGCAGCGAGCTGTGCTGATATCAGGCTGCGGGTGTCAGCGTCCGTTATGCTGTCATTTTCGGGATCCAGTCTTGAAGGGGCCTGACCGATCATGACTTCAGGCTTGTTAAGAACCCTTCCGTCCAAAAAGACCAGAATCTGGCGCAGGTGATACTGGGCCCTTGCACCGCCTATCGCCCCGGGTGACGCCGTCAGTATGGCAACAGGCTTGCCGGCAACTGGGGTGTCCGGCAGGCGGGAAAGCCAGTCCAGCGCATTTTTCAGGGCGCCCGGGACGGAGTAGTTATATTCAGGCGTGACGATAATCAGCGCATCCGCTGCCGATATTGCTTTTCCCATTGCCACCACCGCATCGGGGAAGCCATGCGCCTGAAGGTCTGCATCATAGTGCGGTATCTCTCCTACAGAGCCGAGTGCGCTAATCTCCACATGTGTGGGTGCAAGTGAGGCAAGATTGCGCGCCACAATGGCGTTAAAAGATGCTTTGCGAAGGCTACCCAGAAGAGACACAAATTTGAGTGGTTTTTCATATGACATGGCTGTCACCTGTAATTAAAAAATGGATTATCCGGCGGTTGCCGGTGCTTTATTTACTGATAGCGATAAGCCTGGTATAGAATTACACATCGATAAACGCACTATGAGTCGTCACTGAGTCAACTTTATGTCTACCGGATTTACAGCAGAATCCCTGCGGGGAATTACCAACTTTGTCATTACGGCGAAATCGAGCAGCTTCACTGAGGCCGCGGAGCAGTTGGGCATTACCAAATCGGCCGTAGGTAAAAGTGTGGCACGGCTTGAGGAGAGACTGGGAACGCGTCTTTTTCACCGATCAACGCGTAAACTGAGCCTGACGAGTGATGGAGAGGCTTACCTGACCAGTTGCCTCTCGGCGCTTGAAATTCTCGACTCTGCCGAGAATACGCTCAGCAGACGTCAGGAAAATCCCGCTGGGACGGTCCGTATTGATATGCCTGCGTCTTTCGGACGGAATCTGATGATGCCGGTATTAATCGAGATAATGACCCGCTACCCGGCCCTGCGGCTGGCGCTAACTTTCAATGACCGTCTTATTGACCCGGTGGAGGAAGGCGTTGACCTGGTTCTGCGACTGGGAGAGCTACAGAGTACCGATGAGCTGATCGCCCGTCGGCTGAGCCGGCAGCGGCTTATCCTGTGCGCCTCTCCAGCCTATCTTGAGCAGAACGGGCTGCCGGCCGAAATGGAGGATTTGAAAAGCCACTACTGCATTATGGGCTACCGTCGGGGCGCCCCCCTTGCCTGGCGGCTGCGAAAGGCCGGGGAGCGTGAAGTGAAATATATATCCCCCACAGCACATCAGATAAGCGACGGAGATGCCATGATTCAGGCCTGTCTGGCTGGCGTGGGGCTAGCGCAGTTTCCTGAGTCTATGGTTAACAGCCATATCGCCGCAGGCAACCTGATTTCCGTGATGGCAGATCATGCCCCCATCCCGGTTGAGTTGAACGTTATCTGGCCCCGAACAAGGCACCTCATACCCAGAGTTCGCCTAATCGTTGACGCACTGCTGAAAAAGGCCGGAGAAGGCTATTTCGGTTCGATTAGGTAGACTTTTTGTCGTCACTGAGGAGATACCAGGGCCGTTTATCGCCTTTTAGCAAACTTATATCCTTATCGTCCCGCTGCTTTAATTGCCTTACGGGCTGAAACCTTCCCGTCTGCCGGAGCAGTTAAAACGTAAAACATAATGTTACTTACAGGATATTTGTTATGCCATTAGCTCTATGGGCGCTGGCGATAGGTGCATTCGGTATCGGAACAACTGAATTCATCATTGCCGGGCTGCTCCCCGTCATTGCCGTTGATTTTAACGTCACCATCCCCATTGCCGGCTACCTGGCGACCTCATATGCGCTGGGGGTCTTCGTCGGCGCACCGGCCCTGATTATTCTGGGTTCAAAAGTCCCGCGTAAAGCCATGCTGGTTTTCCTGATGCTGCTCTTCGTGGCAGGTAACCTGGTGACGGCGTTTGCCCCGACACTTGGCATTGCCATACTAGGCAGAATTATTACCTCGATGACGCACGGCGCTTTCTTTGGCCTTGGTTCGATTATTGCAGCAGATATGGTTGCACCGTCTAAGCGCGTGAGGGCCATTGCGTTCATGTTTATGGGGCTGACCGTAGCAAACCTTATAGGCGTACCCGCAGGTACCTGGATAGGTCAACACCTCTCCTGGCGTGATGCCTTTATTGCCATAGCCGTGATAGGGGTCATTACGGTTATCAGTATCGGAATGCTCATCCCGCACCAGCCAAAACCCCATAACCAGAGATTTGCGCATGAGTTTAACGCCTTCAGAAACGTCAACGTGCTGCTGGCAATGGGTATTACTGTTTTCGGGCCGGGGGCATTTTTTACATCAATTACCTACATCGCGCCAATGATGACGGAGCTGGCAGGATTTAGTGAAAGCAGCCTCGCGTGGCTGATGCTGCTGTTCGGACTGGGATTGTTTACGGGAAACCAGCTTGGTGGCCGGTATGCCGATCGCGCTCTTATGCCGATGCTCTACATCACGCTGGCTGCTCAGGCCGTCGTGTTACTGATATTCAACTTTACGGCGCACAGCCAGGTTATGTCAGTTCTCTGCATTTTCCTGATGGCTGCGTTTGGATTTGCGACAGTTTCACCTATCCAGAAACTGGTGATGGATAAAGCACGGGCAGCGGGTGCCCCCACGCTGGCCGCTGCGGTTAATATTGGTCTTTTCAACCTCGGTAATGCCGTAGGAGCCTGGCTGGGTGGCGCAGTGATTGCTGCGGGATTCGGTCTGCAATCGCCAAATTGGGCAGGCGCTATATTGTCTGTCATTGCACTGATACTTGCGGTGTTGTCCGGTCTTACGGATAAAACCGGGCACGCTGCAGAGATGAATTAGACGGTATTTTGACTAGCCAGTGAGAAAGTCATCTGAAACATTCACTGGCTATAACAGTTAACGCAAAAATTATTCGCACTTCACTTAACCGGTTAACTAACGTCCGCTTATGGCACAAAGCGGACGGTCAAAGTCGGTAGCGTCTGAAGCCGTTTCTGTATTCAGGATTGTTACTGCCCTGCTTGTACCCTGATTATGGTTTGTCGGATTGTATTAAATTCACGTGCACTGGCACTTACCCCGGTATTAAGACGTTCTGTCTCTACATATCAACCTTAGCGGGGATTACGTCTGGCGAACAAACCTCAAACTGGGACAGGTTAAATACCGCGCATTACGCTCAGTGGATAGTAGTCTGTATAGAAAACAGGCTTAGCGTAGGATATTTTTCGTTTTCCAGGCAGCCCCTTTTAGGTTGATTTAAAAGTAACTTTACCTGTTAAATCACAGAATGTATTTCTGACTTCCTTAGCCAGCGTTACGGCTAAGGTCGGCCTGGTCATTACAGACTCCTGTGAACGCTGATTTTTGTTCATGTCTGTCCTGCACCCGGACCTTGTAGAGGCCGTGCACAACTCTCACTGGAAAGAAGTTCTTTTGAGCCGCCTGGTCGGATACAACCGTAGTTAAATAAGAGAATGCGGGCAATGTGAGGGCTTTCGCCCTCTTCTGGTTATCGGACATTTCAGGCCTTGTATCGACTCACTACTTCTGAAGATCCTTATGTTTACGTATTTTGGCTGGTGGAAATACAGGGATCATTGCCGTATCTGGCGAGTTATACGCATCCCAGTGCCACCAGCCTGCTGTACCATAGCGGGAATTATAGATCGCCATCTTCTGGTTCTTTCTGATGACATACTCAGGCGTACCCATACCAAACACTTCCATCGGAAGGTGGTTTGTTTCAGTATCCAGCAAATGAAAATCAGCAAACACATCATCTTCTTCGGAATCGTATCGAAGTGGTTTCATAAAGCTTCGTTCTTCAGCAGCCAGCTTTTCCTCGATAATCCCTTCTAGTGAGGAATCCAGCGGTATCCACCGGGAACTGACGTACATCAAAGCCATCCTCAGCACCTTTGCCTCTCTGCCTATAGGTACGTCAGTCAGGGCAATAAGGATAACCCGCTCTCCTCGTTTCCAGGCTGCATGTTCTGAGGGATGCCGTCTGAGGGTTTCTTGCCAGGTTCCGGCATCAGTTTCAAGTTTCGGTAGACCAGCAAAATCTCTGACGGGTACGTGTGTGTTTGCAACTTCGCGTTCTTCATTCCACCCGGCCAGTGAGGTAATGACGACAAGCCTCTTTTTTGCAGATGCCGCTGAAGCCAGTTTATCGCTGTTTGCCTCAGCCTGCGGTGTCGCGTTTTGAGCACCGATCAGCAAAACATCGCTCAACCGGGTGCGACCGGCACGTACGCGGCCTGCTGCCTGTTCCAGCCAGCCATGAACCGAGCCGGTGAATCGTTTATTCTTCATTGCAGGATACCAGACGTTAAGTCCCGCCTCCGTCCAAAGAAGGCTCAACAGCCCCAGCAGTTTCATAACCGACTGTGTCTTTCCCCCCGCCTGATTACCAGGAGGTCCGTCTCCTCTTGGTTGCCGATCAACGGGGTTCTCGCCATCAAGGGAAACGGCAAGCTGTACTCTCAGTGTGCCATCGATCTCCTCTTCTACTACTCCCTCTGTATAGCTTTGTTGTCCACTAATCGAGGCTGATGAGTACCAGACACATTCCGGGAAATGCTCAATGCCACTGTTGCTGAACCGGCTGAGATGATATCTGCCAGATTCTCTTCGCAGCCGGATTGCAAACCTGCGGTCACCCGTGCCCGGACAGCAGCACTGCACGAGTGGATCATGACCGTGATGTTGTTTCAGAACGGATTGCCATGATCTGACGAATTTCTCTTCTGTCTGAAATCCCACGCTGTAAGACTTCGTTTCCCCACTACGGGTAATATTAATTTGGTACCGGTTCTTTTTCACGGTCGCCCCCTGTCGTTTTTAACTAACTTATCAGCTCCGATAAAACAGACCAGTCATAACATGAGGTAAAACAGCACTGTCCTGCCAGTTTTCTGAGCCCCTCCCCTGAATTATCTGTAAAAGGCGCGCATCCATTGCCGATAGTACTTAATCACACCAGGAGGATTCATGAGCTTACCGGAACTCAAGAAAGGAACGACAATATATGCCCTGCTTAAAGAGGCGGGTATGGAACTACAAGACTGGCCCCACGCAAACTATCCTCGCCAGAACATGAGATGGGCATGGGTTGAGGGCGATATCGTTGTCATGAATATCTGGATGCATAAAGTGGAGTCGCCTGCCGCACCGGAAGGCAGCTATGTCACCCGGTACATATCCCGTGGTCAGGGTCATGTTGGCGAAGAGACAGACAGAATTTACCAGGCCGTTATCGAGCGAAACCTTCCTGTTCAGGTCATCCTGCATAAAGAAAAAAACAGTAACCTGCGAGTTCTGGACAGCGTCCAGTGGAGTGCGGAATATGAACCGTCAACGGGTGAGATCACACTGACCAGAGGCAAACCGGTCAGGTATATCGATCAGAAAGGATCGGTAGACAGCACATCTGATTCCGAAGAATCACCAGCGGTTAAGCGAAGCAGGAAGTTGCGTGAGATGGCTATGGTCAGAAGCAGCGGCACGTGTGAGCTCTGTGGGAAAAAAGGATTCCGTACGCGCAACGGCGCAATCTTTGCGGAAGTGCATCACATTGTGGCCTTAAAAGATGAGGGGCCTGATGAGCTGTCTAATCTGATCGTACTTTGCCCGGATGACCATCGCAGGGCTCACCACGGTGATGATGCGGTTGAATTACAGCAGGCGTTTGTGAAAATAAGGAATACGAAAAACGGCGTGATGGCTACAGGCAGTTAGTTGTTTTTTTAACGGTGAGGGATGTTTTGATTGTGGTGGCGACTGTTTAAGTTGCATGGCTTGGCATGGTGATCCAGATGCAATTGATGCTGTTGAGAGACTTACGGGCGAGAAGATTGATGTCCGTTCATGTAACGTTAAAATTCAGCTATGAGCAAAAAGCGGACGTTACCGGTTCAGGGAAAAGACGCCACCAGGCTGAACATCTTTAGCTACCTTGCCAGGCTGAACTTCCTGCCTTAGTCATTACGGGCCAGTGTCCGCATCAATGTCACCCCCTTTGTCCTGGAATTTTGACCATAATATCTAAACATACAGGTTCATTCTCTCACCATCCACCTTCTTAACGGTGAAGAAATCAACCTGTTAGCAGCCAATGTTTCCCGGAGATTTCATTTTTCTGTCATTTTTGTTCTTTATGCTGTTAGCTTCCCTACATGGATATTAACAATATGAAAATGAAAGCTATTTCTCTGGTTATTGGCTGTGCGCTCTCTTCATCAACGCTCGCGGCGCAGCCGCAGGTCGAGCGCTATATCGTCAGTTTTCCCGAAGGTACGCGCGTAAGCTACAACGGCGCGTTTGCCAGCGCGTTTCCAAATGGTTTGCCGGTGGGGATCGGCTCCGGTTTGCTGTTTACCGGCAAGCAGGGGGATGCGCTCACCTTCGCAACCGTCACCGATCGTGGGCCGAATGCTGACTCGCCGGATGTGGGTAAGAGAGAGGCAAAAATTTTCGTCACGCCAGAGTTCGCCCCGCTGCTGATGAATATTCGGGTGCAGAACGGCAAAGCGGAGGCCACGGACGCCCGACCGTTGCATGACGATAAGGGCAATATTAACGGATTGCCGCTGCAGGATGGCGTCATCGGATCAACCAATGAAATCGCGCTAAGCGATACGTTGAAAGTGCTGCATGGCGATAACCGCGGTCTGGATACGGAAGGTATTACGCCGGACGGCAAAGGAGGGTATTGGCTGTGCGATGAGTATGGTCCGTTCCTGATTAACGTTGATGCGCGCGGCAAGATCCTGACAATTCACGGGCCGCAGGCAGCAGAGGGAGAGAAATCGATCGCGGGCGGTCTGCTGAACGTTCTCAAATGGCGTCAGCCAAATCGTGGTTTTGAAGGGCTCACCCGCATGCCGGACGGGCGTATCATCGCCGCGGTGCAGAGCACGCTGGATATCAACGGTAAAAGTAAAAAGCAGGCGCGCTTTACCCGCCTGCTGAGCTTCGATCCGGCGACCGGGAAAACCGCGATGTATGGTTACCCTATCGACAGCGCCGCTTACGCTAAAAACAGCGACGCAAAAATTGGCGATATCGTGGCGCTTGACAATCAGCATATCCTGCTGATTGAACAAGGCAGCGACAAAGACGATGCGATGCGCAATCTTATCTATAAGGTGGATCTTAGCCCGGCTACCGAGCTT
Source organism: Pantoea phytostimulans (assembly GCF_046118715.1). Taxonomy (NCBI): domain Bacteria; kingdom Pseudomonadati; phylum Pseudomonadota; class Gammaproteobacteria; order Enterobacterales; family Erwiniaceae; genus Pantoea; species Pantoea phytostimulans. Next base: position 18,808 of record NZ_CP173700.1, read on the forward strand.
GCAGCGTTCGATAAGCCTGGCGAGTATCCGGAGTTTGACGACGAGAAAGCGCTGGCGCAGCGCGGCATTAAGCTCGCCGCTAAAACGCTGGTGGTCGATTTACGTCAACTCGGCTGGCAGCAGGAGAAGGCCGAAGGTCTGGCGCTGATCGACAATAAAACGTTGGCGGTCACCAATGACAATGACTTCGGCGTGAGAACGGTCATGCAAAATCCGGTTGAAGGTAAGAAGCGTAAGGATTATCGGGTGACCGAACAGGGGACGCTTACGGTAGATGATAAGCCGGTTGCAACGACTATCGGCGTAAAGCCGTTGAAGAAACTTGAGTCGGACAGTGAACTGTGGATTGTCACGCTGGCGGCACCGCTGAAATAAACACTCTCCCCACCCCAGGCTGCGTCCCTTAATTGCATCACTTTTTGTAAAAGAGCCGGATGCAGCCCAGTTTTGCCATCGACAGATCATTCCTCGGCGTCTGGTCACAGCGGGCTACGGGCCAGACATCGTCTGCTATGAGCGAAAAGCGGCGAGGTAGGGAATGGTAAAGCGCCCCCTGAAAACATTGTGATTTCGCGTTTTTAGACAGCCTGGGCCGCCAGCAGACGCTGAGAGAATGGCTGATCGTGCTAAAAAAGCTGCGACTTCGATATCGAGCGCATCCTGTAAGTTACGATTTCACTGCAGAGCGCAAGAACTCTACAAATGCGCGTACTCGCGCTGATAGATGACGATTCTGGGGGTAGAGAATCGAAAACGGGCGAGAGCGGCCTCCATATTTTTGAAGGACCTCTACAAGGTCTCCACGCCTTAAAGCGTCTCCCACGGCAAAGCGATAGGTTTGATAAAGGCCTCCGCCCGCGTTAACCCAAGCGACAGCCCCTAACGCATCATTAAGTACACGCATCCGGCTCGTTATCTGTTTCTCGATTGAAGTACCTGACTCATCGGTGAACAGCCACTGCAGCGGGCGCCCTGTATTCGGTGATATGTACTGGATGCAATCGTGTTGATTGAGGTCATCAATACGGTATGGTTCACCTTTTTTTGCAAGGTATGTCGGCGTTCCGAATACCCCAAGCGAGGCGTCCTCAAGCTTGAAGGCGACAAGACGCGAATCTTGCAGAACGCCTAGCCTAATTGCCAGGTCAAAGCCCTCTTCAACAAAGTCGATTATTTTGTCCGAGATACTAATCTCGATATCGATCTGCGGATAAAGCTCAGTGAACTTGGGCATTAAGGGTAAAAGGCGAAACGTGCCGTAAGCAGCACTGACGCTAATGCGTAGCGGTCCGCTAGGGACGGTTTGTGAACCCGTGATCGCTCGCTCAGCCTCGGCGATTTGCTCAAGCGCCAGATGACATTCTTTCCAATAGAGCTCGCCTTCAGCTGTAAGCTTGACGGCGCGGGTGGTCCGCAAAAAAAGACGTACTCCGAGGCGCTGCTCGAGCCGACTGATCGACCGACTGACTGCGGCCGGCGTCAAACCGAGAATCTCAGCCGCACTGGTGAAGCTGCCGGTCTCCGCTGCTCTACAGAACTGTTCAATGCTGCCAAGCTGAAGTGGATTACCCGCTGCCATATTGATTACCATTTGTAATAAATGAATTGATTATTACATGGTTTATCAACCACGAACAACGCATTAAGGTACATCTACTGCTACAGCAACAACGCGACAAGGCCGCGCTACTCAAGCAGTGCACGGTTTTGGCTTACACCTCTACATACTTTTAGGAGCTACACTATGACCAGCAAACTGAACGTTTTCACTTCGCCTTCGGCTTTCCCTAACCCACAGCGCCTGCGCCTGTTCATGCATGAAAAAGGGATCGCTGATCAGTTCCAGGAGACTATTTACGACATGACGCCGGTTGGCGAACAGCGTGGATGGCGTCACTTGAAAATGAATGCCTGGGGTGAGACGCCGACCCTCGAGCTTGCTGATGGTAGCTATATCTCCGAAACTGCAGCTGTCGTACGTTATTTGGACCAGTCCTACCCCGGCCGCAAGATCATGGGGGAGACGCCGCTGGAACAGGGCTTGGACAACATGTGGGATAACCGCATCTGGGTTCACATCCTGTATCGAATCGTCACGGCTTTCCACGTTCTGCATACCGGTCTCGGCTTCAAACTCGAACTGACGAAGAACGAAGCCTGGGGCGAACACTGCCGCAAAGAAGCATTGGCCCATGCTGCACTGGTCAACAAACATCTTTCGGACGGACGCCAATGGCTGCTGGGGGGCGACGAGCCTACTTTCGCCGACATCACGCTGGCAACCGCGATCGCGTTCTCGAAGTTCCCGGTGAATGCTACGCCGCTGGACGAACGTTTCGAGTTCCTGGACGCATACTGGCAGCGCTGGCAGCAGCGTCCAAGTTTCCAGGCTGCATATGCAGACCGTAGCAGCGGTATCCCTGAGCTTGATAACAAGGCGTGATCTAACTTTAAAGTCGCGCGAAATCCAACCGTAGATTTCGCGCAATAGAAGAGGTCTACTTAGAGGCGGTAGCGAGCAGGCGTGGTAGTCTGCTTCCGTCGAGGGTAGTCGGTTCAGTGAGATTAAAGCTAACGTCTAAAGCGTTGCGCGGCAGGTGTATAACCCGCTGCGCTTCTTCTGTCATTTTACGGATGTGTAACGTATGAACAAACCTATAAAACTGCCTGGGCTGGACCATCCGATCACGATTACGCCCGAATTTCGCCGCGTTACCGTGACGCTGGGCGGAACGGCCATCGCGGACACCACCCGAGCGCTATGCCTGAAGGAAGCAAGCTACCCGGCAGTCCTATACATCCCGCGCGACGATGTTCGCATGGAGCAGCTCGAGCGTACCGACCATGCAACGTATTGCCCTTACAAAGGGGACTGCGCTTACTACAGCATTCCAGTGGGTGGAGAACGTAGCGTGAACGCCGTATGGACTTATGAACACCCGTTTCCTGGAGCAGCACAAATAGCCTCTTACCTGGCGTTCTATCCTGACCGGGTTGACGCTATCAACGTCGCTTAGGGCGCGATAGAGCTTTTTTGCTCCTTCAGAAACCCGAACCTTGACGCGCTTCACTCCTTGTACCGTCGGTTGATTTACATGTCTGCTTTTGGCACAAAGCGGACATGCGGCAGGGCAAGGTCTGCTAAGAGCGAAAAGCGGGCATTGGCTTTCCAAACATTATTCAGGCAATCCTGAATTCTGGCTCAGCGTAGCTGGATTAAAGACTCATGCACCTGATGCATAAAAATTGCCATATAACTGGCACGCCAGCTTAGCTGCATCTGTTTCAAGGCAGAGTTCGACATCCTTACTGAATCCGCGCTGTTGAAGTTCACAGGCTGAGGAACATTTATAAAGAGGAAGCAGATTTTGCTGCTGATAAAACTGCCAGGCTGCAACCGCCGCCTGTGCTTCTGGTGAGCAGTTTCCGCGCCCCATCACATCGATAATGCCGCCAGCTGCTACGTAATCTTCGACACAGGGACGGATGCTGCCATCAGGCCATCGCTCTCCACAGGGAATGATCAGTATACGTTTAAAGATGCCACATGCATTCGCAGTTGCAGACATATTCCTGAGACAACCACTGAAAACCGCAATCCCGGTATCCCGCGCCCGGAAAGAAAGGGTCGATCCGTTAGGGGATGGCAGGACAAGCCTTTCGCCATCGCTTATGTTTTGAACAGAAACGGGCGACAGGCTGTAACCTTCACCGCTGAATCTTCTCTTCGGGCTGGCTACCTTCGCGCCGATTTTTATACCATATTCGTTTGCGGATTCATCTTTCCACGGATAGGGGTAAATGCGGGCACCTTTTTCAACAGCCAGGCTCACACAGGTGGAAAAGGACATAACGTCGACTATTACGGCGCAATCTGCTTTTTCGGCTAAGTAATCTACAGCCGCCTGGCCCCATTCAAGGCGAACCTCGAACCCATCCTGGCTAAACCATTCCATTATTTTCTCTCGGTTAAAGTTTTTTTGTGAGTCGAATTTAACATAGCTATGTTGAGCTTCGTTTCCTAAAACCTTAACTAACAAATGTCCTCTTTTGGCACATAGCAGTAGTGATGGGCAAAAAAGTGTTATAAGCAAGGAGCGGACATTTAGATTATGTTCAGGAGCACGATTAAAAGCATTGTTAAAGCGATTTAAACGCTTATGGCTAGTGAGTTCGAATGAATCGGGCATTCAATGACAACTGCCCGATTTTGGTAAAGTCAAAAATCGTTATCAGCCATCAATCTTGATGACGATTTTGCCAAATGCTCCACGAGAAAGGTGCTCAAAAGCTTCTACCGCCTCGTTAAAACGGTAAACCTGTTCAATTACGGGTTTGATTTGATGTTTATTGAGGAATGGGTTCATCCGATCAAAAGAGGAACGTGGAGCAACCGCAATGCCCCTGATTGTCGTCTGGCGGAAAATTAACGGCATCAAATCAAGCTGTGCTGTCTGGCCAGTAAGAAAACCTACCTGAGCAATCGTTCCGGCAACTTTTGTCGCAGCGATCGACTGGTTGATACCATTGCCACCGGCGACTTCCACCGTTACGTCAGCTCCCTTACCTTCAGTCAGCTCGAGAACTTTGCTTTCCCAATCAGGATATTTTTTATAGTTAATCCCCTCATCTGCCCCCAAGGATTTAATGCGATCGAGGTTAGCATCGTTACTGGACGTCGCAATGACGCGGGCGCCATATGCATGCGCTATTTGAGCAGCAAAAACGGAGACGCCGCCAGTTCCCTGTATCAGAACGGTTTGTCCGGGCTGCAAGTTACCAATATCCATTAGCGAGTACCATGCCGTCAGTGCAGCGATAGGAAGCGTTGAGGCTTCCTCATCTGTCATGCTGTCAGGGGCTTTTACTGCGCTATCCTCATGCAGAATCATGTATTCAGCCAGCGCTCCCGGTAACGGCATTCCAATACACCAGGCAGGTTCATCGGCAGCAGGTTCGCCATCTAACCAGCGGGAATAGAGATGTGAGTTAACGCGATCGCCTGTACTGAAACGGGTCACACCTTCACCTGTAGCAACAACGGTTCCTGTCGCATCAGAGACAGGGATAAGTGGCTTTGGAACAAGATGAGGTTCATAGAAGCCCTCCACGATTGCCTTGTCCCTAAAATTAAGCGAAACCGCGCCTACTTTAACCAAAAGTTCACCCGGCCCTGGTGTAGGCGTCTCAACCTCTTCAAGCTTTAAGTTTTCAACACCAAAGTCTTTCAATAACCATGCTTTCATTTCTTTCATTTCCCATAGGTTTGCATTAGATAGGGCAATGATAAGAAAGACGGGCAGGGGTAAAAAGCCGCATAAAAGATTTTCAGTGTTACTGCAGGAGAAACAATCCGGATGGAATATAATCCGCATTATCACAATTTCGGTTGGAAAATAACTGCGGAGTTGAAAAATTATGCGCTCAAATATGCTTGAGTTGATGGATATTTTTGTTCAGGTCGTTGAATCGCACAGCTTCACCCGGGCCGCTGATGCTCTGCAATTGCATCGGCCTGCGGTTAGTAAGGCTGTACAGCAGCTGGAAGATACGCTGGGCGTTAAACTACTGCACCGCACAACACGCAGCCTGAGTGTAACGGCTGAAGGAGAGGAAATTTATCAGCGAGCTAAAACGCTTCTGACCGATGTCAACGACATGATGGCCTCTTATTCTCCAGGTCAGCCTCCTCGCGGGCAGCTTCGTATTGATGCCCCGTTGGCTCTAATACATAGCATTCTGATACCGGGTCTAAGCGAGTTTCAGGCTTTGTATCCACAGATTGAAATAGTATTGACGGCTTCAGATCGACTGACTGATCTGATTACAGAGGGCGTCGACTGCGTTATTCGACTCGGTGAACTGGCTGATTCAAGTTTTATTTCGCGTCGTATGGGCGACCTTCAGATGGTCACCTGTGCAGCACCGTCCTATCTGGAAAAATATGGCACGCCTCTAACGCCGGATGAACTTGATCATCATAAAGCCGTTTATTTTTTCAGTGAACACAGCCGGGATGTACAGGAATGGAAATTTGTCATGAACGGAGAGATTGTTTCACGGCGTCCAGGATACAGTATGCGGGTTAATAATTCAGATGTTCTTCTGTCCTGCGGTCTGTCGGGCCTCGGTATGCTCCACGCATTACGTACTGCATTAGAACCTTACATCGAAACCGGCAGGCTGACGGAAATTTTATCTGATTATGCAACGGTGACTAAACCGGTTTCCATCCTCTACCCTGACCGGCGCTATCTCCCCCCTAAGGTTCGGGTTTTTATCGAATGGTTCTCTGAATTATTTAAAAAGTACCATCAGCGTTAACGGCAACGATTAACATCTGCACTGGCAGTAAATGCTGAGCATTTTTTTAGATATGGACAACGTAATGCATGCAGCCATTCAGTTCAGAAAACGGAAACGTCATAGCAACGGCTGTAAATAACAGCCTGGATACGATTATAAATATGATGCCGCTATGGAGTCGGGCTTTTCGCGAGGCGCTGCTCTTAGTAAGCAAAATAGATCAGATCACGCCAAAGTTCAGACGTAAAGTGAGTGTTATTTTTAATAATAAGAACATATTTCCTGTGCTAGTTTACCCACTTCTGCGTTTTTGAACATTGTACTTGCACAGTGAGCATCAGGACTAGCGTGCATTGATCCAACATTGGTGAGTATGGCAAGTGCACAGTTTGTTTTTTCATACCACCATACGCAGGCGCTGGCACCAAGAACGTTTCCACCGTGACCTATGGCTGTGCCGTAATCAGTATCCATTCTAAATAAACTTAATCCCATTTCAGCATTATCGGCTGGCATCCACTGTTGCATTTCTTTCATGCTTTTGGGATTGAGCAATTCACCGTTTTTGAGCGCCAAAATAAAATTAACAACATCCTGTGCAGTAGAAACGATCCCTCCGGCCGCCCACTCTACAGAGAGATTGATCGCGGAAACATCCAGAATATTGTTAGGCTCAATCTTAAAATAGTCTGAAACTCCGGCTTTTTTAATAAAATGAGGATCCAGCCTGTGGAATCTTTTGGAAGAATACTGATTTTCTAAAGAGGCAACCGATTCAAGAGAGGTGCTTTTCAGCAAAAGCGGATTAATAATTCTTTTATATAACTCCTCTTCGAGGCTATTAGAAGTAAGTTTTTCGATCAACAGACCTAATAAAGTGAAATTACTATTAGAATAATGAAATGCTTCTCCTGGAGCACACAGCGGTTTTTTACCCCGGATATAGTCGAGGTTTTCCTGTGGCAGCCAAATCTTTTCCGGTTTGACCCTCTTACCGCGAGCATCATGAATCCATGAGTGCTGATCTTCCCAGCTGGGTATACCTGAATAATGCGAGAGTAAATGCCTTACAGTCACGCTTTCTGCATTTGCGACGTCTGCAAGGACATTTTTGTCCAGCCAAGTTGATATAGGTTCATCGAGAGTGAGATAATTTTCCTCGTTTAACTGGAGAATTAACACTGCAACAAAAATTTTGGTTATGCTGCCAATACCAAAAATCATTTCTGACTTGTTTTTAATTTTATTTTTAGCATCAGCATAACCCGCTCCATGCTGCCATATTATTTTATCTCCTTTGCCAATAGCCATAGTAAGGCCCGGAAAGGTTTTCAATGCCATCTGATTAAGCAGATTTATTAACGCAATTTCACAAGGACTCATTCTCTCCATTCCTTTATTTTATCTATTATTTTATCTATTCCACTGCGTACAGTAATTTTAAGCCACCAGCAGGGAAATACCGTTCGTCAGCGAATCAATTTAATCACCCCCGCTTTCTTAACTGCTCTCACATCCTTTTGTGATCAACATACTCAGGCCCTCGAAATGCCCGGCGCCATTCGCTTGGGCTGACACTAAATCTCGCTTTAAAACTCTGGCGAAAAGAGATGGGCGACTGAAAACCAGCCATTTCAGACACGCTTTCAATACTGCTATCCGTTGTTTCCAACAGTTCCTGGCTTCTTTGAAGGCGCTCCGCGTTCAGCCATTCTCCAAGTGTCGTTCCGGTTGCCTTGGAAAAATGACGCGTCAGCGTTCTCCGGCTCATATTGACAAATCCAGCCAGCGAGTCGAGATCGTGCGGCTTGTCCAGATTGCGACGTAGGTATTCAATCAGCTCGTTGATTTTGCTGTCTCGCGTCGAGAGCGGCACCGGGCGTTCAATAAATTGGGCCTGCCCGCCCTCCCGGTAAGGTGGCACAACCATTCTTCTTGCTACCCGGTTGGCAATTGCAGAACCGTAATGGTTACGAATGATATTCAGACAGCAGTCAATACCGGCCGCCGTGCCTGCAGAGGTAATAAGACGTTCGTCGCTGGTATACAGCGAGTTGCTGTCAAGATGAACGGCAGGAAATCGTTTGATGAAGTCCTTTTCATATTCCCAGTGTGTTGCAGCACGGTGCTGATTAAGTAAGCCTGAATAGGCCAATACGTAAGTGCCTAAACAAAGACCCACCACCTCAGCGCCACGCTGCCATGCGCTTATCAGCTTATCCAACAGAGCCTGCGAGGGTTTTTCATCAGGATTATGCCAGTAAGGCACAATGATGATGTCTGCAACGTCAAGCTGCTCAAGTCCGTGCTCTACGTTGATGGACAGCCCAATATCAGAGAGCACTACACCGGGTTTTTCGGCACAGATTTCCAAATGAAATAAGTCTGGCTGCGGCATCGACTGCCCAAAAAGAATACAAGGCACTGAAAAGTGAAACGGGCTAAATCCAGCCGTGGCGATCACGGCAACCGTCAGAGCAGACATGAAAGTCACCTTACCGTAAAGAATAACTACCGGCTTACCGGCAGATAAGTCACTGATAGTTTAGTTTAAAGAGGGGAACAGATAGCACTGCGTGAGTGTATGCTCCCCTCAACCGGGCGGAAAGCGCTATTAGAAAGCCATTGTCTCACCGTCTGCCGGAATAAGAACTTTATCCTGAATGCCGTGTTCAAGCGAAAACTCGCGCAACTCAGCGCGGGTGAGAAGACAGTGATTTATTGATTCCATGTGCGAGGCCACGACGGTCGCAGTTGGCAACATCTTAAGCGTGCGCAATGTGTCTTCTTTGCCCATGATAATCGGTCCGTAAAGATCGTTAACAGCATAGCCAGTGTTAAGCACCACAACCTCCGGCTGGAAACGCTGCAAGCTTCTTACATAAGGTTTAACCCAGACGGTATCACCTGCAATATAGAGCGTTTTCTCATCATGATGTGTGAAGACCAACCCACACGCATCGCCTAGCAAATCGCCCCACAGCGCATCGGCATACAATTCGTTACTGCCGTGCTGACCATCGGTTTTATAAATAGTCAGCCCATCGACAAAATGATTTTCTTCTTTCAGAACACGCACATTAAGAAAACCCTGCGAGCTAACCAGCGCTGCGTCACTCTCGTTCTGCGTATAAACAAGCATGTTTTTAGGTACTGCCTGCTGCGCCGCTTCGTCCCAGTGGTCGGTATGTGTATGTGTCAGGATAACAGCATCCACAGACAGTAAACTCTCAACATTAACCGGCAAGGAAACCATAGGGTTGCGAAGATGAGGTCGTGCATTCCCGGCAAAGCCATCCCAGGCTTCTTTCTCTGCCAGCATCGGATCGATAAGGAACTTTTTACCGGCATATTCCAGCACAAGCGTAGCATTGCGGATTTGTGTTAATTTCATTGATTACCCCAGTGATTAATCAGATTCAGGCTCAGCCCTGTATGTGTTGTGGTACCGCAGCTGCCTGCGAGATGGCTTACTCTAAGAGGAAGAAGGGTGGATACGTGACAGGCTCTCAGGTCATTAGTCGATGAAATCGGGTCAATATCAGTGGTCCGTTTTTGCCGCGCATTTGTAAACAAGCAGCAGGCTATACAAGGGTATTCATGTTGTTCCTGAATCAATGGCAGCGATTGCGGTCAACGATCATGAAGGCTTAACAGAGCAAGGGAAAAGCTTGCGTTGAGTTAAATTGATTAATTTATCCTCAGTAAATATCTATTGATCACTCAGAAGAAAAATCTTCTTGCCTAAAGGCAGCTTCTTAGCTAATTATTTAGGAAGTGATCATTCTATAAATAGATTGTGATAGTTCATGCCAAAATCATTTGCAGTAAAAATCCGTGGTCGGGTACGGATTTTCAATAAACATTGACTTTTAAATCAAGGAATTATGCTGCTTTCCTTTGCGGATTACTCAGCAGTGGAAGGGATCCATACAAATTGGTTTGCTTTGAAAAAGCGATGCCTCACCCCCTAACCGTTTACAAACATCCGGAATTAATAATGCAAAAATTTGATATGCCCTCTGCGCCAAAAGGATTCGAGCACAAATTTGTGCGCGTCAATGATTTGAGATTCCATTACGTTGATGGGGGCGCGAATACGTCTGAAACTATCGTTCTTCTCGCTGGCTTCCCGGAATCTTGGTATGCGTGGAGGCATGTTATGCCCACGCTCGGTGAACGGTTTCGCGTGTTAGCGATTGATTTACCCGGACAGGGAGACAGCGACAAACCTTTAGATGGCTATGATACACAGACCGTTGCAGAACGCCTTCATGATGCTATCGCCTCGCTAGGTCTGGATAACTATCATCTTGTCGCTCACGATGTGGGTGCCTGGGTCGCTTTTCCCTATGCATTAACTTTCGGTAGCGAAGTCAGTTCCTTGGTTTTAATGGATGCGGGCATACCCGGCGTCACAATGCCGGAGTTTCTTCTCACTTCTTCTGATAAATCATGGAAAACATGGCACTTTTCATTTAATGCTCTGCCAGATCTTCCCGAAATTCTTTTACAGGGACGGGAGCGTGAATATCTCGCCTGGTTTTTTCACGAGAAGACCGTCAATCCTCATTGTTACTCTGAAGAAACGTTAAATGAATATGTTCGTATTTTCAGTGCGCCAGGCGGTATGCGAGCAGGATTGAGTTTTTATCGGGCGGCCGCAATGTCTACATCTCAGAATAAATTATTGCTGAGCACAAATAAGCTGACCATGCCGGTACTCGGATTAAGTGCGGACCAGGGATCGATTCCGGACATCGCAGCTGCGGTGAGACCCTACGCAACAAATATCAGAGGCGATTTGATTAAGAATTGCGGGCATTTTCAGCCAGAAGAGCAGCCGCAGGCAGTAACAAATGCTGTTCTTAAATTCATTGAAGACGTTAAAGCGCATGAATAATTAACACATTATGCAAAAGCTGAGGCAGATTATGTGGGCGGTTACGAGGCGGGATTAAGGCTTTTTTGATCAGTCTGCGCATTGCTTTCCCGGTCGCAGACGACGATAAGGCACTGTTCCGAACTGACAACAGACGAAATAAAGCAGGCTGCTGCCAGGACACGGGCACCTGCAAACCGAGATGCGCTCATCAATCATTTCATGGCAGCCAGCGGCCTGCTCAGCCATGATTATGTTGTTGCCTGCAACCGTACCCTAACTCCCTAAATGCACCGTTACTCCCAAGAATCATTGAAGAGAGGTATTGATGGCTAACGTATTTATCATTGGTGGTGCCGGGAACATAGGTTATCGCCTGTCATCCCTGCTCGCAAAAAAAGGGCACACTGCTCGCCCGCTTTATCGCAAAGATGACCAAGAGCCGTCGTTGCGCCAGATTGGTGCCGAGCCGGTCAAAGGCGACCTGACGAAACTGGATACCGGATCTCTTGCATCGCTGATGGCAGGAAGTGAAATTGTGGTTTTTTCAGCCGGTGCAGGGGGAAAAGGCGGAGAGGAAATGACGAATGCTATCGATGGCGAGGGGTTAAAAACCGCCGTTGCCGCTGCAAGCCAGGCCGGGATCACGCGCTTTTTGCTGGTCTCTGCATTCCCGGAAGCCGCCAGAGGAAAAGGCCTTCCGGCTAGCTTTGAGAATTACATGCGCGTCAAAAAGATGGCAGACGTCGCGCTTGCGGAAAGTGAACTGGATTGGGTGATTTTACGGCCCGGAACGCTGACTGATGAGAAAGGTAGCGGACTTGTTCGTGCCGGGCTGGCGATCCCCTATGGCGATATTTCCCGTGATGATGTCGCGATGACACTGCTGGAAATCATAGAACAGCCTGATGTCAGCCGCATCATTATTGAACTGACGGGTGGAAGTGTACCCGTGCGTGAAGCTATGCAGCGGATGGCAGCGCGATAAAATGTGCCTTCCGATGTCGCCACCAGCAAGTATCAGTCTGCTCCTGCATGGAGCAGACTGACGGGTTGGCAGCGCCCTTTTACAGCAGCTTGCTAAGCTCGCTAGTGTCATTTTCATTGCGCCCAAGTGCAGCAATTCGCGAACCGATCCGGTTTGATAAACCCTCATTGGGGCTTCAGTTCCCACAATGAGCGATCCCTAAATAAGAACAGGGATGCTGCTGCGCTTTGGGGGGTTTAACGCATTAGCGATATCGCTCTACCAAATTAATGATCAGTAAAGTGAGCTCCTGAAGACCTTCCTGTTGAAGAATATCGCCACAGACAACCGCATTTGAAATGGCGTCCGCCGCACCCAGCATTCCCCACAAACTTGATTGTGGGATGCCGGCTGGTTTAACAAACTCAGCAAACCAGTTGCGAAATTTTTCCATAAAGTCGCGCTGATATTTGAGCTTTATTTCAGCAAGTTCTGGCGTGCTATCCAATGCTGACAGCACATCAGGGATTTCACGCCCTTGCGTCAGCACGCAATCAACATAGCGTGATGCCACTACAGCTGCCTTCTCTTCCAGGCTGTTGTCCGCAGCAGCCATTGCGGCATCGATAATCGCAGTCTGTCGCACATCAAAATCTTCATAAAGGGCTACCAGCAAGCCTTGCCGTGACTTGAAATGGTCATAAACCACTGGCTTACTCACACCCGCTTCAATGGCCAGACGTCCCAACGCTAACGCATCAGTGCCTTCATGGCGCACGAGATTCCAGCCTACGGTAAGTAACTGTTGTCGCCTTGCCTGATAAGTCATGCGCTGACGAGGAGCCTGGATCATGCGGGTTCCTTTTGTTCAAAAAGCCGCTCGCCAAGGTTATATGCCAGAGCGTAATGTGAGTCAGGAAAGTTTTTATCCGACGCTAACAGTAATTCACTGGTCACTACCGGCGCACCGCAATAGCCAAAAATTCCGTGGTCAATTTGCGTGCGCATACTGCCGAAATAACCGTGGCGAACATAGGTACGCTGGCTCGCTGCGCCCACCGCAATCAGATGCACCTGTAAATGTTCAAGCTTCTTGATAACATTCTGTCCCGTATCGTCGTACGCCCAGCCTTGTGTAAACACTCTATCAATCCACCCTTTTAGCAGGGCTGGAAATGACCACCAGTAGATTGGATAAACCAGTATCAGTGCATTCGCGCGATCTACGCGCACCTGTTCGGCAATGACGTCAGCAGGTGATGCTAACTTGCCCTTAAATTGGTCGAAATCCGCTTGATTGAAACGAGGATCAAACTGTTCAGCTGCTAAATCAGCATGCTCAACGGTGTAATTGCCGCTGGCAACAACGCCTTTGGCCAAGTGTGATGCCACCGTTTGGGTATGTGAATTGCGATCAGGATGGGCAGTAACGATCAGTGCGTGCATGTCGGCAATCTCCGTTAAGGCATTACCTACTAGTAGTAACCTACGATTGGTAGGTTGTCAAACCGCGTCTCAAACAGCAAAGGCTAAATAAACGCTGTTTTTCTTTTATCCCCGACAGGCTTGATGTAAAGCAGCAGCGTTTATTTAGGGCAATTTCGTCCTATTCAGATAGGTACAGAACATTATTATCAGCTGTTCCTGCAACTGATTGTTGAGAAGCTCTGGCCGATTGCGGTCAAAAAAAGTCCGCACGGTTCCAAAAAGCACGTTCAATAAGGTCACGTTGAGAGAGGAAAGGTTCTGAAATTTCGCATCCGATGCTGAAGCAAGCATCCCTTCACTGGCTACCTCAATGCGCCGACACATGCTTTCAACAATATCACTCACGTCGATTTCAGCAGCTGCGCGATAAAGTGCGCAGGTAACGTCATAACGTTCTGTTTTAATGTTGATGTATTCACTGATAACGCCCTGAACCATTTGGGTATACGGGGCGCCCTGCAACGTCTCACATACTTTTTCAATTCGTCCGGCGAGATGGTCTAAATAGTGATCGTTCAATGCAAAGAACAGCGCCTGCTTGTTAGGAAAATATTGGTAAAGCGAACCCACCGACACCCCTGCCCGCTCGGCTACTCGCGTAGTGGTCAATTGCGAGGTTCCACTACTCAGTAAAACCTGAATAGTGGCTTCGAGAATAACGTCGACGGTAGCAGCTGATCTTCTCTGGCGCGGTGATCTACGCGGGTTATAGCTGGACAAGGTTTTCAACGTCATACGCGAATTCTTTTTAGTGAAGGATTCTTCATATTATAGAGGACACCCTCTTCACTAATAAATCTAAAGGAGTAAGCGATGACCGTTTCACTTGCGCTGGTCACGGGCGGCAACAAAGGTATCGGCTACGAAATCGCGAAACAGCTGGCGCTGGCGGGTACCAAGGTATTACTTGGGGCACGCAATTCAGCCCGCGGGCAGGCGGCGGCTAATACATTGATGAACGAAGGACTTGATGTTTCATTCCTTCAAATTGATATTTGCGACGGTGAAAACATCGCTGCGGCGGCGGAACACATCGAAAATGCATACGGTCGTCTGGACATTCTGGTTAACAATGCCGGCATTGCAGATGCCCGTGATGGTTTACCGGGTAGCACTTCGCCAGACACAGTACGTCATGTACTTGAAACCAATTTTATCGGACCGCTGGCTGTTATCCAGGCGATGTTGCCTTTGCTGCGTAAGTCATCAGCCGGGCGTATTGTGAATATCTCAAGTAGTCTTGGTTCGCTTACGCTGAATAATGATAAAGAGTCACCGTTTTATAATGTGAAACTTATAGGCTATAACACGTCAAAAGCTGCACTGAACATGCTGACTATTCAGCTCAACGCAGAACTGAAAGATACCGCGATAACCGCTGTCTCGGTTTGCCCCGGATTAGTTAATACTGATTTAAGCGGGCATTTGGGCGACCGCACGCCCCATGAAGCAGCGGCTTTCCCGGTCCGTCTAGCTTTGCAAACGGCGCCAGATAATGATGCCGCGTTTCAGAATGAAGCTGTCGTGCTGCCCTTGTAGCTCTCTGACTGTATCCATGATGCTTTTCCGTATTAATCACCGCTCACAAGTCTTTAGCTTTCCACATCTATGGATAACAGGAAAATCTGCTGCTACCCACGGTAGTTGGGAAATATCGCTATGATATTCACCTGTTTTGAGGCAGTTCAGAGCGGGCAAAAGGCTCCTTACGGAGCCTCTTAGCGTAAAGTGTATTAAAAGCGGTTTTGAAAAGAGTGAAATCACTGGCCGGATTCCCGGCCAGAATGAGGATGCAAGCCTGTTTATTACGAACTTTTGGTGATATTCACAGGCTGTCTGGTATTTATTTGGCCATCATTTGGTGTATCGAATATATTTCGGCAGACGGCGCTATTACCCCAACACTGCTCGTAAACGTGTCCCGTAAGCTCTTCGATAACGGCGCGAGCTTCGGGGTCAATTTCACTGATTTTTCCCCCTGCTTTTATACGCGATACTTCGTTGAGAACCACCAGATGTGTTTTGCGATTTAACTTCATTTGATAGCTGAAAACCATCGACATAAAAGCAAGGCTGATAACGCCAATGCCAAAGACCATGGCTATCGCCGTGACAGCACTTTCAGGCTGAGTATGGGATTTAGACTGGAAACCGTAAAAACTCAGGATTGCCCCCATTGCGAAGACAATGACCGAACGCATTAACCTTCCTGAGAAGGTCATCGCTCCAGCATAGATGCCCTCACGACGGCGGCCAGTAAATACTTCATCAATATCTGCCAGGAATGTGTAAACCGTCCAGGGAATGTAGTACACACCGCCGGTACCGATACCGAAAATCACCGTGATAGTTAACATGGCTACAGTGACATACTGTTGCGGTAGTTTAAGGAAATGCAGCAGGCTATAACAAATAACGGCGAATACAACAATACAGAGTGCCCAGATATAAGGTTTACTGAAACCGTGCTTTACACAGATACCGATAAAGATCGCTGTAGAGAATAATTGAAGAATGGAATTAAGGCTGTTAAGCCCCGCTACCATGGCGGGATCGTACTGTAATACGAATATTATAAAATAGGTGAAGACAGAGGCAAATAGCCACTCTGCACCAAAACCGCAAAGGTACATTCCTAAGTGCTTACGAAAAACGCGCAGATGAAAGGTCGATTTCATGTCCCGCACCAGCGTTATTGCTGTTTTCGCTAAACCTATTTTCTTCTCTTCGGCTACCGAGGTTTCTTCTACTGGCCGTTCCCACGAATAGAAATAGAGTAACCCAATAGCGATAAACAGAATGACGCCATAGGTTAAAGCGGTAAAAAAGAAGGGCTGCGCAGAGTCTTTGCCATAGATCAAAATGAACTGGCCCGGGATTAAAGCAGCCAGGAAGTTAGCTATCTTACCGAAAATGGCTTTGTAACCGGTAAGTTTAGAGCGAGCGGAGAAATCGGTCGTCATTTCTGTCGCCAGCGTTTCATACGGCACCATCACCGACGTATAAATCAGCTCGAATAAAACATAAGTAGATAAGTAATACCAAAAGCCAAAGCCCTCTATCCACAAGAATGGATAGAACATCATCAGGGGTATGCCGAGTAAAATGAAAAATCGACGTCGGCCAAAACGTTTGCCAAGTCGCGTTTTACCAAAATTATCAGAAAGATAGCCCATCAAAGGGTTACTTACGGCGTCAATGATGCTTGCGACAGAGAAAATAACAGAAGCCTGTAAAAGCGTCAGTCCACAGAATGTGGTGTAAAAATACAATAGCCAGATGCCGGCGATAGCCAGAGCCCCGCTACCGAGTAGATTCCCTCCTCCGTAAGCAAGTTGATGTCTGAATAGAATTCTTTTTTCTACGTTCATCCTGATACCCACCCAGATAGCATTTGTAATATGAAACACTGTTTCATTTTTATTGATAGAGGGCTTTATATGTCAATCTGTGATCGATAGCTGTGAATGACTTCACATTAAAGAGATTGTTAAACAGTACCTATGGAATGAATCTTTCGTCATTGATAGCTAAATCATCGACTATTCATGTTCAGAGCGAAGCATATAAGTGAGCTGAACCCAATCATTACGGTTATTGAGAGAAAATTTCTATACGACAGGAGGGCTTTAAAAGAAATGACGCCACGAAAATATTACTATTGAATCAGTTTTATGACGGTACAAATAATTATTTGAAATGTGATCGACTCTACATTTTCAAGGGTGATTAGCGTCTCATAGAGCAAATCGTTAATGTATACTTATAAAAATGAAACAATGTTTCAATTTAAATCATATAAATTATCCTATTTATTTCAGTGAGTTAATGTAAAGCCACTCATGGAGAACATCATGGCCAAGGGTTCAAGCATTCAGTTTAACTTCTCTACATTTAAGGATCCGAAAACCGGCGCCTCTGTTACACGCTTAACGCCTCCCGATGTCTTGTGCCATCGCAATTATTTCTATCAGAAATGTTTTACCAACGAAGGTAATAAAATACTTTTTGCGGGTGAATTTGATAAAAATCGCAACTACTATCTTCTTGATTTAAGATCGCAAAAAGCCGTTCAACTCACAGAGGGTAAAGGTGATAACACTTTTGGCGGCTTCCTTTCACCTGATGATAAGTTCCTTTATTACGTTAAAAACGAACGTAATCTATTACGCGTTAACTTAGATGATTTAAGTGAGGATATTGTTTACCAGGTACCAGATGAATGGGTTGGATACGGTACTTGGGTGGCAAACAGTGAATGTAATAGTTTAGTAGGCATTGAAATCAGCCGTGAAGACTGGAAAACGCTGTCTGACTGGACCATATTCCAGGCGTTTTATCACAGTAATCCACACTGTCGTCTGCTAAAGATTGATCTACTGAGTGGCAAATCGAAGGTAATACATGAGCGAAATGAATGGCTAGGACATCCCATTTATCGGCCGTTTGATGATAATACCGTCGCATTTTGTCATGAAGGACCTCATGACCTTGTTGATGCACGCATGTGGTTAATGGATTCAGAGGGCAATAATGTCCGTAAGGTAAAATCACATGAGTCCGGTGAAAGCTGTACACACGAGTTTTGGGTGCCTGACGGATCGGCGCTGATTTACGTGTCGTATCTTAAAGGTCAGCATGACCGATATGTGCGCCGCTATGATCCGGTCACTCACGAAGATACGTGCTTGATGAAGATGCCTGCATGTTCGCATCTCATGAGCAATGAAAACGGCACAATGCTCGTCGGCGATGGCTCTGGTACTCCTGTGGATGTACAAGACACTACCAGCCATACGATTGAAAATGATCCATGGATATATTTATTTGATGTTAAAACACGCCAATATACGCCGCTTGCGGCACATAATAGTTCATGGCGCGTTCTAGATGGCGATCGCCAGGTTACTCATCCTCACCCTTCTTTCTCCCCAGATGATCGTCATGTCCTGTTCACCACAGACTATGAAGGATTACCTGCGTTATACCTGGCAGAAATCCCTGATGCGATGCGTCAAGCTCTCAGAGGATAACAGCGACAATCAGGTTAAGCTCAGTCAAACCAATGGCGACGGTCACTACCGTCGCGTTTTGGTAGAGAATAGATGTTATGGATGAGGTACCTGCTGACATCTCTCTGCTTTTAAGCGAATTTAATCAACACCATGCCCACTAATAACAATCCCACGCCTAACCAGCCTCGGGAACTCAATCGTTGCCCGAATAAAATCCAGCCAGCGCGCTGAACGCGGTCAATACCGCGATAAGTGACAATACACCCTACAGAGGGCGGCGAAAGCCATGGGAAAACTTCAGAAAAACATTCGCTACGATCTCTAATCCAATCGCCAAGGCTAACCAGGCACTATGCGCCCAATTAAAGGTGGCCATGTTGCACCTCCTAATAGGCTTTTTTTCAAGATATGAGGGGCATCACGTCCAGATTGCATACGGTTGAACAACCCGTTTTTGCCAGCACTCAGGTATGACCGAAATGCGCCTTAATGTCGCTTTTTTAGCGAAAGTTATTTAGGGGCATAAGAGAGATAACCCGCCACACCGCCCTTCCCGCCATCTTTAGGATGATTATTCCCATCACTTACAATGACCGATGTAAAATCAAACGGCGATATCCCTTTAATGCAGGCAACATTGACACCAAATTTTTCAGGATCAGAACGGCTCTGATGAAATGTATAGATACCGCAAACTGAACAGAAATAATGTGCAACTTCTCGACTATTAAAGCGATATTCAGTGAGTTGGCTTCGCCCCTCTGTTACTTCTACGCCTGCGGCATAGACAACCACGGCACCACGCATACGGCAAAAAGAACAGTTGCAGCGCCGGACTGAGTCAAACCCGTCGATCAGTTCCACAGTGAAAGCGACCGCACCACAATGGCACTGAGCAGACATTTTATCTGGCATAGCAATCTCCCGGTGATGTTCGGTGAAATTATTCGAAACGCCATAACAGGGCTTACTTCTGAAGAATTGGCGTTTTTCCTAATAATCTTATGCTGAGTAAGGCAAAAGATACAAACGTTATACTCACGTGTCCACGTTGCAGACGTAGCGTTACTATCTTTTAGCGCCGTATTAATCTTATATCTTTTGTGCTGGCAACTAACTGTATTCATAAGATTTCTGGCATAAAACATTTTTCGGTCAGAGTTAAAATATGAAAAACTCTCTTTTTTGCCAGAAATAGCATGGGATTTAATAAATCTTAGAAATTATTATATAGTTCTTGCCTTATATATGTTTTTTCATTGATACCCGTTTGTACGCCTGTGTCTCTCATCAATATAACCTCAGATGGGCAACTATTGTGAAATTAATCTTCGGCATGATTTCTAGGTAATTTATAAAAAAATAATCCAATTAGAAATAAGATAATCACATGGCATTGAATTATGATGTTAGATCTGTGATACAACCCTGTTTATAAAAATCCGAATAGCGTCTTATAAAAAAGATAATCTCTTAAGATGTGATATCGGGAATGTCGAAGCGATCGCCACGCGTGGTTGGATGAGAGATAACAATAAACTCAACCGGGTTATTTGAATCGTTTCTGGCCTGATGTTTTGCCTCGGGAGGGATTTCAATTCCCTGCTGGGCTCCGATCGCATGTTTCTCTCCTTCCAGTTCCATTGTCAGGACGCCTTCAAGAACGAAAAAAAACTGTCTCGAGACAGCGTGATAATGCCTTTTTTCCTGTGTGCCCGCAGGCATTTTCTCATGAATAACGAGCATATCCTGGTTTTTGACCAGGTACCATCCATCGCATTTATCACCCCAAACGTAGTGCTCTGCATTATCCTTAGAAATCATATTCACCTTAATTATGTCGAATTTTCATTTCACAAAAATGAACGTTTGCCCTAAATATCCAAAGCCTCAACGTCCCCGAAACGCCAGCGTATTACTCAGATTTTTTCTTCAACGTTTAACCGAAACAGCAAAATCCTTGTTCTTAAGCGCTTACGCTGGCCAGGCCTGCATAGCAGCCTGAACGACCAAATCGAGTTCGGCGCGTTCTGCACCATCCACCGCAGCAACCGAAAGCCCTTGTAGGACCGTTGCATAAAAGCGGGCGAGCGCAGCCGAATCAACAGTAGGCGGCAGTAATCCCGCCTCCACGTCGCACAATATACGTTGCTCCAGCGCCTCGCGGAGTTCAGCTCTCATCGTGCGCAACTCCGCGGCGATGTCCGCGTTTTCTACGCCAACCATGAGCATTCCGCTGGAAATCATACAACCAACCGGTTTACCCGGCTGCGTCACCGCTTTAACGCCGAACGCCAAAACGCTTTGTACCGCTGAACGGGCAGAAGGCATCGCCGCGATCTCTTCCACGGTTAGATTGCCCGCGGCATAAAGCCGCAAAGCACTTCTATAGAGATCAGCCTTGCTGCCAAATGCATGGTAAAGACTGGGCGGCGCTATGCCGATCGCCTGACACAAATCGGTTATCGATACGCCTTCATAGCCATGCCGCCAGAAGAGATTCAAAGCAATACTGAGCGCGTCGTCCCGGTCAAACGTGGACTTGCGCCCAGGGGATTTAGAATCAGCTGTGGGAGAGGTATTCGTTGTCATTTGCGCATTATATCTGCTTGACACCTCTGCGCAAGAAAGTATTTTTTATCGCTCACTAAACAATAAGGGCGCCTCAGTGCCCGCGCCACATTTTGAAAAAGGATGAAGATTTTATGATGAATGATCAGCAGGTTGTGATTATTGGCGGCTCAGAAGGGATTGGTCTTGCCGTCGCTAAAGCCGCCACCGCACTTGGCGCACGCGTGCTAGCCGTCGCAAGGACAAAGGAAAAACTCGAGGCCGCACAAAGAGCTGTGAATGGGCTGGAAATCCAGGTCGCTGACATCAACAACACAGAATCCCTTCAGGGACTCTTTGCTCAGCTCCCTTTTGTCGATCACGTTTATATTGCTGCGGGTAGCACCAAAGTAGGCAGTCCACTTGAAGCTGAAATCGGTGATTTTCGACATAAGTTTGATGAACGTCTTTGGGGTTCCGTTGAAGTGGTGCGTGCTGCGCATGGTCTTATGCGGCCAGGTGGATCATTTACATTTACCGGTGGGCTCTCATCAGACCGCCCCGTCAGCGGCGCATGGGTATCTGGCATTGCCACAATGGCAACTGAACAATTGGCGCGCGTGCTGGCGCTGGAACTCGCTCCCCTTCGCTTTAACGCCGTTGCACCCGGCTATACGGACACGCCAATGTGGGACGCTATTTTCCCAGAACTCGGCGTGCGAGTACTCGATGAGGTCGCAAAGAAAAATCCCGTTCCTCGTCTGGTAACTGCTGATGAAGTGGCACAGGCGGTGTTGCTCCTTATGCAGAACAAAGCCATCACCGGTGAAACCATTCATGTGGATTGCGGAGCCCGCCTGGTCTGATTCCCTCTAAAAGCCATCAATGCTTTAAGCCATGCCGATAGATTTCGCTGAATGGAAGGAGAAGACAGCATGAATATTGAGAGTTTCGAACACCGTAGGGTAGTAGCTGGCGACATTAACATTCATGCCGTGATTGGCGGTAGTGGATCGCCACTTGTGCTGATTCACGGTTTTCCGCAAACGTGGTGGGAATGGCGTCACATGATGCCGCAACTTGCTAAACGGCACACTGTCGTGGCCGTTGATCTTCGCGGAGGCGGGCATTCTGAGAAACCTCAGGGCGGATATGACAAGCACAGCATGGCCAGTGATGTTCACGCCGTTATGACAACATTGGGTTTTACGAAATATGCAGTCTGTGGTCATGATATTGGGGCGATGACGGCCTTGGCGCTTGCCCTGACGCAGCGGGATGCCGTTACGCACCTGGCCGTGTTGGATGCATCTCAACCTGGCTGGAGCCGTTGGGTGCAAAACTCGCATGAGCAAAAGGTCTGGCATTTCGCCTTCCACATGAAGCGTGATTTGCCAGAGTTATTGATACAAGGCCGTGAGCGGGAGTATGTCTCTGCCTTTATCTACGATCGGGCGTTTGATCATGGCGCGCATTCGGTTGATGAAATAGACACATTTGCGCGCGCGCTGGCACAGCCGGGAAACCTAAGAGGCGGTCTGGAATGGTACCGCGCCTTTCCGCGCGATCACGAGAATGCCCTTGTCTGGAAAGAAGAACGGCTCTCCATTCCTGTGCTGGCGCTTGGGGGCGAGCATTCGTACGGTTCTCTGATTGTGCCAATGCTGGAGGAGTTCGCATCCAACGTGCGCGGTGGCAGCGTTTCAGGCTGCGGCCACTGGCTACCGGAAGAACAACCCGATGAAGTGGCAAAGCAGGTAATGCAGCTTTTGTCCGCGTAATAGAGTGATGGCGCCGAACAGGTTGCCGTCATCCCTTCTTGTCGCCGGTTGCGGCCAGCCGCCAAATTCGCTCCCGAATCACCGTTTTCTCATGTTCATCCGTTTCAGCTTCTATTTCCCCAAACAAACCCCAAATTTCTTCTTCCAGTTTATTGCTCTCCTCATTGGATTTACTGGTTTTATCGACACGCTGAATCGTAAACCCATTACAGGGCATCACGACTACTGCATCATGCTTGATCATCATCACTCCCCTGATGCCGGTCATCGGCCACGCCAGATGCATACACCGTTAATCCCGGACATCATCAGATGCCTCAAGGTTAGTCACCGCAGGGAATCCAACAAGCGTAAGCGCAAAGAATTATCTGAGTCTTTTTTTGATAATCATTCATTGAGAAGGTAATGGCTTAATGCCAGTTAAATGAGATGCAAGAGATGATGTCTTGACGCTACCTGCCAATGCCCTGGAACTGTCAACCTTGGCCTAATACCAGCGGGCGATCTTGGATCACCGTCTTCATCACCAACGTGGAAGTTAAACGTTGCACTCCCGCCATACCTGACAGCTTTTCATCATAAAGTTGCTGGAACGCCGGTAAGTCTCGCGTGGTGACGTGTAACAGATAGTCGGGATCGCCAAACAGACGTTGCGCCAGCGTAATCTGCGGCACCTGTTTAACGGCTTCCTCAAAAGCGTTTACAGCTTGCCGGTCGCCATCCCGTAATGTCACGAAGACAAGGGCTGTAAAGTTGTATCCCAGAGCGCCGGGATCAAGCTGCGCATGATATCCGCGTATTACGCCACCTTGCTCCAGCGCTTTAACTCTTCGATGGCAGGGCGACAAGCTGAGCCCTACTCGTTCTGCAAGCTCAGTTATAGATAATCGACCATCACTTTGCAGCGCGGCAAGAATATTGCGATCAATGCGGTCCATTTGGAAAGATCTACCTTTAGCGAAGGTTTTATGCATAAACATTGGAAGCACATTTTAATCAAGTAAGGATATTCTTTCCAGCAACGGTGTTTAGCCATTAGGTAGGGAAATGTTCATCATCACGCTACAAAATAAGCCTCCATTTCATTGCATCATGCGGACGATAAAAATGCATGAGGTGCAGACATGGCGGTAAGTTTATTTGCAGCCTTTTGGGGTGTTTCGATCTTATTTGTTATCACGCCCGGCGCGGATTGGGCCTATGCCATATCGGCGGGAATACGGGGTCGTGTTGTTCTCCCCGCTATTGCCGGATTACTAAGTGGTCACCTGCTCGCAACGCTGATTGTGGCAACGGGCGTCGGCGCACTGGTCACCAACGTGCCGATCATCATGACAATATTAACATTGGCTGGTGCCGGTTATCTGTTCTGGTTGGGTATCGGCATGATAAAACACCCTTCGGTACCGACATCCAGTGAAACGAAAGAGGTCGGGACAGGGTCGAATTGGGCCTGGAAAGGACTATGTATCAGTGGGTTAAATCCCAAAGTCTTTTTGCTTTTTCTGGCTTTATTGCCGCAATTTACCGATCCGGAGAGCAATTGGTCGCTGTCGCTCCAGATGATCGCTTTGGGAATGGTGCACGTTTTTAACTGCGCGGTAGTGTATTTGATTGTAGCCTGGGGTTCCCGGCGAGTGTTACAGACCCGCCCCAAAGCAGCACAGCGTGTGAGCCAGATTTCCGGCGCCCTGATGATCCTCATCGCGGCGTTTTTAATTACCGAATCGTTCATGTGAGAAAATAAAATGCCCGGTATCACCCTTACGCATCTGCAAAAAATGAAAGTGAGTGGCGAGAAAATCGCCATGCTGACGTGTTATGACGCTACCTTTGCCCATGAGGCCAGCCATGCTGGCGTAGACATGCTGCTTATCGGCGATACCCTCGGCATGATCCTTCAGGGTCATGACAGCACCCTGCCCGTCACGCTTGAAGATATGGTGTACCACACCGCCAGCGTGAAGCGCGGTAACGCCGGAAGTTTTATCATTGCCGATCTCTCTTTCATGACTTATTCCAATCCTGAGCAAGCGCTTTATAGTTCAGGGCAATTGATGCAGGCGGGTGCGCAGATGGTGAAATTAGAAGGCGGAGAATGGTTGTGCGATTCGGTGCGTCAGTTGACGCGCAACGGCGTACCTGTGTGTGCTCACATTGGGCTAACGCCACAATCGGTAAATATGTTCGGTGGATTTAAAGTGCAGGGACGTGGACAACAACAAGCACAAGCATTGATTGATGCCGCCATAAAACTGGAAGCGGCAGGTGCGGCGATGATCTTGGTTGAGGCCGTTCCATCCTCGGTGGGTAAAGCGCTGAGCGAGTCAGTAACAGTCCCTGTGATCGGGATTGGCGCGGGCGTTGATACCGATGGTCAGGTTCTTGTCCTGCACGATATGCTGGGTCTGAGCCAGGGTGGCAAGGTACCTAAGTTTGTGCGCAACTTTATGGTGGGACAGGAAAGCATTCAAGCGGCGCTGAAAAGTTATGTAGCAGCAGTGAAGGAAGGGTCGTTTCCCGCATCTGAACATGCTTATGCAGAACAGGTTTAAGGGATAAGTTCAGTCAGGACTTTAATTCAAAGAGAGCGGTATCGGCATAAAAAGTTATCGTAAAACATCTCTTGCTTGTCTGCGCGATGAGCATCTCACTCTCGCGTCAATGCCGAGTCGTTCAGATAGCGCTAATCAGACATGCCATGAGCTTGATCTAAAGCGCGATGCTGGTGCTGCTCGAATAACCTTGGCGTTGCGACAGGCTCTAATGACCTGTCCTGTTTTATCAAAATAGTTGTAATGGCCTACCCCAGTGCGCTCATTCAGAAACAGCGCGGCTCCCGATATGGCGAACGGCGTACCTAAGTGCACAATCATGGCTGCGTTCCCGACATCGGTATAGGTCATACCCAGGAACAACAGCGAAAAATGCATCAGGCCAACACTCAGCGCCAGTTTGAGTAGCAGCGGCAGTTGTCTGCGTTTGATCCGGATAAACGGTATCAGTATAAGAACGCAGTGTGGTAAGAAATAAAGTGAACATCTCATTGACGCCCCCTTTGATCACCACGGCATTAAAAGCCCATGCGGCAAGAATGGCGAACACGAGCAGCAGATATCTTAACGGAACAATAAGCATCCAGTTTTAAACGATAATCAGGGATAAAGGCCACGCTCTTTGCGGGCTGTCAAAATACGCTCACAAGCCACAGCATAGGCGGCGGTTCGCAGCGTGACCTTAAGCGATTGCGCTTTTAGCCAGACGGATCCCAGCGCCTGCTCCATGATGTTATCGAGGCGCGCATTGATTTCATCCTCGCTCCAGAAGAAGCTGGAAAAATCCTGTACCCACTCGAAGTAACTTACGGTGACGCCACCCGCGTTACAGATCACATCTGGCACCACCGTAATATCGCGGTCTCGCAGGATGTCATCAGCAGCAGGAAGCGTCGGTCCATTCGCACCTTCAAGCACCAGGCTGCACATGAGCTTTCTGGCACGTTCAGCGGTGATCTGCCCTTCAAGTGCTGCCGGGATCAGAATGTCACAACCCTGCTCCCAAAATGCCTCATTGCTGACGGCAGTTGCACCACGGAAATTAGCGATGCTGCCATGCTGCTTTTGCCACTCAATCAGCGCCGGAATAGCGATGCCGTTGGCGTTAAAGAGCGTAGCGCTGTGATCCTGAACACAGATGACTTTCGCACCCGCTTCAGTAAAAAGCTCAGCAGATACGCTGCCGACGTTGCCGAATCCCTGAACAGCAACACGGCAATTTTCCAGCGGCAAACCCATGCGTAATGCCATTGCTCTGCCCGTCACGAATACCCCGCGGCCAGTCGCTTTTACTCGCCCCAGCGAACCGCCAAGATGAATCGGTTTTCCCGTTACGACGCCGGTTGTGGTTGCCCCAACATTCATCGACCAGGTATCCATCATCCACGCCATGACCTGCGCATTTGTGCCGACATCTGGAGCGGGTATATCCTGCTGCGGACCAATAAGAGAACCGATTTCACTGGTGTATCGGCGCGTCAGCCGCTCCAGTTCTTTAACGGATAATTCGCGTGGATCAACGCGAATGCCGCCTTTAGCACCACCAAAGGGAAGATTGAGCGCCGCGCATTTCACTGTCATCCAGGCGGACAGCGCCATCACTTCTTCCAGATTGACATCAGGGTGATATCGCACGCCGCCTTTCCCCGGACCGCGTGAGAGATTGTGCTGTACGCGGAACCCCTCAAAATGGCGTACGCTGCCATCATCCATTTCCAGTGGTATATCGACAATCAATGCTCGCTTGGGATGCCGCAGCGTATCGGCCCAGCGCGACAGCTCGCCCAGATAAGGCAGTACGCGCTCAACCTGCGACAAATAGGTTGCCCACGGTGAGTTTACTTCGTCAGAAACATAAGAAAGTGAAGCCATCATGCCACCTCTTTGGTGCGATTCAGGGCGCACGAAGCCCTCATCGCCGATGTGATGATAAGAAGAATTTTCAGGAAAATGGCCGCTAACGCGGCCAGGATTATTTCGCTCTATAGGCCTCAACAGAGAAGTTGTTAGCCATTGCGAAACCGCGCAAACCGCCGACCAGCACTGACAACAACTGTGTGCCAACCTGCTTTTCAGTCAGGCCGACGGTGTCCAGCAAATCGAAAATTTCACGCGGGTCAAACAGGATGTTCCAGAGAAACACCGCTTTGTCGCCAATATCCGGCAAATCCATCTCTTTCATGGCTTCGCGCAATGCCGGACGCAGCGCATTCGCCTGCACCAGCAGATATTCAGCACCTTCCCACAAACGCTCGAGGTATCCACGCCGGTTACGCATTGGCACCATTGCTGCACCGCGTTCTCGCACTAATTTGATCCAGTAACGGCTGACATTCTCCAGTTGCTGCAAGCCGCTGCCGGTCTGTTTCTGGCTGAATTCAAGCAATAACAGACCCACATCATGACGGTAGGTATTCAGCACCTCTTCGACCGAGGTGAACTGCCGATACGCGGTCGCCACCGACACGCCAGCTTCAGCTGCGATTTCTGTCATGCTGATCGGCGTTTCCGATCGCTCGAACAGCCTTGCCGCTGCCTGAATCAGGTTTTTACGGTTTCTTTCGGTGTCACTGCGCATGATTTTCCCCGTCATTGTCGATCTCTCTTCCAGTAAAACGTACTGCTATTTCAGCCCAGCCAAACCGCGTTTCAGACGGCGAACACCTTCACTGATCGCCTCGCTGCTGGCAGCATAAGAGAGACGTAAATGTCCTTCTCCCGCCGCGCCAAATTCACTGCCCGGCCGTACGGCGATGCCCTGCTCTCGCAGCAGCGAAACCATATCAATTGCCGGAATCGGCAGCGAGTAAGAAGGGAAGCAGTAAAATGCCCCTTCAGGCTCATTCAGTTTCAGCTCAGGGATCGCCGCCAATCCGTTCATCATCAGCAAACGACGTTCACGGTAGATATCATACATACGTTTGACATCATCTTTGCACTCGGTGAGCGCAACCAGCGCCGCGCGCTGCACCGCACTGTTAACGGAACCATTCACGCTGTTGTGTACGCGTGCCGCTGCCGCAATCATTTCCGCTGGTCCCGCCAGATAGCCCACGCGCCAGCCCGTCATGGCATAGCTTTTGGAAAAAGTTTGGCAGAAAAGCGTTCGCCCAGTGAAGGCCGGAACCTGAAGCACTGAGGTAAAAGGACGATCGGTAAATACCAGATCACTGTAGGCTTCATCGGCAATAACCAGCGTATCATGACGATTCACCAGTGCGCCGAGCGCTTCTATCTCTTCACGGCTGTGAACAATACCGGTTGGGTTGCCAGGATTACAGAAGACAAACAATTTTGCCCCTTCCAGCGTCTGATCAAGACGGGTTAAATCCCAGTGCAGATCGGCACGACACGGCATCGGTATACAAATCCCACCCGCCATATTCACCAGATCGGCGTACAACGAATAAGTCGGATCTGGAATGACCACACGATCGCCGGGGTTCACGATCGAGAGGATTGCTGCCGCCAGTCCCGCCGTTCCGCCATGCGTCACCAAAATTTCACCGGCCTTGACCGAATTGCCACTTTGCGCCGATACATCCTCAGCCAGTGCCTGACACAGCGCGTTATCACCCAGTAGCGGTGCGTAATGAGTGTATCCGCTTTGCAATGCATCCACCGCAGCCTGAATAATGCGCGGCGGCGTGTCAAAATCGGGCTCGCCCATAGCCAACGAGACCATGTTGGCATTCGAGGCGGGTTGTTGCACGCGCAGCGATGTGCGTTCGATGCGCAGCACTGCCTCAGCGGCTTTAAATGATTTGGAAGACATAGTTTACCTTTCTTGTAGGATTCAGCGTTTGTTCTCACGCTCGGCATTGCACTCTGCTGGCGCATTCTTCCAGCGGCTCACTTCGATATCGCCGGATACATCACGGAGGAAGGTCGGCGCGACAATCAATTCTTCAATTACCGTGCGCGCAGGCAAGCTGGCACACAGTAAAATTGCCTCGGCCACATCTTCCGGCTGCACCATCTGGTCACGAATACTTTGCAACGGCGGATTAGCACGGTTATCCATGATGGGCGTATTCACTTCGCCCGGTAAAATGCAGGTGGAACGAATGCCATCATTGCGAAAGGTGTTATGCAGATAAGTCATGAAGTTGCGAACGGCCGCCTTGGCAGCACCGTATGCTGCGCCGCCTAGCAGGTTTGGTCGCAGCGCCGCCAGCGATGACACGGTAATGATGGTGCCGTTTTTACGCGCCAGCATGGTTGGCAGCAGTGCTTGCGTCAACAGGAACACCGCTTTCATATTGACGTCCTGCACCTGATCCCACTCTTCCTCATCAATCCAGCGCGCATTCAGGGTCTTGCTGGCGCTGCCGGCGTTATTCACCAGAATATCGACGCCGCCCAGCTCGGTATTCGCCCAGGTAACGAGTGTGCTCACGTCACTCTTTTTAGCGATATCCGCCGCATACGCCCAGGCTTCACCGCCCTGCTGTTGCAGTGTTGCCACAACGTCATCAAGCACGCTCTGACGACGTCCAACCAGTACCACACGTGCGCCACGCGCTGCGAATCCCGCAGCTGCCGCTTTACCAATGCCGCTGCCGGCACCGGTAATCACTACCACTTTCCCTCTTAACGATGCCATGTTCTACCTCCTTTTCAGCTCAGTAACGTCCACGCCGTAATCGCGCAGCGCGCCCGCTTCGGTGATGTAACCTTCCTGCAGATCCCACAAAATCGCCTGCTGATCACGCTCGCCGACCGGCATTTTTCCGCCGCCGCCAGGCATCTGAATGGTGATTTCATCGCCCGGTAACACGTCATGACGACCCACCGGTTTTGCCAGCGACTCGCCATTGATGGCGACATAGTTCGGCGCGCCCGCAGACGCACCCAGTACACCTTCAGCCGCGTGTTTCTGTCGCGAATAGAACATACTGTGAGAAAGCGGAAATTTGCTGGTATTGCGAATCACCATGCGCTGTGCCACGCCGCCGCGATAGCGCCCTGCCCCCCCGGAATCGGGCACAATTGCTTTTTGCATGAACAGCAACGGTGTAGCCGACTCGATCAGCTCAACCGGTGTTGATGACATATTGCCTGGAAAGCCGGTCACAATGCCGTCAGCAGCAGGACGGGCGCCGGTTCCGCCGTTAACGCACAGGCTTTCAACAAAGCGCCGACCATCATCAAACTGGCCGGCGAAAACGTCACAGGTCACAGGCGCGCTGCCGGAGTGTCCCATTACCCGTTCGGGCATGATTTCGGAAAGCGCAGTAAAGATCGCGGCGTGCGCCATGTGCCCCACGCGGTTACGCATCTCCACGGCGCAAGGCGGTCGTGCATTGGCAATAGAGCCTTCCGGCGCTGTCACCCTAATTGATTTAAAACAGCCTTCGTTGTTGGGCAAATTTGGCTCAAGCAGGCACTTCAGTGGGTAGACGCTGTAGGCATAGGTAAAGGACATTGGGCAGTTGCTGCCGAACAGCGATTCAGCCGATGAGCCCGCATAATCAATCGTGATATTGCTGTCATCGACAATTACTGCCACGTTGAGATGGATATCACCTTCATAATCGCCAATGTCCACAGCCGCTTCGTAACGCCCGTCCGGCACCGCCTGAATCGCTTTACGCATCGCATTTTCTGTCAGCGCATGGATCTTCTCCGCCAGCGGCGTGACAGAGTTCAGTTTCAGATCGTCCATCAGCCCAAGCAATCCATTGGCACCAATCTGGTTGGCGGCCAGCATTGCGTGCAAATCACCCTCAACCTGATCAGGTGAACGCACGTTGGCGAGGAACAGATCCAGCAATTGCTGGTTGACCTCTCCTTCGATCATCAATTTGCTTGGCGGGATCAAAAATCCCTCTTCAAACATGTCTCGCGAGGACCCCATATTCAGCGATCCGCCAATATCAGACATGTGCGCAGCGGCGCCAGTGAAAGCCACCAGCTTACCGTCACGGAATACCGGTGTTACGACGGTGACATCATTTAAGTGGCCAGTGCCCAGCCACGGATCGTTGGTGATTAGGCTGTCACCAGGCTTCAGCGTTTCCGCCGGAAACTTCGCCAGCAGATGTCGCACCGTAGCGGGTAACGTACCAATGAACACCGGTACGCTGGTTTTAGGCTGTGCCAGCGAACTGCCGCTGGCGTCCATCAGCAAACACGAATAATCACCCACTTCGCGAATGATGCTAGAGAACGCCATATTCACCAGCGTGGCCGCCGCCTCTTCGGAAATACTCACCAGGCGATCCCAGGTAATGCGCAGGCTGATCGGGTCGTCCAAAAAACGCAGATTATCGGGGGTTGCAACAGTCATCAGTTCAGCTCCATCAAAATATTGCCTTGTTCATCCAACTGCGCCCAAGCGCCCGGACCGACGTAGATAGCACACTCTTTTTCCTGCAGCAGCGCCGGTCCCTGCACCGCTTCACCCGTTACCAACAGGCTCCGAGGGATAACGCGACAGGAACTAAAACCCTGTTCACGGCCCAGATAGACCTGCAAGTTTTTTTCCGCAGCATCCGGTTCTGGGTGGCTCAGTTGATCAGTGGTGTTGAGTTTTGGCGGCGTGGTTTGCACCCGACCGCGCCAGTTCACCACTTCAACGCCCTGTCCCGGCAACGTACGGCCAAAGCGCGTCAGATGTGCTGCTTCAAACGCGTCGATCAGCGCCTGCACATTACCCTCTGTAAGGAAAGCTTCAGGTAGCGTTACTGTCAGTTCAGAACCCTGACCGACGTAACGAACGCCAGCCAGTTTCTGCTGCACCGCGCTGGCGGGATCGGCATTGGCAGCAGCTAACGTTGTCATCGCTTCATCAAAGCCTTCTGCGAACACCGCATTGATGCGCGTGATATCCACACCGGGTAACAGGCGGCAGCGATCGCTTCGCACAAAGTCAGCGCTCGGCGGCGCCGTCAGCAAGCCAAACGCGGAATAGACGCCCGCACCATTGGGGAAAAAGACCTTTTTCACACTCAGCTGTTTTGCCAGCGACCAGGCGTGGCTCGGACCAGCGCCGCCAAAAGCGAGCATGGTCATCTGCGACGGGTTAACATTTTTTTCCACCGAATGGGTGCGCAGCGCTTCGGACATTTTACTGTTGGCCACTTCATGTATGCCCCACGCGGCATCTTCAATGCTCAAACCCAGCGGTTCTGCAATGCGGCGAATCGCCTGGCGTGCAGCGTCAACGTCCAATTGCATACGGCCACCAAGAAACGCATTCGGATCCAGCAGACCCAATACCAGATTGGCATCCGTTACCGTTGGACGATCGCCGCCTCGGGCATAGCACGCCGGGCCAGGCCAGGCGCTGGCGCTTTCCGGGCCAATCTCCAGCAGCCCAAGAGAATCGACACGGGCGATACTGCCGCCCCCAGCGCCAATCTCAATCATGTCCACCACCGGTAACTTCACCGGCAGCCCGCTGCCTTTCAGCAGACGATCCGCGCGACCGACTTCATAATCCGTGGTAATTGAAGGTTCGCCGTCGCGCACTACGCAGGCTTTCGCGGTGGTGCCGCCCATATCAAACGCCAGAACCTGACGCTCCTGATTTTTGCGGGCAAACGCCGCAGTCGCCACAATGCCGCCCGCCGGGCCGGACTCGATAATCCGCGTGGGATAATCCGCAGCGACCTGTGGCGCCATTAATCCGCCGTTAGATCCCATTACCAGCCAGTCACAGGTAAAGCCGCCTTCGCGTAGCTTGTTCTCTAGCCGCGCCATGTAGCGGCGCGCTTTGGGCTGAACAAAGGCATTCATCGCCGTCAACACGCCACGATCGTATTCACGAATCTCACGTGACACGTTGTGTGATACTGAAATCGAGATGCCTGGCAACTCGCGGCTGAGAATGGCTTCAATTTGATTCTCATGTTCCGGCCAGGCATAGGCATGCATGCAGAGCACCGCGACCGCTTCATATTTTTGCTCACGTAACTCAGCGGCCAGCCGCACCACCTCGGCCTCATCCAGCGGCGTGATGATTTCACCCCGCGCTGTCACGCGTTCGGAGATCTCATACGCCTGCGAACGGGGCAGCAGCGGCTGTGCCGGTGCGCCGTTTAGGTCATAGATGTCGTAGCGGTATTCACGCCCCAGCACCAGCACGTCCCTAAAACCTCGCGTCACTACCAAGGCGGTTTTCGCACCGTACCGCTCCAGTAAAGCATTGATCGCCAGCGTGGTCCCGTGAGTGATGGTGTAAATGTCACTTGCCTGCAAACCGGCCAGCTCAACGAGCTGCGTCAGGCCGGTATAAGCGCCTTCAGAAGGATCCTCCGGCGTGGTGAGCGTTTTATGACGAATGGCTTCGCCCGTCGTGTCATTTAGCAGCACCAGATCGGTAAAGGTGCCGCCGATATCAAACCCTATACGCCAGGGTGACGCGTTTTTCATAATGACCTCGAATACCAGAGTGGATACTTTTCTTGCAGCAGTTACTCGTCACAGAGCGGCTTGCCGGCAGTTTCTTTCAGATAGAGGGCACTGATCAAAGTCAGTGCTGCCGTGAACATCACCATGTAACTAGGGATGCTAGCGATACCGGTCAGGCCAATTAACCAGGTCATCAGCAACGGCGCTGAGCCACCAAATATTACCGTTGAGAGGTTAAAGCCGATGCTATATGCGCTGTAACGCACGGTTGTCGGGAACATCTCAGCAAGCGTTGCCTGAATGACCGCGGCATGTCCGGCAAAGGCGAAGGCCAGCAATATCGCCGCCATGCACGCCAGCGGCATCATGCCCAGCGTCAATAACCAGAAACAGGGCCACGCCAGCAGCGCCATAGCAATGGCCGAGGCAATAAGCATGGGTTTGCGTCCCAGGCGATCAGAGAGCCAGGCCATCAGAGGAATGGTGGCAACGATAGTCAACAGGCCACAAGCCGTCACCATCAGGCTCTGTATCTGTTGGAAATGCATGACTTTATTTAGGTAGGTCGGCATGTAGACGAACAGAATGTAATAGCCTGGTCCATTGACAGCAGGCAAGGTGATGGCAAGGCCAATCGCTTTCAGGTGGCGCTTTGAGGTGAGCACTTCTTTAAGGGGATTTCGCACCACACGTTTGCTGGCTTTCACCATCTGAAAGTGCGGCGTGTCCTCAATGCGGGTACGGATATAAACACCAATAAGCGCCATCGGAATAGCCAGCAGGAAAGGCACACGCCATAACCAGCTGTTCATTGCGTCGGTGCCGAAAATGTTAATTAAACTACTGATTAAAAGGCTGCCAAACAGCAGTGCAATAAACGATCCCATTACCAGCGGCGACATCACCACGGCGCGACGATTATCTTCCGCATATTCAGCCACGAAAGACCCCGCTCCAGAGACTTCTCCACCCGCAGAAAAACCCTGCACGATGCGCAGCAAAATCAGCAATGCGGGTGCAGCCCAGCCGATGCTGGCATAAGTCGGTAATAAACCAATCGCGGCGGTAGCCAGCGAGATCATCAACAGCAGAATGGCGAGCAGTTTCTGGCGGCCCATTTTATCGCCCAGATAACCGCAGATAACGCCGCCAAAAGGTCTGACTAAGAAGCTCACGGTAAAACCGACATAGGTCAGCATTAAGCCAGCATCGGTTGTACTCATATCACTGGCAGAAAAAACCAGCACTAAAGAACTGACGAGTAAGCCGTAAATCCCATAGTCATACCATTCCACAAACGAACCCACGCCACCCGCAATCGAGGCGCGGCGCACTACGTTGTTCTTCGTCTTTCCATCCTTCGGCAAAGCGTAATCCATAGTTACTGCATGTGATTTCGTCATTTTTTTGCCCTGAAAATGTGTTGGAATTACCCCGGCGTTAACGCAATAATTTTCACAGTTCCGTGTTACTGATACTGCTGCGTTACTTCAGCCGTCATTTCAGCTTCACGACGTGCCACTTCTTGCACCGCTGCCAGCACGGCTTCAGCGCGCCAGAATGGAATAACAATGATGCCGTCTTCGTCACCCACTACGATATCTCCGGCACAGCAAACGACGCCGCCAATTGCTACCGGCTCACCAATTACGCCCGGACCATTTTTGAATGGCCCGGCAGGAGTGGTTCCACGGCTGAAAGTAGGCAAACCGGTAGATTCAATCACTTTGCGATCGCGTATTGCGCCATCAATAACCTGTGCAACAGCACCTGCATGTTGAAAACGTTGGGTGAGCTGTTCGCCCACCAGTGCACGGTCGATATGGCCTAATCCATTGATCATCATCACGTCACCGGGCTGGATGTAATCCAGCGCTTTGATTACCGCAGCATTGTCACCCGCAGTGACCAGCACGGGGAAGGCAAAGCCGACAAAGTCGGTATTGCTGCTGATCGGCACGATGCCTGCATCACACATATTCAACCGCTCCATGGCATCGCCAATATTGGCCACAGGAAATTGTGCAAAAGCAGTAAGCCATTTTTTATCAGGGCGATTCCAAGACAATGAAATACGAACATCAGCCGTTTCAAGAGCCATAATCTTTAACCTCAGAAGTGAAAACTACTTATCAAGTGAGAATGTTTTATCACTTTAAAAAATCTTTTTGCAACGTTTTTTTCACAGTTTCATGACGTCATTAAAATAAATTTATTGCCCTTTACTGTGTTATTTATTTATCAGGAAAAGTTTCAACTTGCTGATTTATATATTTTTTATTGGGGAAATAATAATTAAACCTCAAGAAACCCCCTCTAAGAAACTGCTGAATAGTCCCAAAAAGACAAACATATGGTTTACTTATCTCCTTTAAAAAAGAATAAGCACATAATTAGTGCAAATTAACGTTTATTATCGATCGCGATCACAATAATGGTGCAATCACATAGCGGAAAATATAAAAATTAAATAAAAGTCGCTCTGTAGCAATAACTGCCGTCACAATGAGCGTTATTAATTTGCATCATTTTGGTGCCCAATATCGGGTATAGCCTTGACGGGCAAGTTTAACAAGTATGAAGAAAATTCGATGAGGTAAAGCGATGCCGTCTCAAGCAGTGAGTGCTGTTGTTATCCATAAGGCTCACGATGTGCGATGTGAGCCCTATGTCATGCAGTGGAATGAAGATGAGGAAGTTTTACTGAAAGTTGAGCGTGGAGGGATCTGCGGATCGGACATCCATTACTATCTACACGGTCGCGCAGGCATGTCAGTGCTTAAGACTCCAATGATTCTTGGTCATGAGCTTATCGGCGTGATTGAACAAGCTCCTCAGCATAGCGGTCTTTATCCGGGTCAGCGTGTTGCTGTAAATCCGTCGCGGGCGTGCAATGTGTGTGCGCTGTGCCTGGCGGGAAAGCAAAACCTTTGCCGTTCTATGCGCTTTATGGGAAGTGCGCAATTTCATCCACATGTTAATGGCGGCTTTGCCCAATACATCGCCCTTAATCCGCAACAGTGCGTGCCTTGTCAGTCTGATGCCGATTCCAAAAAACTGGTCTTTGCCGAGCCGTTAGCCGTTTGTATTCATGCCATTCGTCAGGCTGGGGATCTGGTAGGAAAACGCGTGTTGGTAACCGGCGCTGGCCCCATTGGTTGTCTGGCCATTGCGGCGGCGTTGGCGTCCGGTGCAGCAGACGTTTTTGCTACAGATATCAGCGAACGCTGCCGCTCTCTGGCGCTGCAAATGGGCGCGACCTCTGCATCGGATCCGCGTGATGAGGAACAGTTTCAACGCTGGTCAGAAAACGGGGGATATTTTGATGTCTGCTTTGAAGCCTCTGGAGCAGTTGCGGCAGTGACATCCGTAGTGAACTTCACACGTCCCGGTGGAACCATCGTTCAGCTCGGCATGGGGTCCGCCAGCGTGGATTATCCGATTGGGAGCTTGTTGGTAAAAGAGATCACATTGAAAGGATCGTTTAGATTTACCGAAGAGTTTACAACTGCAGTGAAATGGCTTGAACAACAGCGAATAGATCCCTCTCCCCTGCTTTCTGCTGAAGTGCACATGGAAGATGTGACCCGTGCATTTGAAATGGCTTCAGACAAAGAGCGTTATGCCAAGATTCAGATTTTGTTCTGACTGAATTAACTGAAACACGCGCCGGTTTATGAAATAACTGGCGTGTATTTTCTCACAAATGAATGAATGCGGATAAAAATGCTTTGCTTAGCGCAACCATTTACCCCTATTTCCAAAGCAGTGATCATCGCGCAACATACTCAGGATTGAGACTTAAAGTTGCGATAGCAAGCTCAGCGTGTCTCTCGTGGCAAGTCATCCACATGCCCTGCCCAATTCACAATTGAAATGAGTGCGCTTTCCCGCCTCACTTTACGGATAACTGTGATGAAATCCATGTCACCTAAACGTGGTTGTGCCGTATCAGTAAAAAAGAGGAGGAGCGCGCTGGCATGACTCAATACTGCGGCATCATTCTGGATGGGAGTGTTGACTTCAAATGCGAAAAAGCCACCCTATTGGGCAGCCTTTCCTGAATCAATTCTGTTTATTTGGTCAGTTCGGCTGATACGTAAGCTTTGTTATCAACACGGGCGCCAGTAATTTTATATGAAGCGCCAATCTTATGAGCCTGAGCCGCAATTTTGGCTTCGGCACCGTCAAGTGTAGAAGCGGAAGCAGTAACGCTTTGTGCGAAGCTACCGAAAGAAACCAGGGTCAGGGCTGCAACTGCAACGAAAGTTTTGATAGATTTCATGGTCATTTCCTCAGTTAATTTTATTCGGTGTGAGTCATTGTGCCTCGATGTGAACAATCATAGAGCTGAGGAAGCTTGATTAAAAGCAGTGCTATTTGCTCAAAGAAATCAAAAAATTTGAATATTCATTCGTGGTGTATAAACCTTAAAGCGTGAACACGGATTCAACACCAATGCATGGATCGACGCCTCAGAGAGTAAACATATTTGTTAGGTTCGCGAAAGTGACAAGCGTAAACGTAAAGGTTGAGTGGACGAGAAGGCTTTAAGCTAATAAAGAACCCGCAACTGATTGTTGTCAGGATATAGGACGCGCTTAATGATAGAAGTCATGACTCCCAAACGGTGTGCTTTGATTTATTGGTAAGCGTTATGTTAGAAGCTGTGCCGAGACCATTCTGAGGTTAAATGCTCTGCGGCACGGTTCATTCTAAATAGCAGCTTAACTATTACGCTGTAACCTGTACTTACCAGAGAGCTGCTTCAATGAGTTTATCTTGCGCGATATAGACACGTTGTTTTAGATCTTCACTTTCTTTGAAGCCCAGCTTTTCGGCCGCAAACTCTTCATTAATGAGCGCCAAAACAATTTTAGTTTTATTTTTTAACCCAACATGCCAGTTACCGTCGGGAAAAGTCGCAACCTGATTCTCTATCATTGATACACACTCAACTGCACTTTTACCCGCGGTAGAATTTAAATACGCACACATATCTACCTCTTTAACCAAAAGAAAAAATTATACCTTAGGTTGCCCATGCAAAGGGCTCTTTTATGAGCATTCACACCTTATGATTACGCTCAATTGATGACGCATAACTTGAAATGCCACTAACATTTTAAATTATCAAAACCAATAAAAAACCGGCTCGTAGCCGGCTTCTTAAATGTAATCATAAAGCAGAGAACTCAGCACCTTCCCCTGCCCTACTCAACGGCGTTATTTCATTGTCGCCAAAATTTCTCTAATTGAGCGGTCGATCTGATCTGCAATCTCTTTCGGCAAACGGCTGAACTCATACTGCACCGTGCGCTTCTCTTCATTGGTTTTACGACGTGCATAGGTATTAGCCGTGGTAAAACTTGCCAATTTTTCTATAACTGCTTTATTGATCTTAACCGGCGCTTTTAGTTGCCGTTTCGTCGCCTTGAAGAATCCCAGGATCGCAGACTTCTTCTCGTCAGCATTGCTGGTGTTGGGCAACTCAGCTTCGGTGATCTTTTCCTTAACCTTCGCGATTACATCTGTAATGTCGACAGCTTCCGCTTTCGCCTCTTCCCAAACATCCAATAGCAGTTGATAGTCCTGAAGCGTCAATTCTGAAACCACCGGGAACAGCTCAATAAATTCCACTGGCACTGCGGCGGCTTGAAAAGCACGCGTCACCTTGGCATTAGAGATACCTTCAGCTTTGGCAATATCGCTTTTGCTCATGCCTGCTTCATGCAGCAACATGAAGCGCAAACCTAACTCGCGTAGGTTGTGCTCTTTAGCTGTCTGTATATCTGCAGCTAGCTGGCGCGCATCGCTGATATCGAGTTCGTCTACGGTAGTCAGGATTTCAAGGCTGGCACCGGAGAAAAGACAAGCCGCTCGACGACGCGAACCATCCATGATTTCAACACGATCGCCCTTCATACGGCCAATCGCTGGAAAGAACTGCTGTAAGGTGATAGTCCGCGTAATGTCTTTAACGGACTCTTCCGTCAACGTTTTTTGGTCACGTCCATTGATCTGCGGATCAACAAAAGTTTTCGCTTCAATATCATCATGTGGCACTAACTGACGAACAAAGGTCGCTGTTTTTCCTGACTTCAGCGTGAAGACGCGAGACTGGCTACTGCTGTCGATCATACTCGCGATCGCTGATTGGCCAAGGGTTCGGCCGATGCGCTTTAGTTGTTTTGGATCGCTCACAGCGTGCTCCTGATATATTCAATGCGGTCAAAAACAGCCCGTGAGAACTGCTCAGCTTCATGTTTGGCTTTACGTAATGCGTCCGCACTACCAGGATAAGAAGAAGGATTTGCACTTATCACAGTATCAAAGGATTCACCGCAGCGCTCAAATCCATCCAATCGCGGTAAACCGCAGTCCAGCATTGATTTGGTAAAAACTTCGCGCGCGTAGCTCTGAGAGGTTAAATGGTCATGCTTAGACGTCATCTTCGACATAAAGCCAATATTAGCTTTAAGTCGCGGCTCAACCCCTTCTGACTCGATGCGCTCAAGCATTTCCGGTAGGCGCGTCAGGTACTTCATCGTTGAATGGAAATCAACTTGTGCAGGCGGTGTCGGTGTAAGCAGAACATCACTGGCGGCGATGGCATTCAACATAAAGGAGTCAAGATGCGGACCCGTATCAAGGAAGATAAAGTCGTAGTCGCCTGCCAGGCGATCAATCACATTTCGACGCAACACTTCTGAAGGTGCAACTCCTGGTAAATGTTCCGCAACCAGCTCTTCCCAATCGCTGGCCACAAAGCCGTCATCAATTGAAGCAGGTATAACATCGACGCCTGGCATGACTGTCGGTTTGATGAATTGAGCACGCAACTGATCCGCATCCAGATCGTTAAGCATCGCCTGGGCAGCCGTCTCGAGTACAGAACCGACGCTGTTGGTATGGCTTAAGAACATGGTGCTGGATGCCTGCGGGTCAAGATCGATGACCAAAATGCGCAAATCGTTGTGCAGCATGGACGGATGGGCGCGCATACCATGAGCAAGCGTGACAGTGCTGACGGTTTTAGACACGCCACCCTTGAGGCTCACCACAAATACAACGAATGGCCCTTCATGCTTATCGCGGTATTTTGGCACTTTGCGATGCTGATAGATGTCGATGACGTTTTGTAAGCTCAGTGCGTATTGTGAAGTGCTGCCCGTTTGCTTTTTACCAAACTGATAACCGGCTTCTTCCATATCATTTATGGCAGCAACGACAGCGTGTTTACTCAGCAAAGGCATATTAGCTACAGCGTTGCGGGAAAAAGTTTGATAAAAGCTTGTTTGATTAAATTCCTGCCGCTGCTGTTCAATGTGACTGCTTAACCCGTGCAACATGGAATTAGCACGCGTCGCCATCTCCAGCACACCACCGTAATCACGCTTCATAAGCACCTCAGTATTAATGTTTTTTGGCATACTACACAAAAAACTGAAATCTGCCAATTTTTTAGGAAAATCCCAAAAACTTGGATTTTTTCTGACTAGGTGGATCAAAGCATGCGGTTCATTATTAGATGATTTCAAATTACTACTTTTGAATTAAAAGAAAGAAACTGACATTTACCCTAAATAAGGTTTATAACGATATAACGCTAAGTCGCGTAACAAGGAAAATGCACATCTATTATTGACCTTTTCTTACAACAACAATTTGGCTGGCTGTTCTTACTGAAGCGATTTTATTGCTTTGTTGCAGTTTCAACACGCTTATAAGCAAGAGCTTTTCAAATCGAGAGCATTTCTTCTCTTTAGGGGAAATCAATGCTTCTATCTGTAATCATTTTAATACAGTAAATGATGCTTAGAAGGCTGCGTGTTTCGAGCATAACTTTTTGGGTTTATTCATAAGAGGGGGTATCCAAATTCCGCTATCGTAAAGTCTTAAAGACGAGTGCAAAGAGGTGTTTTCATCATGAAAATTATAATATATTCCTTTAGATTCAATAGCATAGAATTAAAATGGTAAGGTGATATATTTTATGAATAATGAGATTAGAAGTATGGGAATCAAATGCGATTAGTCTCGAGGGAAGGCTGTCGGTATTCGCTTCTGAGGTAAGCTAAAGAGGATTACGTATCGTTTAAGGGCTTCAAAAGAGGTAATGGCAGATCAGGTTTGTTTGACTACTTCACAGTAGTTGTCAACGTTGTAGAAACTCTACGCAAGTATCTTTACGCCGGTTAATTCACAGACGACTTGGGTCGTATTTTTTCTAGTCAACTTTGGCTTATTCGGTTTACGTTGTAAAAAACGCATTCATGAGATGAACTACAATTTAAAGCACAACTATGTTGAGCGTCACGTCAAATCCTTCTCAACTATTCAAACGGTACACACACACCTTATTTAATTGCTGATAACAACCAGGGAAGTCATGTAAATTTCGCTGACTTATCACGCTAAAGTTAATTTGAAGCATGGAACTGCCATCAATAAGTAAAGTTTAGCTCCTCAAGGTAAATTTAGCAGAGAGCAGTGCGGCTGCGCTTCAAAAAACAGAATAGTAGGAGCATATAACGTATGGGTGCTTATGAAGATCATAGCTACTTAACAAGCGTGCATTTGACAGCCATATCTAATCCCGCAAACTAATTCCACCTTTATTAACAACCGGGTCAAAGCAGTGCTACGCAGGATAAAGAACGTGTAACGCTCAAAGCTTAATTCAATTCATAGTGATCACTTAAATCATTGGGTTGGTGAAACGAATCTGAAGATCACGTTTCGTAGACTACCTTTGTTCTTTCTAATGGAAAATAAAGAGTCTGATGTTCACTTTACGCTGTGTTTGCGAGTTATTATTGCTACATTCAGCAATATTAAAAAAGCATGCGGCTTGATAGCTAAGAGAAAAATTATCTAGAGTCCGGATCTGGCAACCTGGCCTGATGATGCTGAACGATAATAAATTTTTTTAAAAAAACTAAGATGCGAGCAAGTAATATTGCTGTGCCGTTCACATTTGCATTACCTCATCAAATTAAATCTGCTTTAGGTAGGTATACGCAGATATATATCTTAGTGAGTTTGAGCCACCAAACTGCAAATTGGTGCAATGTACCCTGATTACTCGTACGCAATCGAAAAATTCAAAAGATTAGTTAGGGTATTTTCATCATGAAAATCTCACAAAAACCCCTTATTGTCATATAGTTAGCAGTATATTCAAAGGGTGAAAAAAAATGTTCTGCTGCTGGCATACGATTCTGGGCAATCGCTTTCTGCTGTAAATTACTGCTTTCAAAAGCTTGTTTTTGTACGGCAGTGCGAGGATCTATTAAGTGATGGTACATGTATAGGCGGCACATAAGGATGAGCAAAGGGGAGGGCGGTTCATTTGGATTTAACGACATATTTAATAGAGAAGATAAGCAGTGTGTTAAGCAGTAGATAGGTTTAACGAGTTCTATTTCTAAAATGATCTGTTCTAATTTTTTAGTCTAAGCATGTGCAACACTTTCATGTCGGCGTTAAAACTGTTGATGTACGTACTGATGACGGATTTATTTCTATACGTAAAAAAGTTTCATCCACAAATCCAGTGAGAGCTAAGCATGATAAAAAGTGTAATGCCGTGTTGAGCGGGTGAAACTTACAGAGGCTCGACATAAGTGACCTGTATCTGAACATTTAGCCTCTTTGCAAAAGAGAAAACATATCGTTGATCCCCATCATCAAAAGTTCTTCTCGCACCAGTCTGATCAGTCCTATGTTCTCCCTCGTCTAATTTCAGAAAGCCGAAGCCTTCCTCATTACGTTCGTATATGCCTGTAAAGGGAAAATATCGTTATAAAAGTGATTTGGTTTTGCTCATCAGAAACGGCAAACTCAGGAACCAAGATCTTCCCATTTTAAAATGTCTATTGTCGTCATCTTTAAACTTAATTATCAGCAAGTTAATACGTTAACTTCACAGATATAATGAGCCTTTATTTTAATTATTAAC
The DNA here is from genome assembly GCF_046118715.1 of Pantoea phytostimulans. NCBI lineage: Bacteria > Pseudomonadati > Pseudomonadota > Gammaproteobacteria > Enterobacterales > Erwiniaceae > Pantoea > Pantoea phytostimulans. The sequence continues at coordinate 62,674 of NZ_CP173700.1, forward strand.
ATCCTCATTAACCACATATTTTATGTGGTTAATGAGGTCGTCGATCAGAAAAGCATATTTGATGTATTTGAAAGAATTCTTTTGCCCGGTTTCGAAAAATACAGGTTACGTTGCTCGTCATGCATGGAGCTACCTTTGCGAAGGTAAAGTTTTAACGAATGTCACCTTTTTGAACAGAGTAGGGCGGTGTCAAAAACTGAGCGTTAAGGTGAAGGGTTGTTCAATCTGAAAAAATGTAGATTCACTGCCAATACAGGCCGTTAACTTTGCGTCTTGCGTTGTCTCTTTTTGTATATCGCTCTCAAATATTTATGAATCACTTTTCCCCGTTATTCACAGGCTAGATCCAATCAGTCGATCCTATATAGATCATATATAGATCCTAAATAGATCCCCGTACCTTGGCAGCCCTTGCTGTATAAGGCCTTTAAGGGCTTCTATAACCACTATGGAGAGAAGATTAACCACTATAGGTAGTGAAACAACCACTGTAGCGAGTGTTACTAACCGCGCTGGAGAGTAGATGAAAACCACTATAGCGAGTAACTGTGCTTTTATCCTGTGCTTAACTTCTGGCTACGAAATGAACGAAATAACCCATCGCGGTTGAGCCTTGCAGTGAAGGATATTGAATTCGAAGAAAGTATGATGAAGATATGCACAGTTCATGGTAACTATTTGAGCGAGTTATCTAATGGGTAGATCCAATAACAGATCCTCATAAGATCCCCATGTGCAGCCATCCCTTGCCCTGCCTGCTCTGAAAGGGGATCACTATCCACTGTAGTGAGTAAAGCAACCACTATAGCGAGGAAATAAACCACTGTAGTAAGTAGCCTAACCGCTACAGTGAGTGCTAGTATCCACTATAACCAGTAACGGCGATTATTAATTGTTCATATCACGGAATTTCCGATGCCGAAAAAAGAACAAGAAAACAATATGATAGCGGAAGCGTTTAGCGAAACTGACAAGCGAACCGGTGAAGTTATCAACCTCACACCCAATAGTAACAACACAGTTCAGCCCGTTGCCCTGATGAGACTGGGTTTATTTGTCCCTACGCTGAAATCCACGGCTCGAGGTCAAAAGAATCAACTCTCTTCAATGGACGTTACTGATGAGCTAAAACAGCTGTCGATCGTCAAATCTGAAGGCTATGAGAATATAAAGATCCTTGGTGCCCGGCTGGATATGGATAACGATTTCAAAACTTGGGTCGGTATCATTCATGCCTTTGCCAAATATAAGGTTCTGGGAGACAGCGTAACGCTTCCTTTCGTCGATTTCGCCAAGTTATGTGGCATACCCTCTGTGCGCTCCTCTGCGAAGCTCAGAGACCGTTTAGATTCGTCCTTGAAGCGTATTGCCACTAACACCATCTCTTTTTCAAACAAAGAGGGTGATACTTACATCACTCACCTTGTTCAGTCAGCAAAATACAGCGTCAAAAACGACAGTGTAACCTTGCAGGCAGATCCCAAAATCTTCGAGCTCTATCAGTTCGATAAAAAAGTCCTTCTTCAGCTAAGGGCCATCAATGAACTCTCTCGTAAAGAGTCTGCACAGGCGCTCTACACTTTTATTGAAAGCCTTCCTACCGATCCAGCACCAATATCGATGGCACGCTTACGCGCCAGACTTAATCTCACCTCACGTGCTATTACGCAAAATGCCACGGTCAGAAAGGCGATGTTGCAGCTTAAAGAGATTGGTTACCTGGATTACACAGAGCTAAAGCGTGGCAATACGGTTTACTTTGCCGTGCATTATCGCCGGCCAAAACTCAGGCCTGCAGACCTGCCGTTAAGCCTGCCTGATATTCATGATGATGAGCTTGATAACGAGCCGGACGTGAATGAGAAGGGCGGAGAGATGGTGATGCTTTCACGTGAAGAGATGGCGCTGCTTGAGAAAATCAGAAAGGGCAAAAAGAGTTAGCGCTTTCTGCAGAGAGTAAGCAATGCAAAAGCTATCCATTGTAGCGAGAGTAAGAAGGCTCACTAACCACTGTGATGAGTATTTTTGATCTCTTATCAAGTAACCGCTATAGCGAGTAACCAACCACTGTAACGAGGTATTTTACTCTTCATAGTGGTTATTCTTTTAAACCGCCCTGGTAACTACTAACCTGCCAAGCCATGTCATTACTCATGTTAGTAATCACTAACATGACAACAACCACGCATTCATTCTGTAATTTCTCACTATAGCGGTTAGCTTGTTAGGGCAGTAACTTCACTCGCTACAGTGGTTATACTCGTTTTTATACTCCCTACAGTGGTTATCCAGGCAAACATTGCTCATCATGACTACCGCATGAGCAGGTTTACTCGCTACAGTGGATAGTTAGCGAGCCCAGATGCCGCTATTTACTCGCTATAGTGGATAGCCTCTTTAGATTACTCGCTACAGTGGTTATACATAGCGATCTTCTCGCTACAGTGGTTATTGCAGAGAATCGGTCTGTATATCTTTGAGTTGCATAGCCATATGTTCCTTAGTGATCAGTACTGGCCGGATCATCCCCTTTGCTTACGCACTTCTCAGGCCTACACAGTAAGAGATAAGCTTTCAGTAATAAACTCATGCGATTCATTGCTCAAAAAGCCGATTAGCCGCTCAAAAACTCATGACAGAAGTGGTAAAACGGAAAGGAGTAAGTCGAGGATCAATTAGTACGCATTCTCCTTGAGATCTGCATTTAGCGGGTCTTCTAATCGAATTTTAGGTGAGGAGCGGACTTAGTATTCAACTTGGAGTACCCTGTTAAGCAAGCTAGCCAGCTAACAATCAAATGTAAGATTATCTCTTTATAACAGGTGACATCGGTAATGGCTCTGATCCCAAAAAACTACACGCGGCTGGAAAATGGTTACCGCGAAAAAGCATTGAAAATCTATCCGTGGGTTTGTGGACGCTGCGCGCGCGAGTTTGTTTATTCAAACCTCCGCGAATTAACGGTACACCATATTGATCACGACCATACCAATAACCCGGAAGACGGCAGTAACTGGGAGTTATTGTGTCTGTATTGTCATGATCATGAACACTCGAAGTACACTGAAGCTGATCAGTACGGGACAAGCGTTGTGGCGGGGGAGGACGCGCAAAATGATGTTGATGCAGCAACCTATAATCCCTTTGCCGATTTAAAGTCGATGCTGAACAAGAAGAAATAAGGTTTGATATGTCCGCTGTTGGCACCAAACTGCCTCAGACGGCTATGAGCGAAGAAGAAACATTGAGAAAGCAGTGAGCCAACGCGATGCGCATCTTTTGAGTCCCCAATCTAAACCGTCAACGGAAGCTCATAATGAGCCATCCGTTTTTTATCGGCTGGATATCTGACTTAATCAATTATCTCTTTGAACGCTTTAATACAGGTGTTTCAGTTGGTTATTCTGAACGCCTGTTTTAACAAGATACTGCCTGTACTGTCAGCATAATCTGTTCAAGGATTAGATACCTCCATCAGTGAAAAATGCCGGTCTTTATTGACGGATTCTCCGTTTCGCAACTTCATTACAGACGCTAATGGTGTTAGATAATTCAGCGTTGCATGTAGCCGACGTTCGTTGTTGTGCTGCCGCCAATCATAAATGATGTCAGACACGTGTTGTTGCGTCAGGCTGGCCGCTTTCGGGTACAGCAGCGAAAGCCGCTCAGTGGCAAGTCACTTGCGACGTGTGCGTTTATGGCTTGGCCGCTGAGATGATAAACGACATGCTTCGGATTTGCGTAATGGTCCTCACGCCGCCTAAGTTGTCGAAGGCATAGCTAACCGAGACGCCTGCGTGCTAGCGCCAATTCAGTTATGCGGGTAGATAAATAAGCACCAGCGTCCAGGTGCTGTGACTTATAGCGACATGTTAACAGGGCCAAATCTGTCAGCTTGCAGACATGACGCTGCAACAGAACCGTCGCATTACACATTACACGCCTCTCGCTTTTGATCTGTCGTCAGTACTCTTGCCCTAAAGCCACTTGAGGCATCTGCTTATCCAGTAGGGTTCTGGCAAGCAGCCACTTCAGGCGGGCATTCTCTTCTTCACGAGCCTTTAGGCGTTTAACTTCGACACTTCCATCCCGCCAGGTTTATTACGCCAGGCGTAGAAGATGGATCTGAGGTGGTATGTTTACAGCAAAGCCTGCAGGCAGAAACCCCGGTTTCGGCTTCATGAAGATCTGTTCCTCGGAAAACGTTTTTCCAAAGGATGCCCTCACGTGATTGATGATGACATGGCCAGCATCGCGGTGTGCTAACCAACGGAGCGCAGGACAAGCCTTATGCGTGTTCTGATCCTGTCATTCAGCAACATGCATTTTATTCAACAAGACCAGCATAAGTGGCAGATTTTACGCTGAGGGAGACGTCCATCACACCCCAACAGTTAGCCGCTCTACACCCTATGGACTCCAGCTTTAAATCATTTCGATCAGGGTTTCTGCCACAATGCCTTTGCTTACCGCACCCCTAATCATGAATAAGACTCATGTTTAATGAAATTAAATCACTTTTACTCACTCAATGAGTCAGGCATAAAATATGCTCTGTAATTAACTATAGATAATATAAAGGCTACTGAATGAGAAAACCACAAATGAAATTTAGGACATGCTGAAAAGCAATGAAAAAATCAGGTTTTTTTATCTCAGAGTTTAGGATGCCAGATTACAATGAATAAAGAATTTACTTTTACTATTAAAAGCATTCGTTTCGACGAGAATTATAACCCCTCCGAAAGTACGCGCATCACTACTAATTTTGCTAATTTGGCTAGAGGTGAGAAACGCCAAGAGAACTTGCGTAACGCCTTAGTGATGATTGACAATCGGTTCAACGCATTGGCGCATTGGGATAACCCCAAAGGCGATCGTTATTCTGTCGAGCTTGAAATTATATCCGCTGAGTTGAATGTTGATGCTGACGGCAACGGTGATGCCTTCCCAGTTATTGAAATACTGAAAACAAATATCGTTGATAAAAAAACCAACGAACGCATTGATGGTATTTTAGGCAATAATTTCTCCTCTTACGTACGTGATTATGACTTCAGCGTACTACTCCCAGAGCACAATAATAATCAATCCAAATTTAGCACGCCGAAGAGTTTTGGCGTTTTGCATGGTAATATCTTTAAAAGATTCATTGGTTCAAAGGCTTACAAAGATAACTTCAATAAAACACCTGTTATATGCCTAAGTGTTTCAAGCAAAAATACCTATCATCGAACAGGTAATGAGCATCCTGTATTGGGCGTCGAATATCAGCAGAATGAATCTTCTTTAACTGACCAATATTTTACGAAAATGGGGTTGCAGGCTCGCTATTTTATGCCGCCAAATAGTGTTGCGCCTTTGGCATTTTATTTTGTTGATGATTTACTCAGCGATTACACGAATCTTGAGCTTATCAGTACCATCAGCACGATGGAGACTTTTCAAAAGATTTATCGACCTGAGATTTACAATGCTAATTCTGCAGCAGGAAAATACTACCAACCAAACCTGAATCATCAGGATTATTCTATAACGCAGATTGTTTATGATCGAGAAGAACGTAGCCAATTAGCTGTTGAGCAGGGAAAGTTTACTGAGAAGCACTTCATCAAACCTTACCAAACTATTCTTGAGCAATGGTCTGCTAATTCCGTTCTTTGATTAATCAAATACAAGGTCATCTATTATGAAAAAGTTACTTCCCACTTCGACTGCTGGCAGTTTACCTAAACCTTCCTGGCTTGCTCAACCTGAGACACTTTGGTCTCCCTGGAAATTACAAGATCAGGAATTAATTGAGGGCAAACAAGATGCCCTGCGTTTGTGCCTGGAAGATCAACAACAGGCAGGTATTGATATTGTTAGTGATGGCGAGCAGACGCGACAGCATTTCGTTACTACGTTTATTGAGCATCTCGACGGCGTTGATTTTGAAAAACGTGAGATCGTTAAAATTCGTAATCGCTACGATGCGAGTGTACCGACCGTCGTGGGTGCCGTGTCTCGCCAAAAGCCCGTTTTTGTTGAAGATGCCAAGTATTTACGTCAGCAAACCAAGCAACCCATTAAATGGGCCCTACCAGGTCCCATGACTATGATAGATACGCTCTACGATAGTCACTATAAAAGCCGCGAAAAACTTGCCTGGGAATTCGCCAAAATTCTTAATCAAGAAGCCAAAGAGTTAGAGGCTGCTGGTGTCGATATTATCCAATTTGATGAGCCCGCATTTAACGTTTTTTTTGATGAGGTAAATGATTGGGGTATTGCCGCTTTAGAAAGAGCAATTGAAGGGCTTAATTGCGAAACTGCCGTACATATTTGCTACGGTTATGGCATTAAAGCCAATACAGATTGGAAAAAGACGCTGGGAACAGAGTGGAGACAATATGAAGAGATTTTTCCTAAACTGCAAAAATCGAATATCGATATAATATCATTGGAATGTCAAAACTCTCATGTACCAATGGAACTCATTGAACTCATTCGAGGTAAAAAAGTCATGGTTGGGGCCATAGATGTGGCAACCAATACCATTGAAACACCAGAGGAAGTTGCCAATACTTTGCGAAAAGCACTTCAGTTTGTCGACGCCGATAAGCTCTACCCTTGCACCAACTGTGGCATGACGCCTTTATCTCGTCGAGTAGCAAGAGGCAAGCTAAATGCTTTAAGTGCTGGTGCAGACATCGTCCGAAGAGAACTGTTGGCTAAATAACTTCGCCAAATTTTATATCCCTACTCAGTCCGGGTTGAGCAATGAGATCAATCATCAACTATCCCAAACCATCATTCGGACTGAGCGATGATGCTCATCGCAGCAATCATTGATAAGAACGATAACGATTGAGTAAAGACGCTAAACAGACTTTTACCGTGTCTCGGCCATGGTTTTCTACTGATTGGCCTCTATTGCATGTCATTATTCATCGCTGTCATTAACTACTTGTGTTCTACCAGAAGTAAAAATAACGAGAAATTTTTCATTATGGAATAACGGGTTATTTAAGATCATGTTTTATATGACTGCATGTCTTTTTTTAGGTGTGTCCTCTTTAAATTTTTCGCGAATGTATTTTACCTAAGACGTTTATAAAGGTAATGGCGCAGCCTTGGATGAAAATGAAGCTACTACGCCATTTTTGAGCGAGCTCAACCTTTTAATTTTCTCAACAAAGGCGGCATGCCGCTGAATTGCTGAATTGTGGCCATCAGCCTGACCGTCATAGTTATATGTCTATGAATGATAGTGGTAATATCAATATGTTAGTGTTATCCCCAATCGTTGCCTATTACCTGAAATCACTGTGTTCTGACAGAGTAAAGGGTAACGCATTTTTCTGTTCCACTTGTAAATCTATTTATCACCCTTCTCTCTATAATCTTAGCTGACTTCCTAAAATAAAGTCTGCTTCCTGTAATGTTACATCTAGTCCCGCTGAAGGGGTAAATGTCAGCTCACCAAATATTACCTTGCTATTTAGAAGGTAAAAGTCAGCTCGGACAAACTTAAAGTCAGAAGCTAATTTTGCAGCATACTCTTTCATTTTATTAAAACCATCAGGCATTTTTGGGAAACGTTTTTTATTTATTAATTCAATGGTATCCTCGAAAGGTAAAGGGTTCCAGTTCATATCAAAATAGTAAAATTTAGGTATTCCTTTTTCTCGCCCTATACATACCATTACCGCGTATGGTTTTCCATTAAAACAGTAAAATTTGTAATCATCAGGAAAGCCACCGCTTTCATTTTCAATATACTTCTCGCACAGAATTTTCCTTTCTATTTTTTTATACTGGGGCTCAATAAAAAGGTTAGAAAAATCTTGTCTTAACCATTTATTTAGTTGTCTGTTTGTCTTTTCAATGTCTATTGATGATTTATTATCACATATTATATTATAACCGGCTCCATGGTTGCATTTTAGTGCAAACTTTTCAGGTAATGTATTATAATCAATGCTTTGTGGGTTATCGTATACGCCGTATAAGTCATTAAGGATTTCATCACACCCTTTAGATGAAACATACTCCCTAACTTTATATTTATCAGCGCACATGGTGTAAATATCACCATTCAGTTCGTTGAACTTAAGCCACTGTATTTTTTCGTTAAAATTGGTGGGGTTTGTTAAGTTAAGTTTTTTCTTAAACTTAATATAGTAATGAGCTTTAGCACAAAACTTTGGAGAGATATTAGCATAGATGTTTAAAGCTGATTTTACTGTGTGTTTTATCATTTTCATTTAAATTATCTCGTTTTGAAAATGTTAAGATGCATTTTGATGATTGTTTTATTTCTGAAGAAATAATTAAGTAAAGTGCAAGAGAGTATCTCTACAGTTAAAAAACAATATGCAGCACCATTAATCCCGAATGAACTAATCATTACCCAGGATAATGGTATCGTTAATATACAGCATAAGATCATTTTTTTAGCCAGGTAACTATACCCAGACTCTTTTATCATATATCTATAACAAATTGTCCCTAATGAAGAGAACATTGTGCCAATGATTATTATGGGGATAATGTTAACCGAATCCATGTAATTATCGCCATAGAGTAAATGTATAAAATAACCTCCAAAAAGATAGAATCCACCTAAAGCAATAAGTGATAATAGAATCACGATTCTGTTTATTTTAATGAGTAATTTCTCAACGGTTATTTCATTCTTCTCACTATAAATCTTTGAGAAAAAACTGGTTACTAATGACAATACAATAAACGACCAAGCACCTCCTATTGTTAACGCTACGCTATAAATTCCCAGATAAGAGTAAGACATTATCTTAGTTAAAAAAATGCTGGATATCTGAGTGTATATATCTGCTGATAAGCTTGATAAGATTAAAGCACCACCAGCGTATAACATGTGACGATTATATATGCCAGCCACCTTACTGTTTTCTTTTATTTTTGTTGTGTATTTAAAATAAATGAAGCGCATAATGTAAGGTATGAGAGGGATAATGATAATAGGTATTGTAAAGTAGTGAACCGGCATTTTAAAATGAGCAATATAATATCTAATTAATAGGGCGAGAGATAACCCAATTACATTCGTAATTGTATTTATTTTGGATTTTAATTGAGTGTTGTTGTAAATGGAAAAAAAGTCCATCACAATATAGTATGTGGCAATGCAGTTGGCCAAGCCAAATAAAAATACAATTAAATCAGTAAAGAAATAGAGATAAATTAAAACTGAGCCTGATGATACGAGAAAGAAAATACGCCGTAGATTTTGAGTGTGTATCGCCATTGCGATTCCAGACTTTGTATTTTCACTCATGCGTTTAAATATAATATTCTGACCACCAAACCATGATAGCGTTTGTACAAAAATAAAAATAGATGTCGAAATATTTATTTTGCCAAAGTTTTCTGGCCCAATGTACTTTGCCATAAGCGAATTAATATATATCAAGCCGATTATATTAACTGACTTTTCTAGCATAATCCATATCGCGTTAGAGTACATTTTATTTCTCACGTAAACATAGTTTTTTGATGTCTGTAAATTTAATCTATGATTTTTTGGATAGAGTGGTCCTTTGTTATGAACAATTTCTTTATTTATTTCTAGGGTTTTCTTTTTATCTAAATAACCATTCGCGTCATTTTGTTGAGTTGTTAGTGTGAATGCTTATATAAAAATAGGAAAGTTTTTTTTGAATGAATCAGATTAGTGGCAGTATTTTATAAATAATGATTCCACTTATTTTTAGTGTTTTATGGGCAGGTAATGCGATAAATGGAATGGCGATCACAGGTTTTGCGTTGGGTGTCACCAGCATGAAGTCACATGCATTTATCATAGAAAAGCGAATGAGCAAGCGCATCATCAACGGCCTGTTAAATTTATGCACGGGGGCTGCTTATTTTTAGTATTATTACCAGTGTCATCTAAAGTATTCGTCAGGAGCAATGCCAATACACGGAGGAATAATTCGTACGACGATGGCCCTGTTGGCCTGTAATAAACACGCCTGTCACGTCGCCTCTCGCCTTTGCTGTTATGCCTCATCCCACTATTTGATTAAACAGGGTACATCGGAGCATTACAGTAAGCGGGTGTTAATTCAAATGTTCAGACCAGTAATTTCGATGACCCTTCAGCATTGAAGAACAGGAAACTGAAATATTGCCATTCTCGTCTTTGATAATGAATGGAAGTAAAGCAATAGTCTGAATGATCGGCTTAGGTATAGGGATGATTTCGAGTTTTATGGCCTAGCCATGGCGGGGACGAGGCGAGCTGACTCCGATAATTTCTGCGTTTACCGCGGAGCGGCAAACATTACCGTCCTGTGGCCTTAGCGCTAGCCTTCTAATCCTGGGTACGTGCTTTTCTGGATAGGTTTTTTTGTTCCTGCTTAAAGAGGATGATCTGCGCCCATAAATTAACTCAGCATGGTGTTAGCAAGGACCACTTCTGGCATAAAGCAGGAAATAAGGAACGTTGTCTGACCGCTATGAGCGAAAAGCGGACCTGAGGCTCACGGTATGTTGAGCGATGCAAGTCATTCTGTTCATGTGTTAGAAGCTTAGCTCTAATCCAATGCTGGTCGCTCCGACAAGTTCGGAAATGCCAGGAGACGGGTAATCCTTCAACAGTTATCACTGTCAGCAGGGGTTTTGTATGCTCATCGTATAGTCTGGACTTAAGCAGTTGCGTCATACTGTGAAGGCACATCATAAAGCGTATCCGTAAAATTTCCTTTTCTTCCTTGCGGAGCCAGTCAGACAAAGGCATTAACAGAAACGCCATGAGATCTTCAGGGCTGTAGCTGGTATTGACTTCCCCAGATAACCAGCCCGTGTTTCATCGGTTCCGGATAGAAATTGAAAAAATAAATTCCTGCCTGCGAAATTTCCAGCCGCTAGGCTGATACTGCCGCGAATCATTCAAGAGGGTAATCTTCATGCTCAAAACGCTAGAAGCACGGGCACCCTTTAGACTGGAAAACCCGTGCTTACGCAACGGGTGTCTTTCTCCTAATTCACTTTTTCTTATAAACATCTGCAGTAGCATGCATCTTGTTTTTGGTATTGCCGGATGTCAGGACGTAAATATCTCCGCCTTTCTTATCGGCAAGTTCAGAAAGCTCAGTCTTTGCATCGGCTGCACTGGTCTCACCTGATGTTGAAATGCTGCCAACCTTTTCATATTGCCCCTGCACCTTTTCAAAATCATTTTTCGGCATCATTTCTGCCGCAAATGAGCTAAATGAAAAAACGCACACGGCTATAGCGTAAATGTATATTTTCATCTGAGAACTCTCCCGTCTGGTTTAGTATGAAGTTAATATTAATTACAAGGATAAATATATAGTCAGCTCCAGACTTTTGCCTTAGGCATTAAATTTATTTTTCCTTTTTGTGATGAGTGATTTCTTCAGGGCATATGAGGTACTGCTTAAAAGTAGATTCGTCGCAAATAACCTCAGTAAAAGAAGAACGTCTTTAGGGGATTAGCCAGCATTGAATGAGGTTATATATTTTAGAGTGCTAAAGGTTATAGGTTTTTAGAACTTTCAGAAGAAATAAATTTAAAATAAAGACAGGTTGAGTTAAATTTTTCGGCGCATGACTGTTGCTTTCTTAAATTCACTGTGGGTTATTGTTTTAATGGCGTGATATTTATTAGGGTTGCGGCATGATAGGTATCTTAACATTCGTAATGAATTTAACTGGCAATGCATTATCAATCATTTCCCGGGGGGGAAGATGATTATTCCACAGAAGCTCGATTGAAAGTTGAGCGCTATTAGAATTTTTAACGCTCTCAGGTTGTTCTTCGAAAGTGGCAGAAACCAGTCAGTATTCAGGTTTATGAGCTTCTTCCTGTGACAGCCGTTGTTGCGGGGACAATGACCGGAAAACGCTCACAGCGCACTTATCTGTTTATCGAAGCCGTATTGCCAGACGTCACAACGAATTAGCCGGTCATTAAAGTAGTCAGAAAAGCGTACGGTGGTAAAGTTTCTACCAGTCAGTCTCAGATAAGCAGGGATGACTTAAAAAGTGCAATCGATGTCATGGTTGCTGATGTCGTAGATTTTCCGGGAAAATAAATACGGAGAGGGCAGTCTGGCTTATGCTGAATCATATCTGGAGATTCACATGGCCTTTTCTGAAGAGAGTTGTCTGTTAGCTAAAAATCCACTCTGAAAATAGTGGTTAATATTTATCGCGTAACAGCACGTTATTGATGTTTGAAATGAGCCTTGCTGCGACCTGTTACGCTTTCGTCAAAACAGAGTAGCCGATTTCTGCCTGCCTCGCATCGACCGGTAGTTTAACCATAAGGGCTGCTGGACAATATCTATTATCTTCTAACAGGCATTAAATATGAGGACGCAGCGAGCCGATATGCCACGCTGAGATGACCGCCTGCCCGGAATATTTCGTCGCAGTTATGTCTACGATCTTATTCCGTCAAAAAAACAGAGCTGATTTGTATAACACATCGACTGACTGCGTTCAGAGTTAAGATTTTTTTTACGAATAAGCCCGGTTGGATAGGTCGTATCGGCCCGGTAAGAAGTTCCTGCGCTTTTTTAGATCCGCTGATACACGTCGTTTTAAGAGCCAGAAGCAGGGATTTCGCTGTTCACAACCTCAGGCCCGACATCAGGTCGGTAAAATCAGCTTGGATCCATTCGACTCGGGCTTGGTAGCGATTTTTCTAACCGGAAAAGCATTCCCTTTCTTCATAGTCATCTTATGTGATTGAAAAAATTGTCAGCTGAGCTTGCTCCTATTACTGGGGATAGAGGCAAGAGCATTTTCACAATAGACTCAATGAATAAGGACAGATCGCTGTGGGACGACGGGCTTCAGTCCGCCCATTCCAGCGCCGCCAGCTCGTGAGGCTAAACCCTACTTTCCGACAGGCGGGCAGCAGACGTTATGGCTTTACGTAGCCACCGGATCAGTTGCGCGCGTTCGTGAGCGGTATGCCTCCAATCTGACCTTCGCCTTGAACTCCGCGCTGTGCAGTTTCCGCTTCTTTGCTTCCGTCATTTCCTGTCGTCCTGCGTTGAGGACAATGAGCGTAAACTGCTGTCTCACATCGTTGCTCCACTATACTGACCATTGCAGTAGTAACTTACATACGAGGCTGCGCACGGTTAATTACCGGGTGCTAACCTTACCCATGACCATCAGGAGAGCAAAATGCAAAAGAGTAAAACCTTGAAAGCCCTGCTAGCCGTAACGGTAGTGGCAGCTATGTTCAGCTCTGTCGGCGTGCAAGCCCAGACACCGACGAGCGCCGCGCAGAATGGTGCCGCTGGCCAGACCGGATCGCGCACCATGCTCAGCTCCGACGACGTAAAAGCGTTGAAGGACATGGCGCAAGCTAATATTAATGAAATCGCCGCCGCCAAAATCGCGCTGAGCAAGGCCCAAAGCAGTGAAGTCAAAGCATTCGCTAAGCAGATGGTCGACGACCACGGCGCTGCCTTGACCAAAGTACAGACGGTTGCCCAGCAAAAGGGTGTAGCACTGCCGACTGAGCCAGACGCCAAGCACAAGGCTATGGCCACCGAGCTGGAAAAGCAGAGCGGCGGCGCATTTGACAAAATGTATATGGAAAACGCCGGCACTAAGGACCACAAGATGGTGCTATCGACGCTGCAGAGTGACTCCAGGAAGATCAAGGATCCGGATGTGAAGGCCCTGGCCGACGCGCACACGCCAGTTGTTGAGCAGCACCTAAAGTCCGCCCAACAGATGTCGATGTAAGCAAAGCCAGTAAATAGATCGTTCGATGGGCAAAAGGTGTTGCGACGTGTATTACCCTTTGTTCAAAGTGATGCCGAAAGTCACAGCGGTGATGTTACTGATGACAGTGCTGAATAACGGGGACGACTTTTACTGTAAATGTGCCGATCGATGCTCGCCCATGTGCATTACAAGCTGACACTTACTCTACATGTGGGCGGCTACAATTGCCCGGAAACAGCCGTTCGATAAGGCTGCATAGTGCAAACATTGACAACGTCCGCTTCGGGCACAAAGCAGCCGGACGCGGACGCACCTTCCATTGTGAGCGAGGATCGGACTCGCAAGCCTTAATGTGAGATGTCGAAATAGGCGGATTAAATCCCTCAGTGACCGCGAACGGTCAATCCTACAAGTCGGATAACAATCGGACGTACAACGAGTATGCAAACAAAGGCCGCTGGCATAGCAACCTGATAAGCATTCATCACATTTGTCATGTAATGCGGCCCCCTTCCAAATTCAGCCAGAGTGATGACCAAACTCATCAGAAACGCCATGATGGTTGCCATATAAAGAGCAAATATGTAGGGCGAAGCGTGCTTGGGTAAGCGGAATTTTGCTGTTTTTTTAGTGATTGAATGAGTCATCAAGTTGTCCCTTTTAACAAAGATTAGCGAAACAGCGACTAACCTAACAACCTAACGAGGACGAGGGTAGAGCGGTTATGCTTTAATCATTACTAAGTAAAAGTAACGAATCAAGCATTGGGGATGATATGGACGTGTTAGGGCTGATTAGCACTTTTATCCGCGTGGTGGAGAACGGCAGTATTGCAGCGGCGGCACGCGCTAAAGGCATGAGCCCAGCGGCAGTTAGCCAGAGCCTTTCTCGGCTTGAGACCCATTTGGGTGTGCGCCTGATTTCGCGCACCACACGTAGCATGACACTCACCGAAAATGGTAAGCGTTATTTCGAGAAAGTACGCCATATTCCCCATGATATCGAAATCGCCTCGCAGGCTGCAGCGTTTGAAACCAAACCGCAGGGTCCTCTTTGTATCGCTACTACGGCTGCATTTGGTCGTTACGTTCTCGCTCCACTGATGCCCGCTTTTCAAAACGCTTTTCCTGATATTAATATCGAATTGATTAGTACCGATCGCAACGTCGACCATCGGTTGGAAGGCGTCGACGTCAGTATCCGCATTGAGGCACAGCTGAACGATCAACTGATTGCCAGGAAAATCGCATCGTTACCGTTTATCTTCTGTGCGGCCCCTGCTTATCTGAACCATGCGGGCATCCCTCAAACTCCCGAAGAACTTAGCCAGCACGCCTGTCTGGTTTTCCGCTATCCCACAGATGGTCGTTTTCTACCCTGGACTTTTATGATCAATGGCCAACCAGTTAACGCGAAACTCAACCCCATGTTCATTAGTGACGATATTGATATCATTGCAAAAATAGCGGCAAACGGAGGAGGCGTTGCTCGACTGGCAAGCTTTGTTGCTCAGCCGTTGATAAACAGTGGTCAACTCATGCCTTTGTTCTGCTCAGGCCACCGTAGTGAGAGCAAAATAGAGTCTTTACCGATGAATATTTATGCCTGCGTCAACGAACGTTCGGCACTTAATTCAAAGGTCCGAGCCTTTATTGAGTTTTTAGAAAGGGCGATGTAGGGCGAGGCACAGTTGTTTTATGCAGAACCAAAAACTGAGTGCTTTTAAGACAAACGATCAACGGTAAGTTCAGCGGGTTACGCATGGCTATCTTTAAAAAAGGTGGCCGAGCATGACCGATTGAACACACAGCATAATACTGGCTATTAGCGAAAAGCGGACGTATGAAGGACAGATCAGGACAAGAGATGTCGAGAGTATAGAATTAATTAATCCTGTCTGGTAATCATTATGTTGATGAGATTAAAGCACTTCTGCATAAGGCGGATATATGGATTTTTATTGCAGTAAAGAATTCACTGGCTTAAAAGCCTGGGACTCTCAACATGTTGCCAGCTTCGATAATATCAGCGTAAAACTTCACTGGACCGATCAACCTTACAAATGGCATATCAATGACGGACAAGAGGTTTTTGCTGTTATGGATGGTTGTGTTGAAATGTTTTACAAAGAAAATGGGGAAATTAAAAGCAGGGAGCTGAAAACAGGAGATATTTTTTATGCAAGTGAAGGGACAGAACACATTGCTCATCCGCAAGGAATAGCACGCGTTCTTGTTATTGAAAAAGAAGGATCAATCTAATCCTAATTTCAAATAACCGGTTTAAGCGATTTGATCTGTCACGTACCAGGGAGGTACTGGGTTATCAGCCAGCCGATAATGCCTTGCAGGCGTTTAAGCCGTGTTCACTTCTAAACTGACATCAACAGATGTCATATATGGCCGGGGCCAGGCCAGTTGTAGGATGCAGGTTTCATTAAAGATCATGGGTAAATCAGCCGATAAACGTAGACTACTCCTTCTGACCTTGTATTCGTCATAGAGAATTTCCCGCTCATTTCTGCGGGCAAAATGGCACCGTAGAAGTGCTGTTGATCAAGCTACAGTGTCAGCCACCGCTCATGACTGACATTCGCGAAATTGAGAACCTCTTACCGACGCACTTCCCAAGTTTCTGAGGCAGCAATTACGGCGATCAAAAGGTCGGTGATGACCAGTATCGAGCTTGTTCAGTATTGTCAGCAAACAACGGATCCGACCACCATGAACACTGTGATCAAACCTACCCTTTCCGCCGTTTGGTCTATGGACGCACAAGGCATATGCATCGCCAGTCAGGAAAGCCCTGCGGGTCTAATGCCCGCACTGAAAGGCGTCACGCTAAGTGCATGGCTGAAGCTCGCACAGGCTGATGATGATGCGAAGATCGCGCAGCAACTTACTGCGGCATTGGAATTTGTGACACCTTTTCATCTCGAAGTGCCGATCCATTGTCTGGATGGGACGACGCGGCGTGTGATTGTTTCAGGCCTGCCGGATTGCCAACCTAGTGCTTCTCATCTGCAGTACAGCGGCTTCATTGTTGATATAACCGGGCAGCGCAAAGCACTTGAAGACGCGCTGCGCACGGCGGCGGAATACCGTTTGTTGATTGAAAACAGCACCGACCTGATCGCCCATTGCGACACGGACGGCAGATACGTGTCGATCTCGCCTTCTTATAGCAAAATGATAGGCTGGTCAGCCGATGAGATGACTGGCCAACGGGTCGTAGATTTCCTGCATCCCGACGACCGCGCATCCGCCACGGATGTACTGGTACATCTCTTCAATGGTGGCGTGCGGGCGGACGTAGTGGAGGTGCGCAAGCAACATCGCGATGGGCACTACATTACACTTGGCACCAAGGCCTGCGGCGTCAGCGATCCTTCCACAGGCAACAACATCGGTGCCGTGTTGATTTCGCGCGACATTACGCGTGACAAAGAAAAGATCCAGAAACTTGAGAAACTGGCCACCCACGATACGTTGACCGGGTTGCCTAACCGAGCCTGGATCAATGACCAGGTTAGCTGCATGCTCTCGCAGGGCGAAGATCTGGCATACACGACAGTCCTGTTTATCGATCTGAATGGGTTCAAAGCTGTCAATGATTCGATGGGACACGCGACTGGGGATGCCTTGCTGCAGCAGGTAAGCGAACGGCTACAATGCTGCATGCGCCCGGGCGACTCTGTGGCACGCCTGGGCGGAGACGAGTTTGTGGTCGCAGCGAAGTGCAGCGATCGCGAGGCGGCGTCCATAATCGCCCAGCGCCTCATTGACAGCCTGAAAGAGCCATTTTCTATCAATAGTCTGGAAGTGCGGATCGGAGCGGCGATTGGCATCAGCCTTGCACGGTTTGGGACGACATCGGCCAAGATGTTATTTGAAAATGCCGATAAGGCGATGTATCAAGCGAAAGCATGCCGTGATAGTTCATATCAGTTTTTTGAGCCCACAACGCGGCCGTTACGTGATTAGGATAGCCGGCTTCGCTTTCTGCCCTTGTCTGTAATTCATCAGGGTGTCGTTTACCCTAATGCCCGTTCGGCGCATTACCGTAGAGCGCTTCAGCGCATATTTCCCGCCTCAGAAAGATGCACTGAATTTCGCAAATGAATCCTGCGCTTAAGCATAGCTAAGCAAAAAATGTATAAGAAATGACGTTAGAAGCTTCTCAGACATTCGCTATTGGCACAAAGCCGTCTTACGCGAGCAAAAGCGGATATTCTGTCTGCGATCTTAATTACAAAGCTAACGGATGCCGGTATGAAAGATCACCCGAACACCAACTCTATCTTTTTTAGGTAGTTGCAGTGCAAATCGTTATGTAGTGAAATACATAGCGATAAGAATACTGAAAGAGGGGTTCAATGAATCTGTATATGTTTTACATCGGTGGAAACGCCGGTAAATCTAATATTGAAGTGCATGACATCCAGTTTGTTGCAGCCAAAGAACCAAAAGATGCTTGGCCTGCTCTGCGGGAAGCATGGTTTGGTGATAGTGATAAAATTCATATTGACGGCTACAGCCGTATTACTTGGGCTGATGGATATTCCGTCAAGCTCTCTGCTGAACCATCGCAATTTACGAAAAAGTTATTTTTCGTAAACGCAGGCGGTTACAGACCTGACAGGCTAGCAGAGTTACATGAATTCGATTTATTTGTCTCTGAAAATGCACAAGGTGCCAAAGAGAAAGCACTACAAACGTTGCTCTGTGGCGTCGATCATCAACATAAAGATAATTTGAAAGATGTTGACGATTGTTTGTTACTTGAAAAAGTAGGGGGGTTATTTATTCATCTGGCTCCCTGCGATTCAGGAAGTCGTGATCAACCCGAATGGCAGGGCTATCAACCGATAGGTATCTGACATTGTAAAGACGGTCTTGCCGACTTAGGGTGAGGCTTGTCCCCGCCTTTAGTTTGGCACAAAGCGGGTACTAGTCCGAGTCTGCTATGAGCGAGAAGCGGTCGCACAATAAATCTATCTTTGCGCGACGCGCCGCTACGTATATCGCAATCTATCGATTAACTGAGAAGATTGCAGTTTCAGTTTGGCAACGCACCTGCCCAGATCTCTGGACGCCGTCCACGCCAAGGGTGCGCACGTTCAATCTGACCGGCAAGACTGAGTAGTGCATGCTCGCAGTTGTATCCTGCGAAGAACTGCATCCCGATTGGCAGATGGTTTGATTCGCAGAAACCCAGTGGAATCGACATGGCTGGCGTTCCGCACACGTTAGCCAGCGCTGTGAAGGGCGTCTGGCTGAAAACATGATGTAGCCAATCGCGGCCATCCATTTTATCCTGACCGCGATTGAAGGCACCCAACTTCGCAGGAACGTCAGGCAAAGTCGGGGTCAGCAACATATCGTATTCCCCAAAAAATGCCCCCATCTTTCGCGTAACGGTGTTTCTCATGTGCATTGCCCCAACAAGCTCAGTTGCCTTAAGTTCATGACCGAGTTTCCAGAGGGCAAGGTTAGAAGGTTCGAGGGTTTCGGTATTGATGGGTTTATTGTTCATTGAAGCCAGCGCATCGATCCAGCCTGCTGAGTTTGCCGCCCAGAAACACGCATTCATTTCCACAAATGCATCCCAGCTCAGCCCAATGTCTGGCATGACTTCTTCCACCTGATGGCCCAGTGCCAGCAGCAGCTTGACGGTTTGTTCAACTGCAGACACGACTTCCGGTGTGCTTCGTTTACCGTTAAGAGGATGAGTTAAAACGCCAATTTTGAGATTGCCCGGGTCGCTCTCAACGCTTGTGACTAATCCAGGCGTGGAGCGGTCAATGTTAAAGGGATCTCCTGGCATATTTCCCTGAACGGCTTCCAAAAGCGCAGCGCTATCGCGTACCGAGCGGGTGACAAAACCATGCACGGCGAGTCCCGACCAGATTTCGTCAACATCAGGTCCCATACTGATCCGGCCCCGGCTGGATTTTAATCCAAACAGGCCGTTTGCTGATGCCGGGATACGAATAGAGCCACCGCCATCTGTAGCATGTGCAGCAGGAACGATACCGGAAACGACGGCAACAGCGGAACCGCCACTCGATCCACCGGCACTAAAATCACTATTCCATGGATTTCGTGTACCGCCATTAAACAGGGGTTCGGTAGTAATACTGGCAGCTAACTCAGGCGTGGTGGTTCGCCCCATAAGAACCAAGCCTGCCTGCCTCATTTTTACGGTCAGATGGGAGTCATGAGGCGAAACCATGCCAGCTGCGAGACGGCTACCGAGCTCATTGAGGCGCCCGGCGACGGAAATACCCAGATCTTTAACCAGCATCGGCACGCCAGCCATTGGCCCCGCTTGATTGTATTTTTCACCTTCCCAGCATTCTATAACAGCGTGAACATCAGGGTTTACGGCCTGATAAGCCCGCATGGCTGCGGATGATACTTCGGCAGGGCTAACTTCTTTTTTATTGATCAGCTCAGCAAGACCGATGGCATCAAAAGATGTGTAGTCAGATAAGTTCATAAACGTTCCGGTGTTTTGAGTAAGACAGATAAGCCCATGTAGGGTATACTTGGTGGTATCTTTTGATACCGATCGGTATCGTATGATACCAGTCGGTATCATTGCAACCAGGAATTTACGATGCCCAGAGCCAATGAGCCACGCCTGCCTCCCCGAGATCGCATTCTTCAGGCGGCCGAAGCACTTTTTTATCAGGAAGGAATAGTTCGCGTTACCGTTGATGCCATTGCAGAAAAAGCGCAGTCAACGAAGATGACGCTGTATCGTCATTTTGAATCCAAGGAAGTGCTGGTATCGGAGTGGATCGGGTTGTTAATCGAAGATTACAGCCACGTTTTAGACCAATTGGCGGAAAGTCATGCTGATAGTGCGGCTGAACAAATTAGCGGGTTCGTACGTTTTGTTATCGACAATCTCTCTGGCACGTCCCAGCGAGGGTGCCCTTTTACCAACACGTTGGCAGAGATAGGTGATCAGTATGCTGATGTACGCGCACTGATAATCAGTCATAAAAAAAGGCAATATCAGCGGCTGGAGGCTTTATGTACCAAGGCTGGTGCAAATGCCCCTGATTCTCTGGCAAAAGAGATAACGCTCATTCTTGAGGGGATTCAAGTGGTTGCTCAAAATGCAAGCTTCGAGAAGTCTTCAGAATTCACCCTCAATATTATTGAAAGCAAGCTCGCTCTGCTTAAATGATCTGTTTTAGAGGCCCCTGAAGGTAAACCCGTTTGCGGTGAGTATGCCTTACTTGTGGCCTGAATGTGTTGAATCACTGAATCACTGAATCGCTATGTCCGCTGCTGGCAAAAGGTAGCCTGATGGGGTGGCTCAGATCGCTATGAGCGAGAAGCGGACCGACAAGTCATGCCGTAAACCCCTAATAAATTCAATCTCAAATCTTGCTGCTCAACGTGGCTATAGAGTGAAATGTCGCATACTGACGTAGGGAAAAGATTATTTCAGAGATATTCTGCGACGTTCCTCAATCCTTCCTTTTTTACCCACCTTAGCCTTTTTCTGCCCCTAAGCCTTATATGAACCTTGTCACAAAACAGGCATGAAGTTTTTAGCCTTCATCAAACAATATTGCCCGGAGTGAAACTGTTAATATCCCGTTACAGCTTATCCATCATAATTGTTAACGTTGATTCATGCACCAAACGCATCAATTCATGATTTTATTGCGCTTATTTACTTTATTTTCCTGATCCAGTCTGCAGCTACAGGCGCTGTAAAAGCGTCAATGACAAACTGGAGATAAAAATGCATTCCTCTAACGCACCCATGACAACTTGGGCAAGAACCAGCGCGATACTGCGTGTGACCTCTGGCAACTTTCTAGAGCAGTTTGATTTTTTCCTGTTCGGATTTTATGCCACCTACATCGCACATACATTCTTTCCGGCCAGCAGTGAATTTGCCTCGCTGATGATGACTTTCGCCGTCTTTGGTGCGGGCTTTCTGATGCGTCCTATCGGCGCAATCGTGCTGGGTGCGTACATTGATAAAGTCGGCAGGCGTAAAGGTCTGATTGTTACCCTGTCGATCATGGCCGCAGGGACCTTCCTGATTGTCCTGCTCCCGTCCTATCAAACGATTGGCTTCTGGGCGCCGTTGTTGGTGCTGGGAGGGCGTTTATTGCAAGGTTTCTCCGCGGGTGCAGAGCTGGGCGGCGTATCTGTTTACCTGGCAGAGATTGCCACGCCAGGCCGTAAAGGCTTCTACACCAGCTGGCAGTCTGGCAGCCAGCAAGTGGCCATTATGGTAGCTGCTGCCATGGGCTTCGCACTGAATGCCATCATGGAAGAAAGCGCCATTCGCGAGTGGGGCTGGCGACTGCCTTTCCTGTTCGGCTGCCTGATTGTACCTTTCATTTTTTTCCTGCGCCGCAAACTGGAAGAGACCGAAGAGTTCACCGCGCGCCGTAATCACCTGGCGATGCGCGACGCGTTTAAAACCCTTTTAGCAAACTGGCAGGTAGTTATTGCCGGTATGTTAATGGTCGCCATGACCACCACCGCATTTTATCTGATCACCGTGTATGCTCCGACGTTCGGTAAGAAAGTGTTGATGCTCAGCGCCTCTGACAGTCTGCTGGTGACCTTACTGGTTGCGATATCTAACTTCCTCTGGTTACCGGTAGGTGGTGCCCTGTCAGATCGTTATGGCCGTAAGCCGGTCTTGGTTGCCATGGCATTGCTGGCCCTCATCACGGCATATCCGGCGCTTAGCCTGCTTGCTAAAGCACCGAGCTTTTCCATGATGCTGATGGTACTGCTGTGGCTGTCCTTCCTCTACGGCCTCTATAACGGCGCTATGATCCCGGCATTAACGGAGATCATGCCAACAGAGGTCCGGGTTGCTGGTTTCTCTCTGGCCTACAGTCTGGCAACTGCTGTGTTTGGCGGATTTACGCCGGTTATTTCCACTGCACTGATTGAGTACACCGGCGATAAAGCCTCACCCGGCTATTGGATGAGCTTTGCTGCTGTATGTGCTCTCTTGGCGACGTTTTATTTGTACCGTCGCAGCGCGTTATCACTTCAAACTGCCCGTTGAGTCAGGAGTTACGTTATGCAAAAAATTTATCGTTCGCTCCTTACCACGCTGCTGTTTGCCTCTGTCAGCACGGGAGCATTGGCCACAGAAGTAACCGTCATGATATCAGGCGGATTTAAAGCCGCACTGGAAAAATTGGCCCCACAATTTGAAGCTGAGAGCGGCGACAACATCATTTTGATATCCGGCCCCTCCATGGGTAAAACCCCTCAGGCGATTCCAGCACGCCTGGCCCGTGGCGAAAACGCTGATGTGGTAATTATGGTAGGTGATGCGCTGAAAAATCTGGAAAAGGATAAGTGGCTACTGCCAGGCTCGCGCGTGGAGCTAGCTGACTCATCAATTGGTATGGTCGTCAAACAGGGTGACCCTGAACCTACTATCGAAAAGCAGGCAGATCTGCGCAATACCCTACTGCAGGCCAAATCCATCGCTTATTCTGACAGTGCCAGCGGCCGATATGTCAGCAGCCAGCTATTCAAAAAACTGGGTATTGAAAAGAAGGTAAAAGAGAAAGCACACCTGATTCAGCGCATTCCGGTGGCATCCGAGGTGGCAAAAGGAAAATATGCTCTGGGTTTCCAGCAGGTGAGCGAATTGATGCCGGTAGCGGGCGTAACCTTTATTGGCGAGCTGCCTGAAGATGTGCAGTACATTACCCGTTTTTCCGGCGCGGTGACCGCCAAAGCAGAACACCCGAAAGAAGGCAAAGCACTACTGAATTTCCTCTCTTCCGCCGAGGTGCAAAAAACGATTCGCGCCACCGGGATGCGATCTGTGAAAACTGAACGACCCATTAACCCACGTGATACTGTTCAGTGATCAACTTTTCCAACTCGGCGGCAACGTAGGACTGCATACGTCCGCTGCGCCTGATCAGGCCAACCGTGCGCTTCACCACCGGATCCGTTAGCGGCAGGTGAGTCAGCAATGAATGCTCAGAAGTCGGCATCGACATAGCGGGCACGGCAGCAATGCCGACGCCCGCTTCAACCATACCTAGCATGGTCGTCACGTGACGGGTTTCGCAGATACTGGCACGCTCAGGAGTGATGTTTTCCAGCATTTTATCGAGCAAATTGCGGTTACCAGATGTCTTATCCAGCCCAACATAATCGTGTTGATAAAACTCGCGCCAGGTCAGGCTTTTTTTGCTGGCTATTGGATGATCGCGTCTGCAGGCGGCAACGTAAGCATCTCCCACCAACGGGAGAAATTCGATATTGGGCTGCAGGTTTTTCGCAAAACAGATACCGAAGTCTGCCTGACCACTGACAACCGCTTCAATGACATTACCGGCACTGCTATCAATAATCTTAACGCGTACCCGTGGATAGCGGACCTGGAAACGGCGAATCACGTCAGGCATGAAATAGTAGGCTGCCGAAGGCACTGTGGCGACAGTTACCAAGCCCACGCGATCCTGACCAACCTTATTGATATCCGCTAATACCAACTCAACATTGGCCAGTAGCTGATCTGAACGTTCAGCAAAGGTCTGTCCATATAGTGTCAGCGTGACGCGCCGGGTAGTTCTTTGGAACAACTTTATACCGAGCGCAGATTCTAGCTTCTCTATCCTGCGGCTCAATGCTGACTGTGAAAGGCAGATAGACTCTGCGGCAAGCCGAAAATTACCGTATTCAACCAGCGCTCGAAAGGCATAAAGATCGTTGAGATCAAAATTCACGGGCATAGCGGCAGTCAATCCTTTCAGAGCCGTTAATAGCTTAAAGCAAGGATAATAGCGCTATATGGGACAACGGCAACTTTTTAAAGCCGGCTGCTCTTTGTCGCCGATAACACGTTGCCGAGGGTATCTGCAACGCGTGTCGCCCGCACTCTACGCTGAATTATCACAGCCCGTCTGAATTCGCAGCGGGCTGGAGAAAGGGGAGGGCTGAAAGTGAAGGGGCTGATATTTCTTACTAAACCTTTCACCTGGCAAAAAAGTGATGAATTTTTGATCTTTTTTTCTTGCCGGTGGTGTCGAGATCCATCAATCAGGCATCAGGCACTGAGCGGTAACCCTGCGCATTAAAGGCGTTTACGCGGCGATGATACGCCGATCCTGACCCGTCTCGCGCAGTGGAAGATTGTTCCGAAACGTGCCGTTGAATTGGGTTTTGAATTTAAGGACGCGTCCGCGTCCTCTCGGAGTTCTGTCAATAACTGTATGGGCCGCAGCGCCGACGGTTAAAGCAGGAGCTAAAAGCGAGGGGGTTTGTGGCAGTGATGAAGAAACTGCTCTGTTATTGAATGGTCAAAGCGTAAATGTAGGGGCAAAAGTGCGGCTTTTCTACCAGAGCGGGTGATTGCAGGAAGACAGTTTTGAGCGGTAACGATTACCGCTATCCGCATTGTTCAATTTTACCAATCAGCCAGACAAAGCCCGAGTGTGCCTGTTACTTTAAATTTGAGTTCGTTGGCCTTTTTTCGCACAGTGCAATGGCTTTTTTCCAGCGAACCTCATCAGGAGTTATCGAATCAAGCGCTGTTAGTTGTACAGCCCGCAGGGACTTGCCTGTTCCAGGTTCGCCAGTAATTAGATAGGCCATCCAGTCCGGGCCAAAAAATTCATTGCAGGCTTTTCTCATAACGGGTTGGTCCTTATCACTTTCAAGCACAGGATTTCGTAAGTTTAATTTCACTTCAAGGTAAAAATGATTTCACAATCCGATAGAAAAAACATACTGTGATTGTGTACAGTATTTCAGGGCGGAAGGGAAAATGTTTAGGGACTTGCAAGAGCGTGTGTGACTAGAACGTGTTCCACTTTTAGCACTGGCAAGGTTGAACAACCAGTATTACGAGGCGTTAGGTTCTGCCTGTTCATAAACACGTCAACTAAAAATGGTTGATTGACCCTGCCAGGTAGGTTAATAAGTAGCTCTCGCCGAATTATGTATTTTTACAGCTGTCCTATAGTTAGGTAGCAGTACACTATAAACGCCGCTGCCTGCGGCGTTTGTGTCATCAGGAGGTTATATGACCGAACTTCTCAGAAAGATGTTATCCGCCCCGGGGAAGATCATGCAGGAAGCTATCCGTCATGATGTCAGTAATTCAGGGAACGGTAAAATTATCACCGATTTGAACGGCTCAGCGACGGTCAACATGAAAAATCAGCAGGTACGTGACTCAATGCGTGCACGTATGGAAGAACTGGCTGCTAAACGACAGGGATAGTTGATGGGTCCGCTGATCATTATGGTTGTTCTGGTATGCGGGTTTTGGTACACACAGAATCACTATCAATCCCGCATAAAGTTAGCCCGAAGCGATGGTTGGAATGCTTACTTTTACGTGGCTATGCATGGATGTAAGTTCGCTATTCAGGGCTTTGGTGTTGTCTCCATAATTTTTGTTTTCCTCCTTCTCCTGAGTACCATAATTAACATTCTGGGTATGATATGGCCCAGCCTCCACGCTGATTTTTATTCATGGCTGACGGATATTAAAGTCATGTCTTACCCGCTTTTTTTCGTTCTTTCTCTGATGATTGCTGTATGTCTGGCTATTGAACAGGGAAACAGTGCGAAGCGGGCGCTGGAGAATAATGATACCAGGCAGCAGGCTTACAGAGAAATGGCAGCACAGGATGGTATCGAGGCATTACTGCTCCAGGCGATTGATGAAGGGAAGCTGATTTTTGTTACCCTTAAGTCCCGTAAAGTTTATATCGGTTATGTTGCTGCTCCTCGTATGGAGCACCACGATACACAGCACTTGGCCATCATCCCTTATATCAGTGGATATCGTGATAAATACACTCTGCGCTACCAAGAGCAACACAGATACTATGAGCTTTATCTGAGCCAAGATATTACAGCTGACTCTGTGCCGCTTAACTTCAGCCATTTCCGACACGTCATGCCGATGGAGCAGGTTGAGACTGTGTCGCTTTTCGATACTGAAACCTACAAGTCTTTTGATGATTTCTTGACACCTGAACCGGTGAAGGCAGAAATTTCTGGCAGTGCATGACTATGCTGCATGAATTCGCATGATCCTAAAAGGTTCTTCAATGCTCAGG
This sequence comes from Pantoea phytostimulans, assembly GCF_046118715.1. Lineage (NCBI taxonomy): Bacteria > Pseudomonadati > Pseudomonadota > Gammaproteobacteria > Enterobacterales > Erwiniaceae > Pantoea > Pantoea phytostimulans. The sequence continues at coordinate 89,516 of NZ_CP173700.1, forward strand.
CCCGCCAGTGATAGCGGGTTTTTGTTTATATCATGCAGCTGCAGGAAAAAACCGCTACATAAAGCGGGCAGACGGGGCGGGGATAGGTGCCGAGGAAAATCAGGCGTGTGTCGTTTGGTAGCATAATCGGATCGCCCTTAAGGTCAACGTCGTCCCACGCGTCGCGCAGCTTCCAGCTCTGCATGGTCGGCGTTTTCTGGCTGAGCGTCTCCGCAATCTGGCGCACAGAATATCCCTGCCAGTAAAGCAGTGCGGCCTGACGGGAGGAAACTGGCCCCGACCTGACCCAACTCACTGACCGGAGCCTGATGAATGGCAACTAAAGCAAAGCGTTTTCGCATCGCAGTTGAAGGCGCAACCACCGAAGGCCGCGTCATTTCTTCACAGATGGCGAAAAACTATGACCCGCCCATGTACGGCGCTCGCGTCAATATGGAACACATCAAGGGCTATACCCCTGACAGCCCGTTTCGCCGCTACGGTGAAGAAAGCCGACTTAACAGCCCACCGGTCCTGAGTGATGAGACTCATGCCATAAAAAAACGTCCGCGCGCGGTTTTTATGCATCAGGTAATTATTTTCTATCAAGATGTATAATAAATAGCGACTTACAGTGTGGGCAAATCAACGTCTTTTCATGGCAATATCCGTTTTACGATCATTCACGGCTAGCGACGAAGCGCTCGGTAATTTTAAATGGGCATCTTAGCGCGTAAGTTAATCTTTAATCCGTAGTGGTTAATAATCACTATGACCCAGTCCACATAGTGCGGCCAGTACATCAAACTCTCCATCATGACGAACTAACGGTTTGTAGGCCTGTTGCGGGCTTTATGTGAATGTGACCAGAAGACAGCATCCTGCCAGTCATTATTTTAATGACAGCAGATAATTAATTTTAGGCCCTAGTATTCATTTAATAGTCTCTGGGATTCGTTTTCTTCTATGTATTCAAAGGGAAGAAGGTGTGTTTGGATATTGTTGCAAAACCATGCGGATTCGTATCTATGAAGAGTATCGCCGGGTTTGAGACATATTCCTGATGCTGCACGAACGACAGCGAACTTTCCATTATTAAACATGACATTATGGATACAAAAAGGGTGGCTTGTCTCGCCCATGCGCCGACTCGCAACAATATGTCCTTCAATAGGCATAGCATGCTTGATTTTCATGAGTTTACCTTTATTACAGTTGTAAAATTAATAAAAAAGATAATTGTAAATTGCCGTCGCGCAGTGCGCTTATTGCAAAAAAGAGTCAATTTAGGGCTGAATAAAATCTGTCAGCTTTCGGAGAGTCGACAAAACAACCCTCAAAGGAGGCACTCAAGACAGGTATCGTTTCCAATATTACCGGTTGCTTTGTCAATTATAATGTACAAAAGCACAGGTAAACTTTTCCCTGTTATTTTATTTTTCGACAGCTGGCTAAAAAATATAAATTAACACCATAACTCTGTAATAAATAATCATACGCCGTTATTAAACAATGTTCTGTGATTTTTATTATTATCCTTGATTTCATCCTGATGCTTTCAGGGATGCCTTGGGAATTTATATGAAAAGCGCAAGACATTCCCGGCTGATACCCCAAAAAATGACCGCCAGTTAAAAAAGCATACCCAGAGAAGCCGTTCGGGTGGTCGGTGAGCAGGTTGACCCACCAATACCCGTTCATTGCTTACATGCTTGCAGAGGAGCCAGGAAAAACAATCAAAGAAGGGAGTGAAACTCCGAGGCAAATCGCAATTCTTCTTCCCCAAGCCAATCAATGCATTAACGGCAGGCGTTAATACACTGATTGAGCCAGTATCAGTTTTGAAAAATATCGACCGTATGGTTATGCCCGTCATCAATCAGCGGAATCCGGTCGTGTGGCAGTATTACACCATCCAGGACGACCCGGTACTCCTCGCAGCCCTGCGAAACGGTGATGTGATACTGACTTTGCCCACATTGATACGTTATGCCAACCGGTGGCCAGTCATGAGGTAAGTGGGCATGTATAACTAAATCTGCACCATAATGTTTAATCCCCAGTAATTCCTCTGTAAGCAGGCGATATGCCCAACCTGCAGAGCCTGTATACCAGCTCCATCCTCCACGCCCGATATGGGGAGCGACGCTGTAAACATCCGCGCTCATAACGTAAGGCTCTGTTTTATATCTCTCGACATCGCGGGCATTTAGCGCGTGGTTTATGGGATTGATCATCGACCACAGCTGCCATGCGCGCGCAGTATTACCCATTCGCGCAAAAGCCATTACCGCCCAGATTGCGCCATGCGTATACTGCCCTCCATTTTCCCGCACGCCTGGCAGATAACCCTGAATATAACCGGGATTCGGCCCATGGCCATCGAACGGCGGCGTTAACAGTTTTATAATCCCGGCTTCGTTATCTACCAGATGCTTATCCAGTGACTGCATGGCGAGGATGCTGCGCTCCTGACTGGCTGCCCCGGATAGCACAGACCAGCTTTGCGCAATAGCATCAATTCGGCAATCCTGTGAGGCTTTCGCCCCTAAGGGGGTGCCATCATCAAAATAGCCACGCCGGTACCATTCGCCATCCCATGCGGAGGCTTCAAGGTTTTTCTGTAAACGCGACGCCTCTGTACGGCACAGCGAAGCAATCTGGGCGTCCTGACGCTGTTCAGCCAAGTCTGCAAAGCGCTGTAAAATGTCGTACAGGAAGAAGCCCAGCCAGACGCTTTCCCCTTTACCTTCGATCCCGACTCGGTTCATGCCATCATTCCAGTCGCCCGCGCCCATGAGGGGCAGACCATGCAGCCCGAACTGCAGGCCATGTCTGATGGCTTTCACACAGTGCATCCACAGCGTCTCTTCAAAGGTGCTGATAATGGGTTTATCGTAGACGGACTCTTCGCCGGGCTGGAGCGTCCGACCTTCCAGATAAGGTATGCGCTCTTCAAGTACGCCGGTATCCCCCGTGGTTTCAACATAGTGACAGACAGCCAGCGGGAGCCAGAGATAATCATCCGAACAGCGCGTGCGGACACCGTTGTCGTGCGGAGGATGCCACCAGTGCTGTACGTCACCTTCTATGAACTGGCGCGATGCGCACAGCACAATCTGGTCGCGTAGCCGGTCCGGCATGGCGTGACTCAGCGCCAGCGTATCCTGCAGCTGATCGCGGAAACCGAACGCGCCGCCGGACTGATAGTAACCGCTGCGCGCCATTAAACGACAGGCCACCGTCTGGTACAGCAGCCAGCCGTTCACCAGTAAATTAACGGTGGTGTCAGGCGTTCTGACCACGACTTTATCCAGCACGCTGTGCCAGTACCGGTGAACGTTACCTAGCTCCTCGCGGGCGGCCTCTTCGTTCAGATAATGTGTGAGGCATGCCTGAGCCTGAGCCTGATCTTCCCCAATGCCCAGCACAAAAATAAATGTCTTCTGATCACCATCAATTAATGTGGCTGCAGACTGCACCGCACCGCAGGGATCGAGACCGGCTCCTGTTTTATCTGACAGGGCGCGCAGATTCATTGCCGCCGGTTTTTGCAGGGAACCGTTGCGGCCGAGAAACTCACGACGGTCGCCCGTCAACGAACAGTGAGCACCCGTGACGGCAAAAAATGCGGTACGTGCGGCTCCGTTACTGCCATAAAAGTTATTTGCCATTACACCGCAGCCGCCTTCGACGCTGGCCGCATGGGTAACAACGTGAAGAGCAGATTGAGTTCGTGACTCACCCAGGGTCCACTCTACATAACCCGTAACGCTTAGTTTTCGCGTGCGGCCGGAGTTATTACTGAGCGTCAGGATCGCAAGTTTGACTGGAGCCTGCTCGGCGACCAGCACCGTCAGTTCGCTGTCTATGCCGCTCTCCCGGTGGGCAAATACGCTGTAGCCAAAACCATGTCGGGACAAATAATCCCCCTGACCGCGCACCGGCAAGGTGGTCGGCGACCAGCATGCGCCGCTCTCTTCATCGCGCAGATAGAAAGCTTCTCCGCTGCGATCGCTAACGGGGTCGTTTTCCCACGGCGTCAACCGATATTCATGGGCATTCTCATACCAGCTGTAGGCCTGGCCGGATTCAGACAACACGCTGCCGAAACTCGGGTTTGCCAGCACATTTGACCAAGGAGCAGGCGTCGGACTGTTTTCCCTGAGCACAATCTGATACTCCCGACCGTCCTGAGAAAAACCGCCGTGACCATTGAAATGAAGGAGTTGATCGGTATCTGGCGTCCAGGGAATATGCTGATTGGTTCCCGGCACAACGTAGGGAATAAACGGCCTTGGTAACGTTTTCGACGTCTGAATGCGCTGATCGAGCTGTTCATTAAGGCCGCCTGCGCGGTCATCGAGGTAGAGGTGCGCCACACTCATCAAAAGCAGCTTGTCTTCGGCGGAAAGGTGTTCACCATTACGTACAAAAATCCCGCCAGATTTATCCAGCAGGCTGGCTTCAGATCCGGCGTAAATCAGATCCATAATCTGATTTTGCAGCGCCTGCTGGTAGCCACCCGGGTTGGCATTCAGGATCACCAGATCCACCGCCAGGCCTTTCAGTCGCCAGTAGCGGTGCGCTTGAATCATGGTGGTAATAGTAGGGATGTTATCTTCGCTGGTGACGCTGAGAAGCACAATGGGGAGATCGCCGGAGATGCCCCAGCCCCACAGGCTCGACTGACCCCGTCGATTACTGCTAATTATCCGGCTCTCAGCGCGGAGTTCCTGACAAGGGTAAAGGATCGCGCCCGCAAGCCGGTTAAATAACGCCGCATCATCTTCATTGGCGTTAATTTGTCGTAACACGACCAGACTGTGGGACCAGGCGAGTTCAAAAACACGGTCAGCGATCGGATGATCGCGATATTTTTCCAGCAGCGCCAGGCTGAGCTGGCGATTTTCACTGATACCATAAACGATATCAATGATGACCGGTTTTCCGGGCTGCAGGGTCACAGACTGACGTATCGCCAGCATAGGGTCCAGTACGGATCCCGATGTGTTGCTGAGTGGTCCGCTTTGCCTGATACCCAGTGCATCAACCGGACGTTTGCCGCGACCGAGAAATTTCGCCCGATCGGTTTCAAAGGAGACGCTTCTTGAGTTGTCGCCATGCACCACCATCATGTGGAACAGCCATGGACTCTTTTCGTCTGGAGCGCGCGGACGCCGGTGACACAAAATGGCATTCTGGGCGGGAATAAGCTCAGTCTGGATAAATAAATTGCTGAACGCGGGATGCGCCCGATCGCTGGTGGCAGGAGCTAGCACCACTTCTGCGTAGGTGGTGAGTTCAATGGTACGAGGCTGGCGACCACGATGCAGCAGCGTGATCCGGCGCAGTTCAATATCGTCTTCAGGCGACACCACAACCTGCGTTTTGACGCTAAGAAAGCCGAGGGTACCTCTGAATTCAGCACCAGCTTCGGTAAATATTACTTCGTCGTTACTGTCGGCACGGCCTATAGGTTGCCAGGTATTGCCCCACACTTCACCCGTTTGTGGATCGCTGATATAGCAGAATGTTCCCCAGTTATCGCTGGTGGTATCGCTGTGCCAGCGTGTCAGGGCAAGATCGTTCCAGCGGCTGTAACCGCCGCCGGTATGGGTCATCATCAGATGGTAATGGCTGTTGGACAACAGCTGAACCTCGGGAACCGGACTCTCAGCGCCAGTGAAAATACGGGGTTCATAGCGAACCGGTTTGACTATCCCTTCATGAGACTCAAAATGACGGCGCGGGCTGTAGAGATCGACCGCATCCGGCACGCGTTCCTGTAACAGCATGCTCGCCGACTGGAAGGCCGTGCTGGACATGAATCTCTCCGCCATAGGGGCGCCAAGCAGCACGTGAGCCAGTGACTGAAAGGCCATTCCCTGATGGTGTGCCATCCATGACTGCACCACGGCATATAACTGTCCGGTGGCCAGACGCGACGGCGTGTAGTCCAGCGCTTCATAAAAACCGTACTCGCCGCGCGCGCCACTTTTTTGCAGTCTGAACAAATTTTCACACGCTTTTTGCGGAGAGATCATTAACGCCAGCAGCGTGGCGTAAGGGGCGACGACCATATCGTCAGCCAATCCCCGACGAAGGCCGAGGCCAGGAACGCCAAATGCCTGATAGAGATAATTTTGCTGCACATCAAACGCGTGGTAGCCGGACTCAGATACGCCCCATGGCACCCCGCGCTCTTTCCCCCAGTCTATCTGGCGCATAACCGCTGACTGACTCATCTCATCAATCAGGCTACCGCGCCAGGTGGGCATCACCAGGTTGGGCATCAGATATTCAAACATTGATCCGCTCCAGGACATCAGTGCGGTTTCGTTATCAATGGTGGTGAACAGCCGCCCCAGAGCGTACCAACTTTTGAGTGGCAACTGATTTGTCGCGATGGCGAGAAAACTGGTCAGGCGAATTTCGGAGGGCAACAGATCGTATTGACTCTTATCCAGCATATTGCTGTCACAGTTATAGCCGATGTTGAGCAGGCTGGTTGCTTCGCTGTACAGGAACGTGAAATCCATTTGCGCATGGTCATGCAGCCGCTGTTCAAGTTCAGTGATGATGTCCAGCTGCATACGTGCCTGCGCGATTGCCGATGCTGAAGGCGTTCCTTCTCCGGTAAATTTCGCCCGGGCAAGCCAGCTAAGGGAGGGCAGGGCTTCTGCGTCATACGCTGGCGTTAACCATCCAAGCAGATGCGCCCCTTCATGGCACAGCAGCGCCAGTTGATTCTGTAAATGTTCTATCCAGCGCAGAGCGAGTTTGTCTTCGTGACTGCATGCCTCCTGCAGATGGTTGCTTTGGGTGTGCATATTTTTTAATGCGATAAACAACTGTGCCGGAGCCAGCGAGGCAGCATTAAGACATTGTTTACGCAGCGTTTGCAGACTGTCAGGGGCGTTCTGGCCCCAGTGCTTCTCCAAAATACTCAGTGTATCGTCCAGGCCCGCCAGCACCTGTACCGGGTTCAATACCGGCTGACTGCGCATGGCTGAAAGCCCTTCGCGAAGCGTGAGTAAATGGCCTGCCATATTGCCACTGTCGACGCTTGAAACATAACGTGGACTGAGTGCGGCAAGGGTGACGGTGTCATACCAGTTATACAAATGACCCCGGAAATGCGCCATTTTATCCAGTGTGTCCAGGGTAAGCGTCACGCGTTGCAATACCACACTAATCGGAATATAACCAAAATCCCATGCAGTCAGGTTGGCCATCAGTGAGAGGCCAATATTGGTGGGTGAGGTACGGTGTGCGACTACCGGCGGTAAAGCTTCCTGATAATTGTCAGGCGGAAGCCAGTTCTCTTTCGCGGTGACAAAGGTCTCAAAAAATGCCCAAATTTCGCGGCTGGTCTGACGCAACAACAGTTTTTGTTCTTTATTGGGTGCGAACGCATGCGGTACGGGTTGGCGGCTCATCCAACTTAGCAGAAGCGGTGCCAGACACCACACCACACCGACGGGTAAAGCGATTGCCAGGAATGGCGGTGCAAAATACGCGGTCAGGGCAATCAGTGCCACGCCGCTGACCACGTTCAGCCACATCGCCCGGTAAAACCGCACAGGCGAGGTTTTTGCCAGGTCATTATCCGGACTGTGGCTGGCCCACTGGCTGAGGTTACGTTGACTGTATCCCAGACGCCATAATGTCACGGCAATGGCGTACAGGGCATAGCCGGCCTCATGGGGCAAGGTGGTAAAATTGAGCCCGATCCGGGAAAACCGCTTCAGCGCACCGGTAGTGACCAGCAGCAGATGCTGCCCAAGGGGACGGCGGGCAGGCTTATTGAGGAGATCGTGCACAACAGCCAGCACTGTAGGCATTAGCCACACCAGCAGCAGTACACTTAGCCAATAAAATGGGTTCGGTACCCACAGCAAGCTACAAAACAGGAGTAGCAAGGAGAAAGGGGCCACCAGGCTGCGTCGCAGATTATCGAATAATTTCCAGTAAGAGAGTGCAGATAGCGGATTTTTATCCTGTGTTCCATCCGCTTTTCTGACGTTGGGTTTGAGCCAGTTAAGCAGTTGCCAGTCCCCACGGATCCAGCGGGTGCGTCGTGCAACGTCCGACAGATAGTTATTTGGGTACTGTTCATAGAGTAAGACTTCGCTCAGCAGACCCGAACGTGCATAACATCCTTCCAGTAAATCATGGCTGAGCACCAGATTCTCGGGGCAGGTATTTTGCGTGGCCTGAACAAAGATATCGACATCGTAAATCCCTTTGCCGATAAACGATCCCTCCCCAAAAAGGTCCTGATAGATATCTGAAGACATCATCGAATAGGGATTATTACCCGCAACGCTGCTGCTCATGGCGGCATAGCGCCCCTGCCCGTTGCGTGGCATCTCCTCCGCCAGTCCCGGTTGCAATATCCCGTACCCTTTAACCACCCGTTGGCGTGCAGCGTCATACTCGGGCCGGTTCAGTGGGTGTGCCATTGTCGCGATCAGTTTGTGCGCCGTATCGCGTGGCAGAACTGTGTCACTGTCCAGCGTAATAACGTACTTAATCCGCGCAGGTAGCTGGTCAGCAGGCATACCTGCCACACTGGAAAACTGGGCTTCGGGATGGCGTAACCAGCTGTTCAGCAAGGCCAGTTTGCCACGTTTGCGTTCATAACCCATCCATACACCCTGGAGCGGATTCCATTCAGGTTCCCGGTAGAGCAGATAAAAACGTGGGCGACTGGCCGGGTAGCGGCGGTTGAGATCTTGCGTTTGTGAAATGGCCTGTTCGATCAGTGCGTTATTTTGCGGAGAATGTTCATCTGCCGAATCAGTCACGTCGGCCACAAGGGCGAAACAGAGATTTTCGCTATGGTTGCCAAGCCAGCAGACCTCAAGACTGGTGATGAGTTTGCTGATGCTTTCGCTGCTGCTGAGCAGGCAGGGGATTACTACCATGGTGGCGGCGCCCTCCGGGATCCCGGTAGAAAAATCCATCCTTGGCAGCGGGCGCGGGGTGCGAAATCGGGTGGTCGCCTCACTCAGCAGGTCGGTCACTGACTGACTTATCACCACAACAAGCGGGATAGCGAGAAGTATCAGTAGCCAGTCCATTCCCTGGTGTGCCGTTTCTTGCACTATTTCGGCTGTTATCGCGGTGGTTAGCAGACACAAGCTACCAAGCCATGAAACCAGTGGGATCTGGTTGAAACTGTGCCGTAGACGGATAAGCCGTGAAGTATCTGCCGACAAAAGCGTTTCCAGCTGATGACGGCCTTCGCCCATCAGGTAATAGCCAATATGGGCGCCCGGCGTGTCAGAGGCGGCTTCCTTGGAGAGCGCCAGCACGCGGCGGGCGACTTCTGGCTCGCTGAAGCGACTTTCTCTGGCCAGGATCTCAATGACGTGGCGATAATGATCACGCGTATCAAAGTGCATCAAGGGGTAGGTGCCCGCAGGATCAAGACGTAATGTCTGCTCCACCACGCTCATGGCCTCAGCGAAATTAGCCCAGTTCGTTTCACTCAGTAAACGTAAACCGGCAATGCTGTTGCTCACCGAGAGCTGGCTAGCGGCAAGTTGTTGATTGAATAGGTTTATCAGGGTGTCGGTGGTCGTGCCTTGTTCAGCCAGTCGCTGCTCAATCCAGCTCAGAGGCAAGGTCAGCATATTGCCGCGCCCTTGTAGACGGCGTACCAGTTCCGCAACAAATGCACTGTTCAGCGGGGGATTGGAGCGCGCCATATCAGCAATTACCATGATCAAGTCGGCGGGAGCATTCTCCGCGCATTTGAAAATTCGCGTTACCCAACTGTCTGCCAGCGTGCGTGCTTGCTGGGCTTTTACGACATCGATACTGACCCGACGGAGGTTCTCAATTAACGCCAGGCGCAGCATACCGGGCAAAGCCCAGACTTCGCCGAGCGTAAGCGGCGTCACCTGTTGATAGGCGCTGATATAGCTGGTCAGATTTGTTGCGTCCCAGCGCCCGTCTCCGTGAGCAATCGCTTCGGCGGCGATATCATAGATACGCGGACAGGAGTGCGGCGCGGCCAGCGCCGGAAGACCCTTGCCGAAATTCTTCGGCAAGTGCTGGCGAACGATACGGATCTGCTCCTCAATAAGATAGTAATTGTCCAGTAGCCACTCCCCTGCGGGCATGATGCTTGCCTTTTTCCCGGCATTGAGCTCGTAGCAGTTTTGCGTAATTACCGCCTCATTATTATCGAGGCGTTTGAGCAAATAATAGGGCAGTTTGTCAGGAGACAATTTATGCGAACGTGCCAGCTTTTGTCCGTAGCGCTCCATCTGAGAGGTCGAAAATAGCTCTGCTTTGAAACTATTTTCACTGCCAGGGTCATTGCTCGGAAGGTACGGGATGAACTCGGATGTTTGTGGCCGTGTAGAGAAGTGGCCGAGCCACTTCTTAAGCTTCATGTTCATAAGATGGCTCTGATGCAGCGTTAATGCTCAGGAGCAGTTGCGAAATCAGTTCAGAAACGTTCTCTCAGGATGGGCGTCGGGCATCAGGGATTTAACAGCTGCTGGTATGTTTTTTAAGTTCTGGTTACTGATTTTCGCCTGAGTATGTTTCAGGATCATCATAGAGCAACAAATAGGACTTTAAATCCAAAGCAAAGCATTGTTTGCGTAAGAAGAATTATTGAAAAGGGATAGGACATAAAGGCTCTAACAGAGCAGGTAACAGTGGTTGTAGATTCACCACCAAGGTTCATTGCGAATCGATACAAGACATAACGATTAACCTTTCAATGAATGAACTTCATCCTATCATACACTGAGCAAAAAATGTGCGATGAATCGCCAGGGATAATCCTGATTTGCCCGGGCTTATCCAGTTCCATACCATCCAACGCGGTGCGCAGCAGGAGCAGCGACGCGTCCAGGACGTATATCGGGCGGCGGTAGTCCGGCTGCGGGTAAGCGGCAGCATTGTAAATATTCAGAAAGCCGGGGCGCTTGTGGAGAGTAACGGGTTTCCGTCATATGTGCGGGCATCTGCTGAGAGTATCCAGTTGTTTATGGCCGGATATGCCCTGTTTCGGGCATATCTGGGTACGGTGCGGGTGAGGCGAGGGCACACTCTTTTGTGAACGCAAAACGGACATGATAGTCCTTGGTATTAAAGGTCAGCGCCTTCAATCAACACAAAAGTTCCGGTCGCAGCGCCTGCTCGTATTGACCTGGCTGCCTGATATTTAGGGCTCTCATAAAAACGTTTGGCCTCGGCAAAAGAAGCGAATTCAAAAACGACATGCCGTTCATGGGATTCACCCTCAAGATTTTCATACTGCCCAGACCAGGCAATGATCTTCGGATTGAAATCCTGCATTGCCTCCCCGGCAGCTTGGGCATACTCAGAGTATGCGACAGGGTCTGATACAGTCACGTGAGCGATTAAATAACCTTTATTCATTTCTCTTTATCCTGCGTAAGTGGTGTTGTATTTCAGCGTAATCACAGAGATAGCCGCGAAAAAGCTGAGGTGAATTAAAGACGTTGGGTTTAATTCTGTGCTTTAGAGATGAAAGGTTTCAGACAGCGTTATGCGGGATACGCGGTGTGAAAGCAGTCTATTAAGTATTAAAATGGTAATAAATAACGGAAAAAATAACGCACTGTTACCCTGAGAGTGAACAATGAAGAATCTGGAGGCGCTGATTATTTTTGCGCGCGTAGCGGAAATGAAGAGCTTTACTCAGGCAGCTGAAAGTCTGGGTATCCAGAAAGGACGTGCCTCAATGGTGGTCCGTGAGCTCGAACATGATGTAGGCGCTACGCTTCTGCACCGGACAACGCGGACCGTGCAGCTGACAGAAGATGGGCGGGCTTTTTATTCGCGCGCGCGCGATCTCTTGTCGGAAGCTGAAGAATTGCAGTCAATGTTTACTGATTTCGGTATGCCACTGCGGGGACGGTTACGCGTTGATATGCCGACTGTGTTGGCGCAGAGCGTGGTGATTCCCGCCCTGCCACAGTTGCTGCAAGCACACCCTGAGCTGGAACTTGAGCTTTCAAGCACCGATCGGCGTGTTGATTTGGTTTTGGAAGGATTTGACTGCGTGGTTCGTCTCGGGCCCGTGGTAGATGAAACGCTTATTGCCAGGCCGCTGGGACATCTACGCATGATCAATGCAGCAAGCCCAGGCTATCTGGATCGCTTCGGTGTGCCGAAAACGATAGATGATCTTCTTAAACAAGGCCACAGGATGGTTCATTACATCCGGAATTTTGGTTCGAAGCCTGACGGATGGGCGTATCCGGCAGGCGATGGCTACAAATCGTTGATGCTACCAGGCGCGATAAGGGTCAACAGCGTGCCGGCGTATCATGATGCAGGACTGGCGGGTTTGGGCCTAATCCAGGGTGGGTATTCCTCGCTCTTACCGCACATCAAACGCGGCGCCCTGATTGAGGTCCTTCCTGATCTGCGACCCGAGCCACTCACGGCATCTTTTGTTGTCGCGCATCGGCGCAATTTGTCGCAGCGTGTAAGGGCGTTTATGAACTGGACTGAAGAAATTTTAAAACCTTACTTTGACTGATGTCAGCATTAATTTTCGGGACTACCACGAACTCCTGTACTGAATGAGGGATGTGTAAAGCCCTCTCTGAGCGCCCGGTAAATAGTTACATAAAGATTATACGTGATACCTGTACACCAAAATCAGCATCCGGATTGGTCCTGTTGTCGCCGGCCCGCTCCTGAAATATGGCGGCTGCAAGATCCCTTCTTGTGGCCAGACGAGATGCCTCAGCGGATGCCAGAGCGGCGGATATCTCATCGTATTGCAGATCTGTGCAGTAAACCGGAGACCCCGGCTGCTGACGCCAGGATTCTGTCAGACTGCCGGCATCATAGGCATCAAAGCCGGTATCACTGACCAGCTTCGCAATCAGTTTGCGATGCTCCTTGTTATCACCCGCCACGGGAATGGCGATGCGGCCTTCTGCGCCGGCTGGCTTGCCTTTGGCTGCAAATGATCCGGAGCCAATTGCATTCCATGCTTTAATAATGGGCCAGCCTAACTGCTTCTCAACCCACTGGCTTTCCACCTGACCGCCTTCAATCGCGTCAATTTTCTGATCCCGGTGCGGATAATAATTCGATGTGTCAGCCACGATAACGTCAGAAGGCAGACTTACGATAAGCTGCGAAATCTCAGGGATCCGCATAAGCGGTACTGAAAGTATTAACACATCAACGTCGCTGACGGCGTGTTCAGCCTTAACGGGCAGAGCGCCCGTTTCCAGTATTTCGGCCTCAATTGTTTCCGGTCCACGCGAGTTTGCGACCTTTACGTTGTGTCCTGCGGCTGCCAGTTTACGTGCCAGGGTTTTACCTATGTGGCCTGTGCCAAGGATACCGATGTTGAGAGGGAAAGAATGATTCATCGTTTTCTCCTGAATGAATATTTGCTCTCAGAGAGAGGGCGTTCACATACAAATTGTGACGCCTCTGAAATGGAAGTCCGGCTGTTTAATGCCGACAAGTCCTGCGCCCCGACCTGTCATTATTTACTCAAAAAAGCAGGGGGCGAGGGCGCTAAGCCGTCACTTCTCTGTTACGTGCGATAACGTCTTCATGCGTGAAATTCGCACCGGGGGTCATAAATTCCTTTATCAGATCATCGCGGTTTTTCGGGGCGCGTGCGGCATCGGCGGATGAAAGGGCTTTTTTGAGTTCCTCTGTATCCAGCTCAGTGCAATAGGCAGGTGTACCGGGCTGCTGACGCCAGGATTCACTCAGAGGACCGGCATCGAGTGCATCAAAGCCGGTTTCGTTGACTAACTTAAGCACTACGGCTTTTGCGTGAGCGTTATCTCCGGCAACGGGCAGCGCAATGCGATCGGGCGCGCCGGATGGAAGACCTTTATCAGCCAGCGTGGCGGCTAAGACTGCATTCCAGGCTTTTACAAGTTGTCGTCCGGTTTGCTCGCTCGCCCATACAGATTCCGGTTTGCCATTATCAACTTCAGCAATGGCACTGTCCCGGAAGGGATAGTAGTTAGAGGTATCAATAACCACGACACGCTCCGGTACCTGGCTGAACAGGCTTGCCAGGCCGCGATGCTTTTCAAAAGGAATGGCAAGAATAATCGCGTCAACGTCTTTTACCGCATCTTCGCGCGTAACGGCGGTTGCGCCCACATCACGAGCCAGGTCACGGATGCTGTCCGGTCCTCTGGAGTTGGCGAGCTTTATTTCATGTCCGACAGCAGAAAGCTTACGGGCCAGAGTTGCGCCAATGTTTCCTGCGCCAATGATGCCAATTTTCATATTAAGTACCTTGTTTATGGAGTGATGACACGCCGCTTATTCGGATGCCGGGTGGGACAAAGCATTCAGCGTGTCACGCAGCTGAGCCAGCCCTTCTTCGCTGAGCTGACAGGCGGTTTTGATTTTGTCGGTGATACACCAGAGTTCCTCTCGCAGGGCATCTCCGGCCTCGGTCAGGGTGATAAGCACCCGACGCTCATCAGCAGGATCGCGCGTGCGCGTTACCTTGCCGGAAGCCTCCAGGCGTTTTAGCAGAGGCGTGATGGTTCCCGTGTCCATATCAAGTTTGCTCCCTAACTCACCCACAGCCCGTGGTGTGCCACAGAACAGTTCAAGCATTACAAGATACTGGGGAAACGTCAGGCCCAGCGGGTCGAGAAACGGCTTATGGAGCCGGTTCATGCGGTTTGCAGCGCCATAAAGGGCAAACGACAGCTGCTTACCAATTTCCATATTTTCTTTGGGTTTCATATTTCTTAATCTCTGGTGCTTGATTATCTAGTGCACTAGATAAAATAGTAGGCGTTCTTGCTCAGTTACGAAAGGTTTCACTATGGGTAATTTGTGCGGTAATGAAGTTTAGCTGGCCAGCTGAGATGCGATGGCTTTGCAAAGGGGGCAGGACATATTCTCCTTTGCTTAATATACCTTAGCGTCAATAACGTCCGCTTTTGGCTGTGAATTCAACCGATGGATGCAACACATTGGTTAAAACGCTCTGCGGGTGATTCATAGCCTAGCGTTTTTCTTGGCCTCTCGTTGAGCTGCCTGGCAACACTGTTTAGTCTTTGCTGGCTGTGAACCGATAAGTCAGTTCCTTTTGGAAAATACTGCCTAAGCAATCTGTTCGTATTTTCATTGGAGCCGCGTTGCCAGGGAGATTGAGGATCACAAAAATAGACCTCAATTTCTGTCGCTACAGTAAAAAGGGTGTGATTAGTCATTTCCGCCCCTCGATCCCAGGTTAATGTTTTATACAGTTCAACAGGCAGCTGCCGGGCTTGTTTGATTAGTGCGGATATGACTGTGGCTGTCTTGTTATCACTGATTTTGGCAAGCATAACAAAGCGGGAATGGCGTTCTACCATCGTGACAATATATGAGTTTTTAGAGCCCTGTATCAGGTCTCCCTCCCAGTGACCTGGTATGGCTCTGTCTGCAACATCAGATGGCCTTTCGCTGATGGGTATTGCATCCGGAATTGAGCCTAATCCCTTTCCTTTAAGTGATGTCGTTCTGGATTTACGTACTACTCTTCCGCTTCTTAGGCACTGCTGCAGCTCTTTTTTTAAAGCTCCCCGGGTTTGTATAAAAAGCGTTTTATAAATCGTTTCGTGTGACACCTGCATTTCCTGATTATCCGGATAACAGCGTTTAAGCCAACCGGCGATTTGTTCCGGCGACCAGTCCTGATACATCTTCTCTGCAATGATTTTACACAATGCGGGGCATCCAATTAGCTTGCAAGGTTTTGGCCTCAGGGCACTGTCCCACGCGCCCTTATCAGCTTTTGCAGCTCGGTAATGTTTTGCACCTCCATGCCTTTTGATCTCGCGGCTAACAGTCGAAGGGGCTCTTGATAATTTGTCAGCGATGTCCCTGATGCTACTTTTTGCTACCAGCCCTCTGGATATTTCCTCTCTTTCATCAAGTGAAAGAGCCAGCCGGTGTCGCTTTCTGACAGGAGGGCGATAACCACCAGTTTGGTGAATAGTGGGCATAACAGAAGAGTGATATCTGTCGAACATTCTGGCGATATCATGCAGGGAATCACCTTGCTTATACCTGTCCCAGATAATCGCTTTCTGTTCTGGCGTGTAGTAAATGCGCGTTCTTCGTTTCATGGCAACGTCCCCCCCTTGTTTAAGGATAGCGTTGCGTCGACCCGTTGAACTCACAGCACAGAGCGGACATAAGTGCCGGGAAGGTTCGATTTGAGCGAAAAACGGACATTCAATATTCTAAAGAGGATACAGCTACTCCGTTAAACTGAGCAGGCATAACAAGCATTCAGTTCTTAAAAAATAAATCCTGTTTAGATCAATATATCTGTTTTTATGCATATGTTATTGACTCAAAGTTTGCCAGCTACGACACTTGTCTTAACATCGTATACAGGAATCACCATGCCGCAACTTCTGCCCCTGCAACTTTTCAAAAACCTGTCTGACGAAACCCGGCTCAGCCTTGTGCTGTTACTTCGCGAAAAAGGTGAGCTCTGCGTCTGCGAGCTTTCGTCCACGCTAAAGGAATCACAACCCAAAATTTCCCGACACCTGGCTTTACTGAGAGAAAGCGGCCTGCTTATCGACAGGCGAGACGGCAAGTGGATCCATTACCGTTTGTCTCCGCACATGCCAGCCTGGGCATCAGCAGTAATTGAACAGGCTTACCTGTGCCAGCGAGATGACATCCTTAAGCTCAGCCAGCAGGCTGAACGCGATAACGCAACCACCAACGGCAAGCCTGTCTGCATTTAAAAAATTTTACCATCATATATGCGATTTTTTGAATGTGTTTTGTGCGGGATAATCATCAACCCGGATTAACGGGCAACTTTATTTAAAAAGGAGAAAGTATGTTTCTGGCGGGTGCGATTTTCGTCCTGACGCTGATACTGGTTATCTGGCAGCCGAAGGGCTTCAGTATTGGCTGGAGTGCAGTCATCGGTGCGGCTCTGGCGCTCCTGACCGGCGTAGTACAGATTGGGGATATTCCGGTGGTCTGGCAGATTGTCTGGAACGCTACGGCTACCTTTATTGCCGTCATCATCATCAGCCTGCTGCTCGACGAATCCGGCTTTTTTGAGTGGGCGGCGCTGCACGTTTCCCGCTGGGGAGGCGGAAAAGGCCGGCTGCTGTTCACCTATATCGTTCTGCTGGGTGCGGCGGTAGCCGCCCTGTTCGCTAATGACGGGGCGGCGCTTATTCTGACGCCGATCGTCATCGCCATGCTGCTGGCGCTGGGCTTCAGCCCCGGCGCCACGCTGGCGTTTGTGATGGCAGCAGGTTTCATCGCCGACACCTCCAGCCTGCCGCTCATCGTGTCGAACCTGGTGAACATTGTCACGGCGGACTTCTTTAAGCTGGGTTTCAGCGAGTATGCCTCGGTGATGGTGCCGGTAAATATCGCCTCCGTGGCCGCCACGCTGGTGATGCTGCACCTGTTTTTCCGCAGGGACATCCCGGCCACCTACGACCTGACGAAACTGAAGGCGCCGCGTGAGGCCATTCGCGATGCGCGCACTTTTAGAACCGGCTGGATTGTTCTCATCCTGCTACTGGTCGGCTTCTTTGCTCTCGAACCACTCGGCGTGCCGGTAAGCCTGGTGGCAGCGGTGGCGGCGTGTATTCTCTGGCTGGTTGCCCGCAAAGGACACGTGATTGATACCGGCAAGGTGCTGAAAGGCGCGCCCTGGCAGATTGTTATCTTCTCGCTGGGCATGTATCTGGTGGTGTACGGTCTTCGTAACGCCGGCCTGACTGATTACCTTTCTGCCGCCCTGAACCGGTTTGCAGAGCACGGCGTCTGGGGCGCAACGCTCGGCACCGGTTTCCTGACGGCGGCGCTCTCTTCTGTCATGAACAACATGCCTACCGTGCTCGTTGGTGCGCTTTCGATTGACGGCAGCACCGCACAGGGCGTGGTGAAGGAAGCGATGATTTACGCCAACATCATCGGCTGCGACCTCGGCCCGAAAATCACCCCCATCGGCAGCCTCGCTACCCTGCTGTGGCTGCACGTACTGGCGCAAAAAAATATTACTGTCAGCTGGAGCTACTACTTCCGCGTGGGCATCGTGATGACCCTGCCGGTACTTTTTGTGACGCTGGCCGCGCTGGCCCTGCGCCTGTCTGTTTAACCTTAACCCCGGTGTTGCGACTGTGCAGCGCCTTTACGGAGTACCGCTTATGACTGACATCACCATTTATCACAACCCGGCGTGCGGGACGTCCCGCAACACCCTGGCGCTTATCCGCAACAGCGGCACCGAACCCAAGGTTATTCTGTATCTGGAAACACCGCCGTCACGCGACGAGCTGAAGAAGCTGATTGCGGACATGGGCATCAGCGTACGCGCCCTGCTGCGCAAGAATACCGAACCGTACGAGCAGCTCGGCCTGGCAGAAGACCGCTTCAGCGATAACGAACTGCTCGATGCTATGCTGGCTCATCCGATCCTTATTAATCGCCCGGTGGTGGTGACGCCGCTCGGCACGAAGCTCTGCCGTCCGTCCGAAGCGGTTCTCGACATTCTGCCAGATCCGCAGCAGGGAGCGTTTACCAAAGAGGATGGCGAAGTGGTCATTGATGAGCACGGTCACCGCGTCAGCCACTGATTTTTCACCAGGCTGCAGACATAACGAGTGTGAAAAAAGCCGGCATCTGCCGGCTTTTTTATATGCTGCGCTGATTGACCCGCTCTGAGAGATGAGCGGCACTCTCTTTTCTTTCACTGTAGCGGTCGGTCAGGTAGTTGCTTCGCCCGCGCGTCAGCAGGGTGAACTTCATCAGTTCCTCCATGACGTCCACGATGCGGTCGTAATATGGTGAAGGTTTCATGCGATCGTCCTCATCAAACTCGGCCCAGGCTTTTGCCACGGATGACTGGTTCGGGATGGTGATCATTCGCATCCAGCGCCCGAGAATGCGCATCTGGTTTACGGCGTTGAACGACTGTGAGCCGCCGCTGACCTGCATGACTGCAAGGGTTTTCCCCTGCGATGGCCGGACCGCCCCGGACGTCAGGGGTATCCAGTCAATTTGCGTCTTCATGATGCCGGTCATGGCACCGTGACGCTCAGGAGAGCACCAGACCATCCCTTCTGACCAGAGTACCAGTTCGCGCAGCTCTGCAACCTTCGGGTGCGTTTCAGGTACATCATCCGGCAGAGGCAGGCCGGACGGATTAAATATTTTCACCTCCGCGCCCATAGCCGTCAGCAACCGGGCAGCTTCTTCCGTGGTGAGCCGGCTGTAAGAGCGTTCCCGCAACGAACCGTAGAGCATCAGGATGCGGGGCGGGTGCGGCACTTCTGCGGCCTTCAGCTTCTCTTCCGTAAGGGGCGCATCCAGGAGCGTCGGATCGATATTGTTCAAGGCATCATTCACGTTATTCACAATGGAGTCTCTTTAAGGGGGATCGCGGCAGTCAGGCTGCAGTCGCTGCCGCCGGCGCAGCACTCTTCAGTCAGAAAAGCCATCAGCTGCTCAAGCTGTGAATAACAGGGCCTGCAGAACAGGGTTCGGCTCTGACGTTCCTGACTTATGAGGCCAGCAGACATCAGCGCAGAAAGATGATGGCTGAGAGTGGAGGCAGGAATATCAAGGTGCTTCTGTAGTTCGCCAACCGGCAGGCCGTCATGACCCGCCCTGACAAGCTCCCGGTATATGCTGAGACGGGTCGGGTGGCCCAGCTCCCGAAGTGCGTTTGCTGCGGTATGTAAGTCCATACTACCTCCAATAACTATATTTCCAGAATAATGGAAATTTAGTCAGCGTCAAACATTGATTTAATCAACTTGGCACTCTATTGCTGACTTAAAATGACTGGGTTGTTTCTGAATAGGTAATGCATTAACGTCCGCTTCAGGCACACAGCGGCCAGGCGCTACTCTGAGTCTGCTGTGAGCGTAAAGCGGACGTTAACTTCACTCGGATATAATCAGTTTGTCGGAAGCGCTTTAAAGGTGAATGATTCGAATTAAAGGAAGACTTCGATTTCAAGTGCAGCAAGAATTGCAGCTTCCATTTTCTCAAGGTAGAGCAAGTAGCCGGGCTTCCGGGCCGCTTTATTTAATTGATCCCTGATGGCTATAAGGGCTTTTCAAAATAGTTCTTGTGCCGTCAGCCGGTAAAGAACGTAACGTGTCAAATTGATGCGTTTTCCCGCAAAAAAGACGTTAACCGGTGACCATACAATCCTACAGCCAGTCCAGAAATAATCAGCATCAGGGCGAGAATCTTCACCATCGAGACATCTTCCCCAAATATCACCATAGATCCCAGAATCCCGAACACCGGTACCAACAGCGACAAGGGCGCCACGGTAGAGATCGGGTATTGCTTAAGCAGGGAATTCCACACCCAGTAGCCAAACAGCGTATTGGGATAGACCTGGAACAGTATTGACAGCACAGAGCGAGCGTCAAGGTGTGTGACTAGCGCAGTGTATCCGTTGGCACCGTTGACCAGCCAGTCCAGCAAAAAAAGTGGTACTGGAGAAAAGGCGCTCGACCAAACCAAAAAGGCAAATATCTGCTTCGTACCCGAACGTTTATTAATGATATTGGCGATACTCCACGCCATCGCACCTGCCAATACCAGCAGCGTACCGAAGAGAGTAACGGAACCATCAGTAATAAAAACAATACTCAGTAAGCCCGTACAAGCGAGAGTGAAGCCCGCGATTTGATAACGGTTGAGACTTTCTTTAAATACCAAACTTCCCAGTAGGATGGTAAAGAAGGCACTGAATTGCAGCAGAAGTGATGCAATTCCGGCAGAAAGCCCGGTTTTAATCCCCAGGTTGACCAGCCCCCATAAACCAATGCCAAAAACCAGACCATAGCTGATGATATAGCGCCATTTGACGTCAGGTTTTCTTATGAAAAATAACGCAGGCAAGGCGCATAGCGTGAAACGTATACCTGCCAGAATTAAGGGATCCACGGCATTCAGCCCCAGCTTGATAACTGAAAAGTTAACCCCCCAGATTGCTGTTATCAGAATCGCAAGCAGCAGATGATGTAATTTCATGATTTAGGTAATCCTGACCACAAGATAAAAGCACAGGCACTCACGAATGCACCCGCGAAGCAGACGGGCTGCCACCCCCAGAGCGCATAGAGCTGAGTTGCGACAAGCGCGCCAAAGGCGCTGCCCACGGAATAAAAACACATATAAGCTCCGACGAGGCGGCTTGCCTCTGAGGGCATGGCTGAAATGATGATGCTCTGATTGATCACATGGACCGTCTGCACCGCAAAATCCAGCGCGATGACGCCGATAATCAACCACAGCAGGGATTTTTCGGCATACGCGATGGGTAGCCATGAGAGTGTCAGTAATGCCAGAGCTGATCCGGTTGCGCGCTGCCCCTTGCCTCTGTCTGCCCATAATCCGGCTTTTGAGGCCGCCTGCGCACCCGCTATGCCAGCTAAACCAAACATACCTATTTGAGTATGCGAAAGCGACATAGCAGTAAGTGGCATGACCATCGTGGTCCATAGCATGCTGAAAGCTGCAAAGATAAGCAGAGCAAGGACTCCGCGCTTCCTCAGTTGAGGTTCAGTGATGTACAGACGAAAAATAGAGAGGAGTAGAAAGGCATAGGTTGGTTTTTTCGCCTGCGGCGGGGAGGGCGGCATCACTTTCGCAACGATTAATGTGATCAGCAATATCAGGCAGGCAGCAATCAAATAAACAGCCCGCCAACCGGCAAGATCGGCAATGATTCCTGAGACGAAGCGGGCCAGCAGAATCCCCAAAACGATGCCGCTGGTCACCTTGCCTACAACCTCTCCGCGTCTATGGGGAGCTGCCAGTATCGCTGCCCATGCAACCATGAGCTGAACCACTACCGCCATCAAGCCGATCACTAGCATAGCGCAAAGCAGGATCGCCAGATTTTGTGATAATCCCGCTATTATCAAAGCCAGTACTGAAAGTATCAGTTGAGTAACAATGAGGATTTTTCGGTTCACCCGATCTCCGAGCGGAACCAGAAAGAGCAAGCCGGCTAGATAGCCTGTCTGGGTAAGGGTGACTACGCTGCCAATTATACCGGGTTCAACATTCAGGGTGGCTGCCATAGATTCAAGTAAAGGCTGAGCAGAATAGACATTTGCCACCGCCAGGGCACAAGTCACTGAGAACAAAAAAATTATCCAGGGAGAGAGCACCGGGTCATCTGCTAACGATGCCTGTATCGCAACATCAGAATTCTTGCCTGCCTTACACTGCATACTTGCCTCATCTGGTTTCTTTTTAAAACTACATTGCGAATAGAATCTACAGTGGTGGTTTTTTTTTGCAACCTCTTTTAAGGAGGGGTATGGTTGGATCACTAAAAGTAAACTGAGAGATAAAACGGATGGCAAAACAAGAATCACTCAGGACCAGCGAATGTCCCGTTGCCAGGACATTAGAGTCAATTGGTGAACGTTGGTGTTTGATGATTATCCGTGAGGCATTTGATGATGTACGCAGGTTCAGTGAGTTCCAGAAGAATTTAGGACTGGCTAAAAATATTCTGGCTTCCAGGCTAAAACAACTGGTTGATATCGGTGTGTTTGAGATCTGTCCTGCTTCAGATGGCAGCGCGTACAGGGAATATGTCCTTACCGATAAAGGGCGAACCATTTTCCCCATTGTTGTGGCTATACGTCAGTGGGGAGAGCGCTATATGTTTGAGAAGGACGAAATACATTCAGTCCTTGTGGATAACACGCACGGACAGCCTGTCCAAACATTGGAGGTACGTTCATGTGACGGGAACATACTGCAGCCTACCGACTGTCATCGTCGGCGTGTGATTTCAGGCAAAAAGGAGTGACAGGCCTTTTGTTTTGAGCCGCCGGTTTGTTAACCACGGTCCAGCGTTGTCTGCGGGGAAATGATCCATGAAGCCCTTATGCTGGTGGGAGCAGTCTCTGTATTTTTAACCCGCTGCCCGCCGATCACTAGCACGTAATATCTTCGTCAATCACCTGTGAGCGTTCCGGCCAGAAGCTTTATTTATGAAGCGTCAGAACGGCACAACGCAGTTTGCCACGGATACTCTGTCCTCTATGAGTGAAAAGCGGACGTTAAGCCTGAAAATCTTCCCTGACGGATGCCTGTTTCTGTCCTGTATCCCTGCGTGAATTTCTGGTTGCCCTCGGGTGCCATGATTTATCTCAGCCTTCCCGTTGCTTATCCGTCCTCGGAATATTGCGAGCAGAAACTGCCTATAATTTTTACTACACAACTGGCAGGGGAAAAATATGTTTAAGGGATTTACGCACACAGTAATTAACGTTTCAGAAGCAGAGCTTAATGTACGTTATGGTGGTAATGGCCCTCCGGTTTTGCTGTTACACGGTCATCCTCGTACTCATGTAACCTAGTCAAAAGTCGCCCCGGAGCTTGCCAAATCATTTACCGTTGTATGTCCTGATTTACGTGGTTTCGGCCGCTCATCTAAACCTGCCGACCGGCCTGATCATGCGGATTCTTCTAAAAGAGCTAAGGCAAAAGATTGTATTGAGTTGATGAGCCAACTGGGCTTCGAACAGTTTGCACTTGTTGGACATGACAGGGGCAGCTATACGGCCTACAGGGCTGCCCTTGACTATCCGGACCGAATCACCTGTCTTGCCGTTCTGGATTGTATCCCAATACTTGAAGCTCTCAGCCGGTGTAATGAGAAATTTGCCAGACAGTGGTATCACTGGTTCTTCTTTGCTCAGCCAGAGAAACCAGAGCGGGCCATTCTGGCTGACCCGGACAAATGGTACGGAGGCCAGCCGGAATCAATGGGAGATGAAGAATATGTTGAATTCAGGCGAGCCATACACGATCCGGAAACAGTACACGG
Organism: Pantoea phytostimulans; assembly: GCF_046118715.1. Taxonomy (NCBI): domain Bacteria; kingdom Pseudomonadati; phylum Pseudomonadota; class Gammaproteobacteria; order Enterobacterales; family Erwiniaceae; genus Pantoea; species Pantoea phytostimulans. The sequence continues at coordinate 113,352 of NZ_CP173700.1, forward strand.
AATGATAGAAGACTATCGCGCTGGTTTATATATAGATAAACAGCATGAGCTTCAGGACCGTCAACTCGGCCGGATGATTAAATGCCCGACGCTATGCTTATGGTCAAAATTTGATGATCTGGAAGACATATACGGTGACGTATTGGGTATCTGGAGAAGCTGGGCACCAGATGTCACGGGTAAAGCCATAGGTAGCGGTCATCATATGGCTGAAGAGGCACCAGAAGAAGTTACAGCCGAACTTAGAGATTTTCTTTTAAAACGCACTTAGCAGCTCAACTTTTCCTTGTTGATTAACTTACCTACAGGCCAGGCGCGTCCGTTTCTGGCATGACGCTTTCCACATGCAAGTAGTACACGTCAGTTATGAGCGAAAATCGGACGTTATGTTGCAGAGAGGGTTTGATAAAACGGCGTTAGAGCCGAACAGTTGTCACTATCCGGCTATGAGCAATGAATCAAAGGCCGAATATAGCCTCAAACTCTATCGAGAGGTCAGGGGAGAAGAGGCGGCTGACTTCTACGAGCGAGCTGGCTGGCAAGTGATCAGGTAATTTCGGTACAGCACGTTGCGTAGCCCGTTGATCTCCTCAAAAGAGGTGATGAATATAGTCACTTTGATTAGTGCTGAAAAATCTATCTCTTCTAGGCTGACAATTTTCCTGATTTGGCTGAATATTTCTTCAGCCTGCTCAGCAATGCCTTCATGTTGGGCCGCTGTGCCAAACGCGGTCAGGCCGGAAATATAGAGCGCACAACTGATGAAGGCATTACTTAAATCCCGATATTTTAATATGACTAGTTTTATCATTGAGCTGAATAGTTACTGCCAGTTCGTTAAACTCTCTGGCACCACTATTGTCCAGCCTGAACACCCGTTAACTAACGCCTTTAATCCATACACTATCGGTATTCCGAATACTGATATAGAGCTGTGTTTCGGCAAGGCTGGTCGACTGCCAACCTAGCCTTGGTAATACCGTTGCCAATATAAGTTACTTGCCCGTTCCACGTTGTTTCCTACTTTTCCTGAGTGATAGCTTTAGGGGTGTTGGTCTGTTTGCAGCTTTCCAGCCAGCCTGCTGTATCTATCTTGCCGTTTGCCAGATATTTCTGCTGATTCTGCCAGTGTGCGGCCAGGAAGGGCTTTAGTCCTGAAAGTCGCTTGTTCAGTGTGAGCATTTGATCGAATACCGTGACTTCATGCTGCAGACCCTCTTTCCCATACAGAGTGGTCGCATCAACCAAGCTACTTGCGTAATATCCTGTAAGCTGTTGCAGTCTGTCAGACTGCTCACCCAGCTTGGTTTTACGAATGGCGCAATTGGCGTCGCTGGCGTCTTTGTTCTTACACAGCAGTTCGTAGTTATGGTTTAAGAAATCGAGGAAGCGGCCATCATCCTGTAACTTGGTGCAGAGAAATGAACCTAAATTCAGGCTGGCGCGAATCGACTGGTCACGCTCTTCCTGCTGTTTCTGGTTGCTGGCTCGCAGTTGGTTTTCCAGATCTTTCAACTTTTGTTTTAGTGCTGCATCGTCAACATTCGACGCGAGACTGCCCAGCGCTTTGACTGTGTCTTTGGCTTCATCGTTTTTCTTTGTGTTGGCCTGATTTTCAGCCCCGAGTGTTTCCCAGCTTTTCTCCAGCAGTTTCACTTTATCAGTTGAAGTGATGGTCGGTGCCACCAGCACCAGACGAAGGCCGGTGGTTTTGCTGGTTAAAGGCGTCGCCTGATCGTAGTAATTTACTTCTTTACGTGTCGCGCTGCGAATTTCTGTCGGGCCGGAGAGAAAATTACCGCCACGTACGACGAAGCCGCCGGCCTGGCCATGCAATCGGTTGAGTTTATTTAGGTAAAACGGATTGAACATCATTTCTGACACGTTGCCCAGCATGTCATACAAACCCAGCGGATTGGACTGTAACAGCCCAATGAGTTGCGCTCTGCCATTGGAAGACTGCGCACCTGAGAACCACTCATAGTTCTTCATGTCGTCCATCGGGTAGTGCTGATCGCGAAATTCGGCGCTATTCACTTTAAGCCCACCACGTGCGGCAAATTCCCACTCTACTTCTGTAGGCAGGCGTAAAAAGCCTGCATCACCGTCTTCCTGCGGCAACTTATCCATGGCATGACTGCGCAACCACTGATTGTATTTATCGGCGGCACTCACTGCATCGAACCAACTGACTCCCGTCATCGGTAAACTGAGCTTGCGAGAAGGAGTGGGGCAAGTGCCCTCCGTCAACGCCTGATACTGCAAGGTGGTCAGTTCATACTTCGCCATCAGGTAATAGCGTCCCTTTGCTTTTTTATCCGAGAAGCTCCCGGCAATAAAAGCGGGGTAGCTATGTTCGATAACCCCCCAGTCCCCACTGTCTTGGCCCAGCGTAATTGGCAGGTCATCAAGTGGCCCTGCCATCGGGATCTCGACCCGACGGAAAACCATTGAGCCTTCGCAGGGCATAGGCAGAACAATATCTTCGCCATCCGGTTTCGGATTCCAGTTATTCTCGGTCCAGGGCTCCGCCAATACAGAAGAGACATTGGCGAGAAGGCCCAGTACTAACAAGTATGGCAGTGAGGAAGGCGTTAAGGTCACGAACAATCTCCGCTTATCATCAGTTAACTAAAAATAGGATGGGTGGACTTACACCTCACGCAGACTCTGCGCAGGTTCAATATTAATGGCCCGGTAAGCTCCGATGCTGGCAACCACCAGCGCCACGACAACGGTTATCATCATGGCCAGCAGACTATGCGCTATGGTTATTTTGCACAGCATCTGGTCGGTGGTTTGGCTACCAGCCAGGGCCCGGTTAAAAATCTGACTGGCAATAAGATAGATACCGTAACCACCCACATAAGCGAACAGACTCAGCAGGCAACCTTGCACAATGACATAGCCTCCCACGGCCGGGCCGGTAAAGCCCAATAGCCGCAACACGGCAATATGTTTGCGTTTGCGATCGACGTTAGCGATAAATGATCCGATGAGAGAGGTGATGCAGCCAATCAATGCGGTGGCGGCAATGGTATTGAAGATCAGCCCCAGCACTCGGTTGATGCTTTTCACATTTTCAATATCAGCTATTCGGCTTGACGTTTCGATGCGTTGCGCGCGCAGATCGCGCTCCAGGCTGGCAACGTCGTCAATGCTCCGCGCATATAATCTGGCACGCGCATAGCGTGGGGATTTGTCACTTAATGGTTGTCCACTGCTCACGCCAAGGGCAGGGATAGCATAACCGTCTCTGAAATGCTCAAGCATCAATAGCAGGGAAGATTGGGTAAAAATCGCTGCTCGATTGAAATAGGTAGCGGGTAAAATGCCAACCACTATCAGGCTTTTCCGCCCCCATTCCTGGCGATTATCGAGTTGACGACTGACACGCAGCGTCACGCTATCACCGACTTTAACCGCCAGTTTTCGTGCCGCCTCCTGCGTTAACACCGCCTCATTTTCGTGCTGGATCTTGAGATTGCCTAATAGCGGATCACCCATATCGGACGGAATCACTTCGGCATTTTCAATGAAATGGGTACTGTCTACTTGCAGGTCGGTGAGGGTATTGAGCGAACGTGTTTGCCCAATGGCAAATCCCACGTCGGCACGTTGGCGCAGTTGTTCTAACCATTCCGGATCATAACTGCCGCTACTCAACATTCTGATTTCGAGATTGCGCGGATCATGAGCAAGTTCATCCTGCAATTGGCTGACAATGCCAAACCGCAAACCGAACAGCAGCAGGAGTGGGGCAATCACCGCGACCAGAGATGACGTAATGCAAAATGAGATGATGCGATCGTGCCACAGATCTTTCAGTGCCAGGCGGCCCAGCAGAAGGGTGCGATTACAGGACAAAGTGGCTTCCCCTTTGGTCTTGTTCCCCTGATAAGTCAGATGCACCTGAGCCAGGGCGGGCAACTAAGCAGGGCAAATTGAAACGTTGCACCAGTGGCCAGTCATGGCAGACAACGAGTGCCATCATGCCTTCCTGAGCAACCAGATCGATAAACAGGCTAAAAAGTTGCTGCGCATTGTGGGGATCGAGTGCGGCGGTGGGCTCATCGGCCAGGACCAATCCGGGACGGTGCAGAATGGCGCGAGCAAAGGCGGTGCGCTGCCGTTCACCAAATGACAATTGTGCCGGATACTTGTTTAACAGAGTGCCCAGTTTTAGCGTATCAATGACCCTGGATAACATCGCTTTATCCGGCGACTTGCCAAGCAGCTGGCACGGTAGTGTGATGTTGTCCTGCACGCTTAAAAAGGGAAGCAAGCCGCCATTTTGTAGCACAAAGCCCAAATGGCGGGCGCGTATCTCAGCCAGTTCAGTTTGCTGATTGTGGGTTAGCAGCGTGGCCACATCCAGCGGCGTTTCCCCCTGGAGGGTGAAACGCCCGATACTGGCCGGGCGTAACAATAGACCGATTGCTTCCAGGAGGGTGCTTTTGCCACAGCCGCTTTCGCCGGTCACCGCCATCACCTCTCCTGGCCGCAGACTTAGCTGCGGCAGGTAGACAGGATGCGCCTGATCCCCTTCACCACGCACCACACACAAGTTGTCTATATGTAGCATTAGGGCATCATTTCCAGTGGCACCGGATAGACGCGATCGCGCGGGTCGCTGCCTTTGGCGAGTTCCACCCAGCGGTCAACATCGGCATTGTATTTCTGGTAGTAACGTAGCTTAGTGGAGAGCGTGCGGATGAATTTCTCCTGCGACAAGCCATCCCAGCTTTTCCAGGTTTCTTCATCAAGATTCAGCACATCACTACGGTAGGGCAGGTCAGCTAAGTATTCACCTAACACGCCGAGATCATTGATTTTGGCGTTCTCCTGCTGCTTTAGCTGATTAGGGTCGGCACCCATGGTGGCAGCAACGGAGCGCAGGCGCTCAAACATTTTATTTGGCGAGATCATGCCTTCGTTAGCCGCTTGCAGGATCTGGCTCACAACATCACTTAAATCGCTTAACTGCCCTTTGGTCAGCAGTACGCGAACGTCAGTAGTTGGGATGTTTTGCTTGATTAGATCGCGATCGCTGATCCAAGCCTTAAACACCAGCGGAGCCTGAGTGTCATTCTTTTTACCCAGCCATGCCAATTGCATGGCGTGACCAATCAGGGCAGTATCCCCCAGCAATTTCTCTTCTGGCGTCGGTTTTTTGCCCTCATCTTTAGAGTAGAGTGCGCTGCCGATGGCCGGATCGCCCATATAAGCCGCTTTAACCTGTTCTGTAATTGCACCCGCCAACGTATCAACCTGCTGCCCGAAGGTTTTCAGGTCACCTGCATCAACGGATTGGTAGAGATTGGACTGCGTGCTGTCAAAATTAGAGAGGTCGCGGTACTGGCCTTCTGCTTTCGTATGATCATCTTTGCCTGAAGGGGTTTTCAGATGCAGAGTATAAATCGCAATCCCTTTGTTGCCCGCTTCAAGGCGCAGCTGTTTAGCATCAAGTCCGGTAGAAGAGAGTTTGTTGCTACCATCAATGGCGCCAGCATCGGTGATTAAGACGATGTAACGCGCGCCGAATGGACTCCAGTCGATGTTATCGATAGCAGAAAGAACGCCGGAATATGCATCTTCATCAACTAACGAGCTGGACACTTTAGCCTCTTTAAGACCCGCGACTTTCTGCAGGAAATCATTGCCATCCTTCACCTGATTGGGGTCGGCGAAAACCTTCGAGGTGAATTCCAAACCGGGTACTGCTTTGGTGTTTGAGCGGAATGATACCAGGCCAAACTTAACCTGATCCTGCAGGTGTTCCTGTTTAATCTTGTCATAAATTTTGTTGACCGCTTCTTTGGTGCGATCAATATACGGACCCATCGAAATGGTGGAATCGATTACGAATACCACCGAGGCATTAAAGCCTTTAAGCTGATTAACATCATCGGCCGGTTTTGTCGTAAGGTCTGCCTTGCTCACAGAGGCGACGTTAAGTAAGCGAGTATAAAAACCGCTCTCTGTCATCACCTCTTCGCCACTGAGGATCGGCAACAGGTAGAACTGTTTTTGCAGATCAACAAAGTATTCTGGTTCTTGTGCTAAAACCCCGTCTGCATGACCGTCGCGTTTCAGATGAGCGCGCAAGGGGGCAACCACCGAGACGGGATCCGGCGCAGAGAGAATATCATCCAGGCTTTTCTTATCTTTAAAGAACACCAACCGATCGCGGTTCGCTGGGTTAGTAAAGGCCAGGGTCAGCTGCATTTTCCAGTCAACGGTGCAGGACTGTGGTAACCAGCCAATGGTTTTGCCATAGCTATCGGGCCCGACCTTGACCCAGCTCTGGCCGTTCACCTCCGCTTTTTGATAAACATAAAAGCTGCTAAACGCGGGTTGCAGTTGGCCCTTATCATCGCCTGCTGCTGTTCCTATTTTACAGCCTGGTGTCGTCAGAACCCTTTGGAATAAGGTTTTCTTTCCTTCCTGCAACAGGGGTTTGTCACCCTCCGCTGCCAACGGCTGACTGGCGAGAAGCAGGCCACATAGCGGCAGGGCAAGCCGAAGAAAATGCGTAGTCATTATTTTCTCAGCTCCTCAAGACGTTGCTTTGCTTTCTGATTTTCTGGATCGGTTTGCAGCACAGTGTCATACCAATAAGCGGCAGTATCCGGGTCAGGGGTTTTGAAACATTCGCTTGGCTTGTGATCCTGCGGATCATATTCAGCGGCATAGGCGAGAGCGACCCTGGTATCGCCACCCTGAGCGCTATGCGCGTAAAGGCGTTGAGCCACACCGCACTGCTTCGCGTCTTTGGCTGCTTGAATGATGAGCAGTAACTTGTCACTGTCGAGTTTCTGTTGCACGCAGTTTTGCACAAAATCGAGCTCACTCTGGCTCGCCAGGTTAGCAGGTGAACATACGTTGGCATCAGGTTTGGCTGCCGCTGAAGCGGCTGGGGCTTCCGGTTTCTCTGCCGCTGATGGGGTGGCGCTGTCTCGCCCCATAAACCACCAGAGCGCACCTGCGGCAATTAACACCACCAGCAGCACGGCAGCGATAATCGGGAACAGAGACGAGTTGCGTTTGGGACGTGCTGTGGTTGGCGCGCGAATCGGTTCAGGTGGCGCAGGCTCAGCTGCTGTTACCGGGAAAGGTTCGGATTCAGTCGCTGGGAGAGGTGAGTCCGCCACGCTACTACTACCGTAGTTAGCGGTTTGTCCACGGGCACCAGAAGAGAACAGCTCATCACGTACCAACTGGAGTGTGGTACTCCGGGTTTCACCAGAGGCTAACTGAGCCTGAATTTGAACCTGACTAGCGCTTGCTAGCAGAGGGTCAAGTAAGGCCGGGCCAATACGGAAACCGCTGCCATTGTTGAATAAATAACCACCATTGAGGGTAAACAGGTGCGGCGCTGGGCTCCAGCGGCCGTCATGCTGCAGGTAATTCTGCTCATTGTTGCACAACGTAAAGTTCAGATTTGACAGTAATGTGTCTTCACCACGAAGGCGAATCATCAATTGTGCAAAGCCCGGCTCTGCGGGTTGGCAGGGTAAAATTTTAGCTAGCATGACAGGTTCTCTTGTTTCATTTGGCCGATGATCTGGCCAAGTTGCCGGTTTTGTTCAATGGAGATATCGCGAGTGGCGCTGTGGCCTGCATTGTCCAGGGTGAGTGCCATTAATGCCGATAGCCAGTCGCCCATATAGGCTACGCCTGGCTGTGGGGCGACAGCGGCCAGTTGTGGCAATTCATCACTGGCAAGCGGAGCCTGGCGGGCAAACACTTTCTTTTTCTCTCCAACATAGCTGTTAGGGATTTGCGCTTCTGGCAAAGTGAGGTAGCCAAACCAGGCAATAAAATCTCGCATCGCCAGCTGGGTACGCTGAGTCTGGCGTGCCAGTAACTGCTCACGACGCGTTCCCGCCTGCTCCTGGCCAGCCAGTGCGCGTTTGAGCATGCCTTCCAGATCCAGGCGCGTGGCTGCGGTGACCAACTCTTCACACAACAGATTAATAGTTTCACTGTTGAGCCCAAGCTGTTGCCAATACGCGGTTTGCTGCGGCAGCTCCCTTAGATGCGCGACCCAGGCTTTGAATGCCTGATGGGCGAATTCGTCATCCTGACCGACGCGTTCTGGCAGGGGGGCGACCGTTGTGGGCTGTTCCCCGATGGAATCCTCACCGAAAGGATTGCTTGCAAAAGGGTTACTACCAAACGGATTAGCGGCAAAGGTATTTTGCGGAGGCTTGACATCACTAACTTGAAGCTCTTGATCCTGATCGCGGATGCTCAGATAGATATTATTCAGCTCATAAGAGGGCAGATCTAAACGACCAATCATCTCTCCCAAACTTTGCGGGCAAGCGGATAAGCCTTGCCATAGTTCTTTGGCAATGGCTTGTTTTTTGCCAAGTTGGCCGTCGCCGTCATGCTGGTACCAACGGCCGAGGCGTTTTTCTGCGGTTTCGATGCGGCATTGCTTCAACTGCTCATGCAGGCGATCCAATTTGAACGCCAGGTGAGCAACGCCACGCAAAGCCCCGGTCAGGCGAGAAACGCCGCCATCATTGAGCTTAAGCATCTCCTGCCATGCCTCGTTGGGTGTAGCAACATGACGATGCACGTTATGACGGGTGATAAAGGCGCGACCCATGGTGTCGATGACATCACGATACCGTTCGGTAATCGCGACCTCTTTTAGACTTTCCTGCCCAGGGACACTTTCGAGTGTCAGAAACGGGGTATCCATTCCTGGTTTACGCACCAGGAAACAGTTATCAAATGGCTTGCCGGGCGACCACTCTTTTAACCAGTCATATTGGGCAAAACGTTCCAGCAGCGTCATGTGCATCATGCCTTCCCAGGCCTCATTCAACTGACTTTCCGTTTTCTTAAGACTGTCACTGATGCGCATATCACACATGGTGATGGCCCAGAACAGGCCTGCTTTGCTCCTGCCACGCTCTTCTGCAGTTTTGCCTTGCGTCTTCTCGACCCAGCGGGTGAGCACCGGGCCCACATCGGATACGTCACTTTGTTTAAACGAGCTGGCGCATACCACTAGCGCATTCATTTCCTGATTATCGGTATAGCGCTCAAATAGATAGGCGACTTTGCCGCGCAGCAGGAGCTGAGATACTGGATTCTGCCCAGTCTGAGCAGCATCTTTTAGGGCGAGCAGTTTGAGGCGACCGCGATAGCCGGGGAAGTCGAGTAAATCGACCTGCTCCATCACGCTGTCTGGCGTAACCTCTGCCAGCGGGAAAATAAGCTCTGAGGTCAACGCCGCGAGTTCCGCTTGTGACAAGTGGGCGCTGCCGGTTTGTTGATTCTCTTTCCAAAAACGTATTTCGACAGGGCGATCCTGGCCTGAATCAAGACGATTCAGGCTGTCGACGTTCATTATGCTGCCATTATTGTGGTCGATAAGCGTTTCTAGCGGGGCAAACACCATTTTTGCGTGGTTGAGTTTTGCCAGCACATGGGCCAATGAACGGTATGTTTCAGTGAGTTCCGGTTGCTCTCCCCATAAAAGAGAAAAAAGGTCTGCACGCTCATGTGGATTAAGGATGGGGGCGATTTTAAGTACCTGAGGCCACCAGGCATGTTCAAGCTTTTCTACTGATTTTTTGAATGAAGCATTAAGGTAATCCCACAGTGCAACAACGTCCTCACTGCTGACGCCATTATTAACATCAGCCTGACCTGCACGCTGCAGGAAAGGACGCAGACGTTCTTCGATGTGGTTTTCATCAAGCTGATAATTCAGATGTTCATGGTTGAAGTCATTGAACCAGGTATTGGCGAGAATCTTTGCCAATTCGATTTCACTGAACAGGCGCAAAGGAATTGGGAAGCCCTGCGGCGCTTCGGGCGCGTGCCGAGTAAAGCGGGTGACCAGCCCCGTCGCCTCTTTACCTCCGCCAACCGGATTGACCTCTTTAATAAAGTCCACCACCCTGGTGCCATAGCGAGCTTCCAATTCGCCATTGCTACCTGCGGCTAACGCCGAGATAAGATAAGACTTACCCGCTTGAGAAATGCCAAAGAAGCCTACAGTCATCGGCGTACCAGAGACCTGAGAGAGGCTGTTCGCCAGATTACGGGTACGCAGCAAATTAAGATTCAGTGGGTCAGCTTCCGTATCCAGGCGGCGAGACCCGGTGCGCACATTGCCCACCCATTCCAGAGCATCCTGACAACCTTGGGCGATAGCCGCCCATCCTTGTTGAAGAGTCTTTTGATCATTGTTCATTATTTTTTCACACTCCCGCTATCGAGCCAGTGTCGGCTGTCAATGAGTCCTGTATCGGGCATGGTATTGAGTTCCAGCTCGACATCTTTCTTGCCGAAAGACCGGTCGGTGTTGCTGCTGACATCAGCGATGGTTAGACGATCGCTGATCAGACCTAATTTGCGTGCAGCTTTGCCTTTATCTATCGTGAGCCTGACTTGCAGATACGGAGATCCGCTGTCGAGGGATTTCGCTTTAGAGAAGTTTTCACGTCCAGATTCGCTGAATCGCAACGTGTATAAGGGAGATGCAGACCAGCGCTCCGCATCCAGCTGGCGATAACCTAATCGCAGGTCGCCACGCATCACAATGCTTGCTGTGGTTGCCTCGCCCTCATCATTCATCAACACCGGCAAGGAAATCTGCCCATCTTCAGATTTGATATGACGGTAGATAACGTCGGCATCGTGGATCAGGCTGTCCATATCAATGGTGCCAATATGGCGAATGGTGGAATACGGTTTCAGCGCTGAGATATGGAAATGGAAGTTGGGAATGCTGTGGTTTGCACACAACTGCGACAGCATCGCGCCAACCGAAGCGGTGCTTTTTGGATCGTGAATATGGCCGTTTTTATGGAAAGGATACCAAGTGCCGGTCTTGTAACCATGTAACGCCAGAATACGTCCTGGAGGTAAGGGCAGGTTGCGGCGGACAATTGCCTGAATCCCTGACAGTTGCGACGGTCGGCCCGTTAACAGCAAGAGGTCACAGTGGTAACAGGACAGCACTTCGCACAGCGCAGTGAGCACTTTGTCAATGTTGAACTTGCCTGAGCACACATCACTGTGCATCTTCGTCAGTGCGATATTGAGGGTAATATCTGCAATTTTAAAGTCATCCTGGCCTCCCGCCTTTTTCACTTCACGGCGCACAAAGCTTTCAACCTCATCACTGATACTGCCCGCCGGCAATAATTCACGGACGCGCTGATTGATCAGCAGATGGGTCTGCTCATTCTGCGGATCATATTGCTCATAGCGGGCAAGGATGTGCAGCGCCAGGGGCACAAACAATTGCAAGCTCAGTTGCTGGCGCAGCACCGCTTCGGCGGCACTGATATTTTGTGAACCGCACAGCTGCGACATCAGCGTCTCAACCGAACGCACATTTGCTTCACGCAGCGACAACTCGAAAGCAGGCAACACGTAGGACTGAATAACGTCGAGCAAAATGTCATCCCCGGCAATTTTGAAGCTATCCCGGAATCGCTGGTGGGGGATGATATGCACGTTTGCGCCACTGCTGGACACGCCGTTACGATCCAGACGGTAATCGGTGATGACCAGATCTGTTGTGCCCCCGCCAATATCAATCGATGCAATGGTGAGGGTTTCCCGATCTTGGCGATCTGGGCGGCCAAGCGTATTGAAAAATACTTCCGGATGACCGGCAAAGTTCTGATTAATCTCTGTATACAGATACACCAGCTGGGCACAGGAAGCCTCATCCCACTCTACGCGGATTTTAGGCAGTGGAATTTTGATGTTGCCCTTGCTGTGGTCTTCACCCTCATCAAGATAAGGATCATTCTCACCCGTATGCCAGCGCAGAGATTTCCATACTAAACCTACGGCCTGACGCATTCTTTCATCAAGAATACAGCGCTCCGCCATCGGCATACCCGGTGGAACCGTCAGAATAATATGGCGAAGTTGACGAGGAAGACCGGCATGGCCTTCGCGAATACGCTGCTCAGGGCTGTTGATCTGGCTAATGGCTTGAGTCAACACCTCTGCCAGCATAAAGGTCATCAGCGAACTGCGGGAATAGCGTGGAGTGAATACCGGGATGCGATCCATCTCATCTTCAATGGTATGCAGGGCTTCGCCTTTTTCATTAATTAAATTGGCAAAGGGGGCGGCAGTGGCGAGAGGATTGGTCTCCTGCATTGAGCTGCCGTTAAAGCGCCAGCCCTGGCCATAAAATTTCTCATCCCACAGATAGCGTTTAGGGCTGGAAAGCCCTGTAGAACCTTCGCTCCCTCGCCGGCGTGAAGCTAAGCGACTGGCCTCACCCCCAATGCGGGCGATGGTTGGCCACTGGAAAGCATCGTGGCGACCGCTGCGTACGGAATAAAGATCTTTGCCAAAAAAGGCTTGGGCGAACTCCACCTTACTTTCAAACGGGTCGATATAGATATGTTCAGGTGCGCTCAGATCGCGCAGCTTCAGCACATAGTTGTGCATCAAGCCGGATCCTGATTGCCCGTGATCTTCAATCAAAATGCCGCAGGTACGAGAGTTACCTACATCGAGGATCAGGTCGACCGGAATCGGTTTAATGGCGTTCACTTCCCGATTGGCGATCACTTTAAACTGGGGTATCTCGATAAAGGCTGTGGTTTGGGTTTGTAGGCCCTCAAGTGGCTCAGCCATCAGTGACAGCAGGTTAAGATAGTGCGCCAGCGGATACTGTTGGGCGATTTCATCCTCGCGCTCGTCAATATCCCGGCCTTTGCTGGCTTCGCCAAATACATCGATCAGCCAATCTTTGACCCAGTCCTGGGTCAAATACCAGTTGAGTGCATAAGTGGCAGTGGCTACTGCAAAGGTGGCACCTGCATTCACATCTTCATGATTAGGGCTGAGGTCCGCGGCCGATTGTTGTTTGGCCATGATGCGGGTATCAATCGCCAGCGTCATGCGGTGGCTGTGGCCATCCATATCAGGTTCCGGCAGTTTCACAATGCGAAAACGTGCCCAGTTCAGCGGCCCTTCCTGGTAAATATTGGGCAAGCTAAAACGGAACAAGGGAAGCGGCAACCAGACGCTGTCCAGCAGCTTCAGGCTCTGCTCAACAGGAATGTCGTATTGGCTTTTCGCTTTCTCAATTTTGTCTGGCGTCGGCTGATAGAAATAGTAATCGCGCTGTTCGTTGTAAATCAGACGTGTTAGCACGCCGTTGGCGAGTTTGACAAATTCACCCGTACCCGCAGTCTGGCGTTTAAGGGTTAAACCGAAATCCATAAACTGAATTCCGGAGTCTCCGACCAGAGTGACCTGGCGATCAAAAGAAACAATTTCAGGCAACATAATCTCTTCGTCCCTGTTTAAGAATGGGGTTGCAGCATACGAATGGGGAAGGTTTTATCCCCATCATTGTTACCGACACAATCAGTGTGGCCAGCAGTAGGCGATTTGCACTCTATGGTTGGGCCAATAAAGTTTGAGCCATCGCTGCAGGCCATTTGCTCAGGATTCTTAATGTTGAGTGCACCTTGTTGCACACTCCCTTTAGCCGCGCCGGTACAGATGACACCATTGGACTGACGGACGCTGACGGTGCCGTCGCCCTGTTTGAAGTTGTATTGCAGCTGCAACGGGCGACCAGTAAGTTTGTCCTGAATACCGCCGTTAACTCGCCACTGCCCATTAAGAAACTGTGCAGGGCCATCGGGTAAAGCAGCAGGAAGCGTCAGCGGTTCACCCTGCACGGGTTGGACTGGTGGCACGGTGTTAGGCGTGACCGCAGGGTTTTGCGGCGCACTGTTTTGTGTCTCTGGCATAACGGGTGCAGTCACCGCTGCTGAATCAGCTACTGGAACTCCGCTTGCGCCTGGCTGCGCCTGTGGCTCACTTGCATTTTCCGTTGAGGTTGGGGTGTCAGCCATCGTCGGCTCATTGGCAGTCTCTGTACCTGTACGATTCAGAGACTGATTAGCCTCGGCTGGATCCGCTACTGTCGCATTGTTTGCTGTGTTCAGCCCACCGGTATTGACAGGGATTTGGGTGCCGGTACTGGCTGAAGGATTGACCTCCACGTCTTGGCTATTGCCCACATTGCTGATCGGCTGGCTATGATGATTCTCACCGGATAATTTCGGCAGTCCCGGCAGGGAAAGCGAAGGAACGCAGCCACGCAGTAATCCCAGGATCAGCGCAAGAGATAGCAGGGCGACCAGAAGCCAGAGTAACCATCGCCAGTTCCATTTCCTGCGTCCGGTATGCGGCACGGTCTCGATGGAGTGGATAGGTGTCGATGCTGCTTGCGCCAGTGGCTGAGTGACGGGAGCACCGGTTTTTGGCGCGGGTACTGAGCTGGGTTGCAGCCAGTGCATCGGGTTACTCTGCTCGCCAGTTGGATGAACAAAGCCCCAGAAAGTGATCACCAGCACCCCATTAACCAGATAAAGAAACTCATCATCGGGAAAATTAACGACCGCTTTTAACAACTGGGCGAATACCCGCCGATCGCCGCCTGCACCACTATTCTCAGCGTTCAGCATCTGCTCACTTAAGGCCTGTACCGCCATCTGGAATTCGCTGAATTGCTGTCGCGCAGAAGCTCGCTCGCTTTCCGTTGCAACACTCCAGGGGATGACATCGCCTGCAAAGCTGCTGTACCAATCAGTACGATCGCCATCCTGTTCATTTTGCGGGATGGCAAGGTGTCGTGCCAAATCGCGCCCGGCATCAAGACGGTAAATAGCTTCACGGAGTTGAAAGGCCATCTTAAACACCGGATAGCCGGTCTCACCCAGCGCCTTAAACAAAGAGTTTTTCCCGGTACGTAACAGTGGTCCCTGAATCGAATTTCGCATTGTCTAAACCTTGTAAGGCTGTTATTTAACGCAAGTCAGATGAAGGTGGCTAATTCTTGCTGGCACCAGGCGTCCATTCAAAGTTCCAGCCATAGTGCTTAGCCAGTGACTCCCGGTTTGGGAAGAAGCTGTTAAGCCGCTCAACCTTGATGTCACCATCAACGTTCTTTAATCGTGCGATTGCCGCAACATCATTGCGTTCACCGCTATTAATCAAAGTGGAACTGATCGGCGGCTGGTTCGGAACAGAGAGCGTGATCGTGGCATCAAGCCCCTTCCAGTTATTCGCGCCGCCGTAAATGAAGCTGTATATCAGTACTTCATCAATCTCCTGCCATTGGCCGCCGTTAATGAATAGCCATTCGCCATCTTTGTTGCCTGCGTCGCGAAGATCTTTTTGCAATAGCATGAAGGGAGCTTTTTCATAATCACCTGAGTATTTACTGAGTGCCTCAACGCCACTGTTCCTGCCGTTTTTCAACTTAACAAACGCGGCAATATCCAGATCTACCGGTTGCTCATTCTGGCCTTGTTGCCAGGCCAGATTGACTTTGATGCGGCCGAAGTCGTTTCTTTTGGCGAGATTTACGCTTGGATAATCCTGCGTTAACAGGGTCTTTTTCGGCGAGGCGTCCTTAACCGCAGCTGGCGTTTTGCTCTGTGCGGGCAGGGCTGCATTTGGAAGGGAGGAGGCACGGAACCACCACCCTACGAAAGTAAGCAACAGCAGCAACAATCCCAATAGCAACCAAGGCAGAAATCGTCGCTGCCTCGGTGTTGATACCACCTCAGTAAGGGGAGCCCAGTTAATTAATACCGGCTCACCACTGACGCCATAACAGTCCAGAGCCTGTGAATGGGTAAGCAGCGTTTGCAATGCCTGGGCCGCTTTGCTTTCCTCCCGGGCGGTAAGTTGACCAATTAGACCTGCAATTGTGTCCTGATACTGCTGACGCTTACGCTGAATCTCGATTTGTTCAGCGTCGCTGAGTGCTGACAGCGGAGTGGCAAGACCTTGTCGCGCTGTCCACCACTCCAGATTCCCTTCTGCACTTCGACGTGTGGTGGCATAAAGCAGCGCAAGGGAAGTCGGAAGATAACGGTGAATAATCGCAACCGTTTCTTCATAGATGGCGAGGGTGGAATCATCAATTAGCGCTGATCTTGTTAATCGTTGCATAGCCCAGATTCATGTTTGTTGTTATTAGCATCAGATGCTGATTGGTCATGTGGCGAGCATAAAGCGCCGCCACCCTGGCGACGCATTATTGAAGTGCGTTAGCTTGCTCAAGCGCTGCAATTCTGGCTTTGGCAGCAGCAATTCCCTTCTCAATCTGGGCAACTTCACTGGCGCTATTAGCCTGCTGAGACTGACTTTGCAACGCTTCCAACTGCTTAATTTCTTGCTGGCGCAGCTGGTTGTTTGCCTTGCCCGACTTGAGCTTTTTCAGCGTCTGGGCCAAATCAGATCGCGCCGCTTTCAACCTGGTTTGTTCATTAGCCAGTTTCTGACTAGAGGCTTGCTCCCTAGATTGGGTATCCGCAAAATTTTGTTGGGCGATTTTATTGTCGCGTTGACTTTGCAGTACATGGCGCTCTTGCTCGTCGACTTTCTGACGATAGCCGCCGGAAGTAGTACAACTCAACTTGGTAATAAAACCAGGTTCCTGAGCGTGTAAATCGCAGTCCTGAGGGGATGTGGCACATCCGGCAAGTAATAGCGAAGCGACTAAGACATAAATTCTCATAAAGGCGTCCATGAGTTGATAGGGCTGATATAAAATTGTTCAGCAATAAAATTAAACAGGGCCGACAATAATGTCGGCCCGTCATTATCAGCCTAATGAAATAGCTTGGCGTTGGCTGTATAAACCATTCGCTTCAGATTCCAATGCGGTAATTTGGCCACTGAGCTCGCTATACTCTGCGTTCAGTTTTTTCAGTTTGTCTTTATCCGCCGGTGTGCTGGTGGCTTGTCCCTGCAGCGCGACCTTATACGCAGCGCTTTTTTCATTCATATTTTTAATTTTTTCTTTCATGACGCTGATATTGGCATCAACTTGCGACAATTCTTTTTTTGCGCTGGCTTTATCAAAGCCTGCTTTGTCTTTCTGTATGCTAATTTTGGTTAATGTGGCATGGTTATCACTGATAACCGCCTTCATGGCCGCGGTTGTTGTCGCTATATCAGCAGTGTCTTTATTAATGTCTTTATCCATCGCTTGCAGACGATCGGCGGTGGTGGCGTATTCTTTTTTCAGATTGTCTATGTAGTAGTTTGTCGCAACCCCTGCAGCACATCCGGCAGCGCCACCTACTGCAGCCCCTACCAATGCTTTCTTGCTATTTCCAGCCAGAGCCCCCGTCAAAGCACCAAGGCCTGCACCCGCTAGAGCTCCCATGCCGCAGCCCTGGGCAGCTGAACTGCTAAATAATTGGGATTGTTCACCACTGGTCAGTCGTGGATCTGGTTTGGTGCTTGATAAGAGAGAGCTCCCAGTGTTAGCACAACCACCAAGCAGAAGGGAAAAAGAAACAAGGAGACAGGTTGTGCTACGTTTAAACTTATTCAACATCTTTTTATCCTTAAATGATCGAATGGATCAGCGCTGAAAGAGTGTGCTGTCCATAGACACTATTACTGTAAAATTTAAAAATCAGGGTTTGGCTGTGATCTATCAAGCGCAAATCCAGGGCTATAAATCCTGCAAGTCCAGATAAACTCATATACTTGAGTTTTCACTTATCTCTGAATGTACAAAGCATACATTGCATCTAATGATGGATAAGTTTGGGAAGATTATCGGCGTTTGTGTTAAGAACTTTAGTGCCTGACAATAAATAATAATGTTGTTTTTTCCACCAATACATAAGGCTCTATCTTATTCACCTGATGAGGTTTCAGAGGTTTATACATGGTTGCCATGTCCACCTTTGAATTCTTATTTCATTAACGAAGAAACAGGTTAATCTTGTGAACGACAGAAATGGTGCAATCTCAGGCTAATATGCCTAAAGAAACGGGGCATTCGTAAACCATGAAACCTTAAGGAGATCGGAGATCTTTATTAAATCATTTGCAGAGGCTTCTTTTATTTTACGGTTGTCGATATGATTTTAATACGTAATTTAAAAAGACAAATATTTCAAGGTCTATTCATGCTTGGAATTTCTTCGCGAGTTTAATGAAATTAACCTAATATGATTTATATTCTATAGGCTGCACGGCATGGATGAAATAATATATTTCAGTACAACTAAAATAGACTATTTTCCGCATGTTTTACTTAATATGGAGTTCAATGCAGCATCAAACGCCTTAATGTTATGGTTTTATGGATGGATATTTGGGTGTCAAATCTCTGATTGTCCTCGTGAGACTGAGGAAATGATGATAAGGCTGTCTTACTACCCAAAACTTAATGCAGGGAAGAGTTAGCAACGCCCGCTCTTGGCACAAAGCAGTATTACACGAGCGCATGGTCCGCTATGAGCGAAGAGCAGGCATCAGATATGTGACTAATAGCTATTCGGATGTGTCTGTATAGACCGTGATGATTCATTTGGATTCCCTAACGCCCTTTACGGCCAGCCGGTTTTTCCAGATATCCGGGTCACGAACTGGATTCAGCATCCAGCCTCATAAGAAGTTCGTCATAAAAAACGCCATCAACGCATAATGCAGCGGTATCGGTTGCCCATTCTCTGAATCCAAAAGATCGATAGAGAATCTGGGCTGCATGATTTGTTGTCATCACTGAAAGTTTTATTGTTTTAGCTCCGCTGGCAGCTTTTATTGCCGCTGCCATAAGCGATTTCGAAAGTCCCGTGCCTCTCATCTCAGCGCGCACATACATTCCCCAGATAGTGGCAACATGACGAAGCTTTGGGGCGGTATTGCTACTAACGCCTATCATCCCTTGTAATGTATTTTGAAGATCGAATCCTCCAAATACACTTTCCACACGTAACCTTTCAGCAAAAAACTCTGCAGATTTCTGTTTCCAGTCTTCATAGGAGGCACCAAAGGCAGCTGGATGAAGTCGCAAAGCCTCAAGTCTTATTCTTATGAAATCGTCAAGGTCACTGTCGTTAATGCGGCGCACTGTAAATGCTTTCATCCTGAGCTCCTTACTGTCGCAAATTTTTCAAAGCTTTAAGTATATTGAATTACCTTAACTTCTGACTCACGAACTGAAGAAACACAGATGTAAACAGAATCAAGCCAGATGAGATATGTTATCTCATGAAAAACTATCTTTTCTCGGGAGCGACAGATGCCGGATTACATTTTTTTTAGAAAGGGTGAACAAATTGCTGTGCTGGAAAGATCAGAAGCCGAGAAAGCCCCTCTGCTGACCGATCAGGGTTATGAAAAGCAGTATGAAGAGATCGATGCCCCAAATGCTGAGCATGCTCTTGCACGCTATGCTGACATACGCAAAGAAGAACGCACAACTGAACATGCTTTTATAACGGGCACAGTATTCAGCACAATTGTGACAGCAATCCTAAGATAAGCCGGCTGAAGGGCGGTTTTTACTCATCTGATAATGTCCGCTTTTGGCACAAAGCAGACAGGCACACGGTCAAGTCGGCTGTGAGCGAAAAGCAGACGCACAAAATGTGGATTAATCTAGATAAAATTTTGATGGTATCGCGGACTGTATCAAACGTTTTTCCCGGGAAGGGGAGGCGTTTCTTCATCACGGCTCTGTACGGCTGAGCCGGAATGGCGTCGCCAGATCACCACGGAAATCGCCGTAATGAACAGGGTCAGGATAGCGGAAACAAGCAGCGTGCCGGGTATACCGTACCGCTCCAGCAGCATGGCATACGCAGACGGGGCAAGCGCCGCGAGAAAAAATCCTGGTGACAGCAGTACGCCTGTTTTGCGGGCGTACTGCTGTGGATCAAACAGCACAAGAGGAAGTACGGCCTTCACAACCGTGCACAGTCCGTTCACGGCCCCATAGCCCAGGACGAAGAGGGCTGTAGCCACAGGCGTAACGCACCCCGCAAGGCCGGCCAGAAAGCAGAGTGGCAGCAGGACACCGATAATAAGGTTTAGGCGTAGCGCGGAGAGGCGAGCGCCGGAGGCCACATCCAGCAGGCGGGCACTCACCTGTCCCACGCCCCAAAGCATGCCAGCCAAGGTGGGCAAGCCATAAGCGGCCAGTATTAGTATCCGGGGAAAATGCGTGGACACGCCCGTGGAGACAAAGCTGAGCAGCGCAATCAGGGCGGCATACCACAGGCCACTGATGAAACCTTTTCGATCTTCTGCCGTCCCGGCCGCCGGAAAACCGGACCGACCAACCATGGGAGGGTTTACCCGACGGCCTGCCGGAACGGCGGTCAGAAAAAGCAGGCCCACCAGACCCGCACAGCCGTAAACGAGTAAGGCATGCCGCCAGTCGGTAATGTGCAGCAGGGCAGCGCCAGCAGTCCAGAACACGGCTGACGCAAGACCGCCCAGTAGAGTAACCAGAGAGACGGCTCTGCGGGCCCCTGCGCCTGCGGTTTCCACAAGCAGGGCAAACGCAGCGTCATACAGGGCAAGCCGCATGCCGACTCCCGTCAGGACCCAGACCGCAACCCATGCCGTTGTGGAATGAGTAATCGCCATCAGAAAACACCCGATGGTTATGGCGAAGGTTCCCGCCATCATCATCATGCGTCCGCCGGTTCGAGCCATAACGAAACCGGTCAGCGGCGAAACCAGCCCCATAACCAGCATGGCAACGGTCAGGCCAGAGAATGTCACCACGGGAGACCAGCCCGTCTCCGCCATGATGGCGGTTCCGAAAACGCCCGGCATGTAGAACGTAATACCCCAGTTGATAAGCTGCGTCATGCCGATGCAGAAAATGCTGCGCCCTGACAGATGTCCGTCTGTCAATCTGTGCTCTCCGCAAGCGTGGCGTCGCCCAGCCCGAGCGTGCGCTGCAGGATGACCGTATCGAGCCAGCGCCCGTGCTTGAATCCTACCGATCTGAGTGTGCCGGTGATGCTGAAGCCTGCGGCGCGGTGCAGGGCAAGGGAGGCAGTATTTTCGCTGTTACCCACCACGGCCACGAGCTGGCGGAAGCCACGGGCTTCTGCCCAGGCTATCGCTCGGGATAACAGCATTTTGCCGGTGCCCCGCCCCTGACACGTGGCGTCAATATAGACGGAGTCTTCCAGGGTAAACCGGTAGGCGCGGCGTTCCCGGTAAAAAGACAGGTAGCAGTATCCCCGCACTTGCCCTTCATCAATCGCCACAAACCAAGGCAGTCCTGCTGAACGTACCTTTTTCAGGCGGGCTGCCATTTCAGCCGCATCCGGCGGTTCGGTTTCAAAAGTGGCGGTGCCATGTAATACGTGATAAGCATAAATCTGCTGGATAGCAGGAATATGTCTTTCATCTGCTTCAGTTATTTCCATCAGTACGGCTCTTTTTCTGGTCAGAAACAAAGACTAACCCGGATGAATAATTTCAGACAGGCCGCGTGACTTATCAGCGGTATAAGGAAAACTTTGGCATGGCAAACCTGAACCTTGATCACCTTGCTACTTTCAGGATGGTCATCAGCCGGGGCAGTTTCTCCGGAGCGGCAGAAGCGCTCGGGCTATCACAGCCGGCTGTCAGCCTGCAGATAAGACAGCTGGAGCAGGCGCTTCATGTCCGGCTTATTGAGCGAACCAGCCGGGGGATAAGGCCTACTCCTGCCGGGCTGACTTTTTCTGAGCACTGTATGAAAATTGATTCCGTGGTAAATACAGCCATTGAATCGGTGTCTCTGCATTCAGACGAGATAACCGGCACCGTTACTGTCGGCACGGGTGCAACGGCCTGTATTCATCTTCTGCCTCCCTTACTGCAACAGCTGCGACAGGCACATCCTCTGCTGAAAGTGGATGTACGCACAGGCAATACTTCCGATATTGTCCGGAGCGTGGAGGAGAATCGTATAGACATTGGACTTGTAACACTTCCAGCAGCCGGCAAATGCCTGAGCGTAAGCCCGCTGGGTACTGATGAGTTTGTTGTCATCATGGAAAAGGATGCATCAGAGCAGAGCGCGAACCCGCTGTCTCCCGACGCCCTTTTGTCACTGCCGCTGATTATCTTTGAACCCGGAAGCGGGACACGCGCCTTGATCGACGAATGGTTCCGGTATGCCGGGCATACTGCTAGCCCCATGATGGAGCTTGGCAGCATTGAAGCGATTAAAAGGATGGTACGTTCCGGTCTGGGCTACAGCATCGTTCCCCGCATGTCCGTTGCGAGTATTGAAGAAAGGCAGGGTCTCAGTCTTTACTCTGTGACGCCCTCGCTTCACCGAACTCTGGGGACAGTCATGCGGGAGGATCGGATTGTCAGCAGGGGCATAAGTGAAGTGCTGAAAAGACTAAACGGCAGTTTTGCAAAAGAGGAAAGCAGATAAATATCATTCAATACATTTATCTGACGGATCCGGTCTGTTCAGACCCCAAAAATGTCCTTGCTGCTCAAGCCACCTATGTCCGCTTCAGTCTGTGAGTTCAACGGGTCGATGCAAAACTATTCTTAAATGAGGAGGGCGTTGTCATGATCGGTGTAGTCTGTTCTGCTTACTGTTCAGCAGGCGTTACCTCTGCTTCGTAAAGGTTCATGCGTAATCATCATCGGTTCGACGGCATCTGTAGATCCGGGTCCAAACATGCGTATTTATGGTGCTGCTCAGGCATTCACTTTGGTTCCAGATGATTGACGTTGAGATTGAAAACGGAGTTATAGCCATGAGTAATGCACTTGTACCTGAGTTTTCTGTATCAGATTGGCGCAATTCGAAAAGATTCTACTGCCAAATTCTGGGCTTCGAATGTGTATATGAGCGCTCTGAAGAAGGCTTCTGTTACCTGAAGCTGGGAGAAGCTGAACTCATGATCGATCAGATAGGAGAAGGCCGGACATTTGAAGGAGGGCATCAGCCGACTGGTTACCCGTTCGGAAAAGGGGTGAATGTTCAGATTTTGGTTCCCTCAATTACTCCCCTGATAAACTCATTGTCCCAGCATGGCGTTGGTCTTTTTCTTCCTGTTGAGGAGCGCTGGTATCGTGTTGAGGCAGTGGAAAGCGGAAACCGTCAGTTTATTGTTGCCGATCCTGATGGATACTTACTACGGTTTTATCAACATCTTGGAACACGTAAAGTCAAAAATTCCGAGCCGGATACTCCCCATCGATAGTTCGGCCATCACATTAGTCAATTAACCGCCTTTCTAACTCCCCCTTTTGTCCACTTCCGGCACAGAGCAGACATTTACGCGGGGCAAGGTCCGCTATGAGCGAGAAGCGGACATACACTAATGACTACTGAATATTTTCATAATTTTAAACATAACTTCCCTATTGCACCGCCGCGAGCCCCGAAAGGATAAACAGGCAAACGGTGGGTACGTAACTTAAGCGCGAAAGAGTTAAGCTCTACCCCGTCTCGCAGTACGATACTAACACCTGATAAGATGCAGCAGTAAGAGACTAAGTGTGATTGCTGGAAGTCGGACACTTCGCCCACACAATCAAACCTTTTGCAGTACGAGGGACAAAAAGGCGAGCTAGACGAAGGTCGCTATGCTCCCCGTGATTTTTATATACCCACCACGAGGGCATTAGGTACTTTTTGTCTGAAATTAACGCGATGTCTCTTTCAAAGACATCAAAGATATGACTCCAACATCGCAATACTGATTGATGTACTTATCTGTCATGTTGAATGTGGCTACTACAAACTTAGTATCTGTCATGGTAAATAATTGGATATTCAATATGTTGCCATCCCTGGCTTGTGAATTAAAAACAACCAGCCAAGCCTTATTCCCATCGACAGTCAATGATAACGCCTTTGGCTTTAGAGCTTTCACAAGATCCAACATCCCATCTTTTACCACATCGATATCGACTAGACCCGACGAGGCTTTTTCAGTTACCCCCAACGACACTGCGCCATCATCGTTAGAATAAATGAATTTAGGTTTATTTTTTAAAGATGGATATTTAATATTAGCTAAAAGATCTGGCATTTGGGTGAATTTTTCAGGGATTTTGATTGCTAGATCCAGAGGCTTTATATTTAACTCTCTCATTACCTCATCCCCCTTCGGGGGTTTACCGCAGATATCCATAACAGCAGCATCATAGCTTTCTGCGAGAGCTAGTGACGGAAAGAGGCAAAGCAATAAAAATATTTTTTTCATATTAATAATCCAAGTAGATAGTCTATTTCTCATAACATCCCTATTGCGCATGCCAGCAAAAAAGCCCGCCAGTAGCGGGATACACGTTTTTACCTGCGTCTGCAAAGCGCAAAAAAACGGCGCATTAAGCGCCGTCAGAAACAAAAATCTGCTTTGCAGTGATCAAAGGTCACCCTGGTGAGGGCTACATATTTATCGGCTTCGCGCAGTGAACATTCAGTAAAATTCATTATTCCCCGAAGGCAAAAAAAACTGCCATCTAAAGCGGGGTGAATCAGGGGTGAGATTCAGAACGGCTCACTGTGACCGGAACCAGCAGGAACCGTCACCCTTTAAGGCTGGTAAGGAACGTTCCGCCGCACAAGCGAAGCCAGCTGCCGCCCTTTTCGCACCGCACCCTGCCACCCTGGCGGATTTAACATAACAGTGCTATTGCCCCGCCGTATGGCTCCTCAGCGCAACTCTGGCGCGTGCGGGCCGTTTCAGGCACTTTTCCCCGGCCAGAATCCTGAAAAACGCCTCTGATGATTTCGATGCGGCTGCATGATTATGCACTGTCATCTGCTCGCCACAGATTTGAGCATTCCAGTGCTAGCAATGTCCGCTTCTGGCACAAAGCGGAAGTTCACGCCTACTGGCCTGTTTGAGTACAGGCAGTTTTTTATTAATGGTAGGAGTGGGGCACAGGACATCCAAAAGTAAGGGGAAACGAAACTGGCAAAGTTTGTCGGTAAGGGGCGCAAACAAGCCAGAAGGTTACGACGCGAGTAACCTTAAAGTCGTTTTAAGCAGTGATCACGCGATACCGGAAGGTTTTTAGGCGTAATGGCCCCTCCTTCTGCTGCCACATGAACTCCTTCAGAACATCAGTTTAAGTGAACGGGTGGGGGAACAGGCTCACGGAGCCACCAGTGCGGGATCCGTAAGCAACGCATCGGCGATATCCAGCATGGCGCGTAAGCGATCCATGTGCCGAAGATCTTGATGGTAGCCTACCCAGATATCTCTTGAAGGGGGCAAATCAGGCGTTGCAATGCGCTGCAGCCCAGTGGTGGCATCGCCCAACGGTTGTGGCAGCACGGCGATCCCCATTCCGCGCAGACACATTTGCGCCTGAATCGCCCGACTCGTGCTTTTGAAGGCACATCTGGAGTGCGGAAACCGCTCGAGCAGCCATGAGACGTCAGGAAAGTGTGATTGCTCGGTATTCATCAAAATTAGCCCCACCGAAGAGGGATCGGTGAGCATTGTCTGTGCATTATCAGGCGTGCCATAGAGGGCGTAGGGCATGCTCATCAGACGTCGCTGGACAATGTCCGGCTCGGTAAAGGGCACAATGCGAAACGCTATGTCGGCATCACGGCGCGCCAGATTGATCAAGCGATAGCTTGCGATGACTTCCGGCACAATTGCCGGATGGCGGCGCGTCAGTTCGCCCAGAATAGGGGCCAGAACATAGTTAGCAAACCACTCTGCTGAAGATATCCGCAATATCCCTTCAAGACGTTCGTGATTACCTGCCAAGCGGCGTTCCATCGCCAGCGCGGAGTTTTCCATCGCTTCGGCCAGCTTCATAACCCCGTCGCCGGCGTCCGTCAGCACCAGCCCCTCCCGTGTCCGGCGAAACAGCGCTTGCTGCGCCTCATCCTCAAGCGCCTTTATACGCCTCCCGACCGTCGGATGGCTCACGCCAAGCCTTCGAGCCGCCTCCCCGAAAGAACCGTTACGAATGACTGCAAGAAATACCCGGACGTCACCCCACTCCATGTCATCGCCTCACCGTTCAAAAATGAACATTGAATATACAAAAGTGGCAGTTCCCAAACAATGATGTTGGTATCACCATAGCTTCCACCACCATACCGCGCCAGGCGGTCCTATCAGGAAGCTGAAAATATGAACAAATTGAAAGGTAAAGTTGCCATCGTAACGGGCGGCTCCAAAGGTATCGGAGCAGGCATTGCCCGCCAGCTGGCGGCTGATGGTGCGAAGGTCATCGTTAATTATGCCACAGGCAGAAGCGGTGCCGATAAGGTCGTTGCCGATATTGAAGCCGCCGGTGGGCAGGCCTTAGCGGTAGCGGCGGATGTCACCAACCAGGCAGAGGTTGAGGCGTTGATCAACGCGGCCATCGGCAATTTCGGGCGGCTGGACATTGTGGTGAACAACGCCGGTGTTTACCAGTTCGCCAAAATTGAAGAAAGCACCGAAGCGCTCTACCGCAGGCAATTCGACATCAATGTTCTGGGACCGCTGTTAGTGAGCGCTGCCGCCACGCCGCACCTGGGTAAAGGCAGCAGTATTATTAATATCAGTTCGTTCGTCACCCGCGTCTTTATTGCCGAGAGCGCCATCTACAGCGGCGCCAAAGGCGCGATTGACGCCATCACTGGCGTACTGTCACGAGAACTCGGCCCCCGGGGAATTCGTGTCAACGCCGTCAACCCCGGTCTGATCGAAACGGAAGGAAGCCACAGCGCTGGCGCGATGAACTCGGACTTCCAGACATGGAATGAAGAGCAGACGCCGCTCGGCCGCATCGGCCAGGTGAAAGATGTTGCCCCGATCGTCTCATTTCTCGCATCAGACGAGGCGGGGTGGGTCACAGGTGAGGTAATTCTGGCCTCCGGCGGCATGCGCTAACCCCCAGCGCACACGCCCCGTCCTGACAGGTTAACTGCACATTTTGCCCTCACAAAACGTCCCTTACCGGGGATTGTACCGTTTCATAAGGAGTGCTTTATGTCGGCACATAGCATCCCGCAAGCCGAGCCACGTCGCTGGGCAATGTTTGTCATTTTACTGGTTGGGGCATTTTTGCCGCCGCTCGATTTTTTTATCGTTAACGTGGCGCTGCCTGCCATTCAGAACGAGCTGGGGGCCTCATCTTCCGCTGACCAGCTGGTCATTTCATCCTATGCTGCCGTGTATGCGGTAACATTAATTACCGGCGGCCGCCTGGGCGATATTTATGGTCGTGGAAAGATGTTTTTTCTTGGGCTTATCGGGTTTGCCGCTGCATCCTTACTGTGCGGGTTAGCCTGGTCACCCTGGGTACTGATTACCGGACGCATGTTACAGGGTGCCACCGCCGCCATTATGGCCCCTCAGGCGCTGGCTTCCGTGCAGGCCATTTTTCCCGAAGCGGAGAGACCGTTAGCGTTGAGTATCTATGGTGCAGTGTTTGGTCTGGCCTCCGTTATCGGACAGGTACTGGGCGGCATCCTGATTTCAGCGGACCTGTTTCACTTGGGATGGCGGGCTATTTTTCTCGTTAACCTGCCTGTGGCGCTGCTGGTCATTCTTTTTGGCCTGCCATTGCTGAAAGAAACGCGGGTGCAATCTGCACAGCGACTGGACCCCGTCGGCATGCTGTTAGCAACAGCCACGCTGTGCACGCTGATAGTGCCGTTGATTGAAGGCCGTGAGGCGGGATGGCCCTGGTGGACGTGGCTATTGTTTCTTACTGTCCCGCTGCTGGTCTCGTTGTTATGGCGTTATGAGCGTCGCCTGAGTCAGAAGGGAGGTTCGCCACTGCTTAATCCGACCGTGTTACGCGCGCCAGGGCTGGGCCAGGGACTTGTGATTATTTTACTGTTTTATTCGATCGGCGCGTTCTTTCTTCTGTTTTCTGTTTATCTGCAAGGCGCGTTGCATTTTAACGCTCTGAGCGCGGGCACGCTTTTTCTGCCCTTTGGCATCGGCTTTCTGATTGGTCCGTTACTGACACCATACCTGAGGCGCTTTGTCGGAAATTACCTTAGCGCAATCGGGATGGGATGCGAAACCGTAGGGCTGGCGGGCCTGGCATGGTTGATCGCCACGACGCTGACGGGCAGACCTCCCGCCATGCTGCCGCTCGCAGTTCTCCTTTTTGTTACTGGTCTTGGACAGGGGCTGGCGATGCCAACCCTGGTGCGGATGGTGACAGGCCGGGTTGCGCCACAGTTTTCAGGTATGATTGCTGGCGTAACCAGCTCGGTATTACAAATTAGCACTGCGCTGAGCGTCGCCGTCATCGGCGGTATTTTTTACAGCATGTTGGGCAACGGTGACAGCGGAGCAGTCATTACACATGCCTTTATCGTCGCGCTTCTGGTGATGGCAGTCTGCTTGGCTACTGGGGCAGGGCTAAGTATCCGGTTAATCCGGCGCTCCTTCGATCGCTCTACAGCCCCAGCCAGCTTTTCCCTCAAGTAACACAACAAATCTCAGTTGGCTGCGAACTTCCGCGTGATTCGGCAGCCAGCTGAGAACCCGTTATTTTTCACTTCAGCTCTCCTTACAGGCCGTTCAGTCATCCGTTGAACGAGTGAGTTGTTCCCACTGTTCTATTTCATTATTTAATGCAGTCAGCTTTTGCCGCACTAAGCTCAGTGCATCACTGCCTAACAACAAATGCACGGGTGGACTCTGGCTTTCAATCAATGCCAGCATGGCATGGGCGGCTTTAACGGGATTACCGAGTTGCTTACCGCTTTTTTCCTCACGAGCCCGGCGAATGGGGTCGAATAAAACGTCATAGTCCGGGATACTGCGAGCACTGCGTACCATTGAGCGCCCGGCCCAGTCCGTGCGAAACGAGCCGGGTGCTACTGCGGTCACGTGTATGTTGAACGGGGCAAGCTCTTTGCTTAACGTCTCTGATATCCCTTCCAGTGCAAATTTGCTGCCACAGTAATAGCTGATGCCTGGCAAGGTAATGAAACTGCCCATCGAGGTGATATTGATAATGTGTCCGCGACGGTGCTGGCGCATGCCCGGTAGCACGGCTTTAATCATCGCCACCGCGCCAAACACGTTCACGTCAAACTGGCGGCGCATTTCTTCGAGGGACGATTCTTCAAGAATGCCTTCATGGCCATAACCAGCGTTGTTCACCAGCACATCAACCGGACCGACGGTTGACTCAATCTCCTCAACTACCTCATCAATATGCTCAAAGTCCGTGACATCAAGCAGTCGGCCAAAAGCCCGCTGCGCATTGAGCGCCTCGAAAGCCTGCTGTGCTTCGCGGTTGCGTACGGTTCCGACGACCCGATGACCTACGGCGAGGGCTTCCTGTGCAAGCGCACGACCCATGCCGCTGCTGACGCCAGTGATTAAAATCGTTTTTGCAGATGTCATAAAAGAACTCCCATGAACAGTGAAGGTTGCATGTTATTCTCTGTTCTGCCGCATTTTTAGGCCTTATCTTCTCTTTTCCTTGCCTAATTTTATGAGGTGTTGTTATGACCGTAATGATTGCCCTGATGAAGGCACTTGCGGTGCAGGAGGGGTACAACCTTACTGCCTTGCCTGATGTGCGAATTTTGCGTTCCGATCGCCCGCTTGCCAGAACGCCTGTGCTTTACGATCCGGGGATCGTGATTGTCTGCCAGGGCAGCAAGCGCGGCTATTTTGGTCAGCAAACTTATTTATATGATGAGCAGCACTACCTGGCGGTTTCGGTACCGGTGCCGTTTGTGATGGAAACCGACGCGTCGGCAGAACATCCGTTGCTGGCGATTTATATGCATCTGGATCTTCAGCTGGCCGCTGAACTGATGTTGCAAATTGAACAGCATGACGCCCCGCATCCTCCCGCTGCTCCACAAAGCATGATGTCGAGCCCGATGGACGACGCAGTAAAAACGGCCGTGCTGCGCTTGCTTGAAGTTCTGATCAATCCGCTTGAAGTCGCTATCCTCGGCCCTGCGCGGGTACGTGAGCTCTATTTCCGCGTATTGACGGGCGCACAGGGCAACGCAATGCGTGCCGCGCTGGCCTTGCAGGGGCAGTTCGGCAAGATAGGCAAAGTGCTTCAGCGCATCCATGCCACCTATGCTGAGCCGTTAACGCTGACGCAACTGGCTATGGAAGCAGGAATGAGTGTGCCGACGTTTCACAGCCATTTCAAAGCGATAACCCGGATGCCGCCGATGCAGTATGTGAAATCGGTACGCTTGCACCAGGCGAGGATGTTGATGGTGCGCCAGCAGATCACTGCCGCCGCCGCGAGTTATGCCGTTGGCTATGAAAGCCCATCGCAATTTAATCGCGAGTTCAAACGCCTGTTTGGTCTGCCGCCGGCTGAGGAAATAAAACGCATGCAGCGTAACTTCGCCGTTCCGCCTGTGCAGCAAGCGTCGGTATTTGTTTCATCGCATTAAGGTTTATTCGGCATAGCTGAATAGGTCGTGAGGTATGTAATGTCCGCTTCTGGCAAAGAGCAGACAGGCATGAGAAGAATAGTCCGCAATGAGCGAGAAACGGAAGCTCGCAGTTAAGGTCGCAAATCAACGGTCGCATTACTAACATTGCGGTGTGTTAATCGATGGGGAGCAGGTCACAACCTTAAATTGCCAGAAAATAGCACAGCACAGGGTAGGCAACGCCCGCTCGCGGCACATAACGGACGCGCCAGAAAGACATGATTTCTGCCTTGATCAACTAGCGGACAATTTCGGTCGGGACGTTAACACCCTGCTAAGGGATAATTTGGTAATTTAACGGAAATGGTTAAGCTGTTTATACACTCGCTTAAGGGATAATCATAAATGATTGTAAACAGTATGGTCTACCGCTCAGGCCGCGCCGCCGAGGCCGTCGATATTGAGGATATTAGCGAAGTCATCCAGGAAACTGATGCGTTTATATGGCTGGGACTCTGGCAGCCTGAGCCTGCCTTTATGTACAAAGTACAGGAAGAATTCGGCCTGCACGACCTGGCTGTAGAGGATGCACTTAACGCACATCAGCGGCCTAAAATAGAGCGTTACGGCAACTCGGTATTTATTGTGGCGAAGACTGCCAGCGGCCGGGGTGATAATATTGAATTTGGCGAAACGCATTTGTTTGTAGGACGGAACTATCTTATCACGGTTCGCCACGGTGCTTCAGAAAGCTATGCCCCCGTACGTACCCGTGCTGGCGAGAATGCAGGCATGCTGTCATTCGGTCCGGCCTATCCACTTTACTGTATTCTGGATTTCATTGTGGACGGCTATGCAGAGCTGACCGCACGACTCAGTACAAAAATCGGTGAGATGGAAGCCATACTCTTTCACAATGAATTTGACCGTGAAGCCATCCAGAACGTGTATTCTCTTCGCCGTAATCTTCTCGCGCTCCGCAATGCAGCCCAGCCAGTTGAAGAAATCTGTACGGAGCTTATCCGTATTCATGAAGAGTTAATCCCGAAACCACTCAGGGCGTATTTCAGAGATATTCAGGATCACGCCCGCCATGTTGTAACGGATGTCAATGACATGCGCGAACTGCTTGGCAGTGCGATGCACGTCAACCTTGCGCTGGTTTCAGTGCAGCAGAACGAAGTCGTCAAGAAACTTGCCGGCTGGGGTGCAATACTGGTGATCCCGACGGTAATATTCAGTATGTATGGCATGAACTTCGACAACATGCCTGAACTTAAGACACTCTATGGCTATCCGGCGACAGTCACTGTCACACTGATAGCCTGCGCATTATTGTGGCAGCGATTCAGGCGTGCTCGCTGGCTATGATGCAAACGTGGGCTGAAAGGCCGTCTGGTTTTTTGAGCCCACTTCTGTGCTTTGAGGTCACATACCGCCTGGCGTTCCTGGCAAAAATGTCATTACTGCACGCATTCCACAAGGTTTGTCAGGTCATCCCTGTTATTTAGACATCGATGATGTCTGCTTTTGGTATAAAGCCGCCATTGAGCAGGTTTTCAGGGGGCACTGTGAACGAAAGGTACGCACAGTAGCAGGTAGTTAACAGATGAAAAAAGCCCGCACATCTTGATGCGGGCCTGAGCGGTGGCTATCGCCAGGGAAATAAATTACGGCTTTTTGAACTTGTCTTCGACTTTCTCTTTGGCTTCCGCAATTTTGTCGCCAGCCTTGTCGGCTAAGCTTTCTTTGTGCTCCGGGTGATCCGTTCGTGCCTGACCTGACGTGACGTCATACTCTCTGGCATTATCTGAACCGGATGCCTCCGGCAATGTCCCGGCATTATGAGCTATGTCTGAGGCCTGCACGGTATCTGCATGATCGATATCCACTTCCTGACGGCGCACTGAGTCACTGACCGTCTCCACCCGATCGCTTTCATCTTTGCGTACCACCACTTCTTCTTTGATGTGCGCCGTTTTGTTAATGACGGGTTGTTCATGGGTTTCAGCAACTTCTACCGTTTTTTCTGACCAGTCAACGCTGTCCGGCGAGCCGGTTTCACTGAGCGGGCGACGGAAAATTTCGGCGTGCTGTTCGCGCAAGGAGATATTTTCCGAAACGCGATCGGTAACGGTATAGCGGCGGACACGGGTAGAGCCCTCACTGACCAGTCGCTTACCGACTTCCAGTCGTTCTTCAGCCAGGCGAAGCACGTCTTCCTCGCTTTCATCACCGGTCAGTGATGTCCGCACTGCATCCGTGCCGGTCTGGTTACTTTTGCCAACCGGAGGCGAAGTAAGCTCTTCATCAGTCGTGTAATCAGCCGGGGCCGCTGCGCTGCGCCCTGTAAGCTCCTCATGCGCATCCAGAATACCCAGCGCGCGCGGGGCCTCATCCTCATCGGCACGAAGCGACAGAACCACCCCGCCGGTTCGCAGCGCATCTTCGTAAACTTCTTCCTGGTCTTCCTCAAGGGTGTTGCCAAACAGGCGTTGCCAGAAACCGGGATGACGCGCTTCATGCCCCTCAGAACGGAGGCGTTCGCCTGAGATAATATCAATATCATCATCGCTGAAGCCGGCCTTAATCAGGTTACGCTTCGCACCTTCCGCCAGAGTTAAGGTACTGAACATCGTTACGATTGTTTCATGAGCCATGGGTCTCTCCTGGGTGACAGTTCAGATATGTTATATCCTGCAACGGTTGTACATACGTACCTTTTACCGGGTCCCGCGGGCATAACCCTTTAAGCGGGCTGCGGGCCGGCGTGCTTAAAGGGTTATGCCCGACCCGGTCGACAGAAAATATATTCCCCTGCAAATTTTCCGGCGAAATCACTGGCACGTACACAAACAAGCCTGGCATAACCTGAAGAAACTGACAGAAAGTGCCCGGTGAAGAGGCCGTAATGAGAAAAATGACGCAAACCCATGCGGCTCGTCATAAATTCGTAAGCAAAAGCTGGCGGTTTCTGAGAAATGACAGCGTTTTAAACAGACGGGGTAACAACACAAGATGAATCTGCCCGCGCCTGGTTTCGCGTAGTCCTACTGAATACTGCTGCAGGAAAAGGAATAATGGCCTTTTTTAAAAAGGAGTTTCATCAGCACCTCGCAGACTTCTTCTGGCTCGCCGGCAAGGCAGGGAACCAGCCCTGCAGCGCTTACTGGCCGGAAACTGATGGCGAAGCGCTGAAACTGCGCAGCCGGAATACGCCTCGCTTGCAAATAAGAACTCTTTAGCCAGAATCTACAGCTGCACAGAAAGTATGAAATGTGCACCTACGAGAAATCCTTGTTACTTTTGCCCGCTGCTTATTTGCGGGCTTTTTTCGTCTTCACCCACAAGGACAAAGAGCGGCCGGACAGATAACGGAGCATTAATGACAGTGAAATCAGGAGACTATGTAAATAACGGCGTTAAGCATTATGCGAATGATGACACGCAGTTCAGTGTCTCAGGCCATGAGCAGGAGAAACCGGAGCTGGAAGAAAAAATCTGGTCGCTGTTTGGTGAACCTGAAGCCGCGGCGGATAAAAAAGAACAGGAAGCCATTCGTGAAAAAATCTGGCAGCTGGCAGAAGTTAACAGTGAGAAGTAATCTGGCTGGCCCGGAATAAAACCATAGTCAGGTTAAATCTTTATTAAACAATTAATTAATGAACCTAACGCAGACATTACGGTCTACAGTTAATGCGGAGGTCTCCTCTGTAACGAATTTTTACCCGCCCTGTGCGGGTATTTTTTTTGCCCGCAATCCGCAATAAAAGAATAAAAAGCCAACGCATCGCTCCCGCCGTCTCCCCGGCAGCGCCGGGTCGTGAGCGCTGTTGCGCTTACCGGCTGGGGTCTGATGGCAACGGCAGTTGTCAGCCTGAATCTGGTCCGGTGGGCAATGCTGTAGCCTCAAATGAGGGAAAGATAAGCGAAAATGAGCGGATGTCTGAAGTTTTTACAAGCTAATTAATACAGGGAAGGTCCGCTATGAGCGAAAAGCGGACGTTGTCATAATCGGTGTAACCTGTTCTGACCCCACAACATACCAATGGGCGCATTTTCTCAGACTATAACTTTGCAAGCTCGTTGACCAACCAGAGAATTTCAGCATACAGCACTATAGCCTGTGTAATAATCACTTTTGCATCGCGAACAAATGCAGGACATCCCAGCCTGTTTTTTTATTTCATTTCGGTTAATAAATCCCCCCACATCATGACCGCTAAAATCTTTAGCATTAAAGGTTAAATCTATATTATTGATTGTATTGAATTTATTATGCTCAGCGTAATTCCCTGTTGTATGTCTCGCTGCTTGCGTGTAGTGATCACTACACACTTAGCTCACAACAATCAGGAGAATACACAATGACTCAGTCTTTTCAGAAAAAAATCGCAGTTATTACTGGCGCATCATCCGGCATTGGTCTGGGAATAGCACAGGAGCTTTCAGCACTCGGTGCAACCGTAATCATTACCGGACGAGACAAAAATAAACTGGAACTGGCAGTCAGTACGCTTGGCCCGGCTGCGTATCAGTTTCAGGTGGATGTGAGCAGCCTGACCGAGCTGAATGCGTTTTATGAGCAAATCCGTTCCCGCTTTGGTCGCATTGATATTCTGATAGCAAATGCAGGCATGGGAGAAATTGAGCCTCTCGGTCAAATTACTCCGGAAAAGTTTGATCTCCAGTTCACCACGAATGTAAGGGGTATCACTTTTACCGTTCAGAAGGCCCTGCCGCTTATGAAACCCGGTAGCAGCATTGTTATCACAGGCTCAACTGCTTCTATTAACCCCGGAGAGGGACTGAGTGTTTACGGCGGCACCAAGGCCGCCTTACGCGCTATGGTACGTAGCTGGATACTGGATATCAAAGGCGCCGGCATTCGCATCAATATCCTCAGCCCCGGTCCGGTTGATACGCAGTCCCTGCGCGATTTTCTCCCAAAACCGGTTGACGCAATCCTGCAGTCTTTACGCGACCGCAGCCCGATTGGCCGCATTGGGCGAACTGAAGAAATTGCGAAAGCTGTAATATTTCTTGCCAGTGATGATGCCGGTTATATCAACGGTGCGGAGATATTCGCCGACGGTGGTGCATCTCAGACCTGACCGAAGTCGCTGAAGAAATAATATCTGTAAACAATATGACAGCCCTCTGTGCAGGGAGGGCCGGCTCAGTTCCAGTTATTTCATTCCCAGACTTATATGGACTTTGCGCTTCCGTCATTGCCTGGCTTATTAGCAGCGCTGGACAGCTGGCTGAGTCTGTTATTAAAAAGAATCAGATTAATTCAGCTCGCCTGTTTCCTGAATGGCGGGATTATTTCAACCATAACCCAGAGAGCTCAGATTATGACTGATGCTATTAATGTTGAAAATGAACAACGTTATGTCGATGAGCTGAAGATTCAGCGGTTGCTTGCCATTTATATTCACAACCTGGATGACGGAAAATTTACTGAGAACTCTGAACTGCTTAAACACGCCGAATTTACTGTCCTGAGGGATACTGCTCACGGTCGCGAAGAGGTTGAGCAGTTTTTTATCCGTGGCGTCCAGCGTCATGAAGACGGAACTCCCCGTACCTGGCATAGCGTATCCAGTGCACTGATAGATATTTCTCCTTCCGGCGATTCGGCCACCTGCGTCAGTTATTTCACTGTGCATCAGGAGTTGGAGGGATTCCCGTTACAGCCAATATGTACAGGACGTTATTACGACACTTTCGAAAAACACGACGGTTACTGGCGGTTTACGTCGCGTAATGTTGTTCCTCGTCTGATGGGTGATCTTCAGTTTCACGTTGGCGCACCTGTTAACCGTGCGCAGATGGAATGAACGTACGGTTGACAGGAAAAAGACCGGGCTCGTTCCTGGGGCAATAAATGCATCGGCTTTGCCATTGAACCTGACCCTCTGGTATTAAGGTCAACGCTGTTAAAGCCGGGCATGGCACATATTCAAATGACAGTACAGGCGTTTCTAACGCCAGAAGAAGGCGCAGCCAAGGCGGTAAAAAGGCGTCAACGGAACCAGACTGTCCTGCCGGCATTTTTGCAGTCACATGCGCCAGCCCTGGCAGGACACCCGTTTTCGGAAGCCTGAACAGCGTCCGGGACTTCCGGGGAAGTTCAATACGATAGCTTGCGCTGACAGCCGTATGCCCGACGATTCACCGTTCTCTGCTATGGCGCGCACTGGCTTTCACTTTTCTATACCCGCCAACCATCAGCGTCAGAACGGCGAGCCATATCGGGACATACGTCAGAAGCGATGCCAGAGTCAGTTTTTCTCCGGGCAGGAAAAGTGACACCAGAAATAACAGTAGGGGTTCGGCATAAGACAGCATGCCAAACACCGTAAACGAGAGGCTGCTGCTGGCAAGCAGGAAACAAAGTAATGCAGAGCCGCTCAGTAATCCCAGCCCTGCCAGGGTGCCCCCTCCGCCGACAGGCCCGACGGGTAACCATTCCTTTCCGCTTCCCTGATAAATCAGCAGGGCAATTGCTGGCACCAAGAGGCATAAATTTTCTGCAATTACACTAAAGAAAGCATTATTTCGTAGCTGACGTTTGATAATGAAATACGGCGGATATCCCAGCATAACGACAAGCGCCACGAGCGGAAGTGAACGCACCATCATAATTTCAGCTGCAACGCCACAGGCCGCCAGCAGTACGGCAATTTTCTGCCACCCTGACATCGTTTCACCGTACAGCGCTCTGCCGGTTAGTACCATGACCAGAGGCAACAGAAAGTACCCGAGTGCAAGTGACCGGCTTTGCCCGTTGACGGGCGCCCAGCAGAAAATAAGTATCTGCAGTCCAAGAAGCGCGGCGCAGGCAAATGTTGCAATGAGCAGCCGTGTACTTTTTATCACTGACATTAAGTAGTGCCAGAAAGGACCCCGCTTTTTTCGAAAGGCCAAGGCCAGCATCAGCAACAGCACGGTTGTTACTGCGCGCCATCCTGCTATCTGCCATCCGTTCAGCGGGTGCAGAAAAACGCTGTAATAGCAGAGTACGGCAAACAGCACTGATGACACTAATGACAACGCGATGCCCTTGTGTGCAGTCATATCTCCCTCATAGAAACGTTTACGGGAAAAAACAATGCGGTGATAAAAATGTGAAGCACCAGCCAGCAGATCTTCCGCTGACCGATGCGACTTATAAGCAGAATCAGGACAGCTGAATCGACGTACCCGGAATTGTCAGTGCAAACTCAGCACCAAACACGATTGCCGGCGTCTGAAAGCCGGGTAAGCTGTCACCGCTGAGAACGCGCCTGGTAGCCTCAACGGCCGCAAGCGGCGTATAGGAATACCCGTTAACCGTTTCGATTAATGCCCGTTGCATATTTCCGTCAGAGCCGGTGACTTCGGCTACAGCGCGAGCGCGGCTGGCATCACGTTCCTCCTGTCCGGGCCCGTCAGGAAGCAGGGATAAATCCCCCTCCGGGAAGGCATCGCCGGTCACATGAACAAACATTTCAATATCCGGAATACCGGTTGAATGCCATGCCGTAACCAGATCGCCAAAGGAAAGCGGCGCACAGGCGACAGGACCCTCACCAAAATCAAACCAGCCAGGCTGCGTATTCTCTTTCGTCATCAGAGTACCGTTAACGCGTTCCAGCAGGCCGGCTCCGATAATTTCACCTGCGCTGACAGCAGAACCCCGGGACATAGATCCTGCCACCTGTAAGGCTATGCGTAGTCGCCGGGGTTCATGTACCTGTCGTGCCAGGCGAACCGCCAGACAGTCAGTCGGCACCACATCCCAGCCCACGCCTGGCATCAACATACTACCCGCCCGCGCAGCCACATCCCCCAGCGATTCAGCCAGCCGGTAAACGTTAATTTCCGCCGTGATATCGAGATAGTGAATGCCCTGCGAGATACAGGCTTTCATCAGCGACTCTGCCGTGCCGGCGAACGGCCCGGCACAGTTCAGCACGACGCTTACTCCCTCCAGGTGGCGAATGACTTCACCTTTATCTTCAAGGCTGAAAACCCGCATTCCGGCATCAAGTGATTCTGCTAGCGCGGCCAGAGGCGGCTCTTTTCTGCCAGCAACAATGATACTGAGGCCGGCAATTGTTGCCTGTGCGGCAATCATGCGCCCCGTATAACCGGCTGCGCCATATATCAGTAATGTCTTCATCATTGAGGGTGCTGCCAGTCTTTGTAGACAAATTCCAGACTGTAGCCATCAGGATCGAATACGCCTGCAGCATAATAGCGTGGATCGTAGTGAAGCCTGGCACCGGGCGCACCGTTGTCGGTTGCGCCAGCACGCATGGCTGCAGCATAGGCTTCATTCACCATTGTCTGATTCCGGGCAACGAACCCGACGTGCACGGCAGACGGAGCCACGACGCCTTCGCGGAGCCAGAAAAAAATCCGGCCCTGAGCACCAAAACCTTTCAAATCCGGGTGTCCGGGAGGCCCGTCTTTTCCATCATAATCATGACGCACCGTGATGCCGAGAGGGGCAAGCGCTTCAGTATAAAAATTAACGGAACGGTCAGTATCACTGACCGATAAAAACACGTGATCAAGCATAAAAACTCCCGAAGATTTCAGATTTGATAGCCGCCCGCGACTTCAATTTCCTTTACGACATTCTCAGCTAAATCCGGATGATTGTTATACGTCACGATGACGCCCATTCCGTCTGCCGCGCACTGCCTTGCAGCGCTGGCGCCAATACCGCCGCTGCCACCTGTGATCAGCACAGTTTTCATGGTGTTTCCCCTTTTTCATTGCGATATGAAAAGGTTAAAACACTCGTCATCACAGGGCTTCTGTGTTCCTGCTCGATTCTTGCCTTTTTCTGCTTTATGCTCGTTTAACTAAATCCTGAGGAGACTGGCAGTGACACTGGATCCCCTGCTTGATGAGTTACGTCAGCTGACAGCCCATGCCCGGAACTGGCGAACCGAAACCGGTATTCCGCGGGTGGCAATGGTTCAGGGCGATGTCCCCGCACATGCATTGGCTGCGGTCTATGAGCCGATGTTGAATCTCATACTGCGGGGAAGAAAATCCATGACGGTGGGTGACCGGATATTCAGTTACGATCCTGCTTCTTACTTTGTCATGTCAGTCGATTTGCCTGCGGTTGGCGACGTACATCCTGATGCCAGTGGCGCACCTTA
Source organism: Pantoea phytostimulans (assembly GCF_046118715.1). Classification (NCBI taxonomy): domain Bacteria; kingdom Pseudomonadati; phylum Pseudomonadota; class Gammaproteobacteria; order Enterobacterales; family Erwiniaceae; genus Pantoea; species Pantoea phytostimulans. Next base: position 152,679 of record NZ_CP173700.1, read on the forward strand.
TCTTGCTGTCAGCCTGACTCTGACGCCGGAACGGATTGCGACGCTGCTGGCAGATTTACCCCCCCTGAGGGCTGATTCACAGTCGGGTGCTTTTTCTGTCGCCGCCGTTACGCCCGAACTGCTGGATGCGTGGGCAAGAATGCTTCGTCTGATGAAAACGCCTGAAGATATCCCCGCGCTCGCACCGGTGTATGAGCGGGAAATCCTTTATCACGTTCTGAAAGGTCCACATGGCTGGATGCTGAGGGATATCGCTTTACCGGGCACGATGCTGGCGCGTATTGGCAATGCCATTCGCTGGATAAGGCACAATTTTGCGTCAGAGTTCGTGGTTGAATCACTGGCCGGACAGGAAGCCATGAGCGTATCGGCCTTTCATCGCCATTTTAAGTCCGTAACAAATATGAGTCCTGTCCAGTATCAGAAACGCGTCCGCCTTCTCCATGCCCGGACGAAACTGCTTGCGCGGCAGCAGAGCGTCACATCTGTTGCTATGGAGGTGGGTTACCGCAGCGTGCCCCAGTTTAATCGCGAGTACGCCCGTTTCTTTGGCCGTTCTCCTTTAAAAGATGCTGCAAGTCTTCAAAAGGAGACTGATGATGCCGTTTAGTGAAGTTGCGTACTTTGCTGGCACAACAAAGAAAACGCTGACCTCATGGTGTTTCACTCAGCAAACAGCAGGCCGCTCCTCAGAGGTGATGTATTTCGCAAAGTGACGGTTGGCAGCGTTACTTAAACGTTTTGACACACGACTTCGATGTTATTGCCGTCCGGATCAAGGATGAAAGCCGCGTAATAGTGGGAATGGTAGCGATTGCGAATTCCCGGCGCGCCATTGTCTCTGCCGCCCGCCTGTACAGCGGCTTGCCAGAATTCATCAACTGCGGCGCGCTCGCTGGCAGCAAAAGCCAGATGCACCGAAGCGCCAGGCATGTCTTTATCGTGCAGCCACAGCCTCGGGTATCCATCCGGGCCAAGCCCATACCGGGAACCACCTGTAATAGTTCGCTCCGGTGGCACAGAAATAATCAGGCTGAACCCCAGCGGAGCGAGGGCTGCTTCAAAGAATCTGAGCGATACCTGAGCATTTTTTACGGCAATTTCAATATGGTCGATAACGGACATCGCTTTTACCTCCGGGTTAAACATTTGCTGGAGTCAGCAGGGCACTGAATGCCTGACCAGCCAGCTGAGCCACGGCAGTTAATCTGGCTTTTGACAGGCCCGTTGCAGCGGCTGAAGAAAAGCCCCGCAGCGTTGTCACAACATAATCAGAAAGCTCGCGGTACCTCACAGGCTCATACTGCCGGATATAGCTTCTGATGAACTCAATTCCTGCCTCACCATAGCGACATGCCAGTTCCCGGGCCTGCGGATCATCGGCACGCATACCTTCAGCCACAAGACAGCCCCGCTGTACCGAAGACCGGACGTACAGCCGTGCAGCAGTAACAAAAAGGTCTGCAACGGCCTCATTCAGCGGTCTGCCCGGTGTCAGAATTTTGTCAGCCGGCAGGTTTCCTTCGGCAACGTACAGCTCCAGACAGCGCTCAAATAGCCCGGCTTTACTGCCGTAAGCGGCGTAGAGGCTGGGGGGATTGATGTTCAGCGCCTTCGTCAGTTCCGTAATGCCTACAGCATCATAACCATGCTGGTGAAACAGCGCTTTAGCCGTCTGCACGCCGGACTCTCTGTCAAACATCCGCCTGCGTGGCTTTAACAATTTTTCGGTATCACTCATATATCCATGTCCTCGTTACGCCAGAAGTGTGTCAGTTGCTATCTTAAAACTTTCCTTTAGTGATCGCTACAGGAAGTTAATGACATTCCATTTACACCTGTATATAGTGACCACTACATTAACTAATATGGTGTTTATATGAATCAGTCACTTAACAAAAGAATTTCCGTTATCACTGGTGGCAGTAGCGGCATTGGTCTGGCTATAGCGAAAAGCCTTAGCGATGAAGGTGCAGAAATTGTCATCACAGGCCGTACGGAAGAAACCCTTAAAAAGGCGGTAATAGCTCTGGGTGAAAATGCAAAAGGTATCGTTGCCGACGTCAGCAGCAAGGTAAGTCTGGATGCGCTTTATGAAAGGATTAAAGCAGAATTTGGCCGCATTGATATTCTTGTCGCTAATGCTGGCGGCGGGGTCCATGCCCCGCTTGGCGAAATAACTGAAAAACAGATTGATGACCAGTTCGCCACAAATGTTAAAGGCGTGGTGCTGACTGTTCAGCAGGCGTTACCTCTGCTTCGTAAAGGTTCAAGCGTAATCATCATTGGTTCGACGGCCTCTGTAGATCCGGGTCCCAATATGAGTATTTATGGTGCGACCAAAGCTGCAGTCAGGAACATGGTGAGAAGCTGGGTTGCAGAGTTGCATGGCTCCGGTATACGGATAAATATCGTTAGCCCCGGGCCTGTCAATACAGAGTCACTCAGAGCCGCATTTGGAGAAAATGCCAAAGAAGGGCTTGCCTTTCTTACCTCAAAAAGTCCGCTGGGGCGCATTGGTGAGCCTGAAGAAATTGCTGCTGTTGCAACATTTCTGGCCAGTGATGCCTCAGGTTATGTGAACGGAATTGAGCTGTTCGCTGATGGGGGAGCATCTCAAACCTGACAGAGGGAAATACCCGGTGACTTAACACAATGGCTTGCTGCCATTGTGTTTTTTACAGTGTAAGCCAGTCTGTTGACTGAAAAGGAAAGGATCTTTTAACACATAAGCACTTCGGCTCACCGTTTATGTTAGCCCAAAGCATAAACTTCCGCTGTTGGCACAAAGCAGACTAACGCTAATGATAATTCAGCAATATCACCTCAGTGCCTTGGTGTTTCATTGAAATCAACCGGGTCTGATTTCCCGGCTGCCCTTCTTTAACAACATTGAAATGCTTGTCACTCACTTAGAACTGTGGGCCGGTGAAAGTCGGTGCTGGCACACCTGCCATTTCCGATCCCCCAAGCTTTCTCTATCCGGAGCACTATCTCTCTGTATTTTCTCTCATATATATCTAATCAATGCTCCAGTTGTTCTGCACTGTAATACTGCAGCTGCTTCTCCGTGTTCTTATTTCCTGACATCCACATTACCAGCATTTCAAAACGTATGGCCCTTCGGCATACTGGCATCCCGACAGACCGGGTCGTCAGCTGACTCTGTTAACCGGTAAAGCTGGCAAGCGACGCCGAACCGCCAGAAGCAGCGTTTGGGGCCTGACATCTGGGGTCTGAGGGCAGCCATTCTGATGGACTGCTGCAGAGTGGCTGATTACTGAGGAAAAAGAGCAGATCCACTGTCTGTTTAATCACCGCCGTTCTAAGGGCTACTCTGCCCGATGATTGCAGGAGGGAGGCTGAGTCTGTGTGTCTGACAAAGTTGTAGCCAGTGTAAGGGGCAGCATTTGTTACCGGCTGCACTTTATGATTACCAGAGAAGGTACACATTTTCTAATGATTTTAAGCGGGAGTTGAAATCACTTAAATTCTAAAGATAGTTATTTAACACTTCTTACTCTGTGATTAATATTATTAAAATCAATAATATAATCTTATAATTGAGTTTAGTTTACATTTAATTAGTTTTCTTTACATTATTGCTGAGTTGTTGTTGTATAAGCCCACTAAATGATTAAAGGGAATTGTTGATCATGTACGATGTGGCTATTGTAGGGCTGGGTGCAACAGGCGTAAGTTTGCTGAGCCAGATTCAGGATGAAGTTTATAAAGTCAGAGCGGCGAAACCCCGAATCGCCGTATTTAATCCTTCCTGTAGTTTTGCGAAAGGGAAAGCATTCGGTGACGCGGATGCCGTGCATAAAGTTAATACACCCCCTGGAATGATGGCGGTGACATCTACGGAGCCTGAGCAGTTTGGTCACTGGCTACATTCGGCGTTCAGTACGCATGAGCGATGGCCATCCCGTCTTAAGTACTCAGACTTTATCAATCAGACCTACCTGGACATCAAGCAGGCGAGGATTCTGCACATAGATGAGTGGCGACACAGCGTGACAGGCTTGTGCCGTACTGCCTGTGGATATTCATTAACAAATGATAATGGTGAGATTATTCATGCCCGCAAGGTGGTGATGTGCCTGGGATCGCTGGCTGCTGACATGTTTCCGGAGTTTGAAAATCAGCAGGGCTTTATCACTCATTATGCGCAGTTTGATCACTCTTCAGAAGAACCGCTACTGATTGCAGGAAGCGGACTCACAGCCATTGACGCATTCCGCTATGCGCGTGATAAAAGCTGCGTCGACATTCATCTTTATTCCCGCAGTGGCTATGTTCCTACCTGCCTGACGGAGCGGAACACTTACACACCGGTGCATCTGACGTGGCGTAATCTCATGGCTGCCAGCGCTGGATCAGATGATGTCCTCAACGTCTTCTCGCGCCTGCTCCGCAGAGAATTTTACTTGCTCCGCGAGCGGGGCGAGTTTCGGCCCGCAATGAAACTGCTGCGTGAAGGACGACAGACGGAATATCTGCGTCTCCTGCTGACGCGCGCTGAAAAAGGTAATCTTCCCTGGCAGGATGTCCTGGTCTCAACGAGGCCATACATGCATAAGCTCTGGAGTGCGTTTAGTCTGACGCAAAAGCAGCAGTTTATGAAAATGTATGGCGCCGTGTGGGCGGCGTGGCGCCATCCTGTTCCTCAGGAGGTTTACAGCGAACTGCTTCAGGCTTCGGCAGAAGGAAAGCTTAATTTTCATCAGGCACTCTCTTCTCCAGAGCATGAAGGGAACACATTCCTTTTGAAAACGAGGTCTCAAACGCTCTCATTTGGGCACTTATGGGATGCGACAGGGGGAAGGAATCATCTTCACTTAATGAAGCAACCTTTAATGCTGAATCTGATGAAACAGGCGCTAATTGAGGTGCACCCGTGCGGAGGAATGAATATCGATCCTCTCACATTCCAGTGCAGGGTTCAGAACCGCAACGTTCCTGGTCTTTATAATCTTGGTCCGCTCAGTAAGGGAAGCCTCTTCTCTACGAATGCCTTCTGGTTCAATGCGCGGTGCGCTGAAAGCTGGGCAAAGAAGTGGGCCGTCGAGTTTTGTGAAAATGCTGTTAAGGAAACATTGTGACGATATTCGTACCGCTGATTTATCTTTTTGCCGGCTGGCTGGTGGGGAAAACGGCTTGGGATTTCAAAACGGCTGCTTCATGGATATTAACGCGTGTTGCCATTCCGGTTGTCATCATTTTCAACATATCCACGCGCTTTGGCAGTATGAGTACGATAATCATTGCGACCGCCATCAGTATGCTCATTATGCTGATGGCGTCCCGATATATTATTCGTGATCCCCTTAAAAGTCTGTGCTTCAGCTACCTTAATATTGGATGGCTGGGGTTGCCTGTGGCGACTGCCCTGTTTGGCAATGAAGCCGCAACCATTATTATCGCGGCCTATGTGGGCAGTTCAATCGTGGGCAACTCTGTTGGTGCAGGGATGCTGTCAGGACACCCTTTTAGTCTGTTTAAATTAGTTCAGACTCCGCCTGTGCTGGCACTGATTGTCGGGGCTGCGCTCATTCCGTTCAGCCAGCAAATCACGCTGTGGTTTGGAGGTCTTTATGATGTCGCAAAATTTCTGATGAGCTTTCTTGGCATGGCAGTGCTTGGAATATGGTTGTCCAAAATTGAGCTGACTTTTAAGGATCTCCGGCAGGAAGTCCGCCCATATCTTATTAAATCAGCTGTAATGTTTATTCTGATCTCACTGCTCATAATACTCGCCAGAATTTTCGACTTCAGGCTGATAACAGAAAATCCGGCGACGCTTTATCTGTTTTGTCTTCTTCCACCGGCAGCCAATATCATCGTCCTGGAGACGCATTATCTGGGCACTGGCCGTTCAGCTAAGCTCATCACCTGCGGAACCTGCATCAGTATTGTTGCGATTAGCCTGTTTGCAGTGGCTATAGCTATCGGCAGGACGATGGGCATTGTTTTTTGAAATTGATCGAAATTATCAAATCGGAAATCAAAGGAACACCCGGTGCTGACGCACTGGTTATCCAACTATGCCGCGTTTATCCTCTCTGAAGTCAGTAATAAAAATAGATCAACCTTTATGGCCCCTTTGGCTTCTCAGCGAGCCGGGTGTGCAAACCGCTAAGCTTTGCCGAACCGCCAAAATCCACGTTTGGGGCGTGACGTGTTCTGATGGCGAACAGCCAGGTCTGTCCTGCGGTTGACAGACATTGGCTCGTTCATTCAAAAAATTAAGGAATGTTCGCTACGAGCAAGAAGCGGACATCAATCTTTAAGCATGTCCTCAAAGGCCAGGCTCCACGATAAAACCTCAACCGATGCTCGCAAGCCATGGACCCAAAAAGGATCATCGGAAAATATGGATAAGGCCTCTTCTTCATGCTCAGCCTTCACGACCCATAGCGCTCCGACAGGTTGATCGTTATGCTTTTCGCGTAATGAACCGGCAGCAAGAACCACACCTCGTTTTTGCTTTAACCAGTCTAAATGATAATTGAGATAGTGTTTTCTGACATTGTATTCACTTTGGTGATCGGTGAACCTTATTGCGAAAAGCATTTCTTCCCCTTTTCCAGCATTCTAGTTGGCGATTTCTTGAAGTTAATAAGCATCAGAGCCTAATTCCATAGAATGATAAAACCCGCGGCAACACATCTATGCAAACTAAGAGCAGGCTGCAGAGTTCTCTCTCTTTAAATTAATGACATCATGGATGACTTTACGCCATGCTGGCATGACCCGGTCCACTGGCATCAGGAAGGAAACAGCCATGATCATCAGACCCAGGCACACCGCTAAGGATTCGAGCCACAGCAGTAACGATAACGTCAGCACAGACAGCCGGACAGAATTCTGGCGCGATCCGGCCGTTAACTATGTAGAAAGTCGCCGCGCCTGTAACAGCCGCGCGTGTTATAAGCCACACAGTCATCCGACTTTTTCTATAGGCGCGGTTGATGCAGGCGGTAGTACTTTCACTGGCGCGACATCTGGCCCGTGCTCGTTGCGGCCCGGAATGATGGTTTTCATTCCGGGTGGCTGTGTTCATGCCTGTAATCCTCTGCCTGACCAGAGCTGGAGCTATCAGATGCTGCACCTGGATGCCGGCTGGTTAAGTGCTTTAGTTGCAGAAATGAGCAATTTGTCGGGTGGGTTCATCAGTGAAAGTGAAATTCGACTGGTTGATAAAGACGTTGTCTATCGTCGCTTCTGTGAACTGAATAACCTCCTGTTTTCAACCGCCAGTAAAGAAGATAAAAATGCCGCGCTGATAGAGTTTATTGGCGATTGTGACTGCGGCGAAAATATGGTTGAAACATTCCCGGCCGTGTCGCCCTGTGCCAGCCTGGCAGTAAAAAGCGTTATAGATGCACTGCAACAGACCGAGCGGCAGCCATGGGGGTTAACAGAGCTGGCAAACCTCTCAGGGCTGAGTCGTTATCAGCTGATCAGGGCGGTTCGCGTTGCAACCGGAATGACGCCGCACTCTTACCAACTGAATGTTCGCATTAATCAGGCGCGCAGCTGGCTTCAGTCAGGCCATGAAATAACCGATATTGCCTACCGACTGGGTTTTGCCGATCAAAGCCATTTCCAGCGTGTATTTAAGGCTCATACTGGTGTAACGCCGGGCTGCTATCGGGCTTGAGCAAAATGCAATTTTATTCAATACAATGCTGTTCCAGTTTTGCATCCTGTTAAAAATTTTTTTAAGAGGATCATACTGTGATGCAACAATTTTTTTTCGTGGCAGCGGCACATTTTCTGGCGCTGCTGTCGCCCGGTCCGGATTTTTTCTTGGTTGCACGTACCTCAATAAGAGCCGGTTGGCGGCGTGCAGCAAATGTATGTCTGGGAATAGCGATCGCGAACGGCGTATTTATTCTCGCCGCTTTCAGCGGCATAACGCTTTTCCGACCGGGCAGCTTCAGCTTTATTGCTATTCAGCTCGCAGGCTGTGCCTATTTACTGTACATCGGTCAACTTTTTATCCGCTTTGCTGGCAGGAATTCCATTGCTGAACACAATGTCGAAGTAGATGCTCGTATGACAAAATCTGCGGACGTAATGAGTCCTTACCGTGAGTCAGGCATGGGCTTTTTGTCTGGCATTCTCAATCCTAAAAACGCGCTGTTTTACGTCAGCCTGGCCACGCTGCTCGGCGGGACCCATACGGCGATGAGTCTGAAAGTCGCCTATGGTGTGTGGATGTTTAGTATCGTGCTGCTGTGGGATTTGCTGGTGGCAATATTCATTGGCAATCGCTTGTTCCTGCGGTACTTTTCGCAAATGTTGCCTTGGCTGGAACGTATCTCAGGTGTCATCCTGATTGGCCTTGCCTTGAGTGTTATCGCGGTCAATGTTATCAAACTTTCCTGATAGTCCTCATGCTGTTAATTTCTGCTTTAGATTAAATGCAGGCATGCGTATATCCCTCTGGAAAACATCCCCATGGCACAATTTTGAGTGGCTATGAGCTAAAAGCTGACCAAAATATAGGAGCCTGTTAATCAAACAAGATGGGCCAGCAGTAGCCCATCTTAACCCCTTGATGCAAGGGTAAAAAGCAATTAGAGAAAACCAGGTATCTGATTAAGAAAACAGGAGCTTGATGATGAAAATGGCAGCGATTTCGGACATTCATGGAAATATTTTCGCGCTAAATGCCGTGCTGCAGGATATCGAAACCCGGGGAGTAGATTTTGTTGTCAATCTTGGCGATGTTTTTTCTGGTGGTCTTTGCCCGGCAGAAACGGCCGAGAGGCTTTTACCGCTGAATTTCCCCACGATAAAAGGTAATCACGAACGGCAGTTGCTTGAAACGCAACCTGAAAAAATGGGGCTGTCCGACAGCCATGCGTGCAGGCATCTCAGACCGGAACACTGGGACTGGCTGCGAAATATGCCTGCTGAGCTAACCCTTCATGATGAGATCCTAATGGTTCATGGGGTTCCGGGTGATGACAGTATTTATCTTCTTGAAGAGGTGACGGAATCAGGCGTCAAAGTCTCTTCTCACGCAAGGGTGAATGAGTATGTTGAACATCAGACCGCTTCTCTTATCCTCTGTGGTCACACTCATATCCCCCGAAGCCTTGAACTGAGCTCAGGATGCCTTATCGTGAATCCCGGCAGTGTTGGTTTACAGGCCTATGAAGATGATCAGCCCTATTATCATAAAATGGAAAGCGGTTCACCGCATGCCCGCTATGCGATTCTGGAAAAGTGCAACGATAAATGGTCCGTAGCGTTTCATAAGGTAGCCTATAACTGGGAAAAAGCCGCCGAGGTTGCATTGGCTAACAATCGCCCTGACTGGGTTAACGCGCTCACAACAGGAAGAATGGAATAGGGTGTAGTGGTAAGAAACCTGCCTCCATAAAAATCCCGGTCGGCTTTGTGCGAAAAGCGGACGTAGTGACATCGGTGATGGCGGTATGTTGCAGTCTGGCGATTCACTATCATCCATTGAAGGATGATGCACTTACCATCAGCATTTTCTATCCTGCGGATACTTATACGAAAGGTAACGGCATGATCACAGTAGAAATATCAGATCCACGTTCTCCAGATTCTCATTATTTAACAGAAAAACTGTCAGCAGAGCTTGCCACTATTACCGGTGATAGTGGCAAAAGCAACTTCACATCAGACTCAATGAATGGGGACAGATCACTGTGGGTACTGGCAAGAAACATAAAGGGAGAAGCGATAGGATGTGGCGCTATCCGACCGCTAACAGGGGATATAGCGGAACTTAAAAGGATGTTTTCAGACCGGAGCTCTCCGGGTATTGGTAATGCTTTACTTACTTTCCTCGAAACATCCGCGAAGAGCATGGGATATACCGAACTCTGGCTTGAAACCCGGCTTGTTAACCACAGGGCAGTACATTTTTATAAGAAAAATGGCTACGTGCGCATTGAGAATTACGGACCATACATAGGCCGGGAAGAGGCTGTATGTTTCTCTAAGCCGTTACAAGACTGACATAAAGCTTACTCTACCTGAGCCACCGTTAGTGCAGCGTGCGAATGTCAGCTATGAGCTGTGAGTTCAACGGGTCGACGCAACGCTATCCTTAAACAAGGGGGGGACGTTGCCATGAAACGAAGAACGCGCATTTACTACACGCCAGAACAGAAAGCGATTATCTGGGACAGGTATAAGCAAGGTGATTCCCTGCATGATATCGCCAGAATGTTCGACAGATATCACTCTTCTGTTATGCCCACTATTCACCAAACTGGTGGTTATCGCCCTCCTGTCAGAAAGCGACACCGGCTGGCTCTTTCACTTGATGAAAGAGAGGAAATATCCAGAGGGCTGGTAGCAAAAAGTAGCATCAGGGACATCGCTGACAAATTATCAAGAGCCCCTTCGACTGTTAGCCGCGAGATCAAAAGGCATGGAGGTGCAAAACATTACCGAGCTGCAAAAGCTGATAAGGGCGCGTGGGACAGTGCCCTGAGGCCAAAACCTTGCAAGCTAATTGGATGCCCCGCATTGTGTAAAATCATTGCAGAGAAGATGTATCAGGACTGGTCGCCGGAACAAATCGCCGGTTGGCTTAAACGCTGTTATCCGGATAATCAGGAAATGCAGGTGTCACACGAAACGATTTATAAAACGCTTTTTATACAAACCCGGGGAGCTTTAAAAAAAGAGCTGCAGCAGTGCCTAAGAAGCGGAAGAGTAGTACGTAAATCCAGAACGACATCACTTAAAGGAAAGGGATTAGGCTCAATTCCGGATGCAATACCCATCAGCGAAAGGCCATCTGATGTTGCAGACAGAGCCATACCAGGTCACTGGGAGGGAGACCTGATACAGGGCTCTAAAAACTCATATATTGTCACGATGGTAGAACGCCATTCCCGCTTTGTTATGCTTGCCAAAATCAGTGATAACAAGACAGCCACAGTCATATCCGCACTAATCAAACAAGCCCGGCAGCTGCCTGTTGAACTGTATAAAACATTAACCTGGGATCGAGGGGCGGAAATGACTAATCACACCCTTTTTACTGTAGCGACAGAAATTGAGGTCTATTTTTGTGATCCTCAATCTCCCTGGCAACGCGGCTCCAATGAAAATACGAACAGATTGCTTAGGCAGTATTTTCCAAAAGGAACTGACTTATCGGTTCACAGCCAGCAAAGACTAAACAGTGTTGCCAGGCAGCTCAACGAGAGGCCAAGAAAAACGCTAGGCTATGAATCACCCGCAGAGCGTTTTAACCAATGTGTTGCATCCATCGGTTGAATTCACAGCGAGAAACGGACGATAACCTCTTACGGTTGTAATTAGTTTTCCGGAAGCTCCCTCAAAGGAAATAGTGTGATTGACAGGAAGTATTAGATTTCAAGTGCAGCAAGGATCGCGGCTTCCATTTTTTCAGGGGTGGAGATCGGTGCGAAACGCTTGAGCGGTTTGCCATCGCGTCCGATCAGGAACTTAGTGAAGTTCCACTTGATCCGCCCACCCAGCACGCCGGGCAATTCGTCTTTCAGATAACGAAACACCGGGTGCGTTAAGGCGCCGTTGACCTCCACTTTCTCGAACATCGGGAAGCTCACACCATAGTTAATGTGGCAGGTCTGCGCGATTTCGTCAGCACCGCCGGGTTCCTGCTTACCGAACTGATTGCAGGGAAAACCTAGCACCACCAGACCCTGGGCGGCGTACTTCTTGTAAAGCGATTCAAGGCCTGCGTATTGTGGCGTAAATCCACAATGGCTGGCGGTATTAACGACGAGAACCAGCTTGCCAGCATAGTCGGCCATAGGGATGAGCTGGCCACGCAAACTGGTGGCAGTAAATTGATGAAAGGTGGTCACGTCGGAATCCTCAAAGCAGAATCAGTTCAACATTGAAATTGCCACGTAGCCCGGAGCTGCAAGGGCACACGGCGTGGTTTGTGGCGAGGCTTAGGTCGGCAATCCGCTTCTTCAAGCGAACTCTCCTGCTCCAGCTCTGCCTGCTTCACGGCAAAGACAATCTGCGCTTCGGTAAATCGTGACTTTTTCATCGTCACAACCACCGCTCAGAAAAGCGAATATCATGCCGAAATTCTGTTTCTGAATGGAGCAGTATTTCGGGGCAGGGCCAACCTGACACTGATATCCGCTTCTGGCACTTCTCGGCTAGTCTGTCCGTTTTGTGCCAAAAGCTGACTCTAACACGTTGAAAAAGCAAAAACGGTGAACAGAACCCATACTGAACTCATCGTACGCAGGAAGCGTTAACCAGGAATTACCCGATGTTTTTCATGTCCTGAGGAGGCCAGTTTATTATATTTTTCATATACTCATGCGCGTGAATTAGCTAATCCGCAGATAACCAGGAAGAGAATGGTTACTGTTTTTTTGACTTGTCTGACAACGTAAAGTTGTTGGCTGAATATAAGGGAAAATAATGCCATCGTTATTTGGTGAGTTATCTGGCACTCCATCATGGGTGCCTGCTGTATTGCTCGTCACTCTCTCACTCGCACTCGGTTTTCTGGCGCGATTTATCCTTCTCAGATTCATCCGCTACTGGCAGAGTCGTGATAAGAAGCTATTCAAATCACTTGAAAAGCACCTTCGTGGATCAATGTTTCTTTTCATTCCCTTATTGTTAATAAGCGTAGGGGTTAATTATGTAAACATTCAACCTGACTCACTTAATTTTATTACAACAACCACTCATGTATTTATTATATTATCCTTCTGCTCCGTTTTGATTCGATTGACTAATGTTGCGCAGGATATGCTTTTTATACGTTATGACATTAATCTTTCGAATAATCTTCGCGCCCGTAAAATTCGCACTCAGATAATCTATGTTAAAAAAGTCGCTATCGTCGTACTCGTGACATTCTGTGTTTCTCTGATTTTACTCAGTTTTCCTGGTGTTCGAAAATTCGGCACTACAATTCTGGCGGGTGCCGGGGTTGCCGGAATAATCATTGGTTTTGCCTTACAGAAATCCCTTGTTAACTTGTTTGCCGGAATTCAGATAGCCTTTACGCAGCCGATAAAAATTGATGATGCTGTGGTCGTTGAAAAAGAATGGGGCTGGATTGAAGAGATAAACCTGACCTATGTTGTGGTGCGTCTCTGGGACCTGCGCCGACTGGTGTTACCCATCACATACTTTACAGAAAATGCGTTCCAAAACTGGACACGTAATAACGCACAAATTTTAGGTTCTGTTTTTCTTTACGTTGATTATTCCATGCCGTTAGATCCTCTCCGAGCACATTTTGAAAAAGTTCTCAGTGAAACAAAGCTCTGGGATCAACAAACTCAGGTGCTCCAGGTTACTGATACGAGTGAAAAAACCATGACTATCAGATTATTGATGACCGCTCAGAATTCCCCCATCGCCTGGGATTTACGCTGTCACGTTCGGGAAAAAATGATTGAGTTTATTCAGCAAAATTATCCCCAGAGTCTTCCTCACGTGAGGGCTACCCTGACCGATTCCGGTATTTGACAGTTCGAGAGTTGAGTAATTAAGCGCTCTCGTTTTTATAGGGTGGAACGTACAGCGTCTATAAGCATGCGGCACAAGCATCAGGACCGCTGTACCTCCGCTCTTCCCTCATAGTGCCAGCGCTGAAACGTTATGCTTACAACAGCATAGCCAGCAGCACGACGCACAACAGCAGCACATAGATTCTCGCATGCCAGACATCGGGGACGACTGGGATCACCCGGCGGGTAAACAGAATGCCCATCCAACCCGTCAGCACCAGTAAGCCCATAATTTTCAGGCTGATGAAACCCAGGAAGCCCTCTGCCGGGATTTTTTGCCAGCCGCTCACCGTATAAGTTACGGTGCCGCACAGCGCCACCGGCAGCGAAAGGGGATTGGCCGCGCTGGTGCAGTCTCGCATCGCATAGCCGTGTCGCCGCAGCAGCGGCACCGTCATAACGCTGCCGCCGACACCCAGCAATGCGGCAATGACACCAATCACTATCCCGCCGCCAGTCACTGTTGCCAGCGATAAACGGCGCGGCGCGCTGCCGCTGAAGAAACCTTTGCGCAGCAGGCAGTCGCCAATCGTCAACAGCATATAAAGGATAAACAGTACGCGAACCCATTCTTCGCTCAACAACCCTGCCAGCCACGAGCCAACCACTGCGCCCGTGGCGATGAACCACAGCAGCGGCAGACATGCCTGCGCTGAGATACTGCCCGCACGCCAGTTTCGATAGCTGACCCAGCCTGCGTTGAATATCATGACCGCCGTCGAGGTGGCGACGGCGATATGTAATGCATTCCCTGTCATATCAGGCTGATGGCGTAGCAGCTGATAGACAAAAGGCACCACAACGAAGCCGCCGCCGAAGCCAAACAGCACCGTTGTGATACCAGTGGTGAACCCTGCCAGAGCAATAATAAGGATGTCGTTCAAAGGAATGTTCCGCTATGAAATTGAACCCGCAGCTTATCCCCCTTACGCGCTACTTCCCATTTGCGCAGCGCTCAACTACCCTTGCAAACCGGTCAGAAGGAGGCAAAAGTGCGCAACGTGAGCATTGACAATGTTGATAGTCTGGCGCGTGACGTGGTCGCGATCGGCAATGATTATGCGCAGGGTTTTTTACTGCCTCTCCATCGGCATCGCCGCGCGCAGCTGTTGTATGGCGCAACCGGTCAGATGCATGTATCCACCCGTGACGGGGAGTGGGTAGTGCCGCCACAGCATGCGGTGTGGATCCCGCCTGAAACTCTGCATGCGGTAAAGTTTGTCGGCGTGACGACGCGGAGCCTGTATATCGCGCCCGAATGCGCGGCGCGCCTGATCCACCGTAACCGCTGCGACGTTATCAGCGTCTCGCCACTGTTGCGTCAGTTACTGCTTGAGGCTGTCGATTTGCCTCCGCTCTATGAGAGCGAGCACGAATGCGCGCTGATGAACCTGCTGCTACTGGAACTGGCAGCCATGCCAGCGCGCGAGTTCGATATTCCATTGCCGCGGCAGCCTGCGCTGCTGGCGCTGTGCCAGACATTTCTACTCGCGCCAACTGTCCACGATCCTGCTGAACGCTGGGCCAGGGCGATGTTTATGAGTGCCAGCACCTTTCGCCGCCATTTCCTGCAGCAGACCGGCATGTCATTTTCCGCCTGGCGCCAGCGGGCCTGCGTGGTCAGCGCGCTGGCAATGCTGATAACGGGCAAGCCGGTGAATGAAGTGGCATTGTCGCTTGGCTACGACAATGGTTCATCCTTTGCGACTATGTTTCGCCGCGTGACGGGCCAGCCTCCTTCGTTCTATCACCCGGCTTAAGACTGCAGGCACTGAGTAAAGCCTGCACTCAAAGCGCCTGTATTACTCCTGCTCTCTACAGCCGCGCCAGGCTCTGCCGATTCTCTGTATATGCGCATGATCGTTTTTGTATTGGCGGCAAGATGCGCCTTGCGCTGAGCAGCGTAGGGATGCGACCGTCCGCTTTGTGCTGTGAGTTCAACGGGTCGACGCAACGCTATCCTTAAACAAGGGGGGGACGTTGCCATGAAACGAAGAACGCGCATTTACTACACGCCAGAACAGAAAGCGATTATCTGGGACAGGTATAAGCAAGGTGATTCCCTGCATGATATCGCCAGAATGTTCGACAGATATCACTCTTCTGTTATGCCCACTATTCACCAAACTGGTGGTTATCGCCCTCCTGTCAGAAAGCGACACCGGCTGGCTCTTTCACTTGATGAAAGAGAGGAAATATCCAGAGGGCTGGTAGCAAAAAGTAGCATCAGGGACATCGCTGACAAATTATCAAGAGCCCCTTCGACTGTTAGCCGCGAGATCAAAAGGCATGGAGGTGCAAAACATTACCGAGCTGCAAAAGCTGATAAGGGCGCGTGGGACAGTGCCCTGAGGCCAAAACCTTGCAAGCTAATTGGATGCCCCGCATTGTGTAAAATCATTGCAGAGAAGATGTATCAGGACTGGTCGCCGGAACAAATCGCCGGTTGGCTTAAACGCTGTTATCCGGATAATCAGGAAATGCAGGTGTCACACGAAACGATTTATAAAACGCTTTTTATACAAACCCGGGGAGCTTTAAAAAAAGAGCTGCAGCAGTGCCTAAGAAGCGGAAGAGTAGTACGTAAATCCAGAACGACATCACTTAAAGGAAAGGGATTAGGCTCAATTCCGGATGCAATACCCATCAGCGAAAGGCCATCTGATGTTGCAGACAGAGCCATACCAGGTCACTGGGAGGGAGACCTGATACAGGGCTCTAAAAACTCATATATTGTCACGATGGTAGAACGCCATTCCCGCTTTGTTATGCTTGCCAAAATCAGTGATAACAAGACAGCCACAGTCATATCCGCACTAATCAAACAAGCCCGGCAGCTGCCTGTTGAACTGTATAAAACATTAACCTGGGATCGAGGGGCGGAAATGACTAATCACACCCTTTTTACTGTAGCGACAGAAATTGAGGTCTATTTTTGTGATCCTCAATCTCCCTGGCAACGCGGCTCCAATGAAAATACGAACAGATTGCTTAGGCAGTATTTTCCAAAAGGAACTGACTTATCGGTTCACAGCCAGCAAAGACTAAACAGTGTTGCCAGGCAGCTCAACGAGAGGCCAAGAAAAACGCTAGGCTATGAATCACCCGCAGAGCGTTTTAACCAATGTGTTGCATCCATCGGTTGAATTCACAGCCAACAGCGGACATCCAACAGCTCTTATATAGTAACTTGACGCACGTTTTCAGCGTTTTTCTTGTCGCAGTTGATCGTGTTGATCGAGTTCATAATCGATGAACGCACCGATCATAGTCCGATACACCTTCTCGATAATCACTGCGGGAAGCCCTATTTCAGTTGCCTGTTTACATACCTTGTCGATTACCTGTTGAACACGGTCTGGGGCGCGCACAGCTGAATGGTCACTTTTGAAAGCTGCTGCAGCTTTAACACATTGGCTACGTTGCGCGATCATTTTAACCAGTTCATTATCAATTTGGTCGATACGATTTCTAACATCCTCAATAGTAGAAAAATCCATCATTAACCCACCTGACTAGTACATGAGTGCGATAGGTTACACAATTTTTTCTATTATTACAGAGTTAAGTTTTCGAAGAATGACAGATAGGTCGGCATATAAATCAAAGTTCCTGCATAGCATGCGATTATTGGCAAAGCGTTAAACGAGAAAGTGTTAATGCCCGCTTTTTGCTCTTAGCAGACCTTGTTCTGCCGTATGTCCGCTTTGTGCTGTGAGTTCAACGGGTCGACGCAACGCTATCCTTAAACAAGGGGGGGACGTTGCCATGAAACGAAGAACGCGCATTTACTACACGCCAGAACAGAAAGCGATTATCTGGGACAGGTATAAGCAAGGTGATTCCCTGCATGATATCGCCAGAATGTTCGACAGATATCACTCTTCTGTTATGCCCACTATTCACCAAACTGGTGGTTATCGCCCTCCTGTCAGAAAGCGACACCGGCTGGCTCTTTCACTTGATGAAAGAGAGGAAATATCCAGAGGGCTGGTAGCAAAAAGTAGCATCAGGGACATCGCTGACAAATTATCAAGAGCCCCTTCGACTGTTAGCCGCGAGATCAAAAGGCATGGAGGTGCAAAACATTACCGAGCTGCAAAAGCTGATAAGGGCGCGTGGGACAGTGCCCTGAGGCCAAAACCTTGCAAGCTAATTGGATGCCCCGCATTGTGTAAAATCATTGCAGAGAAGATGTATCAGGACTGGTCGCCGGAACAAATCGCCGGTTGGCTTAAACGCTGTTATCCGGATAATCAGGAAATGCAGGTGTCACACGAAACGATTTATAAAACGCTTTTTATACAAACCCGGGGAGCTTTAAAAAAAGAGCTGCAGCAGTGCCTAAGAAGCGGAAGAGTAGTACGTAAATCCAGAACGACATCACTTAAAGGAAAGGGATTAGGCTCAATTCCGGATGCAATACCCATCAGCGAAAGGCCATCTGATGTTGCAGACAGAGCCATACCAGGTCACTGGGAGGGAGACCTGATACAGGGCTCTAAAAACTCATATATTGTCACGATGGTAGAACGCCATTCCCGCTTTGTTATGCTTGCCAAAATCAGTGATAACAAGACAGCCACAGTCATATCCGCACTAATCAAACAAGCCCGGCAGCTGCCTGTTGAACTGTATAAAACATTAACCTGGGATCGAGGGGCGGAAATGACTAATCACACCCTTTTTACTGTAGCGACAGAAATTGAGGTCTATTTTTGTGATCCTCAATCTCCCTGGCAACGCGGCTCCAATGAAAATACGAACAGATTGCTTAGGCAGTATTTTCCAAAAGGAACTGACTTATCGGTTCACAGCCAGCAAAGACTAAACAGTGTTGCCAGGCAGCTCAACGAGAGGCCAAGAAAAACGCTAGGCTATGAATCACCCGCAGAGCGTTTTAACCAATGTGTTGCATCCATCGGTTGAATTCACAGCCAGAAGCGGACATTGCGAAGCGACTTTCATCCAACTGAGGGGAGTAAAGATTTATGGTAGCCTGTAACTTCCTAGGACTTGCTTAAGAGACAGTAAATGCTTACTGGGCTGAACCATATAACAATCGCTGTAAACGATATTTCCAGAAGTTTTGATTTTTATGTGGAGACACTAGGTTTTACACCTAAGGCCAGATGGGCCTCTGGCGCTTACCTTTGTCTGGGTGATTTGTGGCTGTGTCTTTCCGCTGACGAGGTTAGCCCTCGGCAGGATTACACTCACTACGCCTTCAGCATTCGAAGTAAAGATTTTGATATGTTTGCTAATCACTTGAAATCATTTGGCGTTAAGGAATGGAAATCGAACAAGAGTGAAGGAAAGTCCATCTACCTTCTGGATCCGGATGGGCACAAGCTAGAAATTCATGATGGGGATTTAAACAGTCGCCTTAATGCATGTTTGAAGCATCCCTACAAGGATATGGTGTTTTTCAACGGCATGAATGGAGCTGAACAAAAGTGATTTGGTAACCCAGAAAATCGGCAAGGTTAATCCAGATGCTTTCCTGCTTCAGTGCATTCTAAGGTTTTATGTCCGCTTCTCGCTCAAAGCGGACTGACATGCCTCAACAGCTTACCACTCCTTTTACCAGGCTGGACGACGTTGCCTGAACTCGTTTCGAGTAACGTCGTCAGCAGGCAAGCCGCGCAGCGGTACGACAGCAGAATTTAATAGTTACAATATTTAATAACAGGCGCAGGATTAGGCCGGCGAACCGGCCTGAGGCATTATCAGATGGCGCAATAAACGCGCGCTTCACGTGGCGTGTAGATACCAAACGTCACCACGCTCAGTAAGCCATTAACAAACGTCTGCTGCACTTCAACCCGACTAACTTTTTCCTGGCCGCCGCACACCTGCGCCGCATCAATGCTCTTACGCTGACCGATACCTGAAACAAAGAACGGCTGGCTAGTGGTTTTCGTCGCCGCGCCAACTTGATTCTGTTTCATTACGAAAGTCTGCTGCGCACAGCCGGTTAAACTCAGAGCCAACAACGCCGCAACACAAAGCTTGTTCATAAATATCCTTATCGCCTGAAATGAAAAAATAAATGCTGAGTGAAATCATCACTCAGCCAGCAATCAGGTTATCGACAACGAAAGCGGAAACATGAGAAAGATTTTTGAGTACGCCTAACGGATACGTTTTGCTGAATAGTACAGCAATAAAAAGCCCCTGCACAGCAGGGGCTTTTTATGTTTACCGCAGCGTTTCCGCTTAGCGAGTCAAATCGTAGAAGAACTTTTTGACGCCATCGAGAAAGCTTTTTGAATGCGGACTGTTCTTCTCGCCCGCCGCACCACCAAAGCTCTATTCCAGCTCACGCAGCAGCGACTTATGCTTCTCGCTCATAGCGGACCCTGGCCTGCCGTCAGTCCGCTTTGTGCCAGAAGCGGACGTTGCGAACATTGTGCTATGTTGTTTTACGGGTAGCAGGATCAATGATCCGGAATGGCACATTACGATTAAAAGCAGAACCAGCCCAAGTTCCGTACCTGCAGTATCCGGTAAAGTAGAAGGGCAAACAGTCCGGTTAAGCCAAGACCCGGTATATCCCGGAAGGATATACTAAAGAAATAATTCAAATGACTGTATCATTTAAATAAAAACCCTGATTATTCTCAGGAAATTAAAACTAAACTGGCAGGGGTTATATTGCACCTGATAATCATGAGCAAAATTACAACTTAATTATCAAACGTTAATGTAGATGCGGATTATTGTCGTTGCGCTCAGGCATACCATTTTGATTAAGTTGTCTTGGGCAAGTCTTAATTGCACAACGGTGCGCATAACTACATTGGTCTTTTTTCAAAAATTTCTCGCAGCCCGTATAGGCCTTCAGAGAGTTCCAGGCGGTTTTCGTATGAAAATCTGTCTTTAACGCCCTGTTAAGCTTGATTGTTTCTCTGCCTTCAAACATAAACTTACCCTTGCTTAAAAGAATGTATTTCCCCGGCGTCAGGTCCTCATCGTACTCATGCCAGATAATACGGCACACTTTGTTATGATTCATAATCAATGAAAAAGATGTGGCTGTTTCGGGACTGATGAGCGTCTCCAGTAAAAACCATTCCATATTGCCTCCTCGGTCAGTGGGAGGTGGAATTTATATCAATATGAACAGGCTGTAAGATTTGAAAAGTAAAAAATTACTAAGAGACCAGCATTATTTTATTTAACAGTCTTGAAAAAATTTTGTTACTTGATGGTTCCCACTGTAAGCAAATGGAGTCATTTATTTTAAACTTAATGCATGGGTAAATATACAGTACCTCATACACTTAACGTAAAACATTACGCATGTCTTTTCTTTAATCTTGATTAATCAATAAAAGGAAAAGTCGATAACTTTCTTGATTCAGATCAAATTAAGTTTGAAAGTTATGTTATGTATAATTTGACCTGTAACAAACAAATTGTGCATTTGTTATCCGGAAGACACATTTTTAAAAAATTATATTCATCCGGAAATATCTTCATTAATACTGCTGAACCGAAGACAGAATACTTGCTTCTGGTACTGTCAACAGTCAGGCAGGGTTTCAGTATCAGTGAATTGCATTCTCAGCTTAACTTTCTCTTCAGCTTTTTGTACGGGCAAACGTCTAAATCA
This sequence comes from Pantoea phytostimulans, assembly GCF_046118715.1. Taxonomy (NCBI): domain Bacteria; kingdom Pseudomonadati; phylum Pseudomonadota; class Gammaproteobacteria; order Enterobacterales; family Erwiniaceae; genus Pantoea; species Pantoea phytostimulans. Next base: position 173,838 of record NZ_CP173700.1, read on the forward strand.
GCAATGTTATAGCATTGCATATTCCGTTCAGTCGCAGTTGCTTAAACAGGCCGGAGGAAAAGCAGGAAAATCACTCAATATATTGGCTGAAACGCAGAAGATATCCATCCGGATCCTGCACCAGAAACTCTCTCTGGCAGGCTATCGTTTCTCCGGTACTGTAGTGGTTATCGCGTAAAGCCCGATATAGCGATATGCCATGTGCGAGTAAACGCGCAAGTATTTGCTCAATATCGTCCACTTCTATCTGGAAATTAACGCCACGACCTAACGGTTTGACGAGTTCTGATGTGTTCCATCCTTCAGCATGATACTGCTCAAGCATGATTTGCGCCTCACCGAGGCTGACATAAGCAAAATCAGGATCGCTACGTTTTATCACAATGTTGAAGCCAAGCACATCAACATAGAAGTACAGGGAAGCAGGAAAATCCGTTACGGTCAGTTCAGGAACCATACGGTTCCAGTAGGGGTCTTTCAGGTCAGCCATTGATATCATCCTTTTTGACTGGCATAGCATACATCAGGCGGCTTTGTGTAAGACGATGTTATGGGGTAAGTCCGGTGGCCATATTGTCTGACTTACAGTGCGAGAGTTTATGCTGTGCCTGTCAGGCTGCATTAAAGCCCGACTGAAGTCAGAATAGGTGAATCAGAATAAAGCGGAATAACTGGCGAAAAAGCAGCCAGCACGCGATTAAGAATCAGGTTCAATCCAAACTGAACAGGCGACGCAGGGCAGTTCTGCCTCTGTCGGTCACGTTCACTTCGCGATATCCCGGCGTGCGGGCTACCCATTCTTTCTGCAGAAAAAGCGTCATCAGTGCCGAACCGGCATCCCCTCCCAGATGAAAGCGTCTTTCGCTCCAGTCGAGACAGGGACAGCAGGATTTGCGACGCGGGCGTGAGTTAAGCACTGCGCCAAGATTCTGGAAATGAGATTTTCCGTCTGGCGTCAGCGCAGTGCCGTCAGCCTCAAGCCATTTATCCTGCAGCATAAACTCATAAATATTTACAGCAAGCTCTCCCGCCAGATGGTCATAACAGGTGCGTGCATAACGTAAATAGGCGGGCGTGCGAGGCACCGGAGATTTGAACGTGTGCATGGAAATCCCCATCAGGTTTTCCAGCAGTCCGGCGATATGGTGGCCCGCAAGGCTGTAATAGCGGTGACGGCCCTGAGTCAGGCAAATAATCAGCCCGTTGCTGAGAAGCCGGCTGAGATGACCGCTGGTTGTCGATGCGGCAATGTCAGCCACAGCGCTGAGTTCAGTGGCTGTCCATGCGCGCCCATCCATCAGGGCACACAGAATACTGACCCTCGACGGGTCAGATAGGGCAGAAGCAACCTGTGCCATAGATTTTTCCAGAGAATCATCCGGCTCACTGTCGCGTTCAGTTTTTAGACGTTTCATTCAGGGAGTATTGCCCATTGTTGGGTTACTTCAGCTGCCCGAGTATTGTCATCCGTAATCAGAATAAGCCTGTTACTGTGATCGCTGTACTGTACCAGAATGTTAATGCCGTTCCTGGCAATTACTTCAGCTATGTCTCCAAGCTCACCCGGGCGTTTCTGAGGTAATTTTCTTATCAGAGGGCGGCACACATTGCTGACATCAAAACCGGCATCAGTCAGAACCTTACGGGCTTTCTCACCGTCTTCAACAAGGAAATGCGCGTGTCCGGCTTCTGGCGTCGAAAACACGCCTCCTCCCTCAAGGCCGACACCATTTGTGCCCAGCACACTTCCCAGTGAGCCAAGCGAACCTGGAGTATTACTGAGAATGACGTGAATATCATACATGCTGATGCGTTCCCTTATCAGATGAGTAATCACGGAATACACTGGCAACGCGTATTCTGTAAAACGAGAAAATTGACTGTTTACCTTCTTTTTGTGCTGCCAGGTGCATAACGTTCCGCTTCCACTCAGCCACAGAATCTTCATCCTCCCACCATGACAAAGAAAGGATTTTTCCGGGCGTAGTCAGACTCTGGAATCGTTCAATGGAAATAAAGCCCGGCGTGTCTGACAATACTGGTTTCAGCTCGGCAGCGAGCTGAAGATACCGTTCCCGGGACTCTGGTAAGGCATCCGCCTCAAAAAGTACTGCAATCATTTGTCTGCTCCGTCGTTGATTTCCGGTCAGCTTATTGCCAACAAAAGTCTGATGCTTCGGCCTTCACCGAAGTATGTCTGTTTCGTGGAAATCAGAATTGTTTAGACGGATGAAGTCTCACAGAAAAACGGACAAAAGATTCAAGGTCTGCAACGATTTATAGACTGGGCTGATTTACTTGCGATTAGTCCATACGTAGTGATATTCGAAATCTCCGCTTCTGGCATGTGGCTGCCAGACTGCAAGGTTTTCAGGTTGGCTATGAGTTAAAATCGGACATCAGTTTAGCCGGTATTATTGGTGTCGCCTGTAGTCTTCCCGGAAAGTCGCCTGTAGTTTTTGATGGTCGCATTGGAAAGGCTTGCTGCCGTATCCACAATGACAAAGCTGAAAGAATTGTCATTTATCAGGGGACTAAGATCTGTACATGCGATAAGAAGAGCCTCCACCTTATAACTTGCCACTACAGACATTAAATTCTGCCACTCTGCCTTTACATCAGGCTCGTGAAAGCCTTTTGTTTTAACCCGACCAATCAGCGATGTGGTCATTTCACGAAGTAGAGGTGAATCAATAATCTTTTTGCCAGTAGCTTCAATCCGCGCCTGATAGAAACCCGCTTCCAGCGTGGGTTCTGTAGCCAGTACAGCTAGCCTGGTTGCTTCTACAGGCAACGACTCAAGTGCACTGTCTGCGATATGCAGAAGTGGAATACCAGAGCTCGCCGCCTTCATTTCGGCAAAGTAGCAGTGCGCAAGGTTACAGGGAACAGCTATCAAACTCACTTTTGCTCTGACGAGTTCGGCAATACCCTGCTGCAGGGCTGCGATCATCGCATCATCATCAATTTTCTTGCCCGGCCAGAAAGGTGTAGGCAACGAGATGATATGCATTTTGGGAAAATCCATATCATATTTCGCTCCGTACCCGATCTGGCAGTCTGCCACCAGCATATCAACAAAGGGGGCTGTGGAACGGGGTCCCATACCTGCAAGCACACCTATAGAAACAGTCATCAACAGTGCCTCCTTTCAACATTTTCTTTCAGTTAACAAATGATCGCTGAGTTGCTTAAAAATTACAGATTTTTGATTTTTATGCTTATTTTAAAGGGCTGATTATAATTTTTGATCTGCTTCTCGTCAGAGAAAAAATCGTCATGCGAATAATGTCTTCATCAGCAGTATAAGGACTTGCTCAGTAAGACGCGTTGTCCATGAGCAGTGAGCTGGAACAGAGTGCCAGTTATCGTGAAGAACTGATTCTGATCAGCCACAGGTGAGAACACATCGGTGGAACACGACTATATATCTGTAACCAGCCCAATCAGTAAGAGGTGTATCAACCGCGTTTTGCTAATAAATTTTATGATGTCCTTCTGAAAAGGCTTCGGGCAGAACAGCAGTTACGCTGAGAGATGAATTCATAAGGAATTAAATAAATGGAAATAAGCATTCGGACCCCTTTGATACATTCCCTTTCTTTAAGTCAACACAGTGGATGCAATGTCTGGCTGAAGATGGAGTCTTCCCAGCCCACCGGCTCTTTTAAACTCCGGAGCGCGGGGCATGCCTGTTGCCATTACGCCAGTAAGGGCGCTACAGCATTTGTCAGTTCATCGGGCGGAAATGCCGGAATTGCGGTGGCTCACAGCGGTCGCAAACTGGGGCTACCGGTAACTGTCGTTGTACCGGAAACCACGTCAGCCAGAGCAAGACAGCTTATTGAACAGGAAGGGGCCAGGCTCATTGTGCATGGAAAAGTATGGAGTGAGGCTAACGATTATGCCCTGTCACTGGCAACGGATGAAATCATCTATATCCATCCGTTTGATAACCCGCTTTTGTGGGAAGGTATCAGCACAATTGTGGATGAGGTCATCAGTGAGGGAGTAAAACCTGATGCCGTTATTCTGTCCGTCGGCGGCGGAAGCATGCTGTCCGGCATAGCGCAGGGACTGGAAAAAAATCAGCTTGGTCACATCCCGATTTATGCCGTTGAAACCCACGGCACTGCCTCCCTTAACGCCTCGCTTAATGCCGGTAAGCTGGTGCGTCTTGATAAAGTCAGCGGCATAGCCACGACGCTGGCCGCAAGCCAGGTGTGCGAAAACGCGTTTAACGTGGCCAGTCGCCTGGATGTCAAAAGTATGCTGGTTTCTGACGCAGAAGCACTGCATGCCTGTCGGCATTTTCTTGATGACCATCGCGTGCTTACTGAGCCGGCATGCGGTGTGTCACTGTCACTCTTGTACGAAAACAAAATCCGTTTTAAACCTGCCGATAATGTACTGGTTATTGTTTGCGGTGGGGCGTCGGTCACTCTGGAAGGGATCGCGGGATGACAGAAGAACGGAATGAACATACCGGCGTTCACTCCAAAAGGGGCGGCTGATCTGCCGCAATTGATTAACATATCATGATGCGAGGTGAGGCCGCTTTTGGCCCAAAGCAGACATGCAAGCCACGGTACGCGATAAGTAAAAAATTAAACTGCTTCGTAGGTGCATCCTGAACTTTTATCATTACCTGCAGGAAGGCACCTATTCACGCCTTAGACTTCGCAGCAGCCTATTTCCTATTAGCAGTATCCCTATCTCCTGTTAAAACCAAAACACAACCAACCCACTGATTAACATAATCATTTCTATGGCTGCGTTGAGTTTATCAATTCATTTAAATCATTTTTAACAAAAAACGGGGCAGATGTTCGCGATGCTCTGTTACAAGCCACCTCGCTAACATAGCACTTTTTGCTCAATAATTTTCTTTACGAAACAAGCTGTTGAAATTTGATTGTAATCGCATTCATTTTAAGGGTGATAAATGCTGATTTAGATCAATTTAACCGCATAATTTTAAGCGTAGATTTCGCAACTTAAGCGGTTAACCTCTGTGTTTTCAATTTGTGTAATCGCTTTCATTTTTGGCATGGGCTGGCATTACAAAAGCTAGCGATTAAGCCTTAAAGAGATGTTTTTAAGTAAGTTAATTTAATCTAAAAAATATCATCGGAAATCTCCGTTCTCCGGCCCAGTCTCAGGAAACAGAAATGAACACGACAATCAAAACGCTCGCTCTTTTCATCGCTACATTCTCATCTTTTAGCACTCTGGCAATTAATTACAGTAACGTTAATTATCAGGATATTGAATCGTTACGAAGCGCCCTGAATAACGTGGTGAATAGTCATACCTCTAGAGATGCTGCCCGTGCGGCCCTAAATAAGATGAGCCCTGACTCACTTGAACAGGCCAAGCTATCAATCAAGGATCCACAGGTGCGTAATGTTATGGATCAGTTGCTTGAGGGCGTACCTGAAAACAATGGTAGTCTCCAGGCACCCAACACCAAAACAACAGCAGTTATTACATCCGACGCAAGCACACCTATCAGTCAGGCAGTTATCGATAATTCATCAAATCGTCATGCCTTAAATCCCAATGCTATTGCGCAGGTTACGGTCAGTAATCAAGGCTGGACTCAGAATAACTATCGGCAGGGCTATGACCGTTGGTCTGGTGACGTACAGAGTACGCGCCCCGCAGTCAGCGCTTCACAAATGAAAATGGATGCTTCTACCGCGCAGCAAAATACAATCAGCGAGAATAAACAAAATACTGTCGCACAACTTGATCAGCGCGACGCAGTAAGCCACCGATTAAGTGCCCAGGCAAAAGAGCAGATCACTCATAATCTGCGATTCAACAACTTAACTGCTTCAAAACTGGAAGGGCAAATTCAGCAGGCTGACCGGGAAAACAGTGAGCATGAAGCGGCGATGAAAGGGGAGGCGCTGACAAAAGCCAACCAGCAGCGTACCCGCCAGCAGGTGCTTGCGGGCGGCGTGGCAGAGGTCAACGCAGAGATGCAGCGTGAAGCTCAGATCCGCGGCGAGGCGCTGACAAAAGCCAACCAGCAGCGCACCCGCCAGCAGGTGCTTGCAGGCGGCGTAGCGGAGGTCAACGCAGAGATGCAGCGCGAGGCTCAGGCCCGCGGCGAGGCGCTGACAAAAGCCAACCAGCAGCGCACCCGCCAGCAGGTGCTTGCGGGCGGCGTGGCAGAGGTCAACGCAGAGATGCAGCGTGAAGCTCAGATCCGCGGGGAGGCGCTGACAAAAGCCAACCAGCAGCGCACCCGCCAGCAGGTGCTTGCAGGCGGCGTGGCAGAGGTCAACGCAGAGATACAACGCGAGGCTCAGATCCGCGGCGAGGCGCTGACAAAAGCCAACCAGCAGCGCACCCGCCAGCAGGTGCTTGCGGGCGGCGTGGCAGAGGTCAACGCAGAGATGCAGCGCGAGGCTCAGATCCGCGGCGAGGCGCTGACAAAAGCCAACCAGCAGCGTACCCGTCAGCAGGTGCTTGCAGGCGGCGTGGCAGAGGTCAACGCAGAGATGCAGCGTGAAGCAAAGATCAAAGGCGCAGCACTTGCACAGTCAAATCGCGATCGTGTCGATGCAGAAAACACTGCACTGAATGCCGCCCGTACTGCCTCTCTTGCGCAACACGAAGCTGCTGCAGCAGAGACAGCTAACCTGGCTGCACAAAAGTCACAGGCAGCAGACAAAGCCCAGCGCGAAGCTCAGCAGGCTCAAGCCGCATTAACATCGGCCAAATCTGCAGCGGCAGCAAAAGCGCAGGCTGAAGCTAAAGCCGCCGCGCTGGCAGCGCAAAATGCCCTGAAAACACCCGTAGTTGGTCAGCCAACGCCAGTGAGTATTGTGCCGGCCGTTGTGACCAATATTCCTACACCTGTCATTGCAAAAGTTTTTTTGACGGAAGGTTCGCACAATAACGGCGGCCATCACAAAGGCCCACATCAAAATGCAGCGTCAACCCGCAACAACGGTAACAGCAATGCCCACGGATCAGCGATGGGTGGCCGTGGACAGGGCGGCCAGCGCAGCGGACATAGTGCCGCGGGTAATTTTTGAGGCTGGGATAGAAGTGGACTCGTAGTCAGATAATGCTTACTCACACTAATTATCGTTGTCATGCTCTATTTATAGCCATGTCGAAAACGTGCTGATCTATTTTATTTCTATTAACCAGAAAAGATTTTAAGAGTGAAAAACAATATGAAAAAAGATTGTATAACTGCTGTATCAGCTTTGGTGGTTATGAGTGTAATGGCGGGTTGTACCTCTCAGGCTTCACGTATGGCCGATTGTCAGGCGCAAGGCGTAAGCCGGGACGCTTGTTATGTTGCTGAACAAAATCGGCAGGCGACAATCAGTGCCGCTGCTGAGAAACAGGCATTAGAAAATGCAAAGCAGGTTGCTCAAGCGGCCCATAAAGTTAAGCCATTTATTAAGCATTTTAGTGATAACGGAAACAATATCGAAATTAAGCGGGATAAGTTGGGGATCGTGACGGTTGATGGTAAACCAGCGGCTGAAATTGAGCGCGAAAGCGGGAACATCAGTTATCAGCAAGGGTTATATATTGTTATCGCCTACGCAACAGGTAAAGTTGCTGTCACTAAAGAAGGTGTCTTCCTGACATATGCGAAGTAACAGGCAGTTGCTCTTAATGTATCAGGCACAATAGGGAAGGAGTAAATGCAACGTCATATATTGACTCTCCAATATATGACGTTGCATTTAATGGCATCACCGTTAACCGCTAATATAGGCGAAATGATTGAAAATAGCAGGAATAGCGTTGCTCAATTATCAGATGTGGTGGATAAAATTATCAGGGTTACAGGATGCTAAGTTTAGGTGGGCTGGTTTTGATATTTAATCAATATACATGAAATGAAATCGGATAATAGGTGTTAGACTTATTTCAGTAGAGCCATGTGAACTGATTTTTAAACGTCGCCCCATTACTTATGCATCAAATGATAGTTTCTTGGCTGATGAATATCGCTCCCAGATAAAATCATTTGATCAACTCAACAGCAAATATTGCAAGTGAATGATGATCGCGTCAGTGGAGCATTGATCACACCCGATCTTTAATATTAATCTGAATGATATGAGGCATCTATTATATATATACCCGTTACTGGGCTCGCAATGACCGCTTGTGGCACAGGGCTACCAGCAAAAAGGTTTATAGGTCTGCTATGTGCGAAAAGCGGAAGTTCTGCCTGCAAAATTTATTACGATGCCGGTGGTTGGCAGTGCTAAAGCAGTAGTAACGAAAGGCAGTTTTCATCCACTTGTCAATTTCAGTGTTCATAAACGCGGCAATATCCTTTATGAGATTGCAATACAAATCGTTATATATTCAAATGCATAACGATACTCATGCTTGAAAAGGATGTTAAATGAATCTGTATATGTTCTATATCGGTGGCAATGCTGGGAAATCCAACATAGAAGTGCACGACATTCAATTTGTTGCGGCAAACAGACCAGAAGATGCCTGGCCCGCTCTTCGTGATGTATGGTTCGGGGATAAGGATAAAATTCATATTGACGGCTACAGCCGTGTCACCTGGGCTGACGGATATTCTGTTACCCTCTCCGCTAAACCTTCCCCTTCAGCAAACAGGTTATTTTTCGTCAATGCAGGCGGCTACCGACCTGATACGCTCGCTGAGTTACATGAATTCGATTTATTTGTGGCCGAAAATGCGCAGCAGGCTAAGAAAAAAGCGTTACAGACGCTGCTCTGTGGCACCGACCATCAGCATAAGGATAATTTGAAGGACGTGGATGATTGCCTGTTACTTGAAAAGGTAGGTGAGTTCTTTATTCATTTGGTTCCCTGTGATTCCGGACGTCGTGATCAACCAGAATGGCAGGGCTATCAACCCATAGGTATCTGACATTGGCCAGACTGCAGGTGCGGCAGTAATGGCTAAACATTTGTTAATCCGGCAGGTTATATTTATTCCTGCGGAATCAATGGAATAAGGACACTACCGTGAAAATCTACTGGACCCTGAAAAGCATTCCTGAACTCGCCGATTTATCCCTGCGGGAACGCGGAAGGCGCTGGAGGAGCGCATATAAGTCCGCTTTCCGGCACCGGGAAACCTGGTGCGGGATGGCGCTATGCGGTAGCTGTGCGGGCGCGGGCGTCTATTTCTTCGGTATGGTGGGCGGCGTACTGATGGCCGCACTGGGCGGTTTCCTGTACGGCCAAATAGTGACATACGTTGTTCTTAAATATTACCGCCACCGGCTGCGCGGCGAAGCTGGCTGATTTTTGGAGATACAGCTTTCCCGCTATGTGACTTCGCAATTGCATGCGGTTTGGCTATCCGGTCGTATTTTACTTGTCCATCGGCAACCAACAATCCAGGCAAAGTTGACAGGCAGTGACCTGCCCGCAGGTTAATACATTTCAGTGTTAGCAACGTCCGCTTGTGGCACAAAGCGGTCAGCTGTCAGTCAGAGTCTGTTATGAGCTAAAAGCAGGCATTTTCGCCCAGAATGAACGCTGAAATATCCCAACGTCATTAGTAAGTCAGGTAGGGTGATTTGGATTACGACGAGGATTAGAAACTGAAACGATTTACGAGCCTGTTGTATAAGACGGATTATGCTTAATAGATTCGCAACGTAGGGGCTGGTCGCTTACTATTTAATGCCTATGGACATCAATCTTCTTGGCTTTATGCCAGCATTGTTACCTGTTGCTTTGTCTCCTGGAGCAAGTTTCACGCTTGTTATGAGCAGCGCGCTAGCAGATGGACGCAACGGCCTTTTCAGAACCCTCGCCGGAACAGCATTGGGAATTTATACCCATGCGCTTTTCATCGGACTCGGCATAACTGCAATTATTATTTCATCGCCAGCAGTTTATGGTTTCCTGAAAATTGCAGGAACAATTTATCTTCTTTGGCTGGGCGTTATGCTTATCCGAAGTGGACTGAATGCAAAGCGCAATCAACACAAAAACAGCGTGCCTCCAATTACATTAAAAGGAGCGTGGCTGGCTAATGTCCTCAACCCTAAAGCCATTATTTTTTATCTCACCGTTGTTTCTCAGTTTGCTGGAAACCAGGGAGGCGTAGACAACTACCTGATATTGGCTACCGTCCATGTGGTGATTATGTGCCTCTGGCTTATTACCATAAGCCGTATCTTGGTTTTTTCAGCCCAAAAAACCCATCCACTGATGCTTAAAAAATATGTGAACATAGCTGGAGGAGCGCTACTCATTATTTTTTCACTGCACAGCCTTATTCACTAATTTCTGACAATCGACTTCCGCCTTCTTCTTACTCTGCTCTAAACGATATCATTTAGGTCCGTTTTGAGCGGAAAGCGGACTTTAACGGCCTATGACTTATAGTGATTGATTAACAAATCAACTAAATCCATTTTCGCTTAATTCTGTGGCTAATTGATCTCTACATGCATGTCGATGGTAGTAAGAATTTAGCGCAACAACAAGGCAGGAAGCCGGAGGCCATCTCCTTTTTCTCTGGCTTTAGCAATTCACCATTAATTATTTCATCCTGGCTCATATCGAATTCACTGAGGATTAACAGCAGACATTTATAATATGACGCATTGCGAGCAGTGCATGAGGCTTTCAGGGCGATTCTATTTGGTGTGGATCAATGTTTTCTCCATATAGACAAAGCGCAAACCGGGATTTAGAGGTACTCCAAATCGCGTATCCTCCACAAGGAAAGGCTCTGTTTCTCCAGTCAGCGTATAACCTCGTCTCTCATACCATTTAATAAGCGTGTGACGGACGTCCAGTACCGTCAACCGAATTGTCTTTCCTCTGCGGCGGCTGCACCACTGTTCTGCTGCAGCAATTAACTTACGGCCATAGCGGCGGTTTTGTAGCAGTGGATCAATGGCAAGCGAACCGAGATACCATGTACTTTCAGCCATTGGCTCCACCCAGACACATCCCCGAATTTTGCTCTGCATTTTCCATAGCAACAGACTTGCATCCGGCTTAGACGCAATCTCCTGTCTCAGCGTTTCTTCACTTATGCGATCGCCGGCAATGATTCCACCTTCGTTTGTCCACCCACCGTCACCACCGATACAACGATAAGCTTGATTAAGCAGCGCAGTGACAGCTGCAATATCATCTTCGCAGATCGGTTCAATATCTATAACTGTCAACTGGCTTGATTGCTCCGCGAAAACCTCTTCCGGCTGGCACTTTTCAAACTGATTAACTTGAATAGTCATATTTTTGTATCCGTCAGAAAATTAGATAAATGAAAGTGAATGATTAAATCAACCATTTAATTAGCCTATCTGTAGTGAGTCAGGCTGTCAGATTGCTTCATAATTTTATATCCCGCACATCGTGTTATCGCCTAACCCTGGACACACTGTTCCGCTGCGGTTATTTTTATGTCATGGCCGATGAACCTCACACAAAAAAAAGTTTCTCCAACAGACGAATAATCGCTGAAAGCTTCACGCTTACGTCAAATACTGGTTGGAATGTTTTAAATAGATTATTTCTTCTGTTTGTATTAACAATGCCACAACGCAATTTATCCGCGTTTTACATATTAATGACCGCTATGGGCAGTTTTAAACAATGTTACGTTATGCTTTATTTTATGTGGCGCAGGCATTTGATTAGCACTATGCACGAGAAATGGCATAGCCTGTATAAATGCCAGGGTAAATATCAACGACCGGTCGGGCAATTGTATTTCGGCTATATCATTCAATGCGTTTTACACTGGGATTATTCTCCGTTGCCTCCTCATGATAAATGTCATCCAGCCAGCCGGGCAGTTCGGTTTCGGTAAGCTCGTCAGGAATGGTAATATCTTTGAGTAAGGAATATTTACGTTCTGACAAGTCTATACGGAACACCAGCCAGCGCCCATGCTCCCGTTTAACGCCAATGTGCCGACCAAAAACATTGTAAATTAACATCATTTTTTCCGTGTACGTAGCGATAAGATCCGATGCCGGATAGTAGGGATTATCACTTAAACTCCTATTCTGCTATGGGTAGACAATGATACCAAGCAGTTTGTCCTGTCTCACCGTGGCATAACAGCGTTCTCTCTGAACAGGTAAGTCTGTTTCCTGGTCATAGTTGGGCAGGGCTGCTGCTAATTGCCATCTGACAGGTAGGGCAAAAGATCTCATGCTTTATGCATGACAAATATCATGAGCCCTCAGTGGAAGAATTTTTATCTGAACTTGAAAAATAAAGCTCATCTAATCCCTTACGTAATAGTTGCCGATGATTGATTGAACCATCTACCGGCAGAAGCGTTCGCTTCGCAACCTTCCAGCAGCCCTCTCGCCGTTCCATTTCCCAGCGATTTACCACTACGCGGTGAATTCGATAACCCTTTGATATTCCATGATTTGGAAGCATTTGATTCGGGCCTTCTTGATTAAGGTGAACTATTTGGAGGTAAGAGGTTACTACTGCAACATCGTCACGCAAATCAATGAGTGGGAGCCCGGTAAAATGTGCGAGCCCACCTGCAATTGCTTCCTCATGCTCCGGACGTTCAATAAACGCCGCAATATCTTTGGCTCCGTTTGCACCATCCAGTTCAGGACCACGATCAAAGATACCATCATGATTATAAACCGACAGTGTGTACTCAGAATGCCCGGTATCCGCGCTAAGGGGATGAGCAGCAATGAGTTCAAAAATTTCCAATTTATCTTCGATAGCCTGAAGACGTTTTTCATAGTCATTTTGTTTAGATGAAGACATACAGACTCCTTATCAATTTATAACAACGGTAAAAGCTTTTTCAAAAAACTCATATTCTGGCAGTTCAGTCGTTACTCGCTACGTGCCCGTTCATATTAAAATGTTGCCACAAAAGGGTTTGCTTCCAGTGGGCCCCATGCGGCTATAACATTATCGATAAGTTATATAAAATGCGGTTGAAATTTTAGATTATCGATTATGTAAAACTTCGACTTGATAGATAGTATCAATCGTTAACATCACCGATTGGTTTCGTAAAAATTTATTCCCTAGCCACCTCAATATTAAGGCTGTTTTAATTTTCAGTTTAAGAAATCATATTTCTAAGGTAAAATTGAAGCTATTAAATTAGGTTGAATAAAGAAGTAAGAAATTTCACGCGGTTGTTTTTTCATGCCTGCAAACGACTTCATTAATAACCAGTAGCATTAATTTCTCAGCAAATTCTGGATCAAGGTTGGCCTCCTGCGCGATTTTTTTCAAGCGAGCCAACTGATTTTTCTCCCTATGTTCATCTCTTTTTGGCAGATTATACTTGGCTTTAAGCTTGCCAATTTCAGAAGTACACCGAAACCGTTCAGAAAGGATGTACATTAACGCTGCGTCGAGATTATCAATCGTCTGCCGAAAGAATGTCAGTTGAACAGCACAATCATGATTTTTCATTGGTTAACCTCTGATAAATGCTTCAATTAAACAGCCATGAAATGATAAAAAGCAGCCTACCTTCTAGTTGGTTTGGTGTCAATACCGGACTGTCTGGCTATATTGCGCTTCCTTGACAATAAGTCTACCTGCAGGTAGGTTGACTAAATCGCGAAACCTTTCCTCAATATAAATTTGCTGTTTTTTGTCTAAACTGACCGAGAATATTTATGACTGAACTTTCTCATAAAGCTAAAGAAATTACTGCCCACACCCGACAACTGCTTACCACCGGCGGCTATAAAAGCTTTAGTTACGCTGACATTGCCGAGATCGTGAACATTCGTAAGGCCAGCATTCATCATCACTTTCCCAGCAAAGCGGATCTCGTGCGCACGGTGGTCGCGCAATATTGTGAAGAAGCGCGTTCGGGTATGTCGGCTCTGGACTATCAGCTCAATGATCCCCTGGCTGAGCTCAAGGTGTATATCGGTTACTGGTCACAGTGTATTAAAGATGGCTCATCTTCATTTTGCATATGCGTGATGCTTGCTGTTGAGTTACCCACCTTACCTGTGGAAATAGCAGCAGAAGTTACCGGCCATTTTCAAGATCTTTCCAACTGGCTGACCTCACTGCTTCAGAAGGGACAAAGTGAAGGAACATTTCAGTTGCAAGATACGCCAGCCTTGGAGGCAAAGGCGCTGATGGCTACGGTACACGGTGCGATGCTGGCTGCCCGGGCTTTTGGTAATGTCGATTTGTTTGAGCAGATTACACAGCCTGTTTTAAATCGTTTAATCGCCGCAGGTTCACCCTTTAAACCTGAGAAGAGATAACGTTTGATGTTGTCTTATCCATGTTTTCCTCTTCATTTTCCCTTTATATGCAACAAAACCAGAGCAAAAATACGATGCAAACGATTGGAATCCTGGGGGGCATGTCTGCTGCCTCAACGCAAATTTATTACCGAAAAATGTGTGAGTTGGTTCGTCAGCGCCTGGGTGGCCTGCATTCTCCTGAGCTGCTGATTCGTTCGCTAAATTTTGCAATCATCGAAGATTTACAGATTAAAGGCCAATGGGACGAAGCCGGTTCACTTTTGAACACCGAGGCAAAGGCGCTGGAACGCGGAGGCGCTGATTTTATCGTTCTGGCAACAAATACAATGCATAAACTGGCTGAGCAGATGATGAACGGTGTCAGCATCCCGCTGCTGCACATTGCGGATGCAACGGCCGCCCGGGTTGTCAAAGAAGGTCTGCAAGCGCCAGGTCTGATGGCGACCGCCTTTACGATGGAGCAGTCCTTTTATCTTGATCGTCTCAGGGCGGCTTCACTTCAGCCTGTTGTTCCCGATACTGCCGATCGGGCAGAAGTGCATCGCATCATCTATGAGGAGCTGTGCAAGGATATAATAGTCCCAGCCAGTCGCTCTGTTTATGAAGACATAGCGCAGCGTTTAGCTAAAAAGGGTGCAGATTGCGTGATTCTTGGATGTACGGAAGTGGGTATGTTACTTAACCAGGATAACGTCTCCGTGCCCGTTTTTGATACCACACTGATTCATTGCGAAGCAGCGGTTGAGATGGCGTTACGTCCCTGATTGCACCCATCATGATTCTATTAATGCGTTATCCCGGTCTTGCCAGCTTCATACTTGAGTCAGGGGAGTATGAAGTTTTGGCCATCATACCGGCAAAGCTTATAAATAATGCATTCGCAAAGCTCGCAGAAACTCTGTTCTTGCGAGCTTTGTCCTCATTAAGGTTTATCCTGAATACAGCGAGATTCCTCAACCAGCATCCTGACAATTTTATCCACCAGGAATGGTGCAGCATGGTTAAGTTCTCTGTCTGTTAAGAGCGTTTCAGCAAATGTCAGCGCGAAATGGCGAACCGCTTCCTTTTCACCAGCGATTACAGACTGAGAAGGCTCTTCAACCGCCTGTGATTCTGGAGCACCGGATTCATTCGGCATACAGGCCGAACATGCATAGATTTCTAACAATTTCCTGTCAGGAAAACGGATGACCGTCATTGCCTTTCTCCATCAATTGGATTGCGTTCGCGGTGGCAACCTTTTTCAGCAAGGTTGCGCCATAAACCGGACAGTCAGGGTTTACGCATGCCGGTCATACTGCGGAACACGCCATCTCGCAGTACAAAAGCATGGAGCAGCGCAGCTGCCAGATGCAGCATTACCGTAGCGAATAGCGCGAGCGCAAACCAGGTATGCAGGGGGCGCAGTAGCGCATACCAGTCATTATTCACGGGCACAACAGGCGGCAGGACAATTCCGGCACCGAGAGTAACAGGATAACCCGCCGCTGAAAGCATGGCCCAGCCAATAAGAGGCTGGGCCAGCATCATCAAATAAAGTATCCAGTGTGAAAGATGCGCCACGCCACGCTGCCATGCGGGTAATGACGCTGGCAAAGCGGGCGTTACGGTTGCAAAACGCAGCCACAAGCGAACCACGACTAAAACCAATATCATCACGCCGAGCGGCTTATGTATCGCCACCAGTAAACTATGCAGGGATGATACGCTGGCAACCATGGCTATGCCGATAAACAGCATTGTTAAAATCGCTGCGACCATAAGCCAGTGCAGGAAGCGCATAGCTGGATGAAAATATTCGACATGCTTCATAATTTCGCTCCTGCTTGTTGAGCTTGTTCCCGAGTGCGCAAATTGTACGACCTGGCATAGGCCGACGAACGCGCATTCAATATCGGATCGTCAGAGGCGGCTATACCATCGGGCAAAATCAAAGGATCAAAATTGATGTCATTGCAGGGGCCTTGCTGCTGAGGAGTGGCTTGGTTTATCACCAGCGTGCCGGCATTAATCGTTTTACGATCGGCTGGCCATGCTTTAGTGGCATCATTACTTTTATCGCCAGCCTGAGCCAGTGTGATGACTAAATCCCACCTGAGCGCGCCCTGACCAAGGCGCTGTATAAGATCTTTCTGCAAAAAATCGCTGTCATGTTTATTGGCATCGCTGACAGGGTCTGCCTTGATGGTCGGAACCACACTCCAGCGGACCAGATGTGAGTTGCCCGATTTATCAATCAAGCGGAAGGCATTGAGACTGTTAAAGCGATCGCTGGCCCAGCTGGAGGACGGCGTATACTGCTTAGCCCATGCAAAAAAAGGTTTTACTTCCGGATGATTCGTTATAAAAGCGTTGAGTTTATTCGGGTTTACTTTTCCGGTACTGGTATCAGGCAGTGTAGCCGTCTGAAGCTGATAAAACGCTTCAACCGAAGAGACAGGAAAGAAGGGCATGGCATTCATACCCGTGCGCCATTGTTCACCATTGGCTTGTTGAAAAAGCAGAGCCATGCTGCGTACCGGCACAGCGTAATCGGGTGCGAGGGGATTACCTCCCGCAATGGCGAAACGTCCCGTTACGGCTGTTTCTCCTCGGGAAAACAGTGACGCACGCGATAAAACGCTGGCATTACCATTAGAGATAAAACGGCCAAGCACGCAAATGCCTTTAGCATGATTCCGACGATAGGTCGGATGCACGCCAGATGACTCTTCTAATACATTTACAAGCTTGTCTGAAGTAAGACGTTCAGGTGCCAGCCAGCCGCCAGTCCAGAGAAATAATAACGTTACTGTTACCGGAATAACACCAGCTAGCGCAATACGCAGCAATATTCTTCCGGTGAAAATTGATTGCATTTTCATATTTAACTTAGCGTTTACAGAATGGATTCAATGTAATTTATCGAAATTAAAATCTGAATCGATAAAACCACTCTTTGATTAAGAAAAGCTAACCGGTTTATTTTTTCTGATGATCGCCGTGAGTGATACGGCTGAAACAAGAAAATAGAAAGCGCCAAAGGCCGCATAACCAGCAATGTTAATAATGGAAGGTGGAACAGGCATTTGAGCCTGAAAAATAAAAAATGTCCCAGCCAGGGCGGACTGCGCACCACTAAGAGCCATACTCCACTGAGCGTTATTATTTTTCCAGCGTTGAATCGCCGCCCCAAGCTGCAATAGTCCTGATAAAATTGCCCATCCGCCAAAGACAGCAATGACTGCATTCATGCTTTTTGTGATTGTTAATATCACTGCCAGCGTAGTGATTATGCTGACAATAATATTGATGGTCTGCATGCGATTTTTTCCGAAGCCACCGCTCTTAGTTGAATCAATATAATTGGCTAACGCATCCCAGGCAGGATAGATAACCAGTAAAATAGCGGCCAAACCAAATGAGTGCTGACCAACAGTAAAAGCGGCTGCAACCCACATTAATGAAAATCCGGTACGTAAATAATAATATTTTTTTAGCCAGTAATGAGAGGGCATATTTTGCATCGGCTTAATATTCAGCGACATTTTATTCTCCAGCATGTACGTATGCTTTAAACACATTATTAACACAGAATTAACTAGAAATGCCATCCTACTAGTAGGATGGCATTTCTGTCAACGCGGTTATCTTTTTTCCAGAGGCTTTGCCACAAAAGGATAAAAAGCATGCTATTTCTGCCGTTTGGTGCCGGCTATCTGATTGGTCCGTTGCTGGCGCATTATCTGAGGTGCTTTGTAGGAAATTACCTGAATTCAGTTGGGATGAGATGTGAAACCGTTGGGTTAGCTATGAGCGAAAAGCGGGCCTTGATTGATAGCGTCTCTGTGAGCATGAGCTGATTAGGCCCCACGATACTTCGTGAGACCTTTAGCCATTTTATAACGACGGATGTGCCCCTTTTACCGGGCTGACTTCTTCAAGCAGGGATGCGATATGTAGAAGGGTTCTCTCTGCATGCCATTTGCCAACAATCTGAACGTTAACTGGCATTCCCTCACGGCTTTTTCCGAACGGAAGCGCTATACCAGGTAATCCCGTTACGTTAAGTGGGACCGTGGCACCCTGAAGATAAGTTGCATCAACTTCTTTGCCGTCAATAACAAATCGATCAACACCATGTTTGTGTGCCGGGATAGGAAGAACATGCGTTATAAGCGCATCATACTGAGAAAAATACTTTGCAAAACCATCTCGCAGCCTTTCTGCTGCCTGCTCCGCATCAATAAAATCAGACATGGAAGTGTCTGGCAGTGACAGCATAGTTTTGGCCATCTTATAAAGCTCATCAGGGCTATGACCTGCTGTTGCTGCCGCAAATGCAGGCTTCATTTCCATGACGTGTATCCGGTTGAAGACATCCAGCGCAAAATCCTGCTCCAGCGCCGGGATACTCACGTGCTCCACAACCACGCCGGGTCTCTGTAACGCTTCAGCTGCTGACCTGACTATTGCTGCCACTTCAGGGTCAACAGGACCAAAGCCCGGACCGGTCATCCAGCCAATACGAAGCGGACGTAATGATGCAAACGACAGTCCATCTGGGTAAACCGGCGCATTGCTGGAAAAAGCATCGTGCCCGTCCGGCCCAGACAGTTGTGAGAAGGCCAGGGCAATATCGCGCACAGAACGGGCCATAGGACCCACATGCCAGAACCGGCGGGGGGCACGCGGCCAAATGCCCGTCATGGGCACGCTACCGTGCGTTGCTTTCATGGACGTGATCCCAGTCTGCGCAGCCGGTCCGCGCACTGAAATGGCCAGGTCTGTACCCAGCCCAAGCGGAGACATTCCTGCAGCAATAGCGGCTGATTCGCCCCCGCTGGAGCCACCGGGCGTGCGTGTCAGGTCCCATGGGTTATTGGATCGACCGGAAAGCAGATTATCGCTCTCAATCCAGTATGAAAATTCCGGCAGGTTGGTTTTCGCAAGCAGGATGCCACCTGCATTTTTGAGACGCGCCACGCTGGTAGCATCCTTATCAGGAAGACGATTTTTAAAAATAGGGGAGCCACGCTGTGTCAGTACGTCGGCCGTATCTATCGAATCTTTCACCGTGAAGGGAACGCCATGCAGGGGACCGAGATCGTCTCCTCTCATCACTGCGGCTTCCGCTGCAACAGCATGTTTCATTGCATCATTTGCCATTGTCACAATGGCATTAACCTCTGGGTTTATCGCTTCGATACGGTCAATGTGCGCCTGCATAACTTCAACAGGTGAGATTTCACGACTGCGAATCATTGCGGCCAGTTGGGTTGCGTCTGAATAAAAAATATCTTTGCTCATGATGATCATCGCCTTATCTAACTAACGTTTGGTAGGTAAACAGTAGGCGCATAAATTTACCCTGTCAACACCTACCTAACACATGTTAGAATTAAGGCGTATTCTTCAGGAGAGACATGATGAGCAAGACATCTAAAGACGAAATATTAAAAGCAGCCCGCCTGGCGGCACAGGCTCATGGTTACACCGGGCTGAATATTCGCGGCCTGGCTGATGAGGTCGGTATCAAAGCCGCAAGCATTTATTATCATTTTCCCGGCAAAGCGGAGTTAGGTGCAGCGGTTGCACAGCGCTACTGGGAGGACACGGCGCACGACCTCGAAGCAATACGTGAAGCAGAGGGCAATGCACTTAAAAGTCTGATTCGTTATCCGCATATATTTCGCCGCTCGCTTGAAAGCCAGAACCGGCTATGTATGGGCAGCTTTATGGCTGCTGAGTATGATGATCTGCCGGAGCCGGTGAAAAAAGAGATACAGAAATTCGCTGACGTGAATGTGGTGTGGTTGAATACGCAGCTTCAGGAAGCAGGTATCGCCAGTGCTGAAGACGGGGAAAAACGCGCGCGTGCTATTTTTTCCGCTATTGCCGGCGCACAGCTAATGGCCAGAAGCCGGAACGATATTCACCTCTTTGACGAAATTATTGAAGGATATGCACAATCGGGCTTGCTGCCTTCCGTTACGAAATGAATATGATAATGCGGGGATGAGGAGTTTAAACCAGGCATCTGGCCGATGGGCAGTTCCTTATGGTCAATACTCGTTGTTTCCAACAATTTCTACTTCGGGCACATAGCGGCCATTAGCATCAAACTCCCGCTAGCCCCCTCGACTCCCCGGCAGAGTCGGGTTGTCAGCTCAATTGCGCTAACCGGCAGACCGCCAGAAGCGGAGTTTCGGGCCTAACGGCTGGGGGCTGATGGCAACGGCAAGTACCAGCCCTGAATCTGGCCGCGCCAGTTAGTCTTATAGCCTCAAATAAGGGCGAAAAAATGGAAAGCGAGCGATCTGCTGAAAGTAGCGGAAGAGGGGTTATGTAACTGTTAAGTCTGGGAAAAGTCCGCCATGAGCGAAAAGCGGACTTACATTCTCTTAAGTCAATAACGGTGCGTTAAATTGCAGACGTAACGATAAGCTGAATAACTTAGGATAGAATGTTCCTTTGCAGGGGCACAGCGTGAACCGTTTGAGCAGAAAACAAATAAATTATTTATGAGCAGACGACTTAACAGAGATCATCGAACTAAAGTCAGAAATATTCCCCGACGCATAAAAGCTCTCAACCGTTGGGCTGGTACTTTTCATAGCCCTGAACGTAGCGTGTTTGCAGAAGATGAACATTACTAGAATTTCAAAATCCCAGTAGAGATCAATCTTGTTGCGGGGAAGTACAGCACGCTTAAAACCAAAGCAGCTTGTGCGCAAGCTTTAATTAACGCATGTTCAAATCTCATAACGGCAACTGTTGGTATGAATTACAGCCCTCGGATTACTGCTGTTGTATGCCTTCCGGATATGTTTACGAGCGAGGTCTGTCTTTATCGCTCGGAAGACTATTATCAAGGCTTCATAACTGAAAATCGTTCTGAAAATGGTGCTTCTACTTTAATCAAAAAGCGCAGCCTTGCTGTTGAATGGGGGCTCATACTGCCAGCGAATGTACAGGAAATAGGTATCACACTCGAATATTATGGAAGCGAGGACCGGGATGAATGGTTCACGGGAGAACGCTGGTATTATGGTCAAGTGACTTAAGGAAGCTACTTTTCATTATATTAAGAATAAAGCATTTTCAAAAGGTGATGATCATTTTGCCGAACGTCCGCGTCTGGCACAAAGCGGACATTAATACCTTAATTTTATAGCTCCTCCAATTCCCCGGCGTTGCCGGATCAGGTGGCGCACTTTCAGATCATCTCCTGCAGTGGCCAGCAGCAGCGCGTTCAGTGGCCACAAAAAGATTCGGCTGCTGAGGTGCAGGGGCGGCAATGACGCATGAGGTTTCCACGCCAGCTGGATTGGGTAGTAAGGCGGCTCTGAGCTGTTCAGATCAGTAACAGATCCCTACAGCGATAAAGTCAGGCATTACCTGCCAAACTGATAGCAAATAGCATTGAAAATATAGACTGTAATATATATGCTATATAGATTGTAATTTATAAAGGTGAGCCTGTGTGGATTATTGAAACCACGGATTTGTTCGCTGAATGGCTGAAAGAGCAGGACAAAGCAATGCAGCTGGATGTGATTGCCGCACTGAATCTTCTGAAGCAGGAAGGCCCTCATCTCGGACGGCCGCATGTCGATACGCTGTACGGCTCAAAGACCCCAAACATGAAAGAACTCAGAGTTCAAAGCAATGGCCGACCTGTAAGAGGATTCTTTGTTTTCGACCCGCTGCGCAAAGCCATCATCCTATGCGCGGGTAACAAAGAAGGCGCTGACGAAAAGCGTTTCTACAAAACTATGATTAAAACGGCTGAAAGCGAGTATCACCGACACCTGGACCAACTCAAACGGAGTGGAAAATGAAAACGCTGGATGATCTGATGGCTGATTTGACGCCCGAAGAACTGACTCAGGTAAATGATAAAGTCGCAGAAATGCGGCTTGATTCTCAGCTGTATAAACTTCGCGAGGCGCTGGCTAAAACGCAGAAGCAGCAGGCAGAAGCTATGGGGATAGCACAACCTTCCGTTGCGGCTATTGAGGGACGCGGCGAGGATCTGAAAATCGCGACGCTCAAACGATACGTTGAAGCGCTCGGCGGCCAGCTAACTATCGGTGTCAATATGCCCGGTGGCGAGCACGTCGATTTCACACTCTAACTGCACCGGTAAGTAGGGTCGCCCGGCGATACGGCTTTTCCCCGGAAAAGCAGGGGCTGACGTACCGGTTATTTCGCCAGCGCTTCCTCTCTCCAAAGCGCTGTCTCACGGTCTGCTTTCTTCACTTACTACTGCTGCGCGGCACTCTCCTTCCTCTCGCTGTAGCGGTCGGTCAGTTAGTCAATGCGCCCACGCGTCAGCAGAACGAACTTCATCAGTTCCTCCATCACGTCCACGATGCGGTAGTAATACGGTGAAGGCTTCATGCGACCATCCTCATCGAACCGTTTCTCCGGTATCGGGTTGAAATACTCTCCAGAAAGTGCAGGCAGCAACATCTCAGATGCTGCCCGTCTCTTATACCTTGATTAGAACCAGGCTTCCCACATCGCACCGACGTTCAACGAGTCGAGTTGTGTATCGTCATCGCTGCCATTCACGCGCGCCGTGCGTTTGTTATCCACTTCGCCGCCGGTGACGTAGAACCGCAGCATTGGGCGGAATTCTGGTCCCATCGCAATCGAAATGTTTTGCGATAGCGTCAGCTTCCAGCCATGGTTATCACCACCCATATCGTAATCAACGCGCTGATAACCCGCTTCCAGCCAGGTGGAGTGAACATCATTCCACCAGTACATCGGACGAACAATGGCACCGTAGTTTTTGCGATTATCGGTGTTATCAGCATCATTGTCGTAATCATGGAAGGCGAGGAGATATTCAACTTGTGCCTGTTGAGTGAACTTATAATTACCTTCGAAGCTGGCATAAATCGTTTTTAATTCATCGGTTTTGCTGTAAACGCTGTTATCAGAGTTGTCAGAGTAGCGGGCGATCACTTTGTTAACGCCTTTATCGCCGGTGTGGCTCAATACAAAAGCGCCTTGCCAGGCTTTACTGCGCTCTTCGCTCTCAACGGCTTTTGAGTCAAATCCGTAGTTTGCGTAAATCTCCAAATCCAGCGGGCCAACCTTCATACCGTGAATTTTTGAGGTCAACGCATAATTACCTTTGTCGCCCGTTCCCGAGCCGCCGGTACAAGTAATGCGTGAGGGATTCGCTTCATCATCCATCACTTCCGGGCTACAAGATTCAACGGCAGCGACAGCGGCGACGTCAAACTTTACGCCACCAATATCAAAGTCTTTGACGCCAGCACCTTGGCCATCATGGTTCATCCAAAAATAGTCGTTGATACCTTGCTGTGGTCGTTGATGAAAGTCGCGGCCCGCCCAAAGATAAGCATTAGGATTGGAGGCGAGAATATTGGTCACACCAGCATAGGCTTTTTTAAGGTTCACCTCATCGCCCCAGTGATCGATCATGACGTTAATGTCCCAAATCGCGCCGTTATCGCCTTTAAACGCTTTGGAAAGTTGAAATTCACCGCCGTTACCTTCATTGCCCAAACGACCAATAGCAGAAGCACCATTGTATGAGCCATCTACACCCACGTATTTCTGATCGCCACTCTGGAAGTGCGCGCCGTAACGGGCGTAGCCGGTAAATTTCACCCCAAAAGGGATCGCCATATCGGGGGATTGTGCTGTGCTTTGTGGCTCGTTGATAACGTCAGCTTGTTTGTTCACGGCCGCATCAATTTTTGCCTGCCGTTCCGTAAGCGCTTTATCGACCGCTTTTGCCACGATGGCGTCAATTTGTTCCTGAGTAAATTCTTGTGCAAACACAGATCCAGAGCAAAGCGAAGCCATAACCAGCAGCGAGGCTGGAAGCTTTTTATTTGTTTTCATTGTTGTCTCAATATAGTCAGTTATTTTCAGACAATAACGTTCTCGCTGAACGCGGCACAATAGTGTGCCGTCGACCAGGAGAGCGGTTTTATTTTTTATTTACAGAGGTAGGTCTTATTTAAGATTGAATTCTGTTTATTACTCCGACTCGTTAATAATAATTTAACGCTGATAAAGATGAATAATCTCAGCAGAAAGTTCACGCGCTAACATCGACGTCATTAAGTGATCCTGAGCATGCACCATAATTAACGTCATCGGCTGCTTCGCTTCGCCGGCATCCTGCTCGATTAATTTGGTTTGCATTTTGTGTGCCTGACGCGCGAAAGTATCCGACTCTTTAAGCAGCTTGTGCGCTTCATCAATACTGCCCTGACGCGCAGCCTGCAAGGCCTCGAAGCACAAACTGCGTGACTGTCCTGAGTTCACGATGATTTCCATCACCGCCTCTTCTAAATCAACCATTCTCTTTACTCCTGCTCATTGAAGCCATTATTTGCTGACGTCGCGGCAAACCATTCACCGCTCTTTTTCACCGTGCGCTGCTGAGTACTTAAATCGAGCTGCACAAAGCCGTAGCGATTTTTATAACCGTTGCACCATGACCAGTTATCAATAAAAGTCCACATGTGATAACCAAGACAGTTGGCGCCTTCGCTTATTCCTTTGTGCAACCATTTAAGATGCTCGGCAATAAATTCAATACGGTATTGGTCGTTTATTATTCCTTCTTGCACAAACCGCTGCTCATTTTCAACGCCCATACCATTTTCAGAAATAAAACAGCGGGGATTACCGTAGTTAATCCGTAAATTAGTCAGAATGTCATATATGCCAGGTTCATAAATTTCCCAGCCACGATAGGGGTTCATTTTCCGGCCCGGCATTTCGTAATTTTCAAAAAACCATTCAGGCATAAACGGGGCGGCGGGATTTACCGCACTGTCACGGCATTTTACCCGACGGGGTTGGTAGTAATTCACGCCCAGCAGGTCAATTTTACCTTCTGCAATTAACGCATGATCGCCCGGAAGCGTGACAGGAAGTTGATCGTACTGACGGAGCAGTGCGACCAGGTCGGCAGGATATTCACCGCGCAAGACCGGATCGAGAAAGCTGCGGTTGAATAACAGAGCAGCGTGATGGGCCGCGGTGATATCGGCCGGATGCTGAGAACGGGGATAAGAGGGTGTCAGGTTCAGAACGATGCCAATTTCGCCGTTGTAATGCCCAGCTCGATAGGCCCGCACGGCCAACGCATGAGCCAATACCGTGTGATAGGCCACCGTTGCCGCACGTTTAAAGTCGACCACATTGGGATAGTGGAAGTCGTAAAGATAACCCCCTTCAACCGGGACAATTGGCTCATTAAAGGTGAACCAATGCATCACCCGATCACCAAAAAGGTCAAAACAGATTTGTGCATAACGGCTGAATGCAGCGACAACTTCTCGGTTTTCCCATCCCCCTTTTTCCTGCATCACCATCGGCATATCGAAGTGAAAAAGGGTAATGAAAGGTTTTATGCCTTTTGCCAGCAACGCATCAATAACGTTATTGTAAAATGTGACCGCTTCTGGGTTCACTTCACCGCTGCCGTCCGGGATTAGGCGAGACCAGCTCAGCGAGGTACGAAAGCTGTTGTGATTAAGCTGCTTCAACAACGCAATGTCTTGCTGCCAATTTTGATGAAAAGTTGAGGTCTCTGCCGGACCGATGTTTTGATGAAAGCGCCAGGGCTGCTGTTCATACCAGGCATCCCAGATGGTGGCACTTTTGCCACCCGCCAGGCTGTCGCCTTCAGTCTGTAACGCAGAGCTGGCGCTGCCCCACCAAAAATTTTCAGGAAATGCGTATTTCATAACGATCTTCTCCAGACTCATCAATTCGTGCCGACGGTTTCAGCAATCGGGCCACTGTTTTGCGCTTTCTGCTCTTCGGTTTTCATCAGTGAACGTTCGTAAGCACGCAGGAAAGGCAGGTACATCAGGGCTGACATCACCATGCAAATCAGGCACATCACTACCGGGCTGATCGCCCAGTTTGCCGCCCACGAAGCGCCTATTGGTGCTGGCGTTGTCCATGGCGTGAGCGAAACGACTTGCGCCAGCCAGCCCAGCTTGGTCGCGGTGTAGGCCAGCACGGCGTTGATCATCGGGACACAGACGAACGGGATAAACAGCATCGGATTCATGATGATCGGCGCGCCGAACAGGATCGGTTCATTGATGTTGAAGAAGCTTGGCACGATGCCCATTTTGCCGATGGTTCGGAGATGGGTGGCGCGGCTGCGCAGTAACAGGAAAGCCAGTGGCAGAGTGGATCCCACACCGCCAATCAGCAGAAAGTGATCCCAAAAGCCTTGCAGATAGATGTGCGGCAGTACGCTTCCCGCGGCCAAAGCCGCCTGGTTAGCGGATAAGTTAGCCATCCAGAAGGGATTCATGATGCCAGTGACGATCAACGCACCGTGAATACCGGCGAACCAGAATATCTGACACAGCAGCACAGAGAGCAGAATAGCGGGCAGGGAATCTGAGGCAGAAACCAGCGGCTCCAGTAGGTGCATGATGGCTTGCGGAATAATCATGCCGGTTTTTGCTTCAATGAATAAGTTAAGCGGATGCAGCGTACCAATAATCACCACGACAGGGATCAGGATCTCAAACGAACGGGCAACACCGGTCGGCACCTCTTTGGGTAAACGAATGGTGATGTTGTTTTGCTTGAGCCAGGCGTAGATGCGTGTCGAGTAAATGGAGGTGATCAGCGCGGTAAAAATCCCTTGCCCGGAAAGATATTGTGTGGAAATCGTGCCGTCAGAATAGGGCGCGGCCACCAGCAAGAATGCCATAAATGCCAGTAAGCCCGACATCACCGGATCGAGCGAAAATTGCCGACCCAGACTCGCGCCGATCCCAACCGAGATAAAAAACGTCATTACGCCCATGCTTAAATTAAACGGCAGCATCAATTGTTCGCGATAGGTGGTGGAAAAATCGAGCCAGGCACGGGCAAAGCCGTTGGTGGTGGTTTCGGAGAAAGGTGGGAAGATAAAAACCAGCATGAAGGAGCCGATAATCATAAACGGCAGCGCAGCAGTAAAGCCATCGCGGATCGCAATGACATACTTCTGTTGCCCAAGACGACCCGCTAACGGTGTGATTGATTGCTCAATGACCGCAATCATAGATTGATATAACGAACTCATAAGCGCACCTATTTAGTTAGCCGCTTCAATGAGCGACAGAGCATAATCAAGGACCTTGTCACCGCGTTGCATACCGTAGTCCATCATGTCGATAGGCTGAACGGGAATGCCTTGGGTGGCCGCTTTTTCTGACAGGGTTTTCAGCATGTATTTCACTTGCGGCCCGAGTAGCACAACCTGATAACGCGGGAACTGTTCATCAAATTCCGCGATGCCAAATGCATTAATTTCAACTGATAAGCCTCTTTCTGCAGCCACTTCTGTCATTTTTCGCACCAGCATGCTGGTGGACATGCCTGCCGAGCAACACAACATTATTTTGTACATCACCATCCCATCCTCAACGTTTTACGCGTTAGTGTGGCGATGATTGGATATCATATGGAAACCGGTTTCCATAGATTGAAGTGAGAACTGTGATACTTATCAATATCTGAGTTTTAAGGGGTTTCTTTATACGATTTGCGTCACAAATTTTCTGCTGTATTGGATAGAAGAAGTATCCAAATGGAAAATCGGTTTCCATGATAAATGGAAATGGCTATACTTTCTGCGGTGAATAAATGCGCTAACGTTTGCATTCATATTTTAAGGTATACGCAGGTTTCAGGGGAGAAAGATGTCTACTATCAACGATGTATCGCGTTTGGCTGGGGT
The DNA here is from genome assembly GCF_046118715.1 of Pantoea phytostimulans. Lineage (NCBI taxonomy): Bacteria > Pseudomonadati > Pseudomonadota > Gammaproteobacteria > Enterobacterales > Erwiniaceae > Pantoea > Pantoea phytostimulans. The sequence continues at coordinate 201,813 of NZ_CP173700.1, forward strand.
GTCAAAAGCCACAGTCTCACGGGTGTTGAGTGGTTCACGCGGCGTGAAAGAAGCCAGTCGTCTTGCCGTGTTGAAAGCTGCCGATGAATTGAAATATCGTCCCAACGTGATTGCACAATCCCTGTTCAGTCAGACCACTCACTGCATCGGCGTTATTTGCGCGCAGGAAAATATCAACCAGACAACCGCCTATCTTTACGCGCTGGAAAAGCAGTTAAGCCAGCATCAAAAACATCTTTTATTGCGCTTCGCCAATAGCAAAACAGAAATCATGAATGCGTTGGATGAACTCAGCTGCGGGCTGTGCGATGACGTGCTGATTATAGGCGCACGCTTTCCGCTGAATATTGATGATGAAAACGTGGTTCTGGTGGACTGTGTTGAGTCAGAAGGGCCAAACAGCATTCAGTTTGATCACGCTTTTGCGGCGGAAACGGCCTGTAATTATCTGATCAACCAAGGTAAGCGCCAAATTGCGCTGATCCATCCTGAAGCGGGCGGCTCTGCCGAGCAGGTATTATTGGGCTACAAACTGGCGCTGGAAAAGAATTTCCTGCCGTTTAATCGCAATCTGGTCATTATGGATCCGGTCTCCTCCTCCGTAGCTATTCAAATGCTGCTGAACAATGCCAGTACCCTGAATTTCAACGCGCTGCTGGTGGCCAACGAACAAGAAGCGCAGAACGTGATTTCACAGTTGCAGGCGTTCAATAAATCCGTGCCTGCCGATATCATGGTGTTCAGTTTGGCCGGCTCGGTAAATCTGCCGGGTATTCCCGCCATTGAATATTCAATGGATGCGATGGCATCACGCATCGTTAACTGGCTGACGACCAAAACGCACGATATGTTGGGATCCGCTGTACTGCGTGGAGATTTAATCCTCCCGGATATGCGTAAGCGTTAAGAAAATCAACTGACAAGCAATGCTTATTTGAATGACAAAATATGAATCCGTGACGCTTCCTCTGCACCCTCGGCGTCACCCGCTTCCAGTGCACGAATGCTTCCATTACCTCAGCAGTATTAGGATACTCGTCCGGCTTGTAGCGCAGCGTAATACGTTCATGCTTGAACACCTGAAAGGCTTGTTCATTTAGCTAAACGGGTCCCTTACGGCGACCCGTTCAATAGGAACTGCGCTCGAGTGGTATGACTTCACGGTCTATAACCTTATGGCGGTGCTGGATTTCAACCCTGTTTTCTTTCCCAGCTTCAATCCGCTGAGACAGCCGCCATTTCGCGTTTAAATATTGCCAGCGTATGTGCTTTTACCCGAATAAATTCGGGATGGCTCATCATCTCTGCTGTGCGGGGACGCGGCAATGCAAACGGAACGATCTCTGCTACGCGCGTAGGCCGTCGGGTTAATAGCAATATTTCATCTGCCAGAAACACCGCATCTTCCAAATCATGCGAGACAATCAGCATGGTAACGCCAGTAGCCAGTTGTATCTGCTGCAGTTTGTCGCGGATAAACAGGGTCATTTCAAAATCCAGCGCTGAGAAAGGCTCATCTAAAAACATCACTTCAGGTTTCGTCGCCAGTGCACGCATGATGCAGACCGTTTGTTGTTGTCCGCCCGACAGCTCATAAGGATAGCGCTGTAGATCGAAGCGGATATCAAACATTTCTGACAGTTCTGCCACCCGCTTTTTCACCGCATCCGCTTTCATGCCACTGCGTTTCAACGGATAAGCGATGTTGATCCAGGCTGTTAACCAGGGAAATAGCGCATCACGATAGTTTTGAAAAACGTAACCGATGGCTGTTTCCGCCAGTGTTTTCCCGTCGAACAGAATCTGTCCGCGATCTACCGGTATCAACCCGGCAATCATGTTCATCAGGGTCGATTTTCCGCAGCCGTTTGGGCCAAAAATTGACACAATCTTTCCTTTAGGAAAATCGAGGTTGAGATCGTGGTACAGCGGTTGTCCGGCGAAGTTTTTGTCCAGCCCACGAATCGTGACATGGGTATTTGGCTGAGGATAAAGAGGATTTTTCATGCTTTGCCACTCCAGTGTACGCAACGCTTCTCAATAAGCAGGAAAGCCAGATTCAGTAGATAACCAAACGCACCGGTGATCAGGATCGAAGCGTACATATCCAGGATGTTGAATAACTGCTGAGCATCAATGATGCGATGTCCGAGACCCGTTTCGGAGCCGATAAACATCTCAGCAACGATGACAATCACTAATGCCATTGAGACGCCGGTGCGCAAGCCGACAAAAGTCTGCGGCAGACTTTCCATCAGCATAATGTCTTTGAACACATGCCAGCGTGAAACACCCATGACCTGCGCCGCCATGATGCGCGTCTTCTTAGCATTCATCACGCCATACGCGCTGTTAAACAGGATGACCAGCACCGCAGCAAAGGCTGCGATAGCAATTTTATTGGTATCGGTAATACCAAAAATCAGCATAAACAAGGGGATTAAAGCCGAAGAGGGCGTGGATCGAAAAAAATCCACCAGAAACTCAACGCTGCGATAGAGGCGTTCGCTGCTACCGAGCATCACGCCTAACGGCACGCCAATAACGGCAGCCACCACAAACGCCATCAGCGTGCGGTATAACGTATCGCCAATATCTTGATTCATACTGCCATCGGCCAGTGCGCTAAAAAGATAGCGCAGCGTATCACCGGGTGAAGGCAGTAAAACCGGGTTGAGCCATTTAGCGCTGACCGCCGTCTGCCACAACAGGAATAGCAGTAGCGGACCAACCAGCGGGAGTAACTTATGACGCCAGGTCTGAATCATCTTACCTCTCCTTAAGCCCGATAAATCAATGATTCCACTTGCAGCGGCTTGCTGAAAATTTTTCGCTCGGTAAAGACGTCATAAAATTTCTGAAACCACTGTAAGTTTTCGCCAGTAAGTTGGTCATACATGACAAAGCCGGGCAGCGGAACTTCCTTCACGAGTGCGGCTTCAATGCCGGTATAACCGGCGACAAAGTGGCGAGCCTCGTCAGGATGTTGCTGAATAAACGTTACCGCCTCGCCATAAGCGTCAATAACCTGTTTTGCCCGCGCTTTATCGGCATTGATAAAGCTGCTGGTCAAAGCCGCTGCGCCGCCAAACCACGGTGCGCTGGCATCCCCCAACACATATTTAGAAATGACGCCGGTTTCAAGAACCTTGCCGATTCCCTTCATGCGGGCAACCGTGCCGGTGGGTTCGAGCGTATAGACGCCGTCGATCTGACCCGCCGCTAACGAAGGGGCATGTTGACCTACGGGAAGCTCGATAATTTTGGTATCGGTAAACCCATTTTTCTCCAGAATGATCTTCGCCATCGTGACATTTTGGATGCCGGGGCCACTGGCTATGCGCTTCCCCTTTAAATCGGCAATCGACTTAGCCGTGCTAGTGACAGGCACCAGAAACTCATCTAACACCATTTTTTCATTGGAGGGATTTGAGCAGATAATTTTGAACAGATCCGGGCTGGTGATGGCGCCTAAGCCGAGTGCACCCGTTGCGGTTCCATTCGCGCAGCCATGGATGCGTCCTGTAATCATGGCTTCAACGACCTGCTGCGGACTGGCAAATTTTACAGCGCGGACATTTAATCCAGCCTGCTTGAAAAAGCCTTTTTCAATACCGGTGTATAAAGGCAAGCCGCCGACAATAGGCCAGTACCCGATTAATATTTCATCATCGGTCGCCATTGCAGGTTGGCTTCCCAACATGCCGCTGAGCGCAACACCCCCCAAAGCCAGCATTGAATATTTCATCATCTGGCGACGCTTAGCATCGATATTCTCTTTATCATTCCTGCGCAAGATTCATTCTCCTAAGTCATCGATCGTTATGCGATCTTGTATACAAGCCTGGAAAGCTGATGCAGGAGTTATGCCAGCTTGGACATTACGCGGAAGCCGTGACAGGAAATTTTTTTCGGGGTTTAAAGCGCGTTATTGGTGCATAACACGCACCATTGACGGACATAGCCAAGAGAGGTTTTGCCGATTTGAGGCCACCAAGAGAGACCGTTAAAAAATAAATGAAAAGATTGGTAGACGACTGGTCTAATTGAGGCTAAGGTTAGTCCATGAACAAAACACTGTCACTGAATAATAGCGGTACGCGGCAGGGCATTCTTGATGCAGGATACCGCATCATGGCCGCAAAAGGGGTTTCCGCAGTTGGACTGAATGAGATCCTGACAGCTGCATCTGTGCCCAAAGGTTCTTTTATAACTACCTCCGTTCTAAAGATGCTTTAGGTGAAGTGCTGCCGGACGACTACTTTGCTGATTATCGGCTATGACGGTAACACAGCGCCTGCTTAATCAGACTGCCTGAGCAGACGCAACGTAAGAAAACGCCTTATCGGCGTTTTTTTAAAAGAGATTTCAAGACGACCGGTCTACTTTAAAAGTGACCTTGAAAATTAAATCAACCCCAAAAATCTATCAGGAGATACACCATGAAAGTATTAATCGTATTAACCTCGCACGACGTACTCGGCAACACTGGCCGTAAAACCGGTTTCTGGCTGGAAGAACTGGCCGCTCCTTACTACGCATTCAAAAGTGCCGGTGCTGAAATTACTTTGGCTTCCCCAAAAGGGGGTAATCCGCCATTAGATCCAAAAAGCAATGAATCCGATTTCCAGACTGAGCAAACGCATCGCTTTGAAGCAGACGCAGAAGCGATGGCCCAACTCGCATCAACCGTCCGTTTAGACAGCGTTTCGCAATCTGATTTCGACACCGTTTTTTATCCTGGTGGCCACGGCCCATTATGGGACCTTGCTGAAGATAAAGACTCTGTCGCGCTGATTGAGTCCTTCGTGGCGGCAAACAAACCTGTTGCGTTCGTATGTCATGCACCAGGCGTACTTCGCCATGTGAAAACGCCAGCCGGCAAGCCGCTGGTAGAAGGTAAAAAAGTCACTGGATTTACCAATACCGAGGAAGAAGCGGTAGGCCTGACAAATGTGGTGCCGTTCCTGGTTGAAGATGAGCTTATTGCTAAAGGCGGCATTTATTCCAAGGGTGAAGACTGGAGTTCTTATGTTGTCCGCGATGGTCTGCTGATTACTGGACAGAATCCAACCTCCTCACAAGCGACAGCAGAACTGCTTATCAAACAGTTTACGCAGTAATTCGCATCACTTTGGTGGTGGCAGGCCGGTGGGCCTGTCAGTACCTCGAAGCCCGGACGTAGAGACCAAAAAGTGGGTTAGCCGTTTAATCCAACAAGCATTCTGATTCATAAGCGATGATGCCGATGTCAGCATCGGAAACCGGCCTAACAGTCGCGGCCATTTTTATACTCTGATGAGAAAATAAAACCATGATGAAGAAAACATTAAGCGCACTGGCGCTGAGCCTTGCTATGTCTGTATCAGCACAAAGTGCAATGGCTGAACCGGTAAAAAACATTGTTTTGGTGCACGGTGCCTTTGCTGACGGCTCAGGTTGGGGACCTGTCGCAAGTGCGCTTGATAAAGCAGGCTATAAGGTTTCGATTGTACAAGAGCCGCAAACGTCTTTGGCTGATGATGTGGCCGCGACACGACGCATTTTGGCTCAACAGAAAGGGAGATCGCTGCTGGTTGGGCACAGTTATGGCGGTATGATTATCAGCGATGCGGGCAATGATCCCTCGGTTGCCGGGTTGGTTTATATCGCCGCTTTCCAGCCAGACGCGGGAGAGAGCTTACTGAGCCTTGCCAGCAAGATCCCTTCAGCGAATAAATCCATTGTTGAAACGCCCGATCACTATCTCTACCTTAAGCCGGAAAGATTCCAGGCTGATTTTGCCGCTGACTTACCCAAAAAAGAGACGGATATGATGGCACGATCTCAGGTGATGCCTGCGGCAGCGGCCTTCGGGACACCTGCTGGCAAGCCAGCCTGGCAAACTAAACCGAGCTGGGCGATTGTGGCTACCCAAGACCGTACTATTAATCCTGAACTGGAACGATACATGGCTAAGCGTGCCCACAGCGATACTGTAGAAATTAAAGGCAGCCATGCAATTTTTGCCTCACAGCCGGATAAAGTTGCGGCAGTGATTGAGCGTGCAGCGCAAAGTTTGACGCAATAAATGCAACTTCACAGGCTGTAGTCTGATACGCCAGCCGCGCTCTATTTTGCGTGCTGGCTTATTTCGATAGGGTAATTATGAGTCTGCCGCCTCGTTAAAGAAATTACACAAAAGCTGCCAAAAATATTGTGCCGCGGGCGTCAGACGATGATCCGCGCTACGCAGCAGATGACACTGGCTTTCACGTGCAATGCGATGATCAATGGGGATTGCAATCAGCTCACCTTGCAGTAACGGCGTTTGCACAGCTTGCGCAGTCATAAACGCAATGCCTAATCCCGCCTTGCTCAAAGCAATCGCGCTGGAAAAGAGATTACAACTGTAGGAGGGCGTGAAAATGACGCTTTCACTTTTGAAGATGGCGTTGATGTAGCGTTGCAGGCCAAAGCTCTCATTCATAGCGATTAAGCGATGTTGAGCGAGTTCGGTAACACTCACCTGAGACAAGCGGGCAATCGGATGTTCCCGCTGCACAATGGCGCAGATGGGGCCACGATTTATGCTCAGGCACTTCAAGCCCGGCGGGCCGGTTGGGCCAAAACCCACAGCCATATCCACTTCACCTTTGGCGATCAGCATCACTGTGCTCTGCATATCACCGGAAAGCATATTCACGAACACGCCAGGATAGGCGGCAGAGAACGCTTTCAACACATGGTTAACGACATCGTCTACCATGCCTTGCCCTATGCGCACGGTAATCGAACCGCCGCGCATGTGCCGTAAATCCTGCAACTGACGTTCAAGCTGCTTTCGACGCTGGTTCGTTTTTGCAAAATCCTCTGCCAGCAATTTGCCAGCTTCGGTCAACACTACGTTACGTCCGCGCCTTTCAAGCAGCGGCAGCTGCAAGTTGCGCTCAAGTAATGAAAGTTGGCGGCTGACCACCGACGGATTAATGCCCAACGCATCCGCTGCCCGACGTATCCCGCCATGCACACCCACTTCATATAAATAGCTTATGGATTTTTCTGGATATGTCGATAAGGTCATATTTTTAGCTTATCTGTTGCTCTCAGGGCAACAATATTAGCATTCACTCCTCATTTTTTAACGTGTTCATTTCTGCGCATACTGCCAGTGACGTTTAAGACAGATGGGTAAAAAATGAAAAATATAAAAGAGTATTTGCAGCAACACGCCGACGAGATTCTGGGAGATATTAAAAAACTGGTTTTGGCCGAGTCGCCTTCGTTGGATAAAACCGCAGTGGACAGTTGTGGTGAAGTGCTGCAGAGCATTTTTCAGCAACGTCTGGGGATAACCGCAGACGTTGAGCATCAGGATCAGCTGGGTAATCACCTCAAATTCACGTTGGGCAGCGAAGGACCACAAACCACCGTTCTTGGCCATTTCGATACCGTGTGGGATATCGGTGAGCTGCCGCTGCGTGAAGAGGATGGCAAACTTTACGGCCCTGGCATCCTGGATATGAAATCGGGCCTGATTCAGGCGATCTGGGCAGTACGTGCATTAGCGCAACGGGATCTTATTAAAGATCAGCGCATTGTTTTCCTCTGTAACAGCGATGAGGAGATCGGCAGCGTAAGTTCCAGCGACTGGATTGCACGCCATGCGCAGGGTTCAGCACAGGTGCTGGTGGTGGAACCGGCGGTAGCGGGCAGTGGCGCGCTGAAAATTGCGCGTAAGGGTACCGGACGTTACGACGTCACGATAAATGGCTTAGCGGCGCACGCAGGTAACAACCCGGAAGAGGGTATCAGTGCTGTTCAGGAGATGGCGCAGCAAATTCTATTCTTGCATGGACTCAACGCCCCGGAACGCGGCACCACGGTAAATGTGGGTATTGCCAGCGGTGGCAACCGTATCAATGTCGTGGCGGATAAAGCGGTGCTGGGCATCGACACGCGCGTCACCCATGCAGAAGAAGCACAACGTATCCATCAGGCAATCATGCAGATCACGCCGTTTACCCCAGGTATTACGTTACAGGTCAGCGGAGAGCAGTCGCGCCCGCCTATGCAACAGACGCCTGCGTCGCTGAAAATGCTGGAGCGTGCACAGCGCGTGGCGCAAGCACTTGGTTTTAGCGTTGAGGGCAAGGCGGTTGGCGGCGGCAGCGACGGTAATTTCACGGCGGCGATGGGTTTACCGACGCTGGATGGATTAGGCGCAACCGGCGCAGGTATTCATGCGCGTCATGAACATATTCTGATTGCTAACGTTGCGAGTCGTGCAGCGCTGGTGGCGGGTATGATCCTCGGTGACGCGCTGCCTGAGGGAGAAACGCCATGTCACAAGTAAACGTTCATAAGGAAACCGCTCAGGCGCCGGTGCCATCCAGCGGGCAAAGCCCTTATCTTCTGCTGTTTATCATCCTTGTCATCGCGGCAGTGGCAACTTGGTTGATCCCCGCGGGAAAATTCGATTTTGTTACGCGTGATGGCATTAAATTTGCGGTCAGAGACAGCCTGCATGCGGTACCGCAAACGGGTGTTTTTCCGCTTGAAATCTTTATGGCGATTGCCAAAGGTATGGTCAAGTCCTCTTCGATCATCTTTCTGATCCTGTTCACCGGCGGTGTGCTTGCTGTTGTGGAAGCGACGGGATCCATTGCCACCGCGCTCAACTCACTGTCGCGCAGCACGCGGTTAAGCGATACGCGCATCGTACTGATCTTTGCCGTCATCTTTGCTCTGTTGGGCACCACTGGCGTGGTGGTCAATGCCGTGGTTGCCTTTGTACCCATCGGCCTGCTTGTCGCCCGATCCATGGGCTTACCCCCAATTTTAGGCGCATCACTGGTTTATCTGACCTGCGCGGCGGGCTTCAACGTGGCGATTTTGAATCCGGGCACCACCGGTTTAACGCAGCACCTGGCTCAGCTTCCGCTGTTTTCAGGCATGTTGCTGCGCAGCCTGACTTTCCTGATGTTTATCATCACGGCAGTGGTTTATCTGATTTGGTCAGTGCGTCGAGCACGTAAGCAAGGCCATTTGCGTCCCGATCTGACGGCAACCAATGAACCTGTTGAAGCGGTTACAGGACGTCATAAACTGATTCTCGGAACGACCGCGCTGGCGTTGATCCTGTTTATCGCGGGCACCATCCAGTTTCATTGGGGAACTGATGAGATGTCTGCCATGTTTATCCTGCTCTCGATTGTGGTTGGGCTGATTGGGCACATGTCCGGCTCTGAAATTGCTAACACCTTTTTGAGCGGCTGTTCAAAGCTAGTGAAAGGGGCATTTATTGTCGGTATGGCTTCCTCAATCTCGCTGGTGTTGCAGCAGGGCAACGTGCTTGACCCGATTGTTGGCTTCTTGTCAGATTTACTGGCACCGATCCCGCCCTCTATCGCGGCGGTGGGTATGTTTGTCAGCGCCGCTGTCATGCACTTCGGTATCTCATCCGGTTCCGGTGAATCGGCGCTTTTGATACCGATTTTCTCTCCACTGGGCGATAACCTTGGACTGACGCGTCAGGTCATGGTGCAAACGGTGTTACTGGGCGAAGGCATTGTGAACTGCATGAGCCCCACCTCCGGGGTATTAATGGCCGTGCTGGCGACCGCCAATGTTCCCTTTGGTAAATGGCTGCGCTTTGTCGCGCCAGTGATCGCTGTGTGGTTCGTCATCTGCGTCGTGATGCTGCTGATTGGCGTAGCGATTAAGTGGGGACCGTTCTGATAGCGTTAAGGTAATCAGCAAACAGGCCCGCCAGGCATTAGCCTGCGGGCTTAATTTCATATTGATACGGCTAAAATGGATAACATATAGCTTTCCTTATCCGCACCAAAAATCATCTTTCCGCACCTGTTTCTCTGTTGATCGTTCAGTTCATCACTCTCTGACTCATTTCAAGCTGTTCGCCTTGCTTGCTATTCGTATTCCTCTCGAAACGCGCCGTGGTGCTGCCTTCTCTACGCAATTCATGCGCAGAGAATATAGGTTGCACAGAGGAAAGTTTGCGCAGGCGCAATGTTACGATTAGTATTCAAAATCAATCAGTTAAAATGACATCAAGCGGGTGTAGTTGAAACGTTTTTACAGTCTGCACACTTTCTCATAAGACATTGCCAGCGCGTTGGCATGATTTAACGATTAAGGAAGGATATGCCTTGCGTTGTGATGAAGAGCAAACCCGTTCTGTCCAGTGTTTCAATGCTGCTGGCTGGCTACATCAGCACGGCGCAGGCCGATACCGTCTGGCTGAACAATGGGGATCGTTTAACGGGCACGGTGCGCTATCTGAGCGACGGCAAACTCGGACTTGAAACGACCTACGCAGGTACGATTACGGTTAACTGGAATGATGTCAGCACGCTGGCTAGCGGCAATCCTTTTTTAGTCGAAAATAAGCGAACGGGCGAAAATTATCAGGTCAGGTTATCTTCCTCCGATCCCGGCTATGTGTGGGTCGAAAGAAGTGAGCGAGAAGAAAAAGTGTCGGTGAAGCGCATCGATGAATTCATGAAAGCCAAGGTAAGAACCGATGCGCTCTCCTGGACCGGAAACATTGACGCCGGCGTTAACTTGAAAAAAGCGTCTACCCATAATGATGACTATAACTTTTCTGTTAACTCTAAGATTTCACAGGGCAAGTGGCGACACAATATGGGCGCGACCTACAATCGTGAAAAAGAAAATACAACGGTTAACACCCATAATTACAGCCTGCGCTATGCCTTTGATTACATCATGCGCGAGCAATATTTCTGGCAAAGTCGAATGACTTATAAGCGGGATTGGGTTGAAGATTTGGCGCGACAGTCATTGATTGGTACCGGGCCAGGTTATCAGTTGTGGGATACCGAGTTAAGCCGATTTTCATTGTCATTCCTGGCGGGGGGGTTTGGTTATGGCTACAGCGATGGCAGTAATGATGAACATTTGGGAGCGTCGGTTCGGTGGGATTATGAGCGCTCTCTTTTGGGTAAATCACTGACGCTCTACAGCAACGGCGACGTCGGCCATTCACTTGATGAAGACGAGATATTTACGCTTGATGCTGAAGTCGGCCTACGTTACACCTTAACGTCATGGTCTTCTCTGCATATTGGCTATCACCACAATCTTGTCAGTGGAACGCGAGATACGTTGAATGAAAGGATCTTTTCAACCGGCTTGGGGATTAAATGGTAGGCCGCGCGCGTGCTGCTTTACTGAAATGCAAGTGCTAGCAGACACTGGCCGCCTTTTGGTGGGAAAACGGCGCTTTCCGCTCGCCATCCGCAGAGAAAGCGTTCTCTTGAATCAAGCGAGTGGCTAACGAGTCGATCGTTGCGTACGAGTCCGCACTTTCCCACTGACTTAAAACACCTAACGAGGCTGCATTATGCAGTTTTTTTTGGCCTGTAAGTTTCAGCGATCCGATACAAAGTTGTTGGCTTCTGCCTACTAATTAAGGTCCATAAATTACCTCATCAAACAGCCGGGCTTATCAGTGTCGTCATAGCTTTATTCAGCTAAGTGACGGGATAAGCTGAAATCACGCATAACGCCGCAATCTGCTTGCAAGTAAGGCGTGCAATCACTAAAGTGTTGCTGAACAAATCTAAATGATAATAGTTGTGATTATCGTTATCATTTTATTGTGGGCAGAAACATTCTGTTAGCGGCGCATCAAGGCGATGCCTTTCCAGTCTGATTCGCACTATCAACCTCTCCGGCTTAGGGCGGAGTGGATAAACAGTCACAGAAGTCTTTTGCCCGCTGTTTACATCCAGACTGATCAAAGGACGCGAATATGTCTGTAACCCTTTTGGCCACTGAATGGCTGCCGCTTACGCCCGTACAACAGGATTTTTGGGAAGAGTTCACGCTGCATCCTCATCAACCTTTCTCCATTGTCGCCCATTTTACCCGCCTGCAAGGCGAAGTGAACGTCACAGCCTTACGTGACGCGATTAACTGTACGCTGGATGAAACCACAGCATTTACCGTGCGTTTTGCCGAGGCTTTTCCTCAACATCAACCCGCTCTGCAGCTCTGTCCGCAGGCAAAACCGCGCTTGCAGTTTATCGATCTCAAAAGCCACCAGCAGCCTGTGCAGTCAGCAATGACCTTAATGCAGAAAGATGTCGCCGAGCCGCGAGATCTGCGCCATCCCACCCATTCAGCCTGTTGGCTCATAGCTATCGGCTCTGACGATTACATCTGGTATTTGCGCACTCATCACATCCTTATTGACGGCTTCGGCATGGCATTGATAGAGCATCGCTGCGCCACGCTCTATCGTCATTTGCTGACACAGCGTGATGCGGGCCAGCCGCTGGGATGTTATCGGGCTTTTCAGCAGGCCGAACAGGCGTATCTGATCAGCGGCCGCTTGATAAAAGACCGCAGCTTCTGGCTGCATTATCTTGCCGCAGCGTTTCCGCTGCCTTGCGTGTGGAAAGGCGGCGACAATTATGGCAAGCGCGCTTTTACCACCCATCACTGTTTCCCCGATGCGTTGTCGTCAGCGTTATGGCATCGTTCGCAGACGCTGGCGTTGAGCTGGCCCGATGTATTGCTGTCACTGAGTGCGGCCTGGCTCTATTTCACGCTACCGCACGTTACTATTGGTGAGCCTTTCGTTATGTGGATGCCAGCGTTGAATCGTCGTACGCCCGCTGCCACGGATGTTCCAGCGCTGGCAGTGAACACGGTTCCTTTTGTGGTGACGCTGAGTGCAGAGACAACGCTCGATAACTTCCTTAATGAGATGGCGCACCAGCTGAGAAAGTTACGGCGACATGCCAGCTACCGGTTGCGCCAGCTGGGCAGTGATGTTGGACTGAACGATCAGCAGCGTCTTTTTATCTCGCCTTATATCAACATTCAGCCGTTTGAAGATCCCACTTTCCACGGTTGCTGCTCATCGCGTTGCGTGCTGGCGGGCGGTTGTGGCGATGGAATAAATCTCACGTTGCGCAGTCGCAGTGACGCCAGCGCGTTACAGCTGGATATGGAGATTTATCAGCAGCAGTGCGCGCCGATTCAAAACGCAGAAACGCTGGTTGCCCGCTTTCATCACTTTTTACACCATGCCCTACAGCCCTTGGTGGGTGAGCAGGCAGTGATCGATCTGCTGGCGTAAAGGGTCAAACCGGGCAGTCTTGTGCTGCCCGGTTGTGCATCAGCTCGCCAACAGCGCAGCAACCTGTCGCGCATTTTTACAGCCGATCAAGGTTGTTACCGTCAATTTACTGCCATAGGCGCTGTTCAGCTGGACAACAACCTCGCGCAGATGCGGCAGCTTCAGGCCGAGTGTGATAAACGGGGTGTCTTCACTCCATTCTGGTTGTGTAGCGGTGCCGATCGCTTGTGAATAAATGGCAAGGATCTGGCCATATTCCGCTGGTGGCGCGCCCGCAGTCGGTGCCGCACAGGCATTGAGCGCTGGCGCCTGTGCTTTTTCACTGAGCTGCGCACGAATAGAGTGGCGATCCACTTTGCCATTTGCCGAAAGTGGTAGCGCAGTAAGATGAATGAAACGCGTAGGAATATGAGTACAAATCAGCGCTGTCAGCGCGTGTGCACGGAGTTCAACCAGCGATAAAGGCGCGCCGTGCTGCGTCAGATACACCGCGCCTAAATTCGCTTCGTTTCCGTCGTGGGCAGGATAATCCACTACCACTGCATCACTGATTGCCGGATGCGCCTTTAATACCTCCTCCACTTCCGGCAGCGACACCCGCACACCACGAATTTTTACATAGCCATTAATGCGACTGGCAAACAGGATATTGCCATCCGCTCGAAAATAGCCTTCATCACCCGTTCGAAAGGCGCGCAGTGTTTCGCCTTGCGGCGTCGTGACGGCAACAAAATCGTGCTGGATCAATGTGCCATCCTGTAAATAGCCGGATGCCAGGTTTACACCCGATGTATGAATGCGGCCCGTGACGCCAGCGGGACAATGTGCGCCATCGCTGTGGCAGATAAAATAGCGATTACCCGCCAGCGGCTGCCCATAAGGCACGGCAGGTTTATCTTCAGGCACAATCGCATGCCAAATGCTCCAGATAGTGGTTTCGGTCGGGCCGCCCAGCGAAAACAGCGTGATATCGGGTCTCAGCCGCCACAGCGTTTGAACGGTGTCGGGTTTGATGTAATCACCGCCTTGCGCCACCAACCTGAGCGATTGCAGGCTGTTCGCTGTCTTGCAACTCAGCAGCATTTCCAGAATGGCCGGTACGGAACACCAAAGCGATACACGATGACGCTCAACCAGCTGATTCCAGCTAATGGCATCTTTCTCCTGATGCTGGGCGGGTAATACCAGCGTAGCCGCGCTGCAAAGTGCGCCAAACAGGTCGAACATCGACATATCGTGATGAAGCGGCGTGACAGAGATAAACACATCATCAGCGGTTACTTCCCAGCGTCGGCGGGTTTGTGTCAGCACATTGGCGGTGGCGCGACAGTTGAGCACCACGCATTTAGGTTTGCCAGTGGTACCAGACGTATAAAGATAGTAACTGGCTTCCTGACTGAGGCTTCGTGCCTGCAGGCTGCTGATGTCAGGTAACTGCGCCGCATTGCGCTCAGCCTGCAACAGTTCTGTGATGGTCATACTTTGTTCGCAGGCGAGATCGCCCTGATGCACGATGCCGTCAGGCTGGCAATTATCCAGCAGATAGCGCAGGCGGTCAGGCGGGGAATTGACGTCAATCGGAACCCAGATAATGCCGGAAAGCGCACACGCCATGGTGAGCATGATGTGGTGCGGTGTGCGCGGTAAGCAGATCGCCAGCACATTGCCAGCTTTAAGCCCACGCTGCTGCAACGCGGCCAGCAGCGTACGCACCTGATCACCTAGCTCCGCGTAGCTCCAACTCTCGTCGCCACATTTCAGCGCCGTGCGCGCGGGCGGCGCAAAGAGCAGGTTATTCGCCAGTTCAGCCAGCCAGGGTTCTGCATCCATTGCGGCTTCGCTGCTGTTAAACCGATAGTGCGTGGTATCAATAAACTGTTCTGGCGCGCAGTCCAGCGTCTCGCCAGCGCAGAGAATATCGATACGCTTTTTCAGGGCTGCCAGCATCGCTTCAATCTGATCCGAGGCCAACACCTCTTCTACGTAATCAACGCGCAGCAGCAGGTTTTTCTCTTCATCCAGCATCAACCGGAGATCGATGGCGATCTGTGGCGTCGTCGTCAGGCCATTCACGTAACGCATCGGCGCATCCGCTTTCAGCGTTTCCCAGCTCAGGCAGTTGGTTAAAATCACCGGTAAGGTGGGATTGCCCTGACTCTGCTGACCCAGCGCACGGGCAATATCTACACCGGAAAAAGCCAGATGATCCAGCGAGCCGAGCAGCGCGTCCTGAAATGCCATCGCACGCTGCGCCAGTTCTCCGCCATGCCGCGAATAGCGCACCGCCACGAAGCTGGCATCATTTTTCAGCTCACCGCTTTCAGCCGGAAAGGCTACCGGCACGCCAACGCAAATTTCGCCATCGGATGTCCAGTAGGCCAGCGTATCGAGAATCAGCGCGGACAGCGTACTGTTGCGCAGCAGGCTTTGCGCCGATCCGAGCCGTGACAATTTTTTCAACTGAGTGCGTGAGATCAACAGGCTGGTGCTACGAAATCGCGCCCGTTTCACGTTCTTCAGCGCCATTTTCCACGGCAGCGCGGGCGGCGTGGTCATCGCCTGCAAGGTAGGTTGCCACCACGCCTGATCGGCTTCGCGCTGCGTCGCGCTCATCGCTTTACGCGTGGGAGCCGGATGTACCGGCTGGAGTGGCGCATCATCAAACAAGCGGGCAATGAGGGTGGCTATACCCGGCCCGTCAAGGATCAAGGCATCAAAGCTGGTCAGCAGCAACGCATCAAAGGCGTTGTCCTTCTCATCCTGCTGCGTTGGCAACTGAATCACCGCCAGTTGCCACAGGGGCTTAGCCGGATCGTGACACATCTGCGCAAACAGCTGGCGTAGATGAGCCAACTTATGTTCTCGTTCAGTGGCGTCTGGCAGACGCAAATCGTGAACATCCAGATTCACAACCACCGCGTCGCGCACTTGCTGCGTCATACTTCGAACGTCAATGACAGTGCGCAAAGCGGCGTAATGCTGCACCAACTGCGTAAGACGCTGTTTTAGGCGATTAAGATCGGGCATGTTTCCCCTGTATTCGCGAAAATCATGCATCGCTACGCCGCCGAGCGGCCACTGTTCGCTGCGCCCCAGTAAGTAGGCTTGCTGCAGCGGCGTTAATGGTGTCTCCATGAAATATCCCTTTTTTGTTTGCTTAGATCTCAGGTATTAAGCCTGTTCCGCTAACACCTTAAGTAAAGTGGCGGCGCGGCGAGCGGCATCGGGCGTGTGCTGGCAAATCTGCGTAGCCAGCGCATGTGGCGTGGGATGTGTCAGACAGATTTGAGGTTCAAGCCGCACGCCAAGATATTTGGCGATGATGTCAAAGAGTGCGCTAAGTGCATTTTCGGAAAGGTTGAGTGCGCTGATTTCACCGTCTGGCGTGGGCGTGGCGCAAGATTGAGTACGCGCCAGCAATTGACACAGCACCTCAACCACCGGCTGCTGCTGCGCTTGCGCTTCTGGTGTGCTGATTGCCAGCATCTGCGGCAGCGTTAGCGTCAGGTTTTCAGGGTGCCAGGCCACATTGCGCAGCAGGGCACGATAAGTGGCAAACAGCCGGTCAGGAAGCTCGGGGGGAAACGCATCACGCCGCACATCCCAGTTCACCAGAATGCCATCAGCAACGTGCGCCACTTGCGCATCCAACATCACTTCCGGGCCTTGTGAAATCACCCAGCTGAGTTCGCCCAGCGTCTGACGAGCGGCCTGAGAAAACAGCGCTTTTCCTTCAATGCCAAAACCTGCGGTAAACACCACCGGCGTCGATTGCACATCGCCATGTAGACGAGAGAGATCGCGCGTTACGCTGACCCCTTCGTAATCAGCATGGCTGATCAATTCGGCCAGCTGCACCATAAGACGTTGCGCGAAATGGGCAATACTGGCTTGCGGATCGAGCTCAACCGTCAGCAACACCAGATTGGAAAAATCGCCCACTACTTTATCGCTATCGGGTAATAGCGGATCGCGGTGAAACAACGGTACGTTAAGGCGAAATTGCGCCATGTTCCAGCCGTAGCCCACGCTGATGGCGAACAGCGCCAGGAACAGGGCCGATAACGTCAAATGCTGTGATGCCGCCAGGCTTGATAACGATGCGCTTTCCTGGGCTGAGAGCTGCAGGGCGATGCGATCGCTTTGGCAACGATCCGGCGCCCGCAGCGGGCGCGGCGCGGGCGGTATGTGCGGTATACGGTGGCGCCACCAACGCTGTGCCAACTGCCGACGTATTACGCGCGAGCTGTCGGCGTCGCGTGCAGCGAGGTAATCAAACCATTCGGGAAGCGGGATTCGCGTTTCGCCCGCGTAAAGCACAGTAAGATCTTCGATCAGGCGGCGAAAACCCATGGCATCGCAAGCAATCATATCGACATCAAGATGAAAGCGATGGTGATGATCCGGCAGTAAACTGAGACTGAAATCGGACGTTATGCCTTGCTCCAGCGCTAACAACTGAGTGCTTTTTTTCAGGCGCTTGCGTTGCAGCATCTCTTTTAAGTCATGCCGATCACGCTGTCGCCAGTCATCAATATGCAGGCAATGATGCGTGGCAAATTCATCAATACTCTGTTGGCCTTCTGCATGAATACGCAGTCGTAAAGCTGCATGGCGCTGAAACAGCAGGGAAACGGCCTGTTGAAAGCGCCCTACATCGAGATGCGAACCGTCAAACTCTGCATAAAGGTGGGCCGAAACGCCACCTAACGGGGTGTCAGATTGTCGCCCAACCCAGTAAGCAGCCTGCATCGTGGTTAATGCTTTCATGGCTAAAAAACCTCCATTTTTAATCAATAAATGCATCGGACGACGCGTGTAAAAGATAAAAATTGTTACTGATTACCCGCCCGTAACTTTGCCATTAAACAGGCGCCTTTTTTGCGGGTGCAAATAAAGGCCGATTAATCCTGTGGTTTAAAACCCGTTATTTCATTAGGTTAATGTGATTTTTCTTTCCGGTAGCGGGGGGCAACAGATCCAGTGAATCCTTTTTTTTGATTTTTTAACGATAATGATTTGCATTCAAATTTGCAAATCATTATCGTTATTAACATATTTTTACGAAATAGCACCACAAATTCGTCAACGTCAGCGAGAAGGTGAGATTGCACGCCGGGAAGCGGATGTTTGAAGCGGGCAGAGCGCAGAGCTGAACTGCGTGATTGCGCTGTTGAACATGAATGTTTACTACCTATGGGATCAAGGAGACACCATAAATGGGCAAGCACTTTGCAGCTCACCGACGTTTTTTAGCGGGCAACAGGCCAATAACCGGTCTGAAAAACACCGTAACTTTCCCCTCTATTCTGTTTGGTCTTTGTACTGTTTTTCCTGTCAGCGTAACGGCCGCACCGGCTGAGAGCAGCACGGAACAGCGCACCAGCAGTGAAGAAAGTTATGAAGATACGCAAACGCTGGTGGTGACCGGCGAGAAAACCGAGCGATCAATCTTTGATACCGGTTCGAGTGTGGAAGTGTTCGACAGCCGCCGTATTGATGCGCTGCCCGCTGCGGAAAATGTTTCGGATCTGCTGCGCGTAACGGCGAATACCGTGGATGTGGGTATCGGCAACGATCTGCCCACCGTGCGCGGCGTTGATGGCTCTGGGCCGAGCACCGGTGCAGGCGCTTTTCTTAGCGGTACACGCCCGCGCCTCGGTTTGTCGTTGGATGGACGCTCATTAACCTATAACGAACAGGCGTATGGTCCGCAAACCTTATGGGATATCGATCGGGTTGAAGTGTTCCGAGGTCCGCAGAGTTACATTCAGGGCCGCAACGCAATTGCCGGTGCAATCGTCATGACCACCAAAGATCCCAGCTTTGAATGGGAAAGTGCGCTAAAAGGCGGCTTCGGCAATCAGCATTCTTCTCAGCTGGCGGCAATGGCCAGCGGCCCGTTGGTAGAGGATCAGCTGGCCTTCCGCGTTAGCGTGGACCGCCAGCGACGCCGCAGCGATGTTGATCTGCCCGCTTATTCACCGGTTGGCGATCCGCGAGAAGTACAGACCACTAGCGCACGCGCTAAGCTGCTGTTTACGCCAGAGAATTTCCGCGATTTCAGTACCAAGTTGACATTTAACCACTCAGACAGCGGCGCGCCGCAAAATGAGAGCCAGAATCCGATTCCACATCCCACCAATGCGCGTTATGAAAGCCGTCGCCCGGTATTCAAAAGCAACGTTAACAGCGGGTTATGGGACGTTTCCTGGGAAGCAAGCGACAGCCTGACGCTGAGCAACAAAATCAATTACACCGGTTTTCACATCAATCGTTATACCGCGCCCGCTCAGCCGCGCGCGAAAATAGAGGGGCACGAAGTCGCATTTGAGCCAACCGTACACTTCGGCGGCGTTGACAGCCGACTGCGTGGCCTGGCAGGGCTACGTTATTTTGATGCCTCTCAGGATGAGTCAGTTTACCTGTTTGGTGGCACTACCTTCAGAGATGAAACGCACACCAGCTCTGCGTATGCGGAACTGAGTTACGCTGTCACGCCGCAAGTGGAGTTGACCGCCGCCAGCCGTCTGGAGCGTGAACATCGACGTCGCGTGGGTGGCAGTAATACGGTTCGCGTCGACTTTGATGAAACTTACAACGTCTTTCTGCCAAAAGTGGATGTCGCCTGGAAGCCGAAAAAAGGGCAAACCTACGGTGTGCGCGTCGCGCGCGGCTACAATGCGGGCGGCTCGGGCATCACGCTGGGCGTGCCTTACGTCAACTACACCTATGACTCTGAGTATGTCTGGAACTACGAACTTTATTCACGTCATCAGGTAACACCAAACATGGTGCTGACCAGCAACATCTTTTACAACGACTACAAAAACATGCAGTTGCCATACTACCTTTCCAGTACGTCTACGGTGATCCGTAATGCTGACAAGGTTGAAACTTACGGTGCAGAGCTGGGGGCCAGCTGGACGGCACGCTGGGATCTGGCGTTATTTGGCAACGTCGGTTTGCTGAAGACCAAAATCAAAGACTTCGCTAACAGCGGCGTGGAAGGTCACGAACTGGCGCGTGCGCCTGCCTATACCGCCAACGCTGGGGCAACCTATCAGCTGGCGAAAGGGCTGGAGATCAGTGGTAACGTTGCCTTCTCGGATTCCTACTTCTCGGGTTACGACAATGACTCGCGTGGCCGTGTCGGCTCTTACTGGTCTGCCAATGCGCAGATGGTTTACACCTTCATGTACGGCAAAGCTACGCTCTACGCGCAAAACCTGTTTGATTCTGACCGTCGCGTCATGATCGGCAGCAACGATGTCTACACTGCAACATTGCAACGCTCGCGCATGATTGGGGCGTCGGTAGAACTGGATTTCTAATCGCAAGATGGGCGGGAATTTCCCTGCCCATTTCTTATCACTGCGACAACGCCGAGAAAGGAGCAGCAACAGTGTCCAATTCCTTAGATCTGTTACTCAGTGAGGCCGAAATACAGCGCCTCGATTACGCTTTTAGTCCACCAACACATGCCGGCTTTATGCCGCTGAGCGACGCTGAAGAGCTTATCTGGTTCACCCATCAACAGCAGGGCGACGCCGCGCTGCAACAGGTAATGGCCTGGCAATTCAGGAAGGTTAAAGATGCGGGGCGGATCATCAGCGCCTGTCACGCGCTATTAACCACCTTGCCCGGTATCAACGTGCGCTATGCATTTGACGATCAAGAAGGATTGATAAAGCTGGGCGCAGAAACCGGTTTGCAGGCGGTTACGCTGCTGACGGCAACCACTCATGCTGAAGCTGAGCGTCTGTTACTGGCAGCACAAGCGCAGCCAATCGCGCTGGATCGTGATGCGCCGCTGCGTGTAGTGCTGATTAACGGCGTTGGCGACAACCTGATTTTAGGGCTGATCCGTCATGATATTTTGGCCGTCACGCACAGTTGGTCGTACCTGCTGGCAGGATTAAGCGCTTTGCATAACGATGCACCGCTGCCAGTCGCGCCGACTGCAAATGCGCAGCATGAAGTGCTGGCCGCTACACGCCATCTTCCCTGGCCGCAGCGTGATTTTATGTTGTCTGGCGCAGCGCCTTCGGCGGGCGCACGGGCTATCGCCACTTTTACCGCTGAACAACTGGCAGGAATCAAGAATTCGCACACGCTGCTGGCAGATATTGCCCTACGTTTTGGTCACTTCATTGTGGTGCAAAGCGGCGGCCAACCCATACAACTCAGCGTGCCGCTGCAAGGTGACGACGCATTTCCCGGCTTTGGCAGCGCGTCCATCGCACGTCTGACGGTGACAGCTGAATCTGGACTGAACACGGCGACAATACTTAATCAGGCAGTTGCCGAACCGGCTAATTCTGAGCTGGCGCAGGTTGAGGTGCGCTGGCAGCCCGATTTCAATGCCAATTTGCATTTCAGCGATATTGAGGTGGAAGCGCTGTTGTTGCCTCCATTGCATAGCCGACACGAATTGAACCTAACGATCAACCGTGACGTGCACAACCGGCTGACGCTGGATCTCAGCGCCGACGCACGGCTTTCAGCACATGCCGTGCCTTTCTTGCTGGAGCAGTTTGCGGCTACGCTGCTGGGTGACAACATCGCGGTATTACTGCCGACTCAGCCTGCGGCAGCGGAAAGGAAACCGGCTCCACAGGGCGAAAACAGGGCGATAACCGCGCTGATTTTGAAAGAGTTCCGCGACGCGCTGGCAGCAGCAGAGATGACTGCCGATGAAGATTTCTTTGATCGCGGCGGTCACTCGCTGGTCGCTACGCGGGTCATTGGGCGTTTACTCAGCCAGCATCAAATTGAGATCAATATCAACGATCTGTTTAACCATCCCAGCGCCCGTGCGCTATCGGCTTTTGCGCGGCATCAGGTTGCAGAAAAGCCCGCCGATGAAGCTGTGTTGGTGCGTTCAGACGACAATGAGCAGGCACCGCTGTCGTTAGCACAGGCCTCTTTATGGAAAGTGTATGAGGCTTTCGATCATAACGATATTTTCAATTTACCGTTTGCCGTGCGCTTTTTGGATGAGGTTGATGAGCAGGCGCTGCGTCAGGCTTTTATCGACGTCATGGTGCGTCATAGCGTGCTGCGTTCCCTGTTTATCTCCAGCGCGGGTGAGGTCAGACAGCGGGTTGTGCCGCAAGCTGGATTGAGTGATTACCGCTGGTTCTTCTTCTCCGATGGGCGTGCCGCAGGGGATATCGACGCCATGCTGGCTGAAGTGGGCGATCATCAGTTTGATTTGGCGTGTGAACTGCCTTTCCGCGCAACCATGCTGCGTGATGCGGCGAATAATCAGCAGGTGATGTCGCTGCTGTTTCATCATGTGGTGCTGGATGAATGGTCGCTGAACCTGATGATGGATGAGTTAGGGCAGGCTTATGCCTGGCGTGTAGAGGGGCGGGTACCTGAATGGCCTGGTCAGCCACCGCAGTTTTACCAGTTCGCTCGCCAGCAACAGGCGTCTGGCATTCAACAGACTCACCTCGAATACTGGCTGGAGAACTTGCGAGGCGCGCCGCTTAACCAGCAAATATTCAACCAGCAGAGCGTTAATGACCTTTCCGTTGCAGCACATGCTGATGTTGACGCGGGCTGGCTGGAGTTTGCCGTCGAACCCCAGGTTGCCGCCGGTTTGTTTACGCTGGCGCGCCGTAATAACGCCTCATTGTTTAATGCGGTGTATGCCGGCATTGCGGCTGCGCTGCATTTAACCGGTGGCCCGGCAGATATGTTGATCGGCACTTCAACCTCGGGTCGCAATGACGCTTCTTATTTCGATACCCTCGGCTACTTCACTACGGTGGTGGTTCATCGGGTTCGTTTTGATGCGCAACTCACGGTTTCGGCTCTTCTTATGCAGGTGCGCAATACCATCAACGGTTCACTGCCTTACACCGATATTCCCATCGATCTGGTGGAAGAGGGCCTGTTCGGTGCTGATGCCGATCGTAAAAATCACATGTTTGAAACCTTCATTCAGATCCACAGCCGCGTCAAACTCAACGGTGAAATCGCCTTACATGATGGACGTCAGCTGGCTTACCGTCAGGTTGAGCCGGAGAAAACCGGTTCGCTACTGGGGTTGCAGTTTGAGGTGATGGAAGAGTGCATAGAGGGGGTGGAGCAGCTGCGCGTCATGATGACCTGGCGTACCGATCACTACCGCGCCGATCAAGCGCAGCAGATTGCCGATCACATTCAGCAGGTGTTTACCCACTTTGCTGCCGACAGCGCGGGTAAAAAAATGCTTAACGATCTCACTGCCTAATCCCTTATATGGAAAATTCAATATGGAAATGTTAATCCCTTTGCGCTCACTGGCCTCGTGGCTGGTGGCGGCCACACTGATGACCGGCAATGCAGTAAAAGCGGAAGAGAGCGTGCTCAACATGGAAACTATGCAACGTCAGGCGCTGGCATCCACGCTGGTTGAGCTGGCTTTCAGCCCGACGCAACAGGCGCTTTTTGTTAGCGCTCCCGACTGGAAAGATCCGACGAAATCCAGCGTACTTCGTCTTAATCCTACGAC
Organism: Pantoea phytostimulans; assembly: GCF_046118715.1. Lineage (NCBI taxonomy): Bacteria > Pseudomonadati > Pseudomonadota > Gammaproteobacteria > Enterobacterales > Erwiniaceae > Pantoea > Pantoea phytostimulans. The sequence continues at coordinate 225,434 of NZ_CP173700.1, forward strand.
TTTGCAGGTTGAGGCCAGAATTCCGCAGCGGGTGAAAGGCTTTGGCGTGGCGCTGGATGACCCAAACCATCGCCTTTATTTAACCCAAGGCATGGATGGCGGCGTTGGCGTAGTGGATATCGCCAGCAATCGTTCATTGCCAGCAATAAAAGTGCAGGAGAAGGTCAATCTGGAAGCGGCGTATCGCAAAGTAGGCATTGAAGGCGCGCGTCTGGATTATCTGCTGGCCGAACTCAAGCGTTTTAAAATCAGCGACGACTATCTTTATAAGCTGCGTGAGGCCAAATTTGATGCACAAACGGGCCGATTGTTCCTGCCCGGTTTGGGATATGGCGTAGAGAGCGTGCTGTTTGTGGTCAACACGCGTACGCAAAAGCTGGAAAAAGTCGTGCCGGGTTTCGGCTTCTACGCGGTGGGCATCGCGCTGGATGAAAAAGGACGCCGCGTGTTTGTCTCCAACATGCAGGGACAGCTGATGACGCTGAACCCCGATACGCTTGAGCTGATCCGTACCCAAGAGATTCAGGCCGACCAACTGTTGAATCTGGTGTATGACCCGCGTACCGATCGCGTCATCGGTGTCGATCAGGGCATTGATCGGGATAAGCCACGAAATAATTATCTGCAAGCCAGCTACGCCCGTCGCAGCGAAGGTCATCGCCTGTTTGCGCTGGATGCGGAAAGCGGCAAAGTGCTGGCGAGTGAGGCTACGGATCAGGTGCCGATTGGTCTGTTGCTCAACCAACAGCAGCAACGCATAGTCGTTGCCAATCGCAACGGCGTACGTGTAGATAAAGGCGAAGGCACTATCACGGTGTTTGATGCGAAAACCCTGAAACGGCTGCAAACCCTGAGCCTGCCGCCGCATCCCAATAGTTTTGCGCTGGACAGTAAAACGAACACCTTGTATGTGACGGTTAAAAATGATGGTGAATCGACAAAGGCGAATAAGCCAGAAAGCGTAGTGCGTATTTCACAATAGCGTGTTTTTTCAACAGCGTCTTTGAACACAGGCTGTCGCTGAAGCTCTTTGTTGGAGAAGGGCTCCAGCGACTGAATATCTCCTTAGAATTGCCGACCCGGAGTGACAGTCTAAAGTTGCATTGTTGTTCTGATTAAACACCCCATTTCTTGCCTCAGATGGATTCCAGTAATCGCGAATTATCGGGCCATAATTTCCCGGGAAATAACTGAAGCCGAATACTGAACAGATAAAACAGCGGCATAAAGACGGCTTCGTCGTTCTCAGCGTGGAATTCCAGATGGATGAGGAGATAGTCCAACTCATCCAGTAGATCCTGATGTGGCGTGGTCTGCAATACCTTCATTTTCCGGGTCAGGTACAAACTCATCTCATGAAACATTTGAGCACTGTCTAACTGATACTGAAGCAATATCTCTCGATGTCGGGCGTAATAGTCGTAGCAGCTAACGCCTAACCACACTTCCTTAATCAGATTACCTGACGATACCAATTTAGGATGGGGATCGAGGCGTAAACGCGGAAGAATGAAATTCACTTTGTCCAAGGTGCCGGCAATAAAATGGTGACGTGCGAGAAGTGAAGATCCATTTCGTTCTGTTTCTTTAACAAATCTCAGCAGCTCACGCAGGCCTGTGTGCAATGCACGTAGCGCACTCCATGAGGGGCGTTTGTTACGGATAAGTGCCGTGATGACAACTGCAAACAACAGGCCGACCATGGAAGAGATCGCTGTGTTAATAACAGCAACGACATCCGGGGCAAAATGATGACTCATTCCAATGAAACCTGGAATTTGAGTGGCTGCACTGAGCCCCATCATATTTGACGAGGGCCGGGCGATCGCCAGTCCAAGCGCGAAAAGGCCAGGCGTCAGGCAAAGATACAGCGCCTCTAAGGTCACGGTCTGGGGAATAAGAAGCGCAATATATAAAATGCTGATCGCTAAGGCGATAAGCACACCCCGAACAAACTGTTTCATGGAATTAACGGGCGTATCTGCAGTTGCAAAAAAAGATGAAAGGATCGCCGCCATCATCGGGGCTGTTGAACCGCTGGCCCAGCCGGTAGCCATCCAAAACAGACAGGCTCCAAATGTGGCAAGAAAAGCGGTGGTTGCCGACAGCATTAACATGCCTTGATCAATATGGCGGTGAGTCTGTGCAGTGCGGCCTGCGGGAACGCTTTCGGAAAGATTACTTACTCGCGCGCTGACGCTGTGGTAAGCCCCGGCAATACGCACAAAATCGGCCAGACGTTCCAGAAGCCCCGTCAAGAGTAGGCACTCCTCGGTAGAGAATGCACCCCTTCGCCAGTTGTCTTTAAGTTGTGTTTGGGCGATAGCAAATGTGTCTTCGACGACGGCAACAGAATGGGCATTATTACTGTCATTTAGCCAGAGTAAAAATTGTTCTAATGCCCGCGCAGCGGGTTCAGGAACAGCGGCATTCAGAAGCGATAACCGCTGCAGTCGCACTTCAATGGCCGTTAGCGTTGGAATGAGGTAAGAGAGATGCTGATACTGCGCATTGATCAAGCGTATGACTTTGCGTGCTGCCTCGCCCTCATAAACGCAGTGAGTGATTAGCGTTTCTACCTGCTGGGGAAGCGCTGCCATGCGGATAAGTATCTCTTCCCGCTCGGTTGATCGGTTGCCATGCATCTCTGTCAGGAGATCTCTGCACAGCTGACAACCACTCTGATACCAGCCACTGACACTTTGTGTCAGTAGGCTCTTCATTGAAACCGGAAAGATCAGACGGTGGACCAAACTACTGCACACGATCCCTAAAGTAATTTCTTCAATACGAGAAATGACCGTTTCGCTGATTGTTAAGGGATGAGTAACGCCTGGAAATCCCATAATAGCTGCGCTGTAGCCTGCCAACATGAACACATAACTTTTTGGTGTACGATCATGTAAAGATAAATAGAGGCAAAAGCTCACCCAAAGTGAGACACACAGGCTGAAAAGCAGTGGCGTTTGCACCGTAAGCGGGTAGATCAAAAAGATAAATATACCGCCAAGCAATGTCCCCAGCAGGCGAAATACTGATTTAGATAGGGTTGAAGCAGCATAGAGTTGTGAGGATACATAGACAGTAGTCAGTGCCCAGGCTGGTTTGTCTAAATTAAGTTCAAGGGCAATGTAAAGTGCGATGAAAGCGGCCAGGCAAGTTTTAACGGAAAAAAGCACTGCGTTTTTAGAAAACCACTGCATTTTAAAAATGATACCGGTAACAAACTGAGTTACACCTATGGTGCCAGAACGGTTGCAATGCGCCTGAGGATTAATAATTCAGAATGTTTCATAATTAAAATAGTTATTCCCGCACAGTGATTGAACCCATCGGTAATTATCCACGCTTTCTGAATACTTTTTATAGCGGTAACTGCAAACAGGTTTACGCGTCTGCAAGATGAATATCTACATCATCGTGACCAGTTAGGTTCACAAATCGTTGAGCTATGTCTAAGTAATAAATGAGATTTTTATTATTTTCGGATATGCGCACTGCATTATCTAAACAGTAATCTACTGGAAAAGGTCTATTCGCACTCAATAAACCTCTCTACAAAACACGCGTTCACTACGTTAACGCATTTCCCTGAGTACTATGAGACAAAAGCTGGATAAGGAATTGCATAAACTCTGTAAACATGACGGATTGTGGTAAAGCTATCATTGCTTTGCTGAGCATGGCGATACCATAAAAATTTTCGTACAGCTTCAGGTGGCATCCGCCAGCATTGATGCTCAATTCAGCGACTAAACCCAAAAAAGATAAAAATGGCTTGTGGCAACAACCTCGGTTTTTAATCTCTCTCGTTGCCATGCTGAGCGAATCTCTTAACCGGCACTATCACAAATGATTACGCGATTGTGGCCCAGGTTTTTTAATGATCATCACGCATCTCACAAAAAAATTTCCTGAGCCGCGTTGAATAACGCTTTTTTTAAGGGGCTTAAAAGGTTGCTTTACGGCTTATCTACTCGCTGTGCAGAGCGCCGCCGGAAGGGGGCGGATACAAAAAAGGCCGCCCGGTGGGCGGCCTCTTCCGGCACTTTCTTTTGTGACCATACGTTATTTGTACAGTTCTGCGGTCATGTGCACGCGGTTATTGGTGTTGGCTTCGGTAATTTTGTATTGCGCACCCTGCTGCTGAGCTTGTGCGGCGATTTTAGCTTCGGCTCCGTCCAGCGTGCTTGAAGTGACGGAAACACTCTGCGCGAAGCTTGCTGCTGACATCAGGGAAAGAGCGGCTACAGCGGCGATAGACATTGCTTTAATGGTTTTCATGGTCATATTCCTTCATTTGTATGGTGTGGAGGTTGTTTGCCTCCGATGGGAATAATAATAACCAAAGTTATTATTAGTGTCTTAACAATAAGAGCTGGTATTGTGATCGTGCTAACTATTGCACTGATAGGAGGCAGCATCGATTTAAAGGAAAGGGGTTTCACCATGGACATACCTTGAGTCAAGCTTTCCGGTATTAATGCTCCGATGCCGGATATCAGGAGCATTTTGAGTGAATAGGTTGTTTGGGGACTATAACTGCTTGGCCGTTTTGCCCGCTCAACGCTGATCTAATTTGCCCCAGCGCACAATCACCTGTGCATTAAGAAAACCTCTCTGCCGAGTCTGCTATGTGTAAGAAGCAGAAACAGAAGACTTCACGATGTGCCAATCAGCGTTGGGCATTAATAGAGAAATGACAGGGCTACGGTTGGATCGCTTTCAAAAAGACCTTAGGCATGATTAATGCTGCAAGAAAGAATTATCCTGAATAAGGTGGAATAAAGGCTCCCTATAGCCATTAAGTAAAACATGCCAACACGACAGTATCAAAGGTAAGCTTCCTTGCACTGACCTTCATAATCATGAGGGGTTTATGTAATAATTATCAGTTACTTATATCGATTTAACATGTTCTGAAAATTGTTTTAACTCACGAATAAGGCAGTCTGGTTCCTCACCGAGAGACATATTGTCCATATCTAATACACCATCATTTTTTTGAGGATTATCAGCCAGCAAATCTGCAAACAGTGGCGTGAGGTCCTCTTGTACTTTCCCTCGCTCAGCAACCAGTTCGAACGTTTTATTTTTTGCTGCATCGTTGGTCAGGGCACTGACCAACACGTGAGCGATTTGAGTTCGGGATACCACGCCATCTTCTGGTGTTCCTGTATGGCGTCGATCGCCCTGGAGCATAATTATCCTACGTTCATCGTCATGGTTGTAATCAAACCAGCCTGGTCTGACGATGGTGTAGGGATGTCCGCTTGCTCTGACCAGGCGCTCTGCACGTCTTTTCCAGTCGTGAACTTCAGTATGTTGATTCCATGTACTGAGCCGCTCAGTGACGCCAATCGTTGTCATTAACGCGATGCGAATATGAGTATCTTTGAACATTCTCAGGATATTTCGCACACCGCCATAATCTATTGCTCTGGCACCAATACGACCCTGTCCATCTGAACCGAGCGTAAAAATGACTGCATCAATATCTTTCGTCACACCCGTTAGTGTTTCAGGCATTGAAACATCGCCGTAGAAAACATCAGCTTTATGAGGAAGCAATTTTACTTTGCGTCGATTTCTGACGAGCGCCACGGGCTGATGACCCTTGTCAATCGCGGCATTCATGACATGAAGACCAATACTACCTGTCGCCCCGGCAACGAGTATTTTCATGATAAACCTTCTGATAATTCGAGCATATTTTCGATACAGCCAGAATATCAATTATCTTTAATGTCAGTGATTGGGCTAAAATGATTGCGTCTATGAACACCTTTCATGAGTTCTCTTTGGAGGGGATAATTCATTAAGGAAATGCCCTATGCTCAAAGAAAACTTCAATGAATTACAAATATTTTTTGTGGTGGCAAGAGAACGAAGTTTTACCAAAGCTGCTGGCAAGCTTGGTGTTTCCCAGTCAGCACTTAGTCATGCGATAAAAGCACTGGAAGAACGGTTAAACATCCGTCTTTTGACCCGAACAACGCGAAGCGTTGCACCGACAGAAGCAGGCGCGAGAATTATTGCCTGCCTTGAACCCCGTATTGCCGATCTTGAACAGGAGCTGGCGATGCTTGTTCAACTGAATGGCACTGCTTCAGGCAACATCCGTTTATCTTCGGGGGAGCATGCTGCGCGAAGTCTCGTATGGCCGAAGTTAAAACCCTTTCTCCGGGAATATCCGGAAATTAATGTCGAGCTGGTCGTTGATAATGGTTTTGCCGATATTGTTGAGGGGCGTTTTGATGCCGGGATTCGCCTTGGCGAAAGCGTGGATAAGGACATGATCGCCGTGAGGATTGGCCCGGATATGAAAATGGCCGTGGTCGGTGCGCCGTCATATTTCGCAGCTAAACCTGCGCCTGAAACGCCACACGAGCTACAAAACCATCGGTGCATCAATATGCGCTTACCGACTGCCGGTGGTCTTTATCACTGGGAGTTCGAGAGGGAAGGGAAGCCATTACGTGTCAGAGTTGAAGGCCAAGTGACCTTTAACCTGCTGGCGGAAAGGATCGATGCTGTTTTATCTGGCTTTGGTATTGCCTGTGTTCCTGAGAATATGGTTCAGGATTATATAAAGTCAGGAGAACTTATTCAGGTTCTGCAGGACTGGTGTCCTACATTCCCCGGCTATTACCTTTATTACCCGAGTCGCAAACAGCATCCGCCTGCATTTGCGCTAATGATCGATGCGCTTCGGTACTCGGAATAGCGGGTCCGCAATGCAATGCAGACCCGCTTGAGTTTTAACGGCCTACACGAGCCTGATGCTCAGGTGAGTAACGCTCGCCGACGATTTTTATCGTTTCAAGCGCCTGTGTAACCTGCAGTAAATCATTCTGAGAAAGAATAATGTCTGCGGCTCCCAGATTTTCCTCGAGTCGGTGCAGTTTGGTGGTGCCCGGGATAGGAACAATCCATGGTTTTTGTGCCAGCAACCATGCCAGCGCAATTTGCGCAGACGTCACACCTTTTTCGGCTGCCAGTTCACCTAATAAAGCGACCAGCTTTTCATTTGCTTCAATCGCCTGTGCGGCGAAACGCGGAACCGTACTACGGTAATCATCCTTGCCAAACGTAGTTCCTGACTTAATAGATCCAGTCAGGAAGCCTTTGCCTAACGGGCTGAATGGCACAAAACCAATGCCCAACTCTTCCAGCAACGGCAAGATCTCTTGTTCAGGCTCGCGCCACCACATGGAATATTCGCTTTGCAGGGCAGTGACCGGTTGTACCGTGTGCGCACGTCGAATGGTCTGCGCACCCGCTTCGGAAAGACCAAAATATTTGACCTTTCCTTCTGAAATAAGATCTTTCACCGTTCCGGCAACATCTTCAATGGGAACGTCTGGATCGACACGGTGTTGATACAGCAGATCAATTACATCTGTCTTGAGACGGCGTAATGACCCTTCAACGGCTTCTCGGATATGCTCTGGTCGGCTGTTTAAAATCTGCTGCTTGTTATCATCGCCAAAGGTAAAACCAAACTTGGTGGCGATGACTACGCGATCGCGAAAGGGTTTTAAGGCTTCGCCGACAACTTCTTCATTCAGGTACGGGCCATACACTTCAGCGGTGTCGAAGAAAGTCACGCCACGTTCAACCGCCGCACGAATGAGTTCGATAGCCTGACGGGTATCTGTCGCCGGGCCGTAGCCGTGGCTGAGTCCCATGCAACCGAGCCCAAGAGCCGATACTTCGAGTCCGGATTTACCCAGATAACGTTTTTGCATTTAATGGATACCCTTTTTTAGTGACTTAAACGTCAAGTTTGCGGCCAGTCAGCCACTCTACCATCGCTGGATCACGATGAGAGAAGAAGGCGCTGGTGGCGGTATCAAGAGCAGCAATTAACAGCATATCCTCAGAACTGAGTTCAAAATCGAGAATATTGATGTTCTCTTCCATACGTTCTTTTCGCACTGATTTTGCCAGCGAAACGATACCTCGCTGGAAAATCCACCGCAGAACAACCTGACCGACGCTTTTGCCGTACTTCTGGCCAATCTCTGTTAACACAGGGTGCTGGAACAGACCATTCTTGCCTTCTGCAAAAGGTGCCCAGGCTTCAGGCTGAATGCCACGGCTTTTCATCCAAGGCACGGCATGCAGTTGCTGATTGAAGGGATTCACTTCAATCTGGTTTACCGCAGGGGCAATTTTGTTGAAGGCAATAAGATCGGCAAGCCGGTCAGGATGAAAGTTGCTTACGCCAATTGTGCGAATTTTGCCTGCCTGTTGCATTTCTTCCATTGCACGCCATGCACCATGGACATCGCCATATGGCTGGTGAATCAGATACAGATCAACATAGTCCAGCTGCAGTCGGTTCAATGAACGTTCAAACTGTGCTTTTGCACCTTCATAACTGGTATCCTGCAGCCAAAGCTTGGTTGTTACAAAGAGTTCGTTACGTGCAATACCGGTCTGTTTCAGCGCATTCCCGACTTGGGTTTCGTTCTGGTAAGAAGCCGCTGTATCAATCAAGCGATACCCCGTATCGATGGCATCAATAACGGCTCTCTCGCATTCGGCGGCATCAGACATTTGAAACACACCAAAGCCCAACAGGGGCATTTCAATACCGTTGTTCAGTTTTACAGTTTGCATGGCGTTATCCTTTGGCTGTTGTATGAGTAAAGGATAACGCAATGTGATTTATTCGATTAGAGAGGGTAATTTACTAGGGGTAATTAGTAAGATTCATCAATCATCAAATGAAATCCTGCCTTTTTTGTATTAACCGGAATGATTGCGCTGTAAAGAGAGGCGCTGATTATGGCAACTTACCGTAATCTTTGTCAGAAACAGGCTCTAGCCACTCATTGGATGCGCTTTCAGCCGGGACTTCTACGGCAACGTGTGCAAACCAGCTATCTGCGGCAGCGCCATGCCAGTGTTTGGTTTCTGCCGGGATATTTACCACGTCTCCGGCAGTAAGCTGTCGGGCCGGTTGATTCCATTCTTGGTACCAGCCACGCCCACCCGTCACTAACAGGATCTGGCCGCCTTTATGGTGAATATGCCAGTTATTACGACAACCTGGCTCAAACACTACATTGCCAATTTTTACGCCTTCTGTAGACAGCATTGTCAGGTAGCTAGTCCCCTGAAAATATTGCGCATACGCTTCATTTTTTTCCCCTTTGGGGAAAATACCGTTGCCATCAAATTGATCGTTCATGGTTTCTCCGCTACTGGATTTTCCGGGATATTGTGATGTGTTAAGGACAAAACTTCTTTCAAAACTGCGGCAGCGTTTACGACGACTTCATCGCCAAATTTCAGTTTCAGGCATTCGATAAAAGCCCATAATTGCTGACCCGTCAGGCAAGTTTGCAAACTTATTGAATAATGACTCTTGAGCTGGCTATTGACGCCAGAAATCGCTGCAAGGGCAGAAATGGTGGCGAGTTCACGTGTTTGCCAGCTCAGCGTATCTCTCTGGAAAATATCGCCAAAGAGATGCGACTTAAGAAACTGGTCAATGACAGGGGCAAACTCAAACAGAGGGCCTTTCACGCTTTGACCAACTAATTGAGTCTGATTTCGGGTTCCGCTTTGAAGGCTATCCCAGTCTACAGGAAAGGGAGTGGCCTCTTTTCCTGTTTCATTTTTGAGCCCTTGTTGGTCGCGCTGTTCCATTACTGACATCAACTCACTGAGAGCATTCAGGCTTCTTGGGAACCCTACGTAGGCATATAGCTGAACCAAGATCTCTTTGACCTCATTAATGGTCATTCCGGTCTCAATGCCTTCATTAAGGGCCTTATTCAGCTTCGGCATATCGCCTTTTGCGGCAAATGCCGCAATAAAGATAACGGCCTGTTGTTTTTCATCGAGGAAATTTTGCATGACTCACCTTTGGGTAAACAAAAAGAATGCTGCCAGAGCTTTTAACCAGATGAAGAAAGTGTATTGAAAGGTTGATTAAATGATAAGGTGCTCAAATGTGGATACACTGGTGCAATAAATTCACCAATTATGAATAAAGAAAAATTAAATGATCTTCAGGCTTTTGTGACCGTGGCCAGAGAGCGAAGTTTTACCAAAGCTGCGGCAGCATTAGGCGTATCCCGTTCGGCACTGAGCCATACGCTATTGGGACTTGAAGAACGATTGGGCATTAGGTTGTTAATCCGTACCACGCGGAGTGTATCTACCACGGATGCAGGGAACCGTCTGCTTAGCGTGGTCGCACCGCGACTGGACGAAATCGAATCTGAACTCACATCCGTACGTTCCTCGCTCGACAAACCGGCCGGAAAGGTTCGCATTACCGCCCACGATCATGCCATCGTTACCGTTCTCTGGCCCCGGCTTCTGCCTTTACTGAACGAATATCCCGATATAAATATTGAGTTCAGCGTGGGATACGAACTAACGGATATCGCGGCTCAGCAATTTGACGCTGGCGTGCGTATGGGTGATCAAGTGGATAAGGATATGATTGCTGTACGCATTACGCCTGATGTACATATGGCGGTGGTTGCATCACCGAATTATCTGTCAAGCAGACCTCCAATCGTGCTTCCTGCAGACCTAATGAATCACAACTGCATTAACCTTCGGCTTCCCACTCATGGTGCGCTGTATGCCTGGGAATTTGAGAATGGAGGCCAAAAAATGAATGTTAGGGTGAATGGGCAAACCGTTTTTAATAATACCTTTTTGATGATGCAGGCTGCGCTTGACGGGGCAGGGATAGCGTATATTCCCCACGACTTAGCGGCAAAATATATTGAATCAGAAAAATTAGTATCGTTACTTTCCGACTGGTGCCCGCATTTTCCGGGTTACTATCTTTATTATCCGGGCAGACAACATCTTCCAGTTGCTTTTGAGCGGGTGATTGATGCCCTGCGCTGGCACAAAAGGAGTTAAAAGTAAGGAATTTAATCGATGCAAATAAGCAGAGCTCATTCATTGCCGAATAAACTCTGCCTGTGGTTTGCGTGTTACTGCAGGTTTTTTTCCTTCAGGAACTGGCTAACCAGGTCAGCAATCTGAACATTATTCAGATCGGAGAACGGGAAGTGGGTATTACCTTTGATCCCTGACTCCGGCAGATGCGTCACGGTCACATCACCACCATGCTTGTTAACCACGTCTCGCCATTCGCGGGCCATTGCCAGACGCACTCGCCAGCTGTCCTGTGCGGGCATGGCTACAGGCTTATCCGGGATGTTATCGCCGTAAATAATCAGAATCGGAATTTTGGTCAGAGCCATAAACTGTTCCACTGGAACAGGTTCACCCTTCAGCGTGTCGAACGCGCTGGGCATGGGCGCAGGTAATTCTTTCTGCGGGAAGACAAAGCTGCTACCTGGCTCGAAGGCGACAATGGCTTTTACCTTGTCATTTTTCATCGCAGTGTACCAGCCAGGCCCGCCACCCTGAGAATGGGTGAAGAGGATAGCCGGGCCGGATTTATCGACTACTGCGGACATGGCATCAGAAATCACATTGATATCAAATGGCCCTGTATTCGGGGTCATCTGACGGAAATACTGATTCAGTGCTTCTTTATCATGAGAGAACTGAACGCCTTTAAAATAGTCCGGCCAGACACCCACGCGGAACTGATTGAACCACATCTGCTCATCCGGTTTTGGCGTAACAGTACCTTCTATAGTAGTGCGCCCCGCACTGCCCCGACGTGGTTGATCGACAAGATAGGTTGAGAATCCGCGGCGCAGAAAAATGTTTTGAAACCCCTCGCGACCATCCGGTGTGCTTTCCCAGGTGCGGGAAAACTGGCCTGCGCCATGAAGCATGACAATAGGGTATTTGTGTGGGCTTTCCGGAATTTGATAGAACACTGACGCATGGTCGCCATGATAAGTTTGACCAGCAGAATCCAGCGGCTTTTTCGCGTCAAACTTCCCGGGTGTGGAGATGACAGTACCGCCAGCAGAAAAGCTTCCCTGTTCCTGAAGGACCAGTGGCTCGGCATATACCGACTGAGCCATCAGGCCTCCCGCCATCGCGCAGATGGCCAGCGTTTTTAAGATCGTCTTCAAGATTACATCCTCTGTTATGTTTGCCGTTCAGTCATATCTGAGTTGTCATTGTTAAATATTTAGCATCCTTGATTGCCTTTATTTTGCAAGCTCATGAAAGCGGACGATTAGCTGCGTATCGTATCCAACCAACTGGTGACTGTTTCTGTGGTTCTTCGTTCCTGATCGCATTCAAGGACCAGCGGTTTTTCCCGGCGGGCAGCGGGGGCCAGATTTGCAAGGATGTCTTCACTGTCTCCTTTACCGTAGCCGCCATGGGTAATGAAAGGTATGAGTAATTTCCCCGCAAGGTTATGGTTACTCAGAAATGTCTGCACCACGGGCGGCACGCTGGTTCCCCAGATGGGGAAGCCTAAATACACCGTCTCATAGCGTTCGATGTCCGCGACACGATTTTTTAATGTTGGTTTTGTTCCTCTGGAACGCTCGTTTTTCGCCTGTTCAACGGTCTGAAAGTAGTCTTTCGGATAAGGTGTAGCCGGTTCGATTTCAAACAGATCTGTTTTCAGACTGCGATGAACCACGCCCGCAATCACGCGTGTATTCCCGCTGCGTGAGAAGTACGCCACCAGAATAGGGCTGTTTCCCTGAACGTTTGGAGTTCCGGTCGCCGCCGACGCCAGGGGCACATTAGCCAGCGTTAGCCCGGCAAGAGCTGTAATCAACATTCTACGGGTGGGATCATGCGCCATACTGGACTCCTCTAGTTGTTCGTCAACGCCTGCTGCAATGCATTTTCAGCCCGCATGGCTGCATCTTTTTCACCCTGTTCGCGCAGAATCTGTGCCAGCTGGCGCAACTGTGGTGCCGTCAGGCCGACCCGCATGCTTGCACGCGTATGCGATAACAGTTGTGCTTCAACGCCTGGAGTGGCTGCTAATGCACCGACCGTTGCCAGCTCACGGCTCTGCCAGTCGAGGTTATCGCGGGAAAAAATATCGCCGAACAGATGCGTTTGCAGAAATTGATTAATAACCGGTGCAAAATCAAAAAGTGGCCCCTGTACTGGCGCACCTGAGATTTTTGTCTGGTTTGCAGTGCCGACACGACGGAGTTCATCGCCGACAGGAACCGGGGATACGGGCTCTTTACCCTCAACGTCTTTGATGCCACGTTGTTTACGCGCTTCGACGACTTTCATCAGTTCATTAAGCGCGTTCAGGCTGCGAGGGAAGCCCGTATAGGCATAGAGCTGGACAAGAATTTCCTTGGCTTCGTTGATGGTGAGTCCGCCGTCCAGCCCCTGATTCAGCGCACTGTTCAGCTTATCCATCTGACTGCTTGCCATATATGCCGCAATCAAAGGGATTGCCTGCTGGCGAGCAGACAACGTGTCTGAAACGGTTTGTTCCTGATTCATTCCTGTGGCTCCTTTTGTCACTGGCGCAGCATTCACCGTGAGACTAAAACCAAAGGTCAGCAGTACCGCTGCCGTTAATGCCTTAATGGGCGTGGTATTGTTCATCTGTCACCTTCTCCATCCAGTTAACGCTTTTGCCATCCACAACGCCGGTTATTGCCAGATGCGTCATTGCGCTACCTGCCGCAGCACCATGCCAGTGTCTGACTCCCGGTGGGCAAGAAACGACATCACCAGGGCGGATTGCCTGCACCGGCTGACCTTCCTGCTGCGTGAGCCCTGTACCGGAGGTCACGATAAGCCGCTGGCCTGCCGGGTGAGTATGCCAGGCGGAGCGAGCACCCGGCTCAAACGTGACATAAGCACCTGAAACAGTAATGTCATTATCGGGCTTGAAAAGAGGATCAACCCGGACGCGGCCGGTAAAATTTTCTGCTGGCCCGTAAACGGCGTTCTGACTTCCGGCGGGGGCAATAGGGACAGTGATATTTTGCTCCGCTGCCCAGGATGAAAAAGTAAAAAGGGGGAGCAACAGCCCGAGGTAACGTAAATGTCGAGTCATGCAAAGCGTCCTTATCGTTGGATGGGAATAGCCTGCGATGATTCTAACGAGGGTGACATGTCGTCAGGCTGACGACCTCCTGACAATTGTGTCAGTTAACCTTATTCCCGGCGTCCCGGCGTCCCGGCGCGCGCACTGCTGCCTTCGTTATCCGGTTGCATTGCAAAGGTCAGTCCAAAGGTATTGACGCCTTCTTCGCTTCGCGCAAAGACTTCTCCCCGATGCATAATGGCAACGGCACGTACGATTGATAAACCCAGCCCATGATGAGTATCACTCCTGGCTCTGGAAGCGTCGACGCGATAAAAACGTTCGAAAAGCCGATGTAAATGCCCTGCCGCGATGGGTTTGCCCGGATTAGACACCTCAACACAAGCATGATTACTCGTTTCGCTTAACCGAACGGTAACCGTACTTTTGAATGGCGAATGTCTCGCGCTATTTTCCAGTAAATTGGCAAGTGAACGGTGAAACAACCGCCGGTCAATATGAGCCGTCACATCGCCCTCGACATCCAGCGAAAGCTGCTTTTCAGCGAAGGAAGGCTCTACATATTCCGCGGTTTTAAGGGTTTCTTCGCGCAGAGAAACCTGCGTAAGCTGGGAAGCGTGTTCACCTGCGTGAGCATGGGACAGAAAGAGCATGTCGTTCACGATTGACGTCATACGCTCTAGCTCTTCGAGATTTGAACCCAGTAATTCTTCAAGTTCATCATGCGAACGTCGACGTGACAGTCCCAATTGCGTTTGGCCAATCAGGTTAGTCAGTGGTGTGCGGAGTTCATGGGCGACATCTGCGTTAAAGCTTTCGAGTTGACGCCAGGCTATCTCCTGACGTTCCAGCACACCATTAAAAGATGAGGCGAGTTGCTGTAATTCTTCTGGTAATGCAGTGGTATTAAGGCGTTGACCGTGGTCTCCCGGCGCGAGTTGCTGCGCCTGTTTACTGAGTGTCCCTACCGGGCGTAGACCAATCCTGGAAACCATATAGCCCAGCAAAGCGACGATAAACACACCCAAGGCGGCAATAATCAGCAGGGAGTGCGTAAACGCATCGAGTGTGCCCATATACGGAGTCGAGTCGATGGCAACCACATAGCGCAACTCAGGTCTTTCGCCGTTTGCAGGGATCGTTTTCACCAACAAGAAAAGTGAGCATGCACCCTCGGATGCACCGGGCATTTTATTAAAACCTTCCTGCAAAGATGACCACTGAACACCTACAGGCGGTGTTCCGCCAACGCTAAAACGTGGGTTATCGCTCACTATCCAATAGCGAACACGCTCGCCTTCTGAATTGGTCAAAACAGTAAATTTATTGGCAAGCGTAGACCAGCCCTGAGATGAGGTTCGTGCGGTGATCCACGGGCTCATTAATGATTCCCGGAAAAGCAGCTCATTGTGCATCTGTTTTTGTAGGGAATCATGGAGTGAACTTCGTAGCAGAATACCGATAACGGACACTATCAGAAGAGCGGATAAAGCAAACATGAGTGCCAGATGGACTGAGATGGAACGCTTAAGCATGCTTATCCCCTTCATTTATTCTGACCTGACTTCGAGAACGTACCCCATACCGCGTACGGTATGCAGCAATTTAACCTCGAACGGCGCATCGATTTTGACGCGCAGGCGTTTAATGGCGACTTCAACCACATTGGCATCGCTGTCAAAATTCATGTCCCAAATTTGCTCAGCAATCATCATCTTTGACAGAATCTCTCCCTGATGACGGGCAAGAAGGCTCAACAGAGAAAACTCTTTTGCGGTCAATTCCAGTCGTGATCCAGCCCGAAATACCCGGCGAGCAAGCAAATCGAGATTCAGATCGTGAATTTTCAGCTGCGTAATATCTGCTCCATCCGTCGTGCGGCGACGTACCAGCGCCTGAATGCGAGCCACCAGTTCAATGAGTGAAAAGGGTTTGGGCAGATAGTCATCTGCGCCAAGGCGAAGCCCTTTGACGCGTTCGTCAACCGATCCCCGTGCCGAAAGCATCAGCACAGGAGTCTGTTTAGTCGCCCGCACACCTTCGAGAACCCGGTAGCCATCCATTCCCGGTAACATCACATCAAGGATTATCGCGTCGTAGTCGAATTCCAGCGCGTAATGAAGACCTTCAGATCCATCAGCAGAGACATCCACCGTAAATCCGGATTCACCCAGCGCACGGCTGAGATAGGTTGACGTTTTTTCTTCATCCTCAACTAACAACAGACGCATAACGAGATTTCCTCTTAACTTTTCAATGGTGCTTCAACATCTGAATAAACCTGTACAGCATCTGGCAACCGTTGACCCTGGATAGTGATAGCGTCAAGTGAGCGAGTAAGCTCAGTCATTTCGGCGGGAGTCAGCGAGACGCCTGTAGCGGCCGTATTTTGCAGCATATGGTCTTTGTTTGTGGTGCCGGGGATCGGGACAATCCAGGGTTTGCGAGCCAGTAACCATGCCAGAGCAATCTGGCCCGGTACGGCATTTTTTCTTATTGCCCAGGTTTTGAGCAATTCAACTAGCTGTAAGTTGTGCGGTAGATTATCGGGCGAGAAGCGAGTCTCTGTCGCGCGGAAATCACCGGCAGCGAATCGTGTCTTCTCATCAATCCAGCCCGTTAAAAACTGCACGCCTAATGGGCTCCATGGTACAAACCCAATTCCCAGCTCTTCGCATAGTGGAAGCACATGCTTTTCTGGCCCCCGCCAGAGCAGTGAATATTCGCTTTGTACGGCTGTTACAGGTAATGCCGCATGAGCCCGTCTTAAGGTATTTGTCCCCATCTCTGACAGACCCCAATGCAGGACTTTTCCCTGATCCATGAGATCCTTAATTACGCCTGCGACATCTTCGATCGGAATCTGAGGGTCAACCCGGTGCTGATACAGTAAATCAATGCGATTGGTACGTAGGCGCTTAAGCATATTTTCGACGACCAGTCGGATATGTTCCGGTCTGCTGTTGAGGCCCGGCAGGCGTTTGCCTGTCTGCTGATCAATATTCCAGCCAAACTTAGTGGCGATAACGATTTTGTCCCGGAACGGGGCGACGCCTTCCCCGAGTATTTTTTCTACCTCAAAGGGACCGTAGGCTTCAGCAGCGTCAAAAAACGTGACACCCTCATCAAAAGCTCGGTGGATAATGCTCACCATCTCTGGACGCCATGGAACAGAAGTGTCGTATTTACGGCTCATGTTCTGAACACCGAGTCCCACCGCGGAGACTTCCAGCTTCCCAAGCTTGCGCTTGCCCGGCGCAGCAGGACGCTGGGAGCTTTTTCTCGATGGATCGACCTGAGAGGATTTCCCAGCGGCCATTGCGTGGGGGATCAGTGAAGCGGTGGCGATACCCGCACCGGCCACTAATAGTTTACGTCGTCCAGGCATCGCAGGGTTGTTTTGACTTTTCATTGATCACTCCTTTTCTCAGCAAATTGAACATGAACCTCATTGAATCTGACAGCATTCTGCTCCTTGATTGCCAACATAAAGCTGACAGCTACCTGACAGAGCCGTCAGAAAACGCTGCCTGCCACATAACCGCTTCCTGACAAAAACGTTATTTACCTGTCACGATGCTGACAGCTCTCTTCCCCTAATCTGTGCCCGTATATTTGCTACCAGAAGCCTGCATAGCCAGGCTGACATTTATCGGGAGATACTATGAAATTCGTGCTTATAAACGTAATGTTGATAACGGCCATGGCCGGAGCCACCTCAGTCAATGCGGCAGATTACAAAAAAAATCCGTTTACACTCGTCTACGACAGTGCCATCACCGAGAATGTCAAAAACAAGGTCAACATCCATCCGGTTAAATACGATCTTAGTGGCATTCAGATTGCTGCAAATGTCTATACGCCAGCCAACTACGATCCCGCGAAAAAATACCCCGCAGTTGTAGTCGCACATCCTAATGGTGGCGTTAAAGAGCAGGTCGCCGGGTTGTATGCTCAGCGACTCGCCGAGCATGGTTACATCACCATTACCGCCGATGCGGCCTATCAAGGGGGTAGCGGTGGTATGCCTCGTAGTGTTGATAAACCCGCTAACCGCATTGAGGATATCCACGGTATGGCTGATTACATCAGTCAATACCCGGGGGTTGATACTTCCCGCCTCGGTCTACTTGGAATCTGCGGAGGGGGTGGGTATTCCCTTGTTGCAGCTGAAACAGATAAACGGTTCAAATCGATTGCAACCATCAGCATGTTTAATTCAGGTCTTGTGCGCCGTAATGGTATGCAGGATTCACAGCTGGACACTATCCAGCAGCGTCTTCAGCAGGCTTCTGACGCGCGTGCTCAGGAAGCAGCCGGAGGCGAAGTGCTTTACTCCGGTGATGCCAACCTGACCGACGAACAGATCGCTAAATTACCTTTTGCCTTATATCGACAGGGTTACGAGTACTACTGGAAAACCCACGCACACCCAAACTCAACTTTTAAGTACACCACAAGCAGTTTGTTGGATTTGATGAGTTTTGATGTGACTGACCATATCAAGCTTATTAACAAACCGCTGCTCATGATTGCCGGTACAAAAGCTGATACGTTGTATATGACTGAAGATGCATTCGCTAAAGCCACCGGTACGAAGAATAAAGAACTCTTCCTGATCGACGGCGCTACCCATATCGAAACCTATTGGGTTTCTCGTTACGTTGACCAGGCAATGCAAAAGCTGGACGTTTTCTTCGATAAGAATATTTAACCCGTCTCCGACAATACCCCAGCCAGCCGGGCTATTATCGCCCCCTGGCTGTATCCATTGCCCGCTTGATTTTTACAGCGCTTATTAGCTCGATATGCTCAGATTAACTAAGTTGGCGTTAAAGATAATTACGCACATTGAATAGGCGCTATGAATGAAATTCATAGACCTAATCATGTGCAAGGAATGATAACCAGGCGCCTGATGTGACAGGATGAATGATGAGAGAGTGATGAATCCCATCAAGATCAGTTTTAGACGGAGGAGCAGATGAGTTCGCGAGAACCTTCATTCCATGAAGTTGTAAAAAACAGACACTCGGCAAGAGCCTTTCTTCCATCGCCTATTCCCAACGATGTTCTCTATGACATTTTGCATGAAGCGCAATGCGCACCATCAAATTGCAACACTCAACCCTGGTCCCTGCATATCGTAGCGGGGGAAAAGCTTAACGAATTAAGTCATGCACTGACTACAGATCTAAAGGTCGGAAGCTACTGTCTTGATTTTACTTTCGATAAAGAAGCCTATCCCAATCCGTTCAGGCAACGAGCTTCAGAGCAGGGGAGATCGTACTACCAGGCACTGGGAGTTGCGCGTGGTGATAATTTGAGTCGTTCAGAAGTGGTCGAACGCAACGTTAAGTTTTTCGGAGCACCCCATGTAGCCCTATTGTTCATTCCTGCTGTAGGGGACAACGTTCGCGTTGCCTCCGATGCCGGTATGTATGCACAAACATTCCTTCTTTCACTGGAGGCTCGCGGCTATGCCGGAGTACCGCAGGCAGTACTGAGTTACTTTGCGCAAACGGTGCGCCGGATCCTAAATATACCGGAGAATTTCAAGCTGCTTTACGGCATTTCGTTTGGTATTCCAGACAAAAACCATCCCTCTCTGAGTTACAGGGAAGGACGGGTTTTTGTTGAAGATAGTGTCATCTGGCATCGATAAATAAGCGCTATTTTTTTACCTGAACAGTCAGTGCCATCAGAGCACTGGCTGCCGTAAACACGGCAATGATCCAGCTCATTGTCCATGGCGTGCCATCACTAAATAGTGCCAGGAGCAGCGAAGAGATAATGCCGCTTCCGTATTGCAACGCGCCCATTAGCGCCGATGCTGAACCTGCAACATTAGGTACAGCGTCCAGGGCACAAGCCGTAGACGTTGCAGCAATGATGCCATTCATGGAGAAAAACACGAATACGGTTCCCACGATCACGGTAATTCCGCCAACGTTTAACGCAGTTGTGATAGCAAGTGCTAATGCGCTCAGGGTTGCGACGAAGACAGCAATCCTGAGTAACACTTCCAGTGGATAACGATGGACCAGGCGTCTGTTAACCATACTTACCACCATCAATCCAACAACGTTTACTGCAAATAGCCAACCGTAATGCTGCGGATCAACGCCGAAGTACGTGATGTAAACAAACGGTGAGCCGGTAATAAAGGCATAGGCAGCAACGTAGTAGAACGTCAGGCATAGCGTAAAACGCATGTAACTGGCGTTGGCCAGTAATGCGTAATAATTACGAAAAGCACCGGTCACGGAAGCGTGTGAGCGTTTTTCTTCAGGTAGTGTTTCCGGTAGCCAGAATAACGATATCAGCATGACTGTTCCGATAATCGCCAGCAGCCAGAAAATGGCGTGCCACGATGTGACTCTAATCATTTGTCCGCCAATCAGCGGACCAGCAATCGGCGCGATTGCCATGATGATCATGAGGGTCGAAAGCATTTGTGCTGCGCGAGTACGACTGAAAAGATCGCGGATCATTGCCCGCGCCAGCATCGGACCGGTACAGGCGCCTAAAGCCTGAAAAACGCGCCAGAAAATTATTTCTACGATATCTGTAGATAACGCACAACCTACCGAGCCTATAACAAATAATCCCAAACCGATGAACAGCGGCAGACGTCGCCCGAAACGATCGCTAATCGGTCCCCAAATAAGCTGTGCAATGCAAAAACCAATGAGAAAACCTGTGATTGTCAGTTCTGCATCGCCTTGTAAATCTTTTGCCATGATGGGCATAGCAGGAAGATAGATATCGGTTGATAGGGAGGTAACAGCCATCAAAGCACTAAGAATAAGTACAAAAGAAAGACCGTTTTTTTTAACTGTCGCTGGCTGTGTTTGAGCCTGTAGGTTAAGCATGGTGATCCGTCAGGACATAAAGAGATAGACGCATGTTAACGGGTTTATTCTGACAAATAATGGTAAGCAGAGGCATAGGTCCTATGAATGATATTCATCAATGTTATGAATTTTCAAGCCTGTGAAAGTCTGGTGGCACAAGAGCCTGCATCAGAGCGACTCAATAGTCATTACCCGCTTAACAACGCTTATGTCCTCTTCTCGTTCTTGGCAGACATCGTGACATGCAGTTAACGGGGGTTTTGCAAAGGCAGCAATCACCAAGATAACGGGAAAAACGGATGGGCCTAAGTCATTGTTCATAGAAGCCACACCTTTACTTGGTAGTCAGACCAAATAATTTACTCTTATCATGATTGTATTTTATTAACCTTTTCCTGCTTCGTGTGGCACATCAGTCCAGATTGGCCTTACGCATCGGCATTCTGTCAATGGTGGAGAGCAAATCCTCTGAACTTATCGGTTTTGTTTCCCGTATTTTCATACCGCCATCTTTGCCAATAAGCACAACTTCAAACCCGGTGGGTTTTAGTTGAGCGCGTAGATGTCCTTTTGATGCAGGGGAAGTGTCGCTCAGTACGATAATATCGCGATCGGCTAGCTCAGCCTTGCTCTTTTCCAGCATCGCCATTTGGTGAACATAATTCAGATCTGTCTCCGAAGGGGCAAAGATCACAACGGGCCGACAATGCCACTGATACTGATTCAGACTGGTGGTTTCAGGCATTAAAGTACGAAACAGAGTGATGTCAGCCGCCTGAGAAGCCGTGCACAACAGCAGAAATAATGTGGCCATGAGTTGGCATGAAGTCCGAAGAATGCCACGCCGGAAGTGACGATAAGGGTGGGAAGGTGCCGATAAGAATAATTTGATGCGCCGCATTGCGTTTCTCTCCCAGCCTGAACAAGCCGTTTATTAAGATGACGAAGCGTCATGATTTTAAATGAACGGTGCTGTAACAAGGCTAGTGGAATTTTAATGGCCTGGCCGCATATTTACGAATTGGGCCAGTTGAGGTGGAAGGACAAACTATTACCAACTCTCCCGTTCTTATTTCATGTTATTAAGAACGGGAGAATGTCTGTTTACCCTTTCCCCGAGATGAATAAACCAGGTGTTGTTCAGGGACGACCGGCATCAACCCTAGCCTGCCACTGCTGAACGCTGGGTCTTGCCAACATCCTGGCGTGGCAGTCACATAATACGACGCACTCTGCCGGGACGGGAAATTTCACTAACGTCGAAAAATCATGCCGCCGATGACGGCAATGTCAGCCACTGAGAACTAGTCACCGGCAACGCTAGAATGCGGATGAGCGCCATTGGCGTTGCTTGTTGTTGCCGGTACGTACCGCCAGAGAATGCGCTGCCCGTTGTGAACGCGCCATGACTTCTCTCTGATCAAGATGCGTGAATTCTCCGTCTCGCAATAGCCATTTACCATCAACAAAGACATCACAGACTTCATGCCCCAGAGCAGAATAAACAAGAGATGAGACCGGATGATGGATGGGTGTCATTGCCGGATGACGCGTATCGACAATGACAACATCAGCACGCTTGCCAGGTTCAAGTGAGCCGACAAGATGATCAAGACCAATTGCACGCGCCCCATCAATGGTTGCCATTTCCAGCACCTTTTCAGCGGTCATGATGGTGGGATCGCGATGGACTCCTTTTTGCATCAAAGCGGCGACTTTCATGGCCTGAAACAGGCTGTGATTATTGCTGCTGGCAGGACCATCTGAACCTAAACCCACGGTTAAACCCGCCGCCAGCATTTCCGGGATGGGCGGCACGCCAGATGCGAGATAAAGGTTGCTGCAAGGATTGTGTGAAACGCGAGTGTCATGATGTTTTAAGGCGCGGATATCGCGGGAGCTGCACTGCACACAATGAACCGCCAGCACATCGGAACCAAGAAAACCAATTTCGCTGAGAAATTCAGTATCTGTTGCCTGAAAGCGCAGCTTTGCCTGTTCGATTTCGAAGTCAGTTTCGGCCACATGGGTGGTGATCATAACGCCTGTTTCATCTGCCAGCTTGCGCGTCCCTCTCAGCACCTTTTCATCCAGTGCCCAAATCATACTGGGCGCAATACCGACTTTTACGCGTCCATCAGGGCGATGGTATTTGTGGATCACTGCCCGGGCATCTACCAACGCCTGTTCCGGCGTTTCAATCAATTCTGTCGGGATGCCATGTTCAGCACCGCTGGTGAGGAAACCTCGGCAAACATGTCCACGTATTCCACTGATTTCGAATGCTTCAATGACTTTCGCCGTCAGGCCCGGTTTGGGATGCGCGTACATAAAATCAACCAGTGATGTCACGCCGGAGCGCAGCGATTCAATGCAACCATGCAGCGCGGCAGCGAAAACGTCCTCTTCAGTGAGCGCAACAGCACTCGGACCCGTCATGCAGGTAAACCACTTTTTGAGCACCATATCATCACCCAATCCCTTCAACAGGGTTTGAAACAGATGCGTATGGGTATTGACCATGCCCGGCATGATAATGCGTTCACGGCAATCAACGGTTTCTGCTTCTGGATAGGCTTTTGCCAGCGCTGTCCGTGTTCCAATCGCACTGATCCTGTCATCTTCAATCACCAGACTGGCTTGTTCTAAGATTTCACGCTGCGGGTTCATGGTGATGATCCAGCCATCAGCAAGCAAGTAGCTCATTAATCTGCCTTAAGTTGGTGAAGGATTTCAGTGGAGTTGACCACGAAGCCAAAGCACTGCTGCACATTGTAAAGCGTTGCATCACGGCAATAGTCCGGGGAGGTGGTAGCGCTGCAATCTTCTAGCAGCAGACAGTCATAACCGCGGAAATTGGCGTCCTGTAACGTACAGAGCACGCACTGATCGACATTGACGCCAGCGAACAGCAGCGTAGTGACGTCCAGATTACGCAAGATGCTATCGAGTTCGGTATCCTGAAAGCCGGACATGCGGTACTTGTTTACGTGAATATCATCTTCACTGGGCTTCAGTTCATCAACCACTGCCGCTGCCCAACTGCCCGCTTCCAATACAGGTGCACCAGAAATCGGGAGCGGATCGCCCAGCCCAATGCCGTCGCCTTGTGGGTTGTAGACGTGAAGCAGGGCGGGGCTCAGATTCAATTTGTCCGGCCGGTTGCCCCAGTTAAGCCAAATGATCGGGACATCAGCCTCTCTTAACGTCGGAAGTAACTGTTGCAGCGGCGAAATCGGCGCGCGGGCGGGATTGATATCAACGCCCAGGTTGCCCAGCCAGCCATCGGGATGACAAAAATCATTCTGCATATCCACCACCACCAGTGCGCTGCGGTTTAGATCGATAATCACAGAACGATTACGCGTCTCAAGCGTAGCGGATCGCGATTGTCTTGTGGGCCGAAGCGTATCGACCACCTCCGGCGAGACCCGCCACTGGTTTTGTTGGGTGCTGCCTAATACATACGCTGGCATATTACTCTCCCGACAACACGGATAAATCTTCTGCATCCAGCGTGACTGACTCACCGCTTCGGATGAGCTCTGAAAATCCTTCGTTGGGTGTCATCACCGTTAGCGTATACAGTTTTCCTGTACCCGTGTTGCGAATGGCGTGATCGTTGCCTGGGTGAAGTAACAGCGAGTCGCCTTTTTTGATCGTTACCTCCTTATCGTTACAGCGGGCAATCCCTTCACCGTGCAGCACATAAAAAAATTCGTGGGCAGTTGCATGTTCGTTTGGGGGGGTCGCGCCGCCAACATTAAAAATTTCGACGACAAAAATATTCTCAATATCGTCCAGGGGCTTATCGAACAGGATGGCAAAATAATTACTGCTGTCAGCACTGATACGGAATGCCTGAACATCTGCGATATTGTTAAAACGAAATTTTTTCATGTTTTATTCCTTACGATATGGCTGGGTTAACGCGCTGGGTTGTAGCGTGCGGCCTACCACGCCAGACATGGCCAAAATGGTCAGCAAATAGGGCAGGGCGAGCAGAAGTTGGGGTGGCAGCGTGTTTTCAAACAGTTGTAGTGACAACTGCAGTGCATCTGCTGCCCCGAAGATAAATGCAGCGACCATCGCCTTGAGTGGATTCCAGCGGCCAAATATCACAATGGCCAGCGCGATAAAACCTTGCCCGCTAACGATGTTGTCGCGAAACAAACCAATTTGCGCGGTAACCAGATAGCCGCCCGCCAGTCCGGCACCCACGCAGGAAAACAGCACACCCCAGGTGCGGATTTTCAACACATTAAGACCCGCAGCGTGCGCAGCACGAGGATTTTCTCCCACGGCCCGTAAAGAGAGGCCAAAGCGGGTATGGAACAGGCCATAGTGCGCCACTACCGCCAGTATCAATGTCAGATAAAACGGCAGCGGCTGCTGAAATAAGATCGGGCCGATAAACGGCAATGACGAAAGTAGCGGTATATGCCAGGGTTCGAGCATCGGAATCGTCGGCGATGAGGCCGTACCCATAATCAGCGCGTAGATCCAAGTCGCGAGACCCGCAGCGAAAATATTGAAGACTATGCCAACCACAATCTGGCTGGCATGGGCGCGTAAATAGAGGGCGGCAAGCACGCAACCGACGATGAGTCCGCCTACGCCGCCTGCGATAAAACCGAGTGCGGTCGAGCCGCTGGCGACAGCCGTCATATAGCTGGTCAATGCGCCCATTAAAATGGTGCCTTCAATACCAATGTTTAATACGCCAGACCGTTCGGCATAGATTTCTCCCAGTGCGGCCAGCAGCACTGGCCCGGCAAGGCGAATTGCCGCAGCCAGCCAGCTGATAAAAAATGCCGTATCGAGGTTTGCCAATGCGCTCATGATTTATCCTCCGCGAGCTGACAACGTCGCTTATTCAGGCCGGGTATGCGCAATCGGTAATAGCGCAACATATCGCCTGCCAAAATCAGTAACACCACCAGACTTTGCAGGATCAGTACCACCGAGGTGGGTAAACCGGTTTGCCGCTGCATTGCGCTACCGCCAACTTCGAGACCGCCATAAAGAATGGCTGTGGGAATCACCAATAAGGGATTTAGTCGTGCCAACAGAGCCACAACGACGCCAATAAATCCGACCCCGCCAGAGATGCCTTCCATTAATCGGTGTTGAACGCCGAGTACGGCGCAAAGACCGGCCAATGCCGCCAGGCCACCGCCAAGGAAAATGGCACCCATTTGACGACGATTTACATCAATGCCGCCATATCGGGCTGCGCGAAGATTAAGGCCAGCCACTTTTATCTCATAACCGGCAGGCGTCGCGCGCAAGAGCCAAAACACAAACAGCGTGGCGACCAGCGCAATAGCAATGCCCCAGTGGGCGCGCATACCGCTCATCACGAAGGGCAGCCAGCTCTCCACCGGCAGGCGTGGGGTCTGTGGCAAATCCCCTGGCGCGCGCATTGGCCCAGAGACCAGATACTGCACAATAAATACCGCCACATAATTGGCCATCAGCGAGATCAGTACATCATTTCCGCCAAAGCGTACGCGCAAGGCGCCCACCCAACCGGCCCAGATTGCGCCGGCCAGAAAGGCGGCGAGCAACACCAGTGGCCAGTAGAGCAATGGGGGGATAAACCAGGGAAAGCCCTGTGGCGTGCCCGCTAATGCAATCCAACTTGCAGCAGTGGCGCCCATAAGAAAGCAGCCTTCAAATCCGATATAACCCAAACCTGCACGCCAAACCACAATGGTGGCCAAGGCGATCAGTATGAGCGGTGTGGCTTGCACCGTGCTGAGGCCAATGCTGCGTAGTGAGCCAAATGCCTCATCAAACAGAAAGCTATAGGCCGCCAGCGGGTTGCCGCCGAAGGGGATAAACAGCAGCCCGGCAATGACAAAAGCGGCAAAAATGCCGCAAAAGCTGGTCAGCATGACTGCGGAGGTTGATTCAGCCGGGGCGAGACGACGCTCAAGCAGCTTCTTCATCATTGCCCTCTTTATTAGCCAGATGCGCGCCCGCCATCAGCGCGCCGATTTGTTCTGGTGTGGCGTCTGCGGCATTGAGTACACCCGCGATCTGGCCGTTGTACATCACGGCAATGCGGTCGGAAAGA
Organism: Pantoea phytostimulans; assembly: GCF_046118715.1. Taxonomy (NCBI): domain Bacteria; kingdom Pseudomonadati; phylum Pseudomonadota; class Gammaproteobacteria; order Enterobacterales; family Erwiniaceae; genus Pantoea; species Pantoea phytostimulans. The sequence continues at coordinate 252,327 of NZ_CP173700.1, forward strand.
TTCATGATCTCTTCCAGCTCCGCTGAAATCATTAAAATGGCGCAGCCCCGATCACGTGCTGCAATCAGCCCTTGCCATACGCTTTCAATCGCCCCGACATCCAGCCCGCGAGTCGGCTGTTCAACCACCAGCAAACAGGGCTCACTCGCCACTTCTCGACCCAGGATCAGCTTCTGCAAATTGCCGCCGGATAATTTACCGGCCTCAAAATCGACGTCTGGTGTGCGTACCGCAAAACGCGCAATGATGTCGCGCGCATGTTGACTCATCCGTTGTCGATCCAGCAGCCAACCTCCCGCACGCGTGAAGCTGCGATGAGTGCCAAGCATGGCATTATCAGTGATAGAGAGCTCAGTCACTGAGCCGACACCCCGACGATCGGCCGGTATAAAACCCATTCCTTTATTGCGGCGTTCAGCGGGCGATGCATCACTGATATCTTCGCCGTTTAAACGAATATGGCCGGCTTCGATTTCTCGCAGATTAAGCAGCGCTTCGGCCAGTTCTGACTGTCCATTTCCGTCTACGCCAGCAACACCGAGAATTTCACCCGCTGCTACAGTCAGTGAAACGCGCCAGATTTTTGGTTGGCCGCTCGCATCACGCACGGCGATATTGTCAACATGCAGCACAGTGTTGCCCGGCTTGCACGGTTGCTTGTCTACTCGAAGCACTACATCGCGGCCCACCATTCGGCGAGCCAGATCGCGTTCCGATGTCTCTTCTATGGCTACGGAATCGACCATCTTTCCGCCCCGCATTACAGAGACGTGATCGGCGATTGCCATGATTTCATAGAGTTTATGGGTAACAATAACCACTGAGCGGCCCTCTGCGCACAGCGAGTGCAGCGTTGAAAACAGGCCCGCTTTTTCTTGTGGTGTCAGTACTGCGGTGGGTTCATCCAGGATCAACACTTGCGCGTCGCGGTAGAGCAGTTTAAGAATTTCAACACGCTGCTGTACGCCGATAGGAAGGTGTTGCACTTTTGCCCAAGGATCTATTGCCAGCCCATGCTTGTCCGACAACGCCTGCAAACGTTCTGCCGCCGCTTTCAAATTAAGTACGCCGCTGGTGTTTTCCTTCAGGCCCAGCACGACGTTCTCAACAACCGACATGGGTTGCACCAGCATAAATTCCTGATGCACCATACCGATACCACAGGCTATGGCGTCGCTGGGATCGCGAAAACTTACTGCTTTGCCATCCACCACTATCTCACCTTCATCTGGCTGATAAAGTCCGTACAGGATCTGCATTAAAGTGCTTTTTCCGGCGCCGTTCTCTCCCAACAGCGCATGGATTTCACCTTGCTTGATGCTGAGTGAAACATCGTCATTGGCGGTGACACGGGCAAAGCGTTTAGTAATGTGGTTAAGCGCGATCCGTATAGTAGCCGTTGCTGTCATGACACTATCCGCCTGTTAAACCGTTGGCTTAAGCGCGCCGCTGTCCAGTTGTTGCCAGATCTGCTCGAACGTAGCCCAAGCACTGGCACTCACCAGTTTTTCGTTGTACTGCTTACTGCCATTGACGACCGACCAGGCTTTACCCACGCTTGGGCTCCACTCTTCACCGCCATCAAAATGCTTGCTCGCAACGGACTCACCGACCTGCTCAACCATCCAGTCGAGGTTTTGGCGGAAACTGCATGCCACGAAGTCCGGGGCGACATCTTTCTGATCAACGTAGCATCCCATAGCTTTAACTTTCCCTGCGGCTGCACCCTGCATCGCACCAAGGCCGGTCACGTCAGCGGCATGCCAGATAACATCTGCGCCGTTACCGATCATGGTAGTAGCCGCTTCACGTCCCTTGGCAGCATTGTCGTAATCGCCCGTGACTACGCCCATGCCACGAATGCCGGGGCGGGTTTTCTCAGCAGCCTGAATAAAGGCGCGCATCATGGCTTGTTGAGTTGGATTATCGCCACCGCCGACAAAGCCAACAGCTTTGCCGTTCTCTGAAATCAGGGCGGCCAGTGCACCCGCGGCGTAAGCGCCCTGGATATAGGCGAGGTTGACATACTCAACGTTGGTCGGCGTCTTTTCGGCGGGTTTAAAGGTGGATGCAAAGAAGTAGGTATCGGGATATTCGGGGGCGATTTCTGCAAACGCCGAACCGTATTCAAAGCTGTGCCCGATAATCAAGCTATAGCCATCGTCGGCATAGCCGCGGATCACTTGTTCCATTTGCGCTTGTGGCACACTTTCGCTGTAAGCCACGCTGAAACCACTGTTTTTGAGATTTTGAAGGCCGGCATAAGCCAGTGAACTCCAGCCGCCATCGGCTACTGAGCCGGGCAACAGAAGCGCAATTTTTACGTTGTTGTTCGCTGCTAAAGCTTTGCGCGACAGAAGGGGAGCCATTGCTGGCAGCAATAGCGCACCAGCCACTAATTTTGCAAAATGTCTGCGGGATACGTCTGCCATCATTTCTCTCCGAATGTAGTTAATGATGTATTAATGACCCGGAGTTTATTATCTTAAAAGCATCATTTTTCGTCCTTACTGATGCCTAAAAGGCAACGCAGGAAAACTATGCTTCAGCATCGCCTTTTTGTTTATCTTGATCAGGTTGCACGCAGTGGTTCCATCCGCAAAGCAGCAGAACGTCTGCATATCTCAGCTTCCGCTATTAACCGGCAACTCCTCGCGTTAGAGGAAGAACTGGGCACACCGCTGTTCCAGCGTCTGCCGCGAAAAATGGTCCTGACTGCAGCTGGCGAAGCGCTGATTTATCATGTGCGTCTGAGTTTTAAAGAGATTGAATGGGCGCAAATGAAAATTGAGGAGCTGAAAGGGTTGCGTCGAGGGGAAGTGACCATTGCGATGATGAGCGGGCTGGCGGCGAATTTGATCCCGCGTACAGCCTCTGAATTTCGGCGAGCAAATCCACGCGTCAAACTTAATCTGCAGCAATTAACGACGGGTGAAAATATCACAAACGCTGTGGCGAGCGGCGAGGCAGATTTGGGTATTGGATTTGATTTTGATCTGCAACCAGTACATCGCAACATTGCCAGTGTCGCTGTGCGGCTTGGTGCGGTAGTGGGTGTAGGCCATCCATTGGCAGATAAACCCAGCTTGCGTTTGAGTGATTGCTTACCCTATCCGATTGTTATAGCCGATAAATCAATGGTTATCCGGCCTTATCTCGATGAGGTTTTTGCCCGTGCTTCGGTGAATCTCCAACCAGTGATTGAAACGAATTCGATTGAAGTGATGCGTCAGTCGGCCATCATGGATCAAACCCTGACTTTCCTGACGCCCATAGATATTGAGTTTGACCAGCGTAGCGGCAGGTTAATCTACATTCCTGTTAGAGAACTTTCGCAGCAAACGCAAACACTGATGCTGATAGGTCACGATCGCGGGACCAGTGCCATTGGTAGCGTTTTTGCCGAAACGATTAAAAGTATGATGTCGGAATTATGCTGAAGCAGGCCCATATGGGCCTGCTCTGAACTATTCCTGACGGCTTGAAAATACCGTAGTAGAACGCAGCATCTTCATTTCACATTCATGCACTTCTTTAATCAACGTCAATAAAGCCTGAGCTGCGCGATCGGTGGCAACTTTACCGCGTTCCGCATCTGCTGCAGAAGCGTTACCTGTAGCACCAGAAAGATGCAGATCCTGCGCCATCCAGCCAAAACCCACACCGCCTTCGGGTGTTAAAATGCCGCCTTTGGCTTCAAGGGCAACGGAGGCAGAAACGAAGTTATCAGCATGATCCATTTGCACTAACTCAGGATGCAGATGCAGCATCATGCTTGTTTCAGACTCACCACCATGGATGCCATGCTGCATTTCGTGGGCGCTGTAGAGATCAGAGGCATCAATGGTATGAAACCAGCTCGCACTGACGGCCAACATGCCTAACTCTATGCGCAACTGACGGCAAACTATCTCCATCAACTGCGGTTGGCCACCGTGTGAATTCCAGAAAATAATCTTACGAATACCCGCTCGCCAGGCACATTTCGCCATCTCAAACCATACTTTACCCAGTACTTCATAAGGCAGAGAAAGCGTTCCTGGATAGGCGATATGCTCATCTGATTTGCCAACCGGTACGGCTGGCATAAACAAGACGGGCAAGTCTGATGGCAACAGCTCAACTGCACGATTAACAATGCCTGCATTGATGGCCGCATCCACCCTGACCGGTAAATGGGGCCCATGCTGTTCTACTGCGCCGACAGGCAATACCGCCACGATATTAGCCATATCCAGTTCACTAAATTCACGGGTGGATAAGTCCCACCACCAGGGTGAAGAAGGTTTGTTCATGTTTTCCTCCATTTTTGAATAACATAGTCTTTTCCCTGTTCAATGGAAGAAACATAATTCGTCCTGCCTGTTGCCTTTTAGGCATCATTGAATAGGCAATTTAATGAGGGAATATCGTTGGGACAACTGACTTTGCTTTAGATGGGTACAGCAGGAAAAGCGTACTTTGGACGGTTTACTTCGATGAATGCGTTTACCTATCGAAATGGTTGTTTACGCCTGAAAAATGGAAGCGTCATGGAGGGGGGCCGCTTGGAAAACGGAAAATATCCTACGCAAGCCTGTTTTATGTACAGACTACTATCCACTGAGCGTAATGCGCGGTATTTACCCTTTCCCAGTTTGAGGTTTGTTCGCCAGACGTAATCCCCGCTCAGGTTGATAATACCGGGATAAGCACTAGTGCCATTGCGCGTGAAGTTAATACTACCCGGCAAACCATACTCAGGGTAAAAGCAGGGCAGCAATAATCCTGAATACAGAAACGGCTTCAGACGCTACCGACTTTGACCGTCCGCTTTGTGCCAGAAGCGGAGATTGCCGTCCTTGGCCATTAAATGAATCATTCGCTAATCGCTGACATTTTATCGAGAAAAGCCGAGGGGCGTATTACCGGTTTTGGTTATTAAGGGAGAATCCACGTTTCGCTACTAATCTGACTCACCACCCATCTGTTGTCGCTTTAGCGGTAAAAAAGACCTGGCGGCTTCTGGCGAGTCGCAATCACTTCATACGACTATAAATGTCAGCTCTCAAACCGCGTATTTTGCTTTCACACCTGGAAATCAAAGCTCATCAATCCAGGCCGTCACGGCTTTGTTCACGTCCTCACTGCGATCCTGCATAATCCAGTGACCCGTCTGCGTCCAGTAGTCTGTTTTTGATTTTGGGTTTGCAAACCATGTCCGCATATTCCCAGCCTGAGTGGCATCGCGACAAAGGTGATAAACAGGAATCTTTAAGCTACGACAAAAATTCTCACTCGCTTTGCCAATACCCACTTGTCCCGCACCCAGAAACAGTGGACCGAATGATTCCCTTATCACATGCAACGGCACACCCTGAAGACGTCTTGCATGCCAGCGCTTAAACGCTGGCGGGGTATTTTTATCGTAAAAAAGTTCAAATAACGCCGGACCGGTCAAATAGGGATCGCCGTTTTGCAGGTCATCAACCGCTTTCTGAAAAAGCGCCGCCTGTTTATCCGGGAATCCCATCGAACCATCTATAGAGACAACAGCACTCACTAAGTCAGGTCTTTTCGCTGCAAGACGAGCTGCAATCTGGCCACCCATGGAATGGCCAATAAGAATAAATTTTTGGCCAGGATAGTGTGTCAAAATCAGTGCTTCAATATCGGCAACATAGTCAGCAGGGGCATAATGTCCTGATGGCATAACCTGCGATCGTCCATGCCCGCGTAAATCAACAGCCACCGTACGGTATTTGCTTTCAAGCTCGGGTAATTGCCAGCTCCAGTCATGCGAATCACACGTCCAGCCATGTAAAACCATTATGTTTTTGCCTTCCCCTTTTTCCGTATAAAAAAGTTTGGCCGTCGACGAAACCTTTGGCGCAAAATGTGCCGGACTTGCTTTCACTGTCGCCGAAATAACGGTGGCGCTGGCGAAGGCCAGCAGGTTACGTCGGGACAGGGAGAACTTTTCTTCTTTCATAATGGATCCTTAGTACTCGCTAAATATGTGTCCTGCCGTTTTATTTAGCAGAAGATGCGGTTGGGAGTGAGATATTTATACCAACGTCAGTAGCATGGTATATAACATTCAATTAAGGTCAATTACGCACTTTTAAGCGAGTAGATATACTGAAGGATACCTATATGACAAACATTGTTGATCCCGTTTTTTTTGCGGACTGTGCCGCGCGTGTCTTTTTCGATCAGGTAGCAAACAAATGGAGTGTAATGATACTGACTTTACTCAATCAAAATACAATGCGTTTTAATGAAATGAAGCGCAGCATGGAAGGGATAACACACAAAGCACTCACCCAGGCGTTGCGTAAAATGGAACGTAACGGGTTGATTAACCGTACGGTTTTGGCCACTTCTCCGGTTGCAGTAGAATACACCATCACCGAACTTGGCCGCTCTTTGCAAAAACCTTTTAGCGCCATGTATGATTGGGCGATTAATCATCTTGAACTTATTGAAAAAGCGCAGGAAGCGTATGATGCCAGCGCTTCTGTAATTAATGAAAATAGTCGTTTGCAGAAATAAATGAGGGCTTTACATGAACCTGACTTAGCACCTGTAAAATAATAAAAATAAACGCTCTTGAATCCTGAGTCATTATTGGGCACGTGCGGAGTCTGAAGTTAAGTCACTTTATATACCCTTTTAAAATAACCCTCTCATTCTGTTTCTATTATTTAGATAACGGCTGTTGGCAGGTGATATTTAAAGAGCAACTTAAAATTGTTATAAAAGCGAGTGGAACTCCATCCGGATAAAAAACCTTCTGACATATTTAAGTATGCCCGACTGTCGCTGACATTAATGTTATGCCTTTTAGACCATTACTGGTTTTGCTGAAAGTGACTTTTAGGTTATGCCGCATAACTGCTATTAAACTGATGACAATAAGAAAGTAGCGCTGTAATGCATATAAAATTCCGGCTATATCATCTTGTTGAAACACCCCTGATATTTAGGTTGACCTTTAAGTCAGTGACAATCGAATGATGACATTCACTCAATGTCCGCTTTGTGCCAGAAGCGGACATCAGAATGATTATATAGATATCAAAATCTATTGAAGTGGCCCTGATGGTGTCATTAACCTGGAATATGAAACATCCTTCTTTTCTTTTAACGATGGATGATTTAATGCTCCTTCATCCACCGTTGTTTTAAGATAAGGCACACACAATAAAGATTTCAGTACATTTGCATATCTCAGAAATTCTGGTTATCCAATGTTCCGGTAAACCTTACACTCCTGCCAGCACTGTCGGGTCACCCGTCCTCCAGACATTATCAACTGTGACCCGGCATATGAACCAGCCGTCTTGTTGCTTTAAAAGTTCAACGTCATAACGATTTTTCATCAGATAGTGGCGTGAGGGATCGGATTCAGGCAAGTGCTGTGCTTCCACAATCGCCTCCAAATATGCTTTATCTCCATCGATAGTTACACGTGGGTTCGTCACTGAATGAGTGGTGACAATCGGCTTAAGCGAATTCAGCAATGCATCAGCTATCGTTTCTTTACCCTCCAGGACAGGATATTCAAAACCCGCTTTAGCTCCCGCAGGGCGGAAGTCAGACACCGCATCTTCAGTGAAGGCCCCTTTAATTAACTCCGGGTCTTTGAGATCAATTCCTGCCGCATATCGGTAAAGCGAATCGACGATAGCAAGCTTGTTTGCAACATTTTCACTGAGTGATACTGACATAATTTGCTCCTTATGATTGGTGATTCAGATGGTATACTGTGGATACCTAGTGTCAATTAGGCACCTTTTTTCACCCAGGTATACGGAGGTAAACTGTATGTCAGCAAACAACAGGCAAGCGCACAGTCCGGAGTATTACCCCGGTCATTCATGCGAGGACAAGGCTTCAGGCCGGTTATTACTGGATCAAATAACTGACAAGTGGTCTGTCTCAATCCTTTTCGCTCTGTGCAGCAAGCCATTGCGGTTTAACGAGATAAAGCGGTGCATGGATGGCATTACCCAGAAGTCACTGACTCAATGCTTACGCCGTCTTGAACGAAACGGCATAATTGCCCGTCGCGTCATTCCATCGTCTCAGATTGCAGTTGAATACAGCATTACCCCTTTGGGACGCACTCTGGAAGCGCCGTTTCAGGCGCTATTTAACTGGACCATTGAATACAGTTCTGACGTGACACTTGCTCAGGCTGCGTTTGATGCCAGGACAACCGAATAAAATTCTGGCAGGCAATCTTCACATTGCGCTAATTGCGGGCATGGTTGAGGGAGATTTTTTTCAAATCAGCTGAGGGCGGTAATCCAAATTGTCTTGCGTATTCCCGACTAAACTGAGTGTGGCTTTGATAGCCCACCGATAGCGCGACATTCATAATATTTTCGCCCGATGTGGCGAGCTTAAGCCGGGCATGCATCAGGCGAATTTGTTTCTGGTATTGCACGGGGCTTAAGGCAGTTATGGCGCGGAAGTGGCGGTGAAAAGCGGACACGCTAAGCGCTGCCATTTCAGCCAGATCCCCTACACGTATGGCTTGTGTGTAGTTTGTCTTAATCCAGTTGATCACCTTGTAAATCCTTGCAAGGTGGGTTTCAGGCGTTGCGATCTCCCTTAGCATCCATCCAAGGGGGCCCTGTAGTACACGAAAAAGAATTTCCCGTTCATACGCCGGAGCCAGAGCGGCAATTTCATCAGGCTTTCTGATAAGGGACAGCATTCTAATCCATGCATCCAGTAATTCTCGTGTGACTGGCGCTACTGAAAATCCTGAATGATAGAGATAAGCGTCACCAGTGCCGGGAATCTTGTCCAGCAGATCGGCAATAATTTCAGGCTTGGGCGTCAGGCTGACAGCCAGATAAGGTGCATTTGTAACGTTATCAGGGAACACATTTCCTACTGCGGGTAAGTCTACTGACATGACAAAATAAGTAGCTGGATTGTAGTTTAATGTCCTTCCGCCAACAGTCATGCTTTTTGAACCTGTCAGGATCAGATTAATCATAGGCTCATAAACAGCAGAAAGTCTGTGCTCAGGAATTTCTCCCTGCACCATTGCTACCCGGGGAATTCCCGTCTCTGTCCGCTGATTTCCGGCTCCGGATGCCAGTTCTCGTAGTTCGCGTAATTTATTTTCCATCAGCGATTGATAACACGTCTCCGTTACCCACAACAACATAAAAGCAGAATCGGGCAACAATCAAAGAGGATCGCATAAGCCAGCGATAATCCCGGTGCGTAACCTGTGTAGCGTATTCTTTCACTTACAGGAGCCATCATGAAACACGTTCTGATTACCGGGGGCAGCAGGGGAATTGGTGCCAGCACAGCGATCGAGTGTGCAAGGCGTGGATTTGGCGTCATTCTGACGTGGAACAACCAGGCTGAATCAGCGCAATCCGTTGTCAAGAGCATCCAAGCCTCCGGTGGTAAAGCCATTGCTATGAAGCTGAATGTTGGCGACGTCGGTAGTTTTGATGAGTTCCGAGCTGCACTTGAGCGGGTGATGAAAGCACAATGGAATACAACAGGTCTTGATGGCCTCGTAAATAACGCCGGCTACGGACTCTTTAACCCCATTGAAGCCGTAACTGAGGAGCAATTTAATGGCTTGATGAATGTGCATCTCAAGGGGCCATTCTTTCTGACACAGAAGCTGCTGCCTCTTCTGCGCAGAGACTCCTGCATTGTCAATATCACAAGCGCTACCACGCGTGTCGCCACCGCTGGTGTTGCCCCTTACGCAGCATTTAAGGGGGGGCTTGAAGTCCTGAGTCGCTATATGGCGAAGGAATTTGGCGAACGCGGGATTAGAGTGAACGCAGTATCACCTGGCCCCATCCGCACTGAACTTGGCGGTGGGCTTAATGACGAATTTGAATCTCTGCTCGCTTCACAAACTGCGCTGGGACGCGTTGGTGAGCCTCATGAAGTCGCTCGGGTGATTGCCTCTTTGCTGACGGACGATGGGGGCTGGATCAATGCGCAGTCAATCGAGGTTGCGGGTGGCTATAACGTCTGATAAAGGAATTTATTTTGCTTGATCATATTTTTATCTCAGTCAGTGACCCCGTACGTTCAATCGCATTTTATGAGCGCGTACTGCCTGTTCTTGGCATCGTAAACCGCCATGACTATGACGGTGCACAGGGGCCTCACGGACACCCTGACCTCAAAGGATTTGGTGCAAATGGCCGGATATTTTTCTGGCTCAGGCAGGGGACTGTTTGCGCTGATGCTGTCCACGTAGGTTTCATCGCAGAATCGGAGTCCATGGTTAACGCGGCGCATGCTGAAGCTCTTGCTGCTGGTGCAACCGAAATTCACCCACCGGGAGCACAGAAGCATTATGACCCCCGTTATTACGCAGCCCAGGTCAGAGACCCAGACGGATATAGCATTGAGTTTGTCTATAAAAGCTGGCAACACAATCCATAAGCCGTACACGCTTACTATATGAACTCAGATGCTAAACCAGCATAACGGGTGCACTGTTACACAGGATGAATATGAAAACTATGATGATCTATGGCGCTACCGGGTATACAGGAAGCATGATTGTTCAACACGCATTAGATTCGGGCATACCGGTGACTATTGCAGGCCGTAGTGAAGATAAACTTGTCGCTATGGCCAGTGAGCTGAACTTACCATACAAAGTTTTCTCTCTTGAAAATCCGTCTGAAATAGATGAGGCGCTGGCAAATGTTACGGTATTGCTCAACTGCGCAGGGCCTTTTGCGTACACTGCCGATGCCCTGATAAACGCAGCGGTACGCAATAAGATTCACTATCTCGATATTGCCGCAGAACAGGACAGTTACAGGCTGGCTGAAGCCTATGAAGAGGATGCGAGCGCTGCAGGCGTTATGCTGCTACCGGGGTGTGGAGGATCGGTAGCAATGCTGGGGTGCCTCGCAGTACATGCCGCAGAACGGGTAAAGTATCCTGTAAGCATTTCTCTGGCACTGAACGTGGCCGGATCAATGTCACGGGGCTCAGCTGTGAGCGCGATGGAGAATTTATCGCCTGAATGTCTCATAAGACTCAATGGACAGCTGGTGCCGAAGGACCCCGGCGAACTGAGATCTTTTGATTTTGGCAGTGGTGCACGAGAATGTTTTCCAGTAACCCTGCCGGACCTGGTCACTGTCTGGAAAACAACGGGCATCCCTGACATCTCTACATTTGTACACGTTAGTGGGATTGGGTTTCCACAAGGGGATTTATCTACATTACCCGATGGCCCTTCAGCAAAAGAGCGTGAAAGCAGTCGTTACCAGGCTGTTGCCGAAATAGTAGACGCTGAAGGAAAGACAGTACAAATGCTGCTAGACACGGTTAATGGATACAGTTTTACTGCGATAGCCGCAGCGGAGGCAGCGCGAAGAGTGCTGGCGGGAGATGCAAAGCCTGGTTTCCAGACGCCCGCAGACTTATTTGGGAAACATTTCGCGGAAACCATCGCAGATACGCGTATCACTCAGCTGTAAGCCTTGTGTCCTAAATAATTTGAGGGGCCAATGAATGTTGGCCTACTGAAAATGTCCTGTCTTCATATCCTAAACATTTTTGATGTACTTCTTATTCCTGAGCTTTAGCACTTCCAGGAACATTCATTGTTAAACGCCAGCCTCATAAGATTTTCAGCGTCCGCTGATCGCTCTTAGCAGACCTTGCCCTGCCGCATGTCCGCTTTGTGCCAGAAGCGGACGCCCACAGGTCCCTTAAATTTGTTAAATCTCGCTTAGCCAGGCGAGCAGGTTATTATCGATGCAACTCAGAATTTATGACAATCCCTTGATTTTCATAATTAGACTAAACATAGCTATTATCGGGTGCTAAAAGCCAGCCTGGCTGCAAAGCATAAAAAGAGCCCTCCGGTTGCACGATCCATTGCTCTGATGACGCGGCTTTTTTTTAGTATGCCGGATGCAAAGTGTGTGGACATGATAAGAGTAACTGACCACAGTGTGCCGATAAGGACATGAATGCTGACGAGGATAAATGTCCAGATTAAGGGTGAGTGCCCGGCTGGTATGAACTGAGGTAAAAACGACACATAAAAAATGCCCATCTTTGGATTGAGTACATTTCCAAGCATCCCTTTTACAAACCAGTTTCCCTGAGAAGATGTATTGCCATCATTTTCACTGAATGACGAGCGGGGACGCCTGAGCAACTGTAAGCCCAGCCAGCACAGGTAGCCTGCTCCGCAGATTTTCAGAATCGTGTAAGCAAGCTCTGAAACCGTCAGCAGGGCCCCAAGCCCGAGTGCGACAAGTGCCCCCCAGATGAAACAGCCGGTATCGATTCCAATGGCGGCCTGAAAAGCCTTCCTCCCACCTTCAGCGCAGGCAGTTCGAAGGATCAGTGCTGTATCAAGACCGGGAGTGAGGGTAAGCAACAGTGCAGCTAAAGAGAAAGCGAGAAGTGAATCGGTGACTGACATTTTCTTTATCCGAAAAAGCGGATGCTACCTATTAATTTCCGGTTGATCAATAGCTTGAAAAACAGCTCTGGAAAAAATAACAAAAAAACCGACAGCGTGTGGATCAGGTCACAGCAAACACGTTGAGGCCGTATTCAGGTTGTCTTGAGGTATGATGCCGCTTTTCGCTCATAGCGACTTTTCCCCGTGAGTATGCCTGCTTTGTGCCAAAAACTGATACTGGCAGAACTCCTGCGGCACACATTTCATGGCAACTTTAAGCTGTGAGTGAAGACGCTGTTAAATTGCAGCGTACTGCCTGTACCGGTCAGTCAGTACAAGGAGGCTGAAAATCCGGCATTGTCGTATGAAATTTCAGAACTTACCTGCTTAATATTCTTAACTTTAAACCCATACCGTTGCTATAGTCTGGCGACGTTAGAAACCAGCCATGTGAATGGCCATATCAAGCAGCCAGGATGGCTCTGTGAAAAATAAACTCCTCTGCCTGCTGTCTGCCTTTTCCGCTGCAACACAGTCACCTGAAGAAGTCGTGGTTGCCGGTGGCAGGTATTATGCCGGTAACGTTTTTGGCCAGCATGACTATGCATCACACGCCAACATCACGCTGAATGCCTTCAGGATCATGCGTACTGAAGTCACCTACCGGCTTTATACAGACGTTCACGAATGGGCTCTTGAGCATGGTTATGCATTCGGTGTCGGGTGTAACGGAGCCGCTTATGAGGACTGCCGGCCGGCTGATACAGACAATGGCGCACATCCGGTTACCAGTATTGAGTGGTCAGATGCGGTGATTTTTGCAAATGCCCTGAGTGAAAAAGCGGGGCTGAGACCGGTCTATCTCAATAAGAAGGGCATCCCGGCGCGTGACAGTTCCCGTTACGAATTTACACAGGATGCCCGGGCTAATGGTTACCGCTTACCCACGGCTGAGGAATGGCAGGTTGCCGCCCGTGGAGGAAAGGCCGGGCTGGGGAATGACGCTTATGGTTTCAGATTCGCTGGCAGCGACAACGCAAAGGATGTCGCCTGGTTTCCTGACTTCAACGATCCGAATGTCGGCACTGCCCGTGTGAAAAGCCTGCAGCCTAATGCGCTCGGTCTGTATGACATGAGCGGTAACGTTTCGGAATGGGTAGATGCTTTCGACACCCTTTCCGGCGTGAAACTGTATTATTTTTGCGGCGGCAGCTTCCTGTTGCATACGCGCAGCCTCGCTGGCTGCGACACGCACAGCGCCGGCTACGCCCTGCCGGATACCGGCTTCAGACTGGTGCGAAAATTTTGAACCTGAAGATTCTTTTTATTATGTTGACGACCATTCTGATAAGCCTTCCGGCTTCATCACAGGCAGACACCCGCGTTCACCTGAATAAGGGGCTGAACAGCATTGATTTGAATGATGACGGTATAGCTGACACCATCTTTTCCGCCACTTATGACAATAACACTTCTCATCCCAGTGAGACCCTCAACGTCTTTATCAGACAGGGAAAAAACTGGTTTATCGTACCGGTTCCGGACGACGATGGCTTTACGTGGGCAGATTTAAGACTGTCAGCATCTGCCCTGAAGGTAAGCGGCACAGAACTTCACCGCTATAAAGGGCGGGTTTACCTTATCAGGGCTGTCAAATATGCCGGCAGCGCCGGTGGCGAAGACCTTACCGATAAATCGCGAGTCAGGTTTTCACGATTCCGGCTGGAGGAAAATAACGACGATCCCGGGACGTCTGTTTTTTACTGGGATCCGGCAGGAATTTATCTCACTGAACACACTTTTGATGAAGTGAATGAAGCTTTTCAAACTCTGGACATGGAGAAATTTCGTTGAAACGTATCACAGGGATTTTGCTTTTTTTTCTGCCGTTCTGCTGCTATGCGGGGGACAAAAGTCAGTATCGTGAGCTCATACAGCAGTCACTTAATCAGCAGTCTCTTTGCCTGGGTGAGAAGCAGTGGCCGGTTTCAATAAGAACAGGCACTGACCAGTGGATTAATGCAAAAATGGAGGCGCTTGTCGATGCCGGCCTGATTACTTCGCATGTGAAAGCAGGAAGGAAAATCTGGGAGCTGACCCCGTACGGACAGGCTTCATTCATAAAACATCATGATTTCTGCTATGGAACGCTGCGCGTCAGAACCATAAAGGCAGTTTCGATAGATAACGCAGGCGTTACTGATGTGACCTTTACTTATTATATCCATGCTCTGCCCGCCTGGGCGAAGAATCACTCAGTGCGCGTTGCCAATACCGATCTCGATAATCTGGTCATGGGGATTGATTCAGTACGCTATCAGGCCCTCTTTGATACAAACAGTCAGGGAACTCCGCGGCTTATCAGTGAACCTGAACAGCTTGACTTACTGTATTAACTGACGGGCCTGAAACAGGTTTTTTGGGCTTAAAGTTTAACAGGCGACTTCTTTTAAGAGTGTAAAGACTGACTTTCCAGCAATGAACTTCCACGCCGGAGCCGTCTGTTCCTGACAGCTTCAGCATCGGATATGTTTTCAAAGCCAGCGTCCGCTGTCAGCCAGGAGCAAACCGCACGCTCCTGGCCGCCTGGTGCCAGAAGCAGACTTACCCCAGTTTGCGACCGCTGTGAGCCACCGCAATTCCGGCATTTCCGCCTGATGAACTGACAAATGCTGTAGCGCCCTTACTGGCGTAATGGCAACAGGCATGCCCCGCGCTCCGGAGTTTAAAAGAGCCGGTGGGCTGGGAAGACTCCATCTTCAGCCAGACATTGCATCCGCTGTGTTGACTTAAAGAAAGGGAATGTATCAAAGGGGTCCGAATGCTTATTTCCATTTATTTAATTCCTTATGAATTCATCTATCAGCGTAACTGCTGTTCTGCCCGAAGCCTTTTCAGAAGGACATCATAAAATTTATTAGCAAAACGCGGTGGATACACCTCTTACTGATTGGGGGGTTAGAGTTTCATCTCTGTGTTCGAACGATGTGTTCTTACCCATGACATTTTCACTGACGGGAAGCAGCTCGAAAATTATACTCAACCCTCTTAAATAACCAGAAAAATCAAAAACCTGTAATTCTGCAATCAACTTAGCGATAATATGTTAACCGGAAAAAGGATCTTGAAAAGAGGCACTGGCGATGACTGTTTCTATAGGTGTACTTGCAGGTATGGGACCCCGTTCCACAGCCCCCTTTGTTGATATGCTAGTGGCAGACTGCCAGATCGGGTACGGAGCGAAATATGATATGGATTTTCCCAAAATGCATATTATCTCGTTGCCTACACCTTTCTGGCCGGGCAAGAAAATTGATGATGATGCGATGATCGCTGCCCTGCAGCAGGGGATTGCCGAACTCGTCAGGGCAAAAGTGAGTTTGATAGCTGTTCCCTGTAACCTTGCGCACTGTTACTTTGCCGAAATGAAGGCGGTGAGCTCTGGTATTCCACTTCTGCATATCGCAGACAGTGCACTTGAGTCACTGCCTGCAGAAGTAACCAGGATAGCTGTACTGGCTACAGAACCTACGCTGGAAGCGGGCTTCTATCAGGCGCGGATTGAAGCTACTGGCAAAAAGATTATTGATTCACCTCTGCTTCGTGAAATGACCACCTCGCTGATTGGTCGGGTTAAAACAAAAGGCTTTCACGAGCCTGATGTACAGGCAGAGTGGCAGAACTTAATGTCTGTAGTGGCAAGTTATAAGGTGGAAGCTCTTCTTATTGCATGTACAGATCTTAGTCCCCTGATAACTGACAATTCTTTCAGCTTTGTCATTGTGGATACGGCAGCAAGCCTTTCCAGAGCGACCATTAAAAACTACAGCCGACTGTCCGGGAAAATTAAAGGCGATATCACTAACACCGGCTAACCGGATAGCGGTTCATGAGCATCAGCCTGCACCTCTTTTAAAGCATAATGAAACCAGACTCGCTGATGCTCATAATAAAGTTGGTTAATCTGTTTAAGTCAAAAGTTAGCCGCTGAGTGTTTTCTGGGTACGCGTTTGACATGACTGGCACTTTTTGCCTTTGATTCAGGGAGAGGTATTCTGGATGAACGCGTATCAGGTTTACTCCCTGTACTTACAGACTTAATTTCAGGCTTCATCGTAACGGGCACATCAGTGTCGCGCTGGAATTTCATACAGACCGAACACTGGTCTGTTTCAGCGTAACGCTGCTTAGCCACAGCCATAGCCTGAGAATAATCATAAAATGAACCCAGGAAAGCTTGTTCCTTTTTAAGAAGATACTTACACCCTTTGCGATGTACAACTATTCCCAAAAAGCAATTATTACAAGCATAATAATAGCTCGTTTTTACCACAGTGATGTCCTTGAATTTCTGCTTATATCGTAAGCGTCTCACTAAAAATAGCCAGTGAGTTGACTTACGAAGATGTAATCATTTTTTCATTATTACTTAAGTCGGCTACATCAAAAATATATGAATTTTAAACCAACCTGTTAAATTAGCAGGTTGCGCCATAGTACCACTTGGTAAATATCACCCTTGTTAAATGCTTTAAACAGGAACTTATTTACCTTTAGTTAAGTAATAAGTTGCTATAAACAGATCGCTTTATAAATTTCGAAGTCAGTCCTTATTATTCCTGGCTGGCGTAATCGCGACGAAAGACCACCTCAGGAGTTACTGGACGCATTGTGTGACGCCTGTCATCGCGGAGCAGGCATCCTATCGATATGTTCAGGTGTCTTTGTTCTCGCCGCAGCAGGACTGTTGGACGGGAAGCGCGCAACAACACACTGGAGGTATACGGATGAACTGGCAGAGCGCTATCCCAACATAACTGTTGATCCCAATGTTCTCTATGTCGACAGTGGCCAACTCATCACATCAGCGGGTAGCGCGGCGGGTATCGATGCTTGCCTTCATTTGATTAGTCGTGATTACGGCATGCATGTTGCCAACATTGTTGCACGACGTCTGGTAATGGCTCCTCAACGTTCTGGCGGGCAAATCCAATTCATACCTTCTCCTGTTGCACAGAAGCCTCGCGATGAAATTGCACCTGTACTTGAGTGGGTACTTCAAAATCTGGACAGTGCACTGTCAGTCAGTCAAATGGTGAAGAGAGCATTGATGTCAGAACGAACTTTTTTGAGGCGTTTCAGGGATGCGATAGGTAATACGCCTAAAGCATGGTTGCTGCAAATGCGAATGAACCTTGCGCGTGAATTACTGGAAAGCAATTATTATGATAATGAGCAAATTATGGAACGCTGCGGGTTCGGATCCATGGAAAGTTTCCGTGCTGCGTTTCGTAAATCTGTTGGGATCTCACCTTCTTCCTACCGTAAAAATTTTGGAGGGGCAAGCACGGATCGGGTTAGTTCATCGGGTTCGTCCCTCTCTGACTAACCTTCCAGCGTTTTTAATCTGTAGGTCCGCTTTTCGCTCATAGCGAACACCGCACCTGTTCCAGGCGACTCGATGCCAGAAACGGACAGTAAGCTTCCACCATATGCGTTAATTAACCGGGCATATCGTCAGCGCCCTTTTGCGCATGAATTCTGGAAAAGAGATGATGGAAAGTGCAACCATTTAATTATGCTGGCAACTCATCTATCAGACACGAATAAAAGTGTCTGACAGACAGATTATTGACTCACAGCGGCTTCGTGAAATGACCACGTTACTGATTGGACGGGTTAAAACAAAAGGCTTTCACGATCCCGATGTGCAGGCAGAATTAAGGGAGGTCAGAACGATCACCTCGTGTCGTTGGATGCGAAATCACAATAAATTCTACGGGAGACTCCGTGTCGTTTCTGGCTTGATGCTTTGACTTCGGGGGAATTTCTAATCCCTGCAGGGCCTTAATATCATGCATTTCACCTTCTAACTCCATTGAAAGAACGCCATTGAGCACAAAGAAAAACTGTCTGGAGACGGCGTGACAGTGTCGCTTTTCAGAAGTACCCGGAGGCATTTTTTCATGAATGACCAGCATGTCTTGACGGTTTATCAGATACCAACCGTCGCAATTTTCGCCCCAGACATAATGCTCGGCATTATCCTTTGAAATCATCATCCTTCTCCTGGTTGCACGTGTTTTACAAGAACTTAAGAAAGTTATACTCAGAGATACCATTGATTCGCAACAAGTTATGTTATTAATTACTTCATTAAGCAGCTAAACTGCATGGTTCAACATATTGGACAGTCATGGATTTATTGGCATAGCAGCTTTTAAACGGGATCAAAGTCCGCTTTTCGCTCATAGCGGACATCAGCATACGTGTCAGTCCGCTCAGTGCCAGGAGCGGACATTGCTAGCATTGGAATGCTCAAATCTGTGTCGAGCAGATGACAGTGCATAACCATGCAGCCGCATCGAAATTATCAGAGGCGTTTTTCAGGATTCTGGCCGGGGAAAGATGCCTGAAACGGCCCGCACGCGCCAGAGTTGCGCTGAGGAGCTATACGGCGGGGCAATAGCACTGTTATGTTAAATCTGCCAGGGTGGCAGGGTGCGGTGCGAAAAGGGCGGCAGCTGGCTTCGCTTGTGCGGCGGAACGTTCCTTACCAGCCTTAAAGGGTGACGGTTCCTGCTGGTTCCGGTCACAGTAAGCCGTTCTGAATCTCACCCCTGATTCACCCCGCTTTAGATGGCGGTTTTTTTTGCCTTCGGGGAATAATGAATTTTACTGAATATTCACTGCGCGAAGCCGATAAATATGTAGCCCTCACCAGGGTGACCTTTGATCACTGCAAAGCAGATTTTTGTTTCTGACGGCGCTTAATGCGCCGTTTTTTTTGCGCTTTGCAGACGCAGGTAAAAACGTGTATCCCGCTACTGGCGGGCTTTTTTGCTGGCATGCGCAACAGGGAAGATATGTTTAAAATTATGAAAATATTCAGTAGTCATTAGTGTATGTCCGCTTCTCGCTCAAAGCGGACTGACATGCCTCAACAGCTTACCACTGCTTTTACCAGGCTGGACGACGTTGCCTGAACTCGTTTCGAGTAACGTCGTCAGCAGGCAAGCCGCGCAGCGGTACGACAGCAGAATTTAATAGTTACAATATTTAATAACAGGCGCAGGATTAGGCCGGCGAACCGGCCTGAGGCATTATCAGATGGCGCAATAAACGCGCGCTTCACGTGGCGTGTAGATACCAAACGTCACCACGCTCAGTAAGCCATTAACAAACGTCTGCTGCACTTCAACCCGACTAACTTTTTCCTGGCCGCCGCACACCTGCGCCGCATCAATGCTCTTACGCTGACCGATACCTGAAACAAAGAACGGCTGGCTAGTGGTTTTCGTCGCCGCGCCAACTTGATTCTGTTTCATTACGAAAGTCTGCTGCGCACAGCCGGTTAAACTCAGAGCCAACAACGCCGCAACACAAAGCTTGTTCATAAATATCCTTATCGCCTGAAATGAAAAAATAAATGCTGAGTGAAATCATCACTCAGCCAGCAATCAGGTTATCGACAACGAAAGCGGAAACATGAGAAAGATTTTTGAGTACGCCTAACGGATACGTTTTGCTGAATAGTACAGCAATAAAAAGCCCCTGCACAGCAGGGGCTTTTTATGTTTACCGCAGCGTTTCCGCTTAGCGAGTCAAATCGTAGAAGAACTTTTTGACGCCATCGAGAAAGCTTTTTGAATGCGGACTGTTCTTCTCGCCCGCCGCACCACCAAAGCTCTATTCCAGCTCACGCAGCAGCGACTTATGCTTCTCGCTCATAGCGGACCCTGGCCTGCCGTCAGTCCGCTTTGTGCTGTGAATTCAACCGATGGATGCAACACATTGGTTAAAACGCTCTGCGGGTGATTCATAGCCTAGCGTTTTTCTTGGCCTCTCGTTGAGCTGCCTGGCAACACTGTTTAGTCTTTGCTGGCTGTGAACCGATAAGTCAGTTCCTTTTGGAAAATACTGCCTAAGCAATCTGTTCGTATTTTCATTGGAGCCGCGTTGCCAGGGAGATTGAGGATCACAAAAATAGACCTCAATTTCTGTCGCTACAGTAAAAAGGGTGTGATTAGTCATTTCCGCCCCTCGATCCCAGGTTAATGTTTTATACAGTTCAACAGGCAGCTGCCGGGCTTGTTTGATTAGTGCGGATATGACTGTGGCTGTCTTGTTATCACTGATTTTGGCAAGCATAACAAAGCGGGAATGGCGTTCTACCATCGTGACAATATATGAGTTTTTAGAGCCCTGTATCAGGTCTCCCTCCCAGTGACCTGGTATGGCTCTGTCTGCAACATCAGATGGCCTTTCGCTGATGGGTATTGCATCCGGAATTGAGCCTAATCCCTTTCCTTTAAGTGATGTCGTTCTGGATTTACGTACTACTCTTCCGCTTCTTAGGCACTGCTGCAGCTCTTTTTTTAAAGCTCCCCGGGTTTGTATAAAAAGCGTTTTATAAATCGTTTCGTGTGACACCTGCATTTCCTGATTATCCGGATAACAGCGTTTAAGCCAACCGGCGATTTGTTCCGGCGACCAGTCCTGATACATCTTCTCTGCAATGATTTTACACAATGCGGGGCATCCAATTAGCTTGCAAGGTTTTGGCCTCAGGGCACTGTCCCACGCGCCCTTATCAGCTTTTGCAGCTCGGTAATGTTTTGCACCTCCATGCCTTTTGATCTCGCGGCTAACAGTCGAAGGGGCTCTTGATAATTTGTCAGCGATGTCCCTGATGCTACTTTTTGCTACCAGCCCTCTGGATATTTCCTCTCTTTCATCAAGTGAAAGAGCCAGCCGGTGTCGCTTTCTGACAGGAGGGCGATAACCACCAGTTTGGTGAATAGTGGGCATAACAGAAGAGTGATATCTGTCGAACATTCTGGCGATATCATGCAGGGAATCACCTTGCTTATACCTGTCCCAGATAATCGCTTTCTGTTCTGGCGTGTAGTAAATGCGCGTTCTTCGTTTCATGGCAACGTCCCCCCCTTGTTTAAGGATAGCGTTGCGTCGACCCGTTGAACTCACAGCCAAAAGCGGACACAATCATCTCTAAGATCAAAGATTGTCATTATCTACCGCGGTTAAGGTAACAAGGCACTACAGTCGAAAATATACCAACGAGTAGTTCAATGTTATAGAAAAAATAATTAATGCAATACCTACATTTCCCAATGGTCATCCACCCATGAGGCGGGGCAATCATCGATGCGAACATCCCATTCTGCTGTTGATAATACAGATGTTAAATGCGTGATAGCATTTAGCCAATAAATAACTGAGTCAACGATAGTATTTTCGTCTTGATAAGGGAGTTTAATTGCCCCTTCCAGTATGTATTCATCTGATGGCGCGCTGTAAAATGATAGTGTTTCACCTTCATCTTTGTAAGGGAAACTCTCATTAAAAACATCTACAATTGACAATAAATGTACGCTCTCCACTGCATTAATAGGTAGGTTTCTTATGGCTGAATAATAAATAGATACGCTCATATATGTTCCTAAATTGCAATTATGAGTTTGGATACAACAATTCTAGATTGAAGAAAATGCAAGAAAAGTAATTAATTACTCTCCCTTCTTTTATTCTATAATTTTAATTCACTGACAATATTTCTCGTAAAGATCATTGAACGACTTGATTTGCAAGCGATATTCACTCACGAAGAATTCATCGTCAAATGTGTATAAAATGGGTCGGCGTGAGTATTTTACATTCAATATCAGATGATATGGCTCAGCAGAAATAAAACGAGCACCTATTTTTCGATTAATTTCTGTTTGACCAGAAATGATTCCGCACACATAATCCTCATCCTCAAAGTGATGGGTTTTCATTTCGGAGAATGATATTGGCTTTGAAAAATCGATATCACTATCGCAAAAACCCAACATCATTTTCTTCAAATGTGAACTTGAAGGTTCTTTTGCTAAAAAACCTTTGAATAAATCACAACTGCCCGGTGAACTCGCTACCTTTTTAAGAAAACCAATCACATATGGCTTAATTTGTTCATGCTGAAAATTTTCTTGGCCATACGAAACTGGAACTATAGATGTTAGAAGCGACGCTGATAAAACCACACCTTTCATGAGCCTTCTTCCTTGAATGGACGTGCATGTTACATCGGCAAAAAAATTCATAACTTTAATAACTTGGGATTTTAAACCACATTAGACGGATAAATCACCTTGTGATGCAATCAGTCCGTTCCTTGCTCGAAGCGGACCGTGGGCCAGCGCGAGTCCGCTTTATGCCATAAGCGAAGACGCATAACGTTGGCTCATCTGAGTTCAGTGTTACTGCATGTAAAATGCGTTGCATGCTTTCATGTCAGATAAAGTGAATGAGTATTACTATTTAGAATAAGAGCCTTAGCTCGTAATATTTCACTACTTGAATTTTGCAATCCGTGCGTATAAAGGGTATCGACAAGGAGAGTTATGGCTAACAAAACGATTTATTTTATCCACCGCCCGAGCCCTACGTTAGGTCGTTCGCCTTTACATGGCGGGTATTTCCCTTACTTTCTGACTGAGAAGTTTATTAAAAATTTGCAAAGAGAACTCGACAGGAGGGGGTTACCCTGGCAGGTGATTCCAGATGATACCGGCTCAGATATTGAAGCACTAATTGCACGTAAGGCTGCGTTGCTTGTCTGCGCTCCGGGGCTCAGGTTTCAGTTTTATCATCAGGGGTTTGAGAAACCTAACATTATCTGGTTAGGTTTTATGGAGTACGTTTCTGTCGACATATCTGCGATCATCAACAGGCTTAGCGAGCTGGTATCAGCGGATACTTAGGGCAAAGTCAGGTATCCGCTTTATGTACCCAAACGTCCGCTCTTCGCTCATAAAGGGCCTTGCCCCGTGCAAATGTCTGCTTTGTGCCAGAAGCGGACATTCCTAAGATTTCATGGAAAGAATAAGCGGAGTGCGTACCTGCTGGTTTTACATCCAAGCTTTATTTATGGATTATGGATTTCCACATGTGTTCTGAAAAGGATTTATACATGAGTGTCCTCTTTCCACCCAGGCTGGTTCCGGGAGATGTTATTGGTGTAACAGCTCCATCTTCTGGCGTACCTCAGCAACTGCACCTCCGGTTGGAACTCGCCATCAAAAACCTAAAGAGAAAAGGTTTCCAAGTCCGCGAAGGAAATTGCTTACGTTCGCAGCACAAAAATAAAAGCTCTGGTAAGCTTTCTCGCGCTGAAGAATTAATGTCTTATTTTACTGACCCAGAAATAAAAGCAGTCATGCCCCCGTGGGGCGGTGATCTAGCTATGGAATTGCTTGAGTTGATTGATTTTAATCTGTTAGCTCGGTCTAAACCTAAATGGTTTGTGGGTTTTTCAGATCTTAGTACACTTCATTTTCCACTGACTACGCTTTCGGGCTGGGCTACTCTGCATGGACCAAACCTAATGGATCTTGGTGCTCATGAGTTAGATGTCACTACTCAGGCTGTATGGGAGATTCTGGAATCGAATCGGGGAACTGTAATTAAACAGTACTCTTCAACAGCATTCCAGGTTGATGAAAATCAGTGGGGAACAGCGGCAGGCGAAGGTTTCAACCTGACCCAAAAAACAAAGTGGAAACGCCTTGATGGTGTTACATCTTCACTCAGCTTTAGTGGAAGGCTAATTGGCGGCTGCCTCGAAATAATATCGAGGTTAGCAGGTACACCATTCGGTAATTTACCTTTATTCAAGGCGAACAATAGCGTTCAAGGAATAATCCTTTATTTTGAAAACGTGGAAATGGCTCCCTGTGAATTAACACGCGCATTATTTAGCTTACGATTACAGGGTTGGTTTGATAATTTAAATGGTGTTCTTATAGGCAGAAGTGCAGCACCCGACGTAAGCGACCCGACTAAACATAATTATCTGGATGCCCTAAAAGCCGCTTTTGAGAATGTTGCAGTACCCGTACTTTATGATGTGGATATTGGTCACATACCTCCCCAAATTTCACTGGTGAATGGAGCTAATGCGACAGTATTTTTCACCGAAAATGGTAGCTCAGTAACTCAGCAGCTATAGACAAGTCAGTATTAAGTATAAAGGTAGGCATTGCCGTTCTTTTGCACTCTATGTCCGCTTCTCGCTCATAGCGGACGTTAGCTGACTACTTACTAATCCACTGCCGTAAGACCATTCAAAATTTTCGCCAACAAAATTTTTATTGACTTCCTTAACTGTTTTTCCGCTTTTGCTGAAGCCTGTCTATGACATTAAAGTATACCCAAATGTCACAGGGTAAATCCCCCCTGAAAGCCCCTAATGTCATCACTTATTTGTCATGCGTGTGAATGTCATAACTTAAATGTCTCTGATTAGTCGTCCTTAGGGCATGCAGTATATAGTCTCGGTGCCGAGGCTATATACTGCATGACTGCGTAACGTTTTGCAGGTGCGAACCGTCGATTGAATCAAGAACAAATAACGCGCTTAGCGTAGGATAATTTCCGTTTTCCAAGCGGACCCCATTTATCAGACCATTGTGGTTACGGGACGGACACTGAACCTTTCTTTCGGGCAGAAGCCATGATTGCCTGTTCATCATAATTAAACTTTACATCTGCCATACTTTTTATTCTCGCCTTGTTATAAATAAAAGGCGGCTTTACCGGGCAGAAATAATGCCCGGCAAAAAAAAAGCGAGTGCAACTTTCCCAACAGATACCACTGTACGTCAGCGTTTAACACAGCAGTGCTGTCTTATCGTCTGTAGTTACATCATCCAGTAATTCTCTAGCTAACATCCAACACTCCACCTTACCCTCAAAGCCCCTCCCTGACACGTCTCTGAAACCCATCGCTCCTCTCAACCCAGCCCCGCGCCGTACCTGAAGCCCGGTTGCCCCCACTGAACAGCCCCCGCCGCCCGGCCCGCAGAGACGGTACTGCAGTTGCTGATAATGAATGGCGCAACTACTGACTTCGGTGTCGCTGTCAGTGTCAGCCGCATTGTCTTCTGTTAGTCTGCGATAGTCTGGCATATCAGCTGTTGAAAGGCCGACGGCGTCTGGCAGGGCGGGCTAACGGCGCCATGAGGCGTCTGAGTTACATGTCGTTCGGGTTAACGCCTCCATACAGGTCACTTCCACAGTAGTCATACCGTTTCGTCATTCAATGAAGTTGAGCGTGTTAACCTGACCCGGTTTTTTACAGGCAGCTCACGCGTAACGTGAAGCGATTCTTTCGCAAAGCTGAAAGCAACCCCGTCATTCTTCTCTGGTAACTCGCCTGAATAAGGATTGACACTGCAGGATGATCACAAGTACAGCGCTGGACTTATATAGAAGCCAGAAGGAAAGACGGTGTGCTGACTGACAAATGTGCGGGTAAACTGACAAACAATATCGTTTCAGGACCGCAGATAGGGGTCTGAAAAATCGTATTACTGACGGTAATATCAGTGTCACAGGAAGCTTACCACGTAAATACAGGTTTACGTCTTACCTGAGTGTTTGTCAGATAAAGTAATCCATCGGCCATATTTCTTTACCGGATACGCGGTCTTCATCGGATTTTTCAGCGCTTAAAGAATAAGCATGTTGTCCTGCATATACATCATGGCGCTGACAAGGGATCCCGCGTCAGTCCTGCGATCAAGCGGATAGTTTAGAATTCTGATACCGTTCATGAGCCAGATGTCGCAACACTTATGCCCGGTATCAAGAACGATTTGCTTCACCAGATGCTTCACAACAGCCTGACATTCTTTGCGCTCGGCCCAGAGGGCCAGATTAAACTCCCGAAGTGCTTTAGTCTTAATTGCGGGCCGGCTCCGAAAGCGGTCGATGTCTGTTTCTGCTTCCCGAAGCTGCTTTGCCATATCTCTTGCCCGCACGGTTAGTTCCTTTACGTCCGGCGCTACTTCAACCGCTTCAAGTATATTATTCATTCTCATGGAGAGCTCAACGTGCCGGTTGAGGAGATCTTCGATGGAGACTTTCCTAGGGGATTCCCCTATTAAATATTCAAGGCTGTGCAACAGACCCTGAGTGAGAAATTTGTCAACGGGTTCCCGGTTAATTGCACTGGCCGTGCAGCGTTTTTCTCTGCGCATAGTACAGACGTAATAGCCGTATTTTTTCTCAACCAGTGATGACAGTACAATATGGTGACCGCAGTTTTTACAGATCATCACTGATTTGAATAAGTTGATGTAAAGGGGATTATCTTTCGAGCGGAGTTTGCTTTCTGATTCGGTTCTCATCAGCTGAACGTCTCTGAAAACATCAGCCCCAATTATGGCCGGATAATAGCCGGGCAACTCCTCAATCCCTTTGCAGGTGTTGTAACGGGAGGGCACAAGGATGCCGGTAACTGATTTCTTATTCAGAAGCTGGTCAACTGAGCTGGAACTCCACGCTCCCTTTACACCTTTGAGATTTTTTCTGTTTTCCTGATTAAGGATTAACCTTATTTTTCCATAAGAGTACTCTTTAAGCCTAAGCATATAAATGTAGCGGATGGTATCAGCAAGCTCATTATTGACGTCAAAACCGCTTCTGTCCGATCTGACCGTGAGCCAGGCGGGGCAGCGGGTAGTCATCACCGCGCCGGCATCAACAGCCAACTTACGCTTAGCTGCCCAGGCCGACTGCATCCGTCTGGATTTGATTTCGCTCTCCTCATTGGCGCGCTGTGCAATAAGGACGGCTTTAATTACCAAAAAAGGGTCATTGAGAGAATCAGAGGTATAATGCGCTCCATCACTCAGCGTTACCACGTCAATGCCAGCTTTTAGAATAGCCCTGAGCCGCTCCGTAGCATCTCCGATTTTCTCTCTTGAGAGTCTGTCCAGACTTTCCACCAATAGTACAGAACCGCTCAGAATATGCCCGAGTTCCACGGCTTCCATGAATACTGAGAATGCGCCGCGGGCTGCATGAACTCCTCGAAATGCACTGAGACCCAGGTCTTCGTAAGTTACGGGGTTAAGGAAATAGTCAGGATGTGCCGAAAGCCATTCGGCAATCATCTTCTGCTGACGCCTGAAGGAGTCCCCGTGGACCTGCTGGGGAGATGAGAAACGAAGGTAAGCGATTGCGTTTTTCACTCATAACTCCCTTATCAATGTGGTGAGAGCAGAACTTTTAACAGGTATCCGTCTCCGCTTCTGCTCGCTGCCTCGCAGCACGGTATTAAAATAGAAATAATTTCGGCAGCCTGTTTGTGAAAAGCGTTTAGCAGTTGTTTAGTAACTAGCAGTTGTTTAGTGACAGACATTTCGAATTTTAGATTTAAAGGAGGAAACTCTTATTATTCATTTGCAGCACCAACGCTAATCATTACATCAGCCGGAGTTGGCCAGACGGCACTGCCGTGAGATGCCCGCAGCGCTCTTTCGCCGCGTTGCAGCAGGTTCCTGAAGCCTTACGGAGTTTGACCACTGCGCATTCAAAGCCAGCAGATCGGACAGCCGGAAGGGAAAGGTCTTCCCGGCGCGCCCGCCCGCGTGACGGCCATGCGGTTTATCTTCTTTATCGTCTGGAAAACGAGTGGTGAAGAGTTAGGAAGCTTCAGTCTGACGTTACGGTGTAACATTGAAATCAGCGTGGCATGTGAGTTAACTTAAGGCCATTGTATTGGGATGTTTCACTGTTCTTTGAAAGGATTAATGAAGCTCGAACCTTTAAAACGTGATGGATCATTGGATAATGATGGGCGTTTAGTTGAAGGGATTGCCGCCGGATTCGCTTGCAGCTCCAGCAGCAATGAAAAGTAATTATAAGATTACGTATCTTGTATGATATTCAAATTTTTTGATTTATTGCAGCAAGTATATCCGCTGTTCCTTGGGGCGTGAAGGGCATATCCTTTTCACATCGAGACAAAACGTCTCACACTCACTTTAATTACCCAAGGAAATGACCATGAAATCCATCAAAACATTTGTTGCAGTTGCGGCCCTGACACTGGTTTCTTTCGGCAGTTTTGCGCAAAGCGTTACCGCTTCTGCTTCTACCCTGGACAGTGCTGAAGCCAAAATTGCGGCTCAGGCTCATAAGGCCGGCGCGTCATATAAAATTACCGGAGCCCGCGTGGATAATGGCGTCTACATTTCTGCCGAGCTGATTAAATAATTTTGCCATGACCTACCGAAAAGGCTGCCTATCAGGCGGCCTTTTTTACGTTTTTAGCCGCCGCATAATGAAACTGACAAAGAGGTATGTCATCTCAGTTAAGCGCGTAGCCCGCCTGCCATAAGCGTAAATGTTTCGATAGCTTTTGGTAGCCTTTCTTGCGGGTTATCACTTGCCGCCACCCACAAGGCCGCATTCAGAGCCGTGCCGCTGAGCAAACGTGCAGCTGCATCCGCATCTACAGTTTTGAGTACGCCCTTATTTATCATCTCTGCAACCGTGGCTCTTGTTGCCTCAAGGCAGGCATTCTGGCTTGGCCAGTGCGATGGATCACCTAAGAATGCAGGACCATCCAGCAGCACAATGCGTTGTACTTCGGGATCGAGTGCCATCTGGATATAAGCTACACCTTCAGCCAGTAATTGGTCCCAACCCTCTTCTGCTTCTTTCGCAATTTCTTTCGCACGCTGCGCTATTTCACTGTCAACCTGAGCCACCACCGCAGCCAGCAGGCCGCGCTTATCATTAAAATTATGATAAAGCGCGCCGCGGGTCAGGCCCACGCTTGCGGTCAATTCATCCATCGAAGCGGCGGCAAATCCTTTTTCAGCAAAGGCTTTACGTGCAGCGGCGATTAGCTTTTTGCGATTTTCTTCCATTGCTTCTGCACGACGTTTTGTTGCCATGTTTTCCTCAAAGCACTAAACAGTGCGCACACATTTGACATACGCACCGTATGCAACTAATTTCATATACGTGATGTATCTTAAACCACTTATATGTGTTCAACCAAACCGATTACTGTAAAGGTGAATCATGATCAAGCGCGAAACTGTTTTCCCAGCCAATCGCCATAATTTGTATGAACAATATGGCTACTCTGCCGCGATACGCTCTGGCGACCTGCTCTTTGTATCCGGGCAGGTAGGCAGCCGCAATGATGGATCACCGGAACCTGACTTTGCTGCGCAGGTAAGACTCGCTTTTACCCATTTAAAGGAAACCCTGGCTGCCGCAGGATGCGGATTAGATGATCTGGTTGATGTAACCACTTTTCATACCGATCCTGAAAAGCAGTTTCCATCGGTTATGGAAATCAAAGCAGAAATTTTCCCTCAAGCGCCTTATCCCAACTGGACCGCCGTGGGAGTGAACTGGCTCGCTGGCTTTGATTTTGAAATCAAAGTTATTGCGCGCATTCCATAAATTGACAGGACGAACTACAGACGAGATACATGTTTCACTGAACCTAAAGAAGCGGTGCACATATCAATATTGATGCTTCCTATCGCCGTGATAGTTAGCATGATCACAATACCAGCACGTATTGTTAATATGCTAATGGTAACTATGGTTATTATTATTCCCATCGGAGGCAAACAACCTCCTCACCATAAATGAAGGAATATGACCATGAAAACCATTAAAACATTATCACTTGCCGCTGTAACCGCTCTGTCGCTGATCTCATTTGGTAGCTTCGCTCAGAGCGTGTCTGTTACCTCATCAACGCTGGACGGTGCAGAAGCAAAAATCGCTGCCCAGGCAGAGCAGCAGGGTGCGCAGTATAAAATTACTGAAGCTAACACCAATAACCGCGTGCATATGACCGCAGAACTGTACAAATAACGTATGGTCGCATAAGGAAGTGCCGGAAGAGGTCGCCCCATGGGCGGCCTTTTTTGCATCTGCTTACTTTATAAAAGGGTTGTTGATGCGAGCGCGACAGCCCAGCAAAGGTTGCAATATTTCAGCCAGGCTCTAATCGAATTGCCAGTAAAGTGGCGAGCCGTAAACCTCGACAAAGTAATCGATCACTGCCCGGACGTTGAGCGGAGGGTGGCGAGCGTTAGGGTAAATGGCAGCAATATGTTGTGGCTCCGTTTTAATTGCTGTCTCGAAATTCGTCATTACTCTGACCAACTCCCCTTTTTTAATGCTGTCGCCAATCAGCCAGTCTGGAAACAGCACCATGCCCATTCCTCCTAGCGCCGCAGTCAGCAAAGATTCAGCATTATTAGAGATGAGTAACGCCGAAACCGGATAATGAATCCAGCTGTTGTCGGGTTCACGGAACAGCCACCGATTCGGGCCGGATGAACCTCTGTAGACCAGACATTTGTGCTGAGCCAATTCAACCGGCTTTTCCGGCTTGCCATGATTTTTGATATAGCCGGGAGAGGCAACCAAATGATAATGCTGAGTGCCAAATATCCGCGCGTGAAAAGATGAGTCGGTCAGAGTGCCAATCCTGAAAATGAGATCGGATGCATCTCTGTGGGGATCGATATAGTCATCGGTTTGCGTCAGCTCAATGAGCAAACGCGGATAGCGAACGGAAAGCGCCGTCAGCCAGGGAGCTATGTGGCGTTGGCCGAAAAACACCGGCGCATTTATCTTGATCAATCCGGCTGGCTCAAGCGAGCGGTCCAGCAGTTCTCTTTGGGCTTCGCTGAGTTGCTCAGTGATAGTGCGGGCGTACTCTACAAATAACTTACCGGCTTCTGTCGGAATAACCGCCCGCGTGTTTCGATAAAAAAGTTGCTGACCCAGCCTGTCCTCTAGTTGAAGAATAACGCGTGAAATCATGGATGCTGAAACACCCTCGCGCCTGGCAACAACTGAGAAGCTTTGCGCTTCAAAAACACCAATAAAAAATAACAGTGTCCGAAAATTGATGGCGCTGGGATCATACATTATCTCGATTCCTGCAAAGGTGTTTCCCGAATTATACCGTTTTTCATTATTGGAAGCTGCACTATGATCCGCCGCCTAAACCACTGGAGACTGTTTGATGCAGCTTTTATTTATATTACTTGTTGTTGCTGGCGGGATGGGATTGTCCGTAGAAGCCGGTTTATTAGGGCCACTGGGAAGCGAAGTAGGGGACTTATGGGCGACATTCAGTATTTTCGGCGTCGGTGCCGCGCTGACGTTTTTGCTGATGCTGTTTTTCAGCCCACGTAACAGCCCGTCTTTTTTTGCCCAACCTTCCTGGACTTTGTTGGGCGGCATATTGGGACCCATTTACGTGGTTATCCTGACCGTT
The DNA here is from genome assembly GCF_046118715.1 of Pantoea phytostimulans. NCBI lineage: Bacteria > Pseudomonadati > Pseudomonadota > Gammaproteobacteria > Enterobacterales > Erwiniaceae > Pantoea > Pantoea phytostimulans. The sequence continues at coordinate 283,868 of NZ_CP173700.1, forward strand.
GCGGTTCCCACTATTGGTATCGCTATGACGATGATCGGCATTCTTGCCGGACAGGTTTTCAAAAGTCTGGTAATTGACCATTACGGTTTGTTCGGTACTGCTCATCGCAAAATTGACAGCAAACGTATTATCGCGCTTATTTTCATTATTGCTGCCCTTGTTCTTGTGGCTAAAGGCTGAGATTAACAAATGACTATTTTAATGATCGTTCTGGCTGTTGTTGGTGGCGCCGTACTGAGTATTCAGGCCGCGATTAACGGGCAGTTGGGAAGCAAAGTGGGTGTGTTTCGGAGTGCATTTTTGACCTTCGCACTGGGTGCATTAGTAACTGCACTGCTGATTTTCTTTTTTGAACCCAAGCAGACGCTCACCTTGATGGATGTGCCTAAATGGCAACTGCTTGGCGCCTTATGTGGCGTACCTTATATCGTGATTATGGTGCTGGCCGTGCAACGTATCGGTTCAGCGGTTGCTACGGTCGCCGTTATCTTTGGTCAACTGGCGATGAGCATGCTTATCGATAATTTTGGCTGGTTAGGGAATGAAGCGATTCATTTTTCTGCTACACGCCTGGGTGCAGTAATCTGCCTGGGTATTGCACTGTTCTTCATCTATTCAAGCAGTAAAAGCAGTGCAACACCTGCGGTCAAAAAACTAAAAAAAGCATCGGCACATCGCTAAGAGAAGTGAACCTGAAGATTTTTAGTGTTCAGCAATAACCTGCCACTTACGGATTAACGTAATAGCTTATTCGTTAATCCGTTTTCAGTTACTGCAAATTACAGCAAGAAATCATCAAGCAACTGGCCGTTTTCAATCGCGGTTTTGATTGGAGAAGGAGTACGGCCTTGGCCGGTCCAGTGTTTTACTTCACCGTTCTCGTCCGTGTATTTGTATTTAGCCGGTCGGGGGGCGCGTTTCGTTTTTCCCACGCTGGTTGATTGCATTCCGCTCAACAGTTCTTCCACACTAATGCCATCTTCCTGAAGCAGCTCACGGTACATCGCCAACTTCTCTGCCTTCTCGCGCTCTTCAGCTTCTGAGGCTTTCAGTTCATCGCGGCGCTCGGCCACAACCATATCCAACTTTTGCAGCATCTCTTCCAGTACATCAACAGACATATTGCGCGCATGTGCCCGTAGCGTACGGATATTTTTCAGGCTGCTCAGACTTTCACTCATAGATACTTCCTCAAATACTCAAATGGAACAACAGCAAGAATTCACTGTAAGGGGTAAGGGTAACATTGATAAACCAGAATTATAAAGTCTGCGGTGGCTAATCGATTGAAAGTAAAGCAATGTTAGCTAACCGAGCTGACAGGCCACTGTATTTTGTCGAAATGCCATACAGCACCGGTCACGATTGGTGCTTGATTGGTTTATACGATAAAGAGCCGCAACAGGGCTGAAGGGAAAGAATACTCAGAGCCATATAGCTCTTTGATATCACGTAAATTATCGAATAAACGGGAAGAGTGAATAAAGGGAAAACACCCGCCACGGGCTAAAACCATACCCATTCATGCACAGGCTGTTCACATTTTCTGTGGATAAGTTTCCTGCAGTGTTGAGTGCTTACCGATCAATAAGGGGCACCATATCTGATAGCCGATTAATCTGTCTCATCACGTGAACGTGCGGATTGCTCCATCAGATCCACCATAGCGCCACTGTGCGCATCCACATTACGAATATAACGCATCAGGGTTTCAGGCTTTTTCCACGTGCCTTCCTGCATAATCTGAGCAACCGGATAACCTTTGCGGGTCATATCTTGGGCTGCGCCTACGCGCGCGCTGTGCCCACTCCAGTTGCGGTAGCGGTTTTTGTTCGCTCTGAGAGGCTTTTCATTTCCCGCAACCTGCCAGGCTTTTCTAAAAATCTCCTCAATGGCCGGTCGGCTCAATAACTGGTCGGGCGACGGAAGCGCTTTATTTGAGCGGTGCACCCTACAAAAAAGGAATACATCTGGCTCATTGCTGAGCCCGGCAGCGTAAATCCATTCATCCAGCCGGCGAGTGGAAAAGGTGCTAAGCGCCTTAGTCAGTCCGCCCGTCTGGACGATGGTCTTGGTATGTGAAACGTCCAAAATGATTCGGCCATCCTCGGCGCGAGAAATATCGCCCACTTTGATGCGCGCCAGTTCACTGATGCGGAGCAGAGTGCTGTAGGCTACGTGAAGAAAGGCAAGGTTACGCAATTCTTGCAGGCGGGAGGAGCCAGCCCAGCAGTGATCAATTTTGTTTAAATCAGAAAGCCGGAACGGTACGGCTTGGCCCGTTCGTTCTCCAGTCACCACTGCCGTGCGGTTTATCTTTTTCATCACGCGGTAAATCAGTGGAGAAACGTTAGGCGGCGTGATTCCGGCGTTACGGTGTAACATCGAGATCAAGGATGCATGTGTTGAAATGGTGGTCGAAGCTCGCCCGGAGGCTTGTAGCCAGGAAAGGTAATCACGAAGATCGCTAGAAAGCATCGGTAAAAAACTACGTTGATGTTCTTTTGACCAGCGCCAGCAGATCGCCATCACACTCATCAACTGAGACCAGGTATTGGATGAAAAAGCATCCTTGTCTTGAACAAACTCTCTCAGTCGCGCAGAAATATCATCATCAGCCTGAAAGGAGATAATGAGGTCCGTTTTTTGAACAGTTTCACGCATATTTGCTCGTTATATAACCAATTTATAAGATGATCGCGCTACGTGAATTCTGAAGAAACCGCAGGGGGATAACCCGCCAGAATTCACGTAGCGCTGTCATTTTGTGTCTGATATTTACCCTACAGATTCAAGTCCAGAACAGCGCAAAAACATTCTTTCACTCATCTTTCTGTTAGATCTCGCTAACAGTGCTCATCATACCGGGGATCTAATATGGATCCTAACTTTACATAACACTAATTATGTAAAGTTAGAACTGTATATGATAGCGATCCGTGTTGGATCAAAGATAACAGTAAGAAGCCAGCAGGCGAGAGGCCTGCACGAGTTAATTCTAAGGCTCATAATGTAGATTTTGGTGCGGCCGATATATTGAGATGCATCAGAAGCAAGGGTTTAAAGCTAACAGTAACTCAATTTCAAAATGATAATGGATGGCTTCTGGCATATCAGCGCAACAGTGATTGCAGGAATTTATCGGCTAACGCAGAAAGCGGTACTATAAAAATAAGAATAATTGAGAGATAGGTTATATTTATAACTGCTACACTTTAAATAGAGGCTCAGTCTCAAATGAACTTATGTCTGCAATTTTTACATAAACTCATGTATTAATTTAAATGAAAAGAATTTATTTGTTAATATTGATTCTGGGGTATTTGTTGTGATATTTAAATAACTTTTTCATGCCTGTCACTTTTAGCTTTCTTAGCAATAAGTTAAGAGGCATGTAGCGCTTTTGACGGGAAGCATTCGCTAGAAAAAGGCACGTCCCAGTTACGGAATGTGCCGAAAAATCGAATATAATCTCAGGTTAAAATCAGTAAAACTGCATCAGATTTATTTCTAAATTTATGTTAGCGATTAACACTTATAGATGAACAGTAAACTTACAATTTTCCGGTGAGGTTTTCTCACAGATATTATAAATTAGCCCAAAAGGCCCGTTTTCCTTTTTCCAGGTATTTCCGTCGGGCTGGATAAAAAATGCTTGTTCATTTTTGCTAATGAAACGCATATCAAGCGTCTTATCAGCGCCAACATTATAAGTGCAGTACTGTAATCTAATGGGGGATGATTCATTCTCCTGAATAGCAAGAGCCATCTGAAACGAGTCGATGGGTACTTTGTCCGCGACAATTCCTTGCAAAACGCCGGTCCATTCCCCTTTTTGCCCATCAGCACGGTAGACGCCACTGCCAATCTCATCAATTTCCTTTAATTCAGGGCAATGCTCCGCTGCCTGAGATACCGCTGAAAAACTCACGCACGATACAGCAACTGTTAACGCTATTAAATGCTTCATTGCAAACGCTCCTTATTTAAAATTCATTCCTTTTATATCCTCCGATATTGGCTGGTACAAGTCAGCATTAGGTTTCATAGACTTAAAATTCATTCAATGCGAGGCGTTTCGCAATAAAATCCCGGGCTTTAAATATATTATGGTCCGAGCAGGAGAGTGATGTCCTATGCCCGGATTTGTAAGTTCACTGCATTGATTCCAATACGTATGAAGGTTGTCGCGTTTTTAATATCTGGTGTTGCAATGTTAGTGGCGTTATTAACCGCGGCCATTATTGGTGGTATGCACAGTATCAATCGGGCCCATTAACAACTATTCATTGTTATCGAACATGCTTTAAAACGACTGAGTTGGATGTCTGTTTCGATAGTGATGTTATTACTCTCTGTTTTTGCCACTGAAAATAATTTGACGTTAATTATTAAAGGGAATGACAGAATAAAGTCTTCTCCGATCTAAATTGGATGCAGAACAATGAGAAAATAAAAATGATGGCAGCGTTTACTTACTCTTCCCTCAATGACGATGTTCATTGACTCAAGGCAATAAAAAGCCCCGCATCAATGCGAGGCTGTTGATAAAACCTTAGCGATTAAAATGCAAAGCAGCTGCAGCCGAGCGCGCCCCAGAAGGCGTTGTCTCCGGCGACGGGCACGTCAGAGCCGCGCGCGATGTCGTGCGAGTGGCTGTGCACCCCGCACGGACCGCTGCACTGGTGCGGCTGTTGCATCATGCCCACGCGCGTGGCCGCGGTGGGCGGCGCGCTGCGGTAGTGCCCCGGCACCGTCACCACCGGCGACCAGTCGGGCAGCACCGGGATCGCAGGCGGCGCTTCTGCACTGAACGAGCCGGCGGCATACACCACGTTGCCGTCCACCACCGTCAGCACCGACTCGATGCCCTTGATCTCCTCTTCCGGCACGCTGAAAAAGTCTTTGCTCAGCACCGCCATATCCGCCAGCTGGCCGGCCTTGATCTGGCCCTTTTTTCCCTGCTCGCTGGAGAACCAGGCGCTGCCCTGCGTCCACAGCATCAGCGCGGTTTCGCGGTCGAGGCGGGCGTTGACGTCATACATCTGCATGCCGCCCACCGTGCGCCCGGAGACCAGCCAGTACAGCGCGGTCCACGGGTTGTAGCTGGCGACGCGCGTGGCGTCCGTTCCCAGGCCAACCGGCACGCCGGTTTCCAGCATGCGCGCCACCGGCGGCGTGTGGCGGGTGGCCTCAATGCCGTAGCGTTCGGCAAAGTATTCTCCCTGGAACGCCATGCGGTGCTGCACCGCGATGCCGCCGCCCAGCTCTTTAATGCGGTCGATGTTGCGCTGCGTCACGGTCTCGGCGTGGTCAAAGAACCAGTGCAGGCCGTTGAACGGGATGTCGCGGTTGACCTTTTCAAACACGTCCAGCATACGGCTGATCGACTCGTCGTAGGTGGCGTGCAGGCGGAACGGCCAGCGGTGCTCGACCAGATGACGCACCACGCGCTCCAGCTCGTCCTCCATGCCCGGCGCCAGGTCCGGGCGCGGCTCGAGGAAGTCCTCAAAGTCTGCGGCCGAGAACACCAGCATTTCGCCCGCCCCGTTGTGGCGGAAGTAGTCGCTGCCCTGGCCCGGCGTCAGCATGTCGGTCCACTTTTCGAAGTCCTCCAGCTCGTGCCCCGGGCGCTGGGTAAACAGGTTATAGGCGATGCGCAGCGTCATCTGCTTTTTCCCGTGCAGCTCGGCGATCACCTCATAGTCTTCGGGGTAGTTCTGGAAGCCGCCGCCGGCGTCGATGGCGCTGGTCAGGCCGAGGCGGTTCAGCTCGCGCATAAACTGGCGCGTCGAGTTGACCTGCTGCTCCAGCGGCAGTTTCGGGCCCTTTGCCAGGGTTGAATAGAGGATCATGGCGTTGGGACGGGCGATCAGCATGCCGGTGGGGTTGCCGTTGCCGTCGCGCTGAATTTCGCCGCCCGGCGGGTTTGGCGTGTCCCGGGTGTAGCCGACCACTTTCAGGGCGGCGCGGTTGAGCAGGGCGCGGTCGTAAAGGTGCAGCACGAACACCGGCGTGTCCGGCGCGGCTTCGTTGATCTCATCCAGCGTCGGCATGCGGCGCTCGGCGAACTGAAACTCGGTCCAGCCGCCCACCACGCGCACCCACTGCGGTGACGGCGTGCGCAGCGCCTGCTCCTTCAGCATGCGCAGCGCGTCAAATACCGACGGCACGCCCTCCCAGCGCAGCTCCAGGTTGTAGTTCAGGCCGCCGCGGATCAGGTGAAGGTGAGAATCGTTGAGGCCGGGCACGGCGGTGTGGCCCTTGAGGTCAATGACCTTGGTGCCTTCGCAGTGATGCTGCATAACGTCGGCCAGGCTACCAACTTCAAGAAATTTACCGTCACGAATGGCAACGGCATCTGCGATGGGATTCGCGCGATCGACCGTATGAAACCGGCCGTTAGTCAAAATGACGTCTGCTTTACCGAGAGTAACCATTGAAACTCCTAATGAGGATCCGCAACGGCAGCGATAGCTGCGGACAAAGATATCTCCTGCTACACACGCAGGATAAATGAGTAGCGAGATTATGTTCAGGCGGCACGAAGAGCGTCTAGTTATACGAAAGGATACCTATACCTTCGTATAGTTATACCTATAGATAATAGTTTGAAGAATGAAAGGTTCCTACACTGCGCTCAGACAGTTACCCAACCAGAAGGGCAGCGGCAGAGCAACATAACGCTATTCGGATACTGGGATGTATGTCTCTTAACGCTGATTCGCCTTTTACAGAATTTATCAACACTCACCTCAATGGGCATAAACATGACTATTAGCAAACTTGAAGTACTGACGCCGCAGAACAGCCAGATTATTTTTATCGATCAGCAGCCACAGATGGCCTTTGGCGTGCAGTCAATTGACCGCCAGGTGCTGAAAAACAACGTGGTGGCGCTGGCCAAAGCGGCCAAAGTCTTCAACATCCCGACCGTCCTGACCACCGTTGAGACCGAAAGCTTTTCCGGCAACACCTTCCCGGAGCTGCTGGACGTGTTCCCGGGCCAGGACATCCTTGAGCGTACCTCAATGAACTCCTGGGATGACCAGAAAGTGCGTGACGCACTGGCCGCTAACGGCAAGAAAAAGGTGGTGGTTTCCGGCCTGTGGACGGAAGTCTGTAACAACAGCTTCGCCCTGTGCGCAATGCTGGAAGGCGACTACGAAATCTACATGGTGGCGGATGCGTCAGGCGGCACCACCAAAGAGGCCCACGACTACGCGATGCAGCGCATGATCCAGGCCGGCGTGATCCCGGTGACCTGGCAGCAGGTGATGCTGGAGTGGCAGCGTGACTGGGCACACAAAGAGACGTACAACGCGGTAATGGATATCGCGAAAGAGCACTCAGGCGCTTACGGTATTGGCGTTGATTATGCCTACACCATGGTGCACAAAGCGCCTTCCCGTCAGAAGAGCGAACACCAGACTCTGGCTCCGGTACCTGCACCGGTTCGCTAATTGCTAAGCTGGCTGGTCCGTTTCGCGGCTGGCCAGCCATTATAAAAGGAGGGCCTATGAGTCCTTTATTAATATCTCTGGGAGCGGGCGTGTTTATTGGTCTTATTTATGCGCTGCTCAATGTACGATCTCCGGCTCCGCCGGCAGTGGCGCTTGTCGGTCTGCTGGGAATGATTTTTGGTAGTACGTTAGGTATAAAGCTGCTGCATCATGATGCCACTGCCTGGGTTCCAGCTCATGATCACAGGCTGCATGTTGTTGATAAACGTCCAGCACTCGATCTATCAAATACGCAGCAGGTGAGCTAATCATGCTGAAAACCTACGTTATTTCTTTGGTGATGGGCGTGCTGGTCGGTGTTATTTACGCCTTTATGGACGTCAACTCCCCGGCTCCGCCAGTCATTGCGTTGCTGGGACTGTTTGGTATGCTGGTCGGCGAACAGATTATTCCGCTGTGTAAGCGACTGATTAATCGTCAGCCGGTAACTCTGGCTTGGTTTCGTCATGAGTGTGTGCCGAAAATTAGCGGTACCCCTCCGCCCTCTGCTGACAAACCCTCCTAAGGAAGCGCCTCAGGGAGTTGTGAAAAATATTTAAGGAAAACAGCATGCAGCTGTCGCAGCGCATTGTCATTGTTGATGATGAACGTTCTGTTCGCAGTGCCCTGACAAACCTGCTTCAGTCGGAAGGTTACTCGACGCAGTCATTTGAATCGGCAGAAGATCTTTTATGTAATGAAACAGCGCTTACGGACGCTGCGCTGTTCATTATTGATGTCCAGTTGAAAGGTATGTCTGGTTTTGATTTATTCAGAGAGCTTATCAAGAGACTGCAAAATCCCCCAGGCATTATTATCTCCGGTAACGGTGATGACAAAATGCTCTGGTACGCAATCAATTTAGGCGCCATTACTTTTATGCGAAAGCCAATTGATATTGATGCTTTATTCGATCATATCCGGCTGGAGTTTTCTATCCGGTCTTCGCGCCTATGAGTTCAATTTTATTGTCTTTACATAGCGCCGATGAAACAGACTTCGCTATCAGTGACGAAATTGTTTTCACGCCTCTGGCTCAGGAAGGCAGCGTAAATTGGTTTCTCTGTCGTCATGCCAGTTCTGGTGAAACATTTGTTTTGGCAACTGCAGCGAATGAGGAAGCACTCTTTCAGGTAACACAACGGCTGAAAAATGAGTTTTCATTACGCAATACGTTATCTGAAAGCTGGGCGCTTAAGCCTTTAAGACAGGCTTTCTACCAGGGACGTTATTCTCTCATTTATTCCTCTTTTGTTTACAGAACGCTGGCCGACTCTTTATGCGTGCCGCCTGACACCATCAGGACCTTTTTCAACAGCGCAGCGATGCTATGTGACGCCCTCGGTAAGATGCATCAGCAAGGGCTGGTTCACGGCGACATTAAGCCCTCTAACTTTTTCTTTACCGACGAGGGCACCGTTCAGCTTGGTGGCTTCGGGCTAGCATCAATGGAGAGGGATCTCCTACAGCAAGCCCTGTTGCCAGTGTCAGGCGGAACGCTTGCCTATATGTCGCCAGAGCATACTTCACGGACAGCACACCGTGTCAGCCGGGTGAGTGATTTATACAGCCTGGGCATCGTTCTTTATGAATTACTGACGGGCAAGCTTCCTTACGGCAATGCCGAGGGCGGATTGGCAGAATGGGTTCACCACCACATTGCATCAGAAGCGCTGCCGCCGCATAAGCTGCGTAAAGACGTTCCGGTCGTGCTCTCTGCCATTATTCTGCGGCTACTGGCTAAGTCACCTGAATACCGATATCAAACGGTGGAGGGGTTACTGGCCGATCTCAAGCGCTGTGAGTCAAATCTGATGCCTGATGGGATTATTGAATCCTTTGCATTGGGTTTGCAGGATATGCAGCCTTCGACGTTATCCACTGATTCACTCTATTCCGATCACACTCAGGCAAGCGACATCCTGGCGGCATTTGATGAAGTCTGCAGCAGCGGAAAACATAGCCTGGTGGCAGTCTGTGGAGCGCCGGGTTCAGGCAAATCATCTGTGATTGCTTCGTCATTAAAAATACTGCGTAGCAAAAAAACATTGCTGACGATGGTGAAAGCAGACCAGCATTCTCCGATATTACCCTACGCAATTTTCACCTCTGCCTTCAAACAGCTGACCTTACATCTGCTGGGCCTTCCCGCTGAAGAGATGGCGCGCTGGAAAGCGCATATCACACGCGTGCTGGGAGATTATGCCGGCCTTGCGGTGAACCTGATCCCCGATCTGGGCATACTGCTAAACCAGAAAGCAGCCTTCCAGACAGACGCCGGCTCGCTTGATGCACGAAAGCGCGTAAACCTTGTCGCATGCAGCCTGGCTAAGGCATTCACAACACCGGGAAGGCCACTGGTCATACTTATTGATGACGTTCACTGGGCTGATCAAGCGACCCTGCATTTGCTGCAGAATCTTCTGAACTCAAGCGATGATATCCCGTTGTTACTGGTGGTAACGTATCGGGACGACGCTTCGTTACCCTGTCCGGCCGTAGCCACTAACCTTACCCGTATCCGGGCAGCCGCAAACCGCATTGTTGATATCACGCCAGAGCCGCTATCGATAAAAAATATTGCACACTGGCTGGCAGGGCTTTTTCACACCCGAAGTGCAGCAACCATAGAGCTTGCGCAAATCATTCATGAAAAAACGGCGGGGAACCCGCTTGCAGCGCGTGAGTTTTTCAGGCAAGCCGTGCAGGATAATCATATAACGCACAAAGCCCCGTCTAAATGGACGTTTGATTCTCAGGTGCTTAGAAACAGTCATTACACCGCTAATGTAGCTGCGGGGGTATTACAGCATCTGGAAACGCTTCCTCCGCCGCTTCGCAGCCTGCTGGGAAAATTAGCCTGCACAGGAAGCGCGGGTGATCTGAACATAATCAGTAATATTCTTTGTATACCTGTCGCAGAAATCAAAGCCATGCTGCTGCAAGCAGCGACAGCCAGACTCATTTCACTGACCGATACGGGTTACTCTTTTATGCATGCCAGCATGCATGAAGGCGCGCTTAATCTCATGACGGTTGAAGAGAAAGATAACTTTCATTACGCAGCCGCGCTGTATTACAGCTATGAATCCAACCGGGATATCACCAGCGCCACACTCTTCAGGGCTGCGCATCATTTAATCACTATTCAAAATACCGCACTGTTAGCCGCCGAGGCCGAGACGTTTGCACAGCTGATTTTTGACGCGAGTAAGCGGGCTAAAATTACCGGCGATTACGTTTCTGCGCTGCGTTTTTTACATACATCGCGCGCGCTCAACACCCTTTCAGGCACCAAAGATAGCGGCATGTTTATGCTTGAAGAGGCCGAATGCGAATTCTTAAACGGCAATTTAACCGCTGCGCTGGTGATAAGCTCAAAAATCCTCACGACACCCGGTGATGTGACGAATAAAGCGGAGGCTGCCAGCCTGATTGCAGAGATTCATATGCGCCAGTCGGACAGTCAGTTGGCGCTGGAAACAGCACTCGCCTGGCTGGCAGTTTTTGGCATACAGCTGAACCGTTATCCCGATAAGCAAGAGTGCGATGCAGCCAGGATATTGCTGAAAGAAGATGTGGGTAAAAACCCCTATACCCGGTTCCGTTCACTGCCGCGGCTGACCTGTGAAAAGACAGAAGCTGTGATGAATCTGATGGCCAGTGCCAGCACTTTCGCTGCCTTCATCAGTCCGCGTCTTCAATTCATGATCCTGTGCAAACTGCTTCATCTGACCATGGCCCGCGGCATCAGCGGCGCTTCGACCCTTGCGCTTTCCTGGTATGGCGTTGTCTGTGGCGATCAATACGATGAATACAGCCGTGGATTCGCCAGTACACTGCTTGCGCGCGAGTTGGTCTATAAACACGACTTTGTCAGTTATAAAGCCCGAACGCTGCTGCCCCTTGACCAAGTCAGCGTCTGGACGATGCCCCTGACTTACGCCATTGAGTGCGCTAAAGCGACGTTTGATGTTGCTGTTGAAGGGGGAGATCGGACATCCGCGTGCCTGGCGTTGCGTCATGTCGTTATGAATTATCTCGCACGCGGGGATCATTTGGATGGTGTTCACACCTCCATCACGCGCGGGATAACTTATGTGCGTAAGGCGCAATACCCTGATGTGGAAGTGATTCTGGGCATGCAGCTTGACTACGTTATGTTCTTACGTAAGCCAAGAGGCGATACGTTTTCAGGCGACCATTTTATGACACCCGTTTTAAACGTGTTGAAGCCGGAAAATGCTATCGAACCCGTGTTGCTCATGCAGTTTTGGTCACGCCTTTACAAAGGGATGGCGCATTTTTTCGCTCATGAGTATGACTCGGCCAGTCAATGTTTTGCGAACGCGGCGCCGCTGACTGAATTTATCCCGGGTCATGTGCATATGTTGGATTTCCATTTATACAGTGCGCTGGCTCTCTCCGTACCGCTTAAGCCCAACACTTTTGACGAAGAGAAGCGTCAGCAGTTGATGCGCCATCTGGATAAGATCGTCACTTGGTCAAATGAGAATGAAAAAACATTTTCAGACAAGGAAGCGCTGCTGCGTGCCGAGCTGCTGAGGCTTGAGGAAAAGACAGCGCAGGCGATGGAGCAGTATGAAAAGGCCATTGAACTGTCGCGTAAAGAGCAATTTCATCACATCAATGGTCTGGCCTGCGAGTTGGCGGCTCGCTTTGCTTATGACAGAAACCTGGTGTTTGCTGGAGATGCCTACATTAAGGGTGCGCTGTCAGCATGGGAACGCTGGGGGGCTGGCGCGAAGGTGCGCCAGCTTGAAAGCTTATATCCTAATCTGGCTAATCCGAACCCACAGACGGCGCTCAACACAGTGACCTTTGAGCAAAGCGCGGTTATCAGCGATTTGCAGAGCATGGTAACGGCTATGCGTGCGCTGACAGAAGAGATCAATCTGGATCGCCTGATTCATATCCTTATGGTGATGCTGGTTGAAAGAGCCGGGGCGCAGCACTGCTTGCTTATCCGCCTGACTGACGGCGATGTACCAGAAATTCAGGCCAGGGCCACCACGACTGTTGACGGGATTCGGGTGAAAATCGTCAAAGAGCTGCCGGTCTCTACGGATCTTCCGCTTTCAATATTATCTGCAGTCATTCGCACCGGGCAGGAAATCCGCACGGGCAAACCGGAAGTGTTCAGCCCGTTCAGTCAGGACAACTATCTGGTCGCATCTGGTGCTGCGGTCATGTGCGTGCCGATGTTCAGGCAAGCACAAATGGTCGGGGTGCTTTATCTGGAGAATCGTTTGATGCCGGACGTATTTACCGCCGAACATTCAAGGATAGTGTCGATGCTGGGCGCGCAGGCCGCTGTTTCACTTGAGACTGCTCGTTTGTACGCCGAGCTGGTGGATGAAAACATCCAGCGTCGGAAAATTGAAAAACAGCTTCGCGCCAGCCAGACCTCGCTGATGCTCGGTGAAAAAATAAGTAATACCGGCACGTGGCATTGGCTTCTGGATCCAGACATACAGCTGATTTCAGATGAATATAAACGCATTATGGGCCTGCCCCCCGAACAGAGCAGCACGTCAATGGTTGAATTCCAGAGTCGTGTTCACCCAGATGATATTCACTGTCTTAAAGCGCTGATAGAAACGAGTGTTCGTGATGGTGTCAGCATGAAGGCTGAATTCCGCATCATTCGGGATGATGGTGAATGCCGGTACATTAAAGGCATTGGCGAGCCCGTCGAAAACTGGCCAGAAGTGGCGGAATATTTTGGCACGCTGACGGACATCACGGCGCAACGCCACTCTGAGGATGCTGTCAGGATTGCTCAGGCTGAACTTGCCCGCGTCGCGCGCGCCACGACTGTCGGGCAGCTAACATCCTCTATCGCACATGAGATCAATCAGCCGCTGATGTCTATCGTGGCCAATGCCGGTGCCAGCCTACGCTGGCTGAAACGTGAACCTTCGCAACTCGAGAATGCCAGTCAGAGTCTGGAAGAGATTATCAAGGAAGGTCGCCGGGCGGGGGAGATCATTCGTGGGTTGCAGGCGCTCACCCGTAATAACGTCTCTGAATTTGCCCCCGCCAGGCTTCATCTGCTAGCACGTGATATTTTAACCCTATCGCGTCTTGAACTTGAGCGTCGACACGTTGCGCTGGAGCTGGATTTTAAAGCGGAACTGGATGAGATATTTTGCGAGAGCGTACAGATACAGCAGGTTCTCCTTAACCTGGTTATCAATGCTATTGAAGCAATGACTGATAATCAGGGCGCACGTATTCTGCGACTCGCTTCCTCCCATCCCGCTGATAACCTTATTAAGATTGAAGTCGCAGATAACGGTACAGGTCTGGCAGAAGAGGTTATCGGTAAAATTTTCGACTCTTTCTATACCACCAAAGCGGAAGGGATGGGAATGGGGCTCACCATCTGCAATGAAATTATCAAACGACACGGCGGGGTACTTTGTGCTGAAAACCGGCAGGACGGAGGGAGTCTGTTCTGGTTTACGCTTCCGTTGAATATAGCGTAAGCGCGTTAACGTAACCCTCCCGGCGTGTTTCGCGGGAGGTTTTATTAATTAATTCTATTTAAATTAAATATTATCTGACTAAATTGGCCGCGTTATAATCAGTTAATACGCTTGGCTTGATGATATTTATCATTATTATTTGTGTCTGGATAAATAATGATAAATATCCTGTCAGCGTCGCGCTATCTATTTTAGACGTTCCTTTCAAATTATCTCAACAGCTTATGGGCTTATGAGTGATTCGATAGCGTGTTAACCGTTCTGCCAGAAATACGGTTTTGTTCGCCCGGACGGCTGCATTTTTTTAATGTGATTAAGTAAAGGGCGACAAAGAGCAGCACAACACAATTTTTGAGCATATTCATCTTATTCTCTCCATTGAATACGGCCGCAGGCTTAATGCTTTAGCTGCGGCCCTTTTCATCACTTAACCAGCTCTGCTGAGATATAAGCACCGTTTGTAAAGCGTGCGCTGGTGATCTTATATGAAGTGCCCGCTTGCTTGGCCTGAAGCGCAATTTTAGCTTCAGCACTATCAAGCGTCGAGGCGCTTGCAGTCACGCTCTGCGCAAAACCTGAGAAAGAGAACAAAGAAAGAGCAGCTAAAGCAACAATGTTTTTGACGATATTCATGGTCGGTTCCTTATTGAGATTTTCAGTTTATGAGACGATTTGTCTCGATGGGATGAATAGTAGGTCGATAAGGTTCCGGTTAAAATAGCTGTTTTGTGGTGAAGTAAATCAAAATATTTGAACCTTCATTGTCAGTAAAAATTTTATCGATAGACGGGTTTTGCTCAGACAGTCAACCGCCAGGTTGAATATTTAGGGTATGTCATACTTCACAGCCATTTATAAAGAACAAGGCCGCATAAAAGTTAAGTTCTACTGTCAGCGGCTTTTTCAATTATCTCTTCGTATAACTATCTGTTTGTATACCTATCCCTTTGTATAACTTCCTTTTGCTTAAAGCAGACCTGATAATTTATCCACCTTAAGTTCGCTCAGTCATTGCGCTAAGCGCACTTTATATCGAGTTAACCGAACGGGAAATCGATGTGAACATGACTCATCCTGGCGAGAAGATGATTACGGTACGCAGTAAAATTGTGGATACCGTGGTCAGGGACCTGCTTCCATGGATTGAAGATAATTTGTCTGATGAAACGATACGGGTGAAAACGGTCACGCAACGAAGTGGCTATGGGCATTGGCATTTTCAGCGGGTATTCAGAGTGCAAATGGGGTGTAACCTTGCTGAGTACATCCGGCTGCGAAGAATTTCCAGGGCAGCCTTTTCAGTAGCCTTTACTAATAGAGATATTCTCGACATAGCCATTGAAAATGGCTTTACCAGTCAACAAAACTTTAGCCGAATTTTTAAAAAGTATCTTCTGATTGCACCGACGATATTCAGAAAAGAGTGTTCAGGCCAGGAAGTCGCGTTCAGGGAGATCACGCGAAATTTGCATGAGAATCATATTTGCCAGATATCGAAGCAAATGTTTTTTAATGAATTAAGAAAATAAATTTTTTAGGTAGAAATTAAATGATCCGCTGGGGTAGTTGAGATTCGAAGCAAATATTTAGACTTAATGTTTATGCCGCACCAAGAGGAATTAATGGATATAAAATATTTGGCGCTTATGGCGTCCTGCATCATTTTGTCGGGGAATGTCTCTGCGGCCGAAATCTATAATAAAGATGGCAACAAGCTTGACTTATATGGTCTGGTATCGGGGTTGCATTATTTTAGTGATGACGCCAGTCAGGATGGCGATCAGTCCTACATGCGTATTGGATTTAAGGGCCAAACCCAGATTTCAGACCTGATCACCGGCTACGGCCAGTGGCAGAGCCAGTTCAACGCTAACCAGCCGGAGAGCGACAGCAACTCCATGTTCACCCGTCTGGGCTTTGCCGGTATTAAGGTAGGCAGCTACGGATCATTTGATTATGGCCGCAACACCGGCGTGCTTTATGACGCGCTGAGCCTGACAGATATGCAGCCGGAATTTGATGCCCTGACATATAACACCGATCAGTTTATGTTTCGCCGCGGAAACAGCCTCGCCACTTACCGAAATAGCGATCTTTTCGGCTTAGTCGATGGTCTGGACATCACACTGCAGTATCAGGGGAAAAATGACGGCGGCGGTGAGCCTGGCGCTCGCGACGTGTTGCGTCAGAACGGTGACGGATATGGTATGTCGGTTTCTTACGCTTTTGGCGACGGGTTTAAGGCCGTGGGTGCTTTCACAAATTCCGATCGTACCCGTGAGCAGAATGGCAGCAGCGGCATTATGGGGCGCGGTGACAGGGCAGAAGCCTACTCTGCAGCGCTAACATATGATGCGAACAATGTCTATCTGGGCGTGATGTACACGCAGGCGTATAACGCCTCACGCTTTGGCTCTAGCGCAAATGCTGGCGTGTATGGCTACGCCAATCAATCAGACATATTTGAGGCCTTTGCGCAGTATACGTTTGACTCAGGCTGGGTTCCCTTCATTGCTTATAACCAGGCGCGCGCTAAAGACCTGGGAATGGCCGGTAACGGTAGAACGTATGGCAATCAGGATCTCGTGAAGTTTGTCGATTTTGGCGGCTCCTATCTGTTCAACAAAAACATGCTGGCGTACGTGGATTACAAGCTGAACCTGATTGATAAAAGTGATTTTTCCGAGGCGGCAGGCGTATCAACCGATGACATCCTGGCCGTTGGCCTTGTCTATCAGTTCTGATAACCCAGCCTGCATAACATGAATATGAAAACCCTGAGGGCAAACATGAACACGCCAGACCTTAAATTTGTCACGCTGACCTGCAGCTTGCGTACCGGCTCTGTTAACGCAATCATTGCCAATACTTTGCCGGAGCTGGCTCCAGAGGGCGTCTCTTTTACGCCGCTCGGTTCTCCCGGTGAATTTCCGCATTACAGTTCCGATACAGAAGCGGCGGGTTTTCCCGAGGAAGTGCTAGCCATGGCTGAGAGTATTATCCAGGCCGATGGGCTTATCATCATTACACCCGAATACAACCATTCGATACCAGGCGTGTTGAAGAATGCACTGGATTGGTTGTCACGCGTATCCCCTCAACCGATTGCAGGTAAACCGGTTTTGATTCAGTCAGCTTCACCCGGGAAGTTAGGCGGCGTCAGAGCACAGATACATCTGCGGCAGATTCTGGGCTATTTCGATGCCCGCATAATGAATAAACCTGAGGCAATCATTGGTGATGTCAGCGTGAAAATCAGCGGTAATAGGCTGACAGATGAGAATACGCGGGCTTTTCTGGCACGTCAGTTAACGGCTTTTACCGAGTTTTCTGCAAAGTGAGTTGTCGCTGAATAAGGCGCAGAGAGCATTACAGTATTTTCTCTGCGCTTTTATTTACACGCATTTCACCGGTGCAAGCGCTGGATTTTACTTATTCCGGCCATGTTGCATGCCGGAAACGAACACGCGTTTATGTCAGTAATTAACATATTAATGCATCCCGAACGCCTTCTATGACGACAGGCTTTTGTGATCTATCAATACCAATGAAATTTAATTGAGATCCCCGCATTGAGTGGTGCGTTATATATCAGTTAATAACCTGATTTCTGGCAACCGTATATAGCGCAACATTTAACTGCAATTAATGACAGGGAATTATGATGAATATAAAAATGAAAGTAGGCGCCTTGCTGCTGGCTGCTCAGATCTCGGCTGCTTATGCTGCAACGGCAGATAACACACCTGCACCTACTGCGGGTGTAGCACGTTTTCTAACTGTGCTGAACAGCAGCGGCGGTAAGCCTATTGAGCAGCTCTCACCGAAAGCGGCGCGCGACGTGCTGATTGGTGCCCAGAAAGGCGTTAAACTTCCCCCGGCTGTGGTAACTGAAAAAGTCAACAATGTCTTGGGCAAACCCTTAACGCTTACCGTAGTGAAACCTGAAAACACGTCGGGGACGCTGCCTGTGTTTATGTTTTTCCATGGCGGTGGCTGGGTTCTGGGTGATTACCAGACGCACGAGCGTTTAGTGCGCGATCTGGTCAATGAGTCTGGTGCGGCGGCGGTATTTGTAAATTATACGCCTTCTCCAGAAGCGCATTATCCTGTCGCCATTACGCAGGCGTATGAAGCGACTAAATGGGTTGCTGAGCACGGCGCTGAAATTGGTGTTGATGGTTCACGTCTGGCGTTGGTCGGAAACAGTGTCGGCGGTAACATGGTTGCGGCAGTAGCGCTGCAGGCAAAGCAATATCACACGCCAGCCATCCTTTATAGCGTTATGCTTTGGCCCGTTACTGATGCAAATTTTGACGATGCTTCATACCAGCAGTTTGCTGAAGGACATTTCCTTAGCCGCAATATGATGAAATGGTTCTGGGACAGCTACACCACTTCCGAAAAAGATCGTAATAACATCTTTGCCTCTCCGTTACGGGCAACCGCTGAGCAGTTGAAAGGCTTACCGCCAACCCTGATTCAGACAGCCGAACTGGATGTATTACGTGATGAAGGCGAAGCATTTGGACGTAAGCTTGATGCGGCGGGTGTCCCTGTTACCGTGACCCGCTATAACGGGATGATCCACGACTACGGCTTACTTAACGCGTTGAGTCAGGAACCCACGGTACGAACAGCACTACAGCAGGCGTCTTCAGAAATCCGTTTGCATTTGAAGTAAATAACCCTGCCAGCCTCAGAGCTGGCATGATGTTTTCACTCATGATGCCTATGAGTGAACATCGAACCTATCCCGTTCTAACGCCGGTTATCATTCACCGGCCTCTCGTTTACACCCTCATTGCCGTAAGTCTTTGCAACGGAACGCCAGTTAAGAGGGTTTTGCCTGACAGCGGCTTCAGTTAGCGCCAGCTTCAGCAAACTTCTGTAAAGCTGCACCATCAAGGCGATAACGAACCCATTCATTTAAGGGTAGGGCATCAATGCTGAGATAGAAATCTTTAGCGGACTGATCCCAGTTCAGGACACTCCATTCAATACGACCACATTGACGTTTTATCGCCTGCTGTGCGATGAACTGAAGCAGGGCTTTACCTGCGCCTAAGCCGCGGTAATTCGGTGAGAAATAGAGATCTTCCATGTATAAACCACTGCGTCCCAGCCAGGCTGAATAGCTGGTTGATACCACAGCATATCCGGCAGTGATCCCGTCAATCTCACAAATGAAGGCTTCAGTATTACTATTGGAACCAAACAGCGTATTCCTGATCTCCTCTGCGTTTGTTAGAGGTTGCTGCAGACCCTGCTCGTAAATGGATAATTCAACGATCATGTTGTAGATAATGTCTGCATCTTCGGGATACGCCTGTCGAATAGTCACGCCCATAAGTTATCGCTTTCTCAATAAGATTGAAGCTAACCAGCATAATCGTTATTGTTCGATGAAATAAGTGCAATAAAATCAACGAAAGGTGAATCTCATGCATCATGTGCTGAGGAGACTTGATTTAAACCTTCTGCCGGTTTTCGACGCCGTTTTCAGGCATAACTCAGTGAGGCTGGCCGCGATAGAGCTTTCTATGAGCACGTCCGCGCTAAGTCATGCACTTTCCAGACTGCGGGAATTTCTTAAAGACCCGCTGTTTTATCGGGACGGTCATAAAATGTGTCCCAGCGTCTATGCTTGCCAGTTAGCGCCCTACATTGCTGAAGCACTCATGGCGCTTAATAAGCATCTTTGTCCCGCTCAGCCCTTTAACCCACGAACCAGTGACGTCAGCTTTAAAATTGCCGTTACGGATTACACGGCCTTTTGCTTATTTCCCGGCCTAATGAAGGCGCTAAAAGACGAAGCGCCACACCTGAGTTTTGAGCTCTGCCATTTACCCCACAATCCGGCTCTCAATGAATTACTCGCCGGTGAGATTGATATGGCGCTTAGCTTCAGCGAGCCGGGCGGACTTAATCATCCCGATTTGGAGGAAACGGATTTATTCAGCGACGAGTTTGTCGTCATCAGCACTGAGCAGCGTTCCAGCCTGGATTTGGCCGAGTATCTGTCTGCCGGGCATTTAGTCGTTACGCCCTGGAATGAAAAGCAGGGGCTGCTTGATTCACACCTTGAACGGTTGGGGTTAAAACGCAAAGTTGTCATTAAAACCCCGTCAATGCTTGGCGCTCCCTTCATTATTGCGGAAAGCGAACTGCTGATGGCAATTCCCTCTTATGTGGCGAGCAAAATTTCACAGACCGCCAAGGTCAGGATCTTCAAACTCCCTTTTGAGGCACCCAGATTCACAGTGAAAATATACTCACACAAACGAAGCGGTAAAAGAGAGCCGACGGAATGGATTAAATCAAAAATTGTTAGATCGGTAACGGAGAAAGAATATTGTTATACCTCCGCAGAATGTCGCGAAGGTTAACTATTTCGGAAAAAATCCAGGTATTCAACGCACCTTAATCATCAAATTTCGGCAACCGCCAGATCCGCGACGGGTGCGCACGCTTTCCCTGTACATTTGCTGCCTCAGTTAATCTGCGCGGCCAGATCTTATCAAATCCGTAAGCTAAAATGAGGTAGTGAATTGACGTAAAAAGACTAAAAAATGTAGCGCTAGATTGATGGGACAGGTATGACCGAATTTAAAGGCAATAAAAAAGCGTTACCTGTGCGTTATTGCAAATGCTGCAAGAAACCGATGACCTGGCGTAAGAAATGGGAAACGTGTTGGGATGACGTGCAATATTGCTCCGAGCGATGCCGACGGCAGAGAAAGCAGCAGGTTGTCAGCAACGCTGAATGAAAAACGTCATAGCAGGCAGTTTTAGGTGGATAAGCACTCTGTAAGTCTGAAGAGCGGGGGGAAGGAATGGGCAAAATAACCTTGTTACAAGGCGATATAACCAAAGTCTCTGCTGAAGCTATTGTGAATGCAGCTAACTCGTCGTTATTGGGCGGCGGCGGTGTTGATGGGGCAATACATCGTGTGGGGGGGCCAGCGATTTTGGCAGAGTGTCAGATAATAAGGAACCGCCAGGGCGGCTGTAAGGTAGGGGATGCTGTCATCACAAAAGCCGGTAACTTACCCGCTGATTATGTCATTCATACGGTAGGGCCACGCTGGCAAGATGGGCATCACGGCGAAGATGAACTGTTGAGAAGTGCCTACTTAAATTGTTTTAAAATTATCGATGAATATGACATTAAAACCGTCTTTTTCCCAAACATCAGCACCGGAATTTATCATTTTCCCAAAGAGCGGGCCGCTAATATTGCTCTGGAGGTGATTACGCGTTGTTTGCGTGAAAATGCCAACATAGAAAGGGTTAATTTAGTCTGTTTTGATGCAGATAATTACAACCTGTACTCAGCTCTAATGGCTGAATAGAGAGGGGGTTAGATTCACCGCCTGTTTTTAAAGCTTACTATCGATATAAATTAATATTCATTGAACGTGCTCACGCAAAAACACAATGGCCTCTTCGCTATGTCGTGAAAGCGGCCATCCTGCCCGGTGAATCAGCCAGAGGGTATCAACGACCCTGCATATCCATGGGAATGCCGAACAGTGGCAACAGTTTAACACCGCAAGCTCAGCTAATGCTTATTGCGCTGGCCCAAGGCAAACTACTGGGTGAGACGGTGCTAACGTTCTCGTTAGAAAAATTGCCAGAGCAATTGCTCGCGCTGAAATATCGCAGCTTTAGCGGCAAAGTTGTTATTGAAATTGATACTAATAAAGAGGTTTGAATGTCAGGGTTATTCTCTCCGTTTGCATTGAAAGATGTCACATTACGCAATCGAATTGCCGTTCCGCCGATGTGCCAGTACAGCGCCGAAGACGGTGTGGCTAATGACTGGCATCGCGTGCACTACACCAGCCTTGCGCGTGGCGGTGCGGGTTTAGTTATCGTCGAAGCTACGGCTGTTTCCCCAGAAGGGCGGATTACGCCAGCTTGCCTCGGCATCTGGAATGACGCGCAGGCCGCTGAACTGGCCCACATCGCACGTGAAATCAAAGCGGCAGGCGCGGTGCCTGGCATTCAGATTGGCCATGCAGGACGTAAAGCCAGCGCCAACAAACCGTGGGAAGGTGACGATCATATCGCGGCTGAAGATGGACGTGGTTGGGATACGATCGCTCCCTCGGCCGTTGCTTTTGGCAACAACCTGCCGCAGGTGCCTGCAGAGATGACGCTGGATGATATCGCCCGAGTGCGTAATGACTTTGTGCTGGCTGCAAAGCGCGCGCGCGATGCTGGTTTTGAATGGCTGGAGCTGCATTTTGCACATGGTTATCTGGCACAGAGCTTCTTCTCTGTTCACGCTAATAAGCGTACCGATCAATATGGCGGTGATGCTGCGGGCCGCAGTCGTTTTCTGAATGAAACGTTTAATGCCGTGCGTGACATTTGGCCCGAAAATCTGCCCTTAACCGCGCGTTTTGGTGTGCTGGAATTTGATGGCCGTGACGAAGAAACGTTAGAGGAGTCTATTGCGCTGACTAAACAATTACGTTCAGCCGGCTTGGATTTGCTCAGCGTGAGTATTGGATTCTCAACACCGGATGCAAACATTCCGTGGGGACCCGCATTCCTCGCCCCGATCTCGGCGCGTGTGAGAAAAGAAGCTCAGATCCCGGTTGCTTCTGCCTGGGGTATTGATTCGCCGGTTATCGCCAATCAAACGATTGAAAAAGGTGAACTGGACTTGGTGATGGTAGGCAGAGCGCACCTTGCTAATCCAAATTGGGCCTACAATGCCGCACTCGCGTTGAAAAAAGAGAAAGCATCGTGGGTATTACCCGCGCCTTATGCACACTGGTTGGATCGCTATCGCGTGAGTGAATAAGATGTCGGGTATCGTCAGCTTTATTATGGCGATACCCGATCATTCTAATGGCTTAATAATACTTAACTGACTGTTTATAGTCTATTTTTCACAGGCTCAAACCCGCCGACTCTCCGCTCTTTAGTCCTAAACCGCACAAACAATGATCATCGATACTCATATCTAAACTACCTTTTATCTCATGCGTACAGCGACGGAGGTGATGAACACCTTTTAGATTCGCTGCCTATCTCTTTGAACACTTGACGTTTTAGCCCCACTTCTCGCGCCCCTGTCTCATACGCAAAGCCAAGCATCCGTATAGATTTTTCTTCGTTCAACTGAGGAGTTCGCACTATGTCATTCGTAACGACCCAAGACGGCGTAAATATCTTTTTTAAAGACTGGGGCCCCAAGAATGCAAAACCCATTGTCTTTCATCATGGATGGCCGTTAAGCGCAGACGATTGGGATACACAGATGTTATTTTTTCTGGAAAAAGGCTTCCGCGTTATTGCTATTGATCGTCGCGGGCATGGCCGCTCGGATCAAGTGAGTGATGGACATGATATGGATCATTACGCCGCTGACGCTTCAGCCGTTGTTGAACATCTGGATTTAAAAGACACGGTTCACATCGGTCACTCGACCGGAGGCGGAGAAGTTGCACGCTACGTAGCGCAGTATGGCCAGCCACAAGGTCGGGTTGCGAAAGCGGTTTTAATCAGTGCGGTTCCTCCCTTAATGGTCAAGACAGAGAACAATCCCGGCGGTACGCCGATCGGCGTTTTTGATGGCTTTCGCAGTGCGCTCGCGGCTAACCGCGCTCAGTTCTTTCTCGATGTTGCGTCTGGACCTTTTTACGGGTTTAACCGAAGTGGCGCAGAACTCTCGTTGGGAACGATTCAGAACTGGTGGCGCCAGGGTATAAACGGCAGTGCTAAAGCGCATTACGAAGGGATTAAGGCTTTTTCAGAAACCGATCAAACTGATGATCTCAAGGCCATTACCGTTCCGACGCTCATTCTGCAAGGTGATGACGATCAGGTCGTTCCTTATAAGAATGCCTCTGTTCTCCAGGATGAGTTGTTAACCAATGGCACGCTTAAAATTTATCCCGGCTATCCTCACGGGATGCACACTACCCATGCAGATGTGATTAACGCTGACTTACTTGCCTTCATCCAGTCTTAAAATCTCTCTCAACTGAGAGGCGTTTTATCCCTGCCTTTCAGTTGATTTTTAAGAGTTCTTCATCTTATTTCAGTTAAGCCGAGTGAAGATATACGTCGAGATAGCAACGTGACAGCTTAGCTAGAGCGCCTTAATCGCGGCTTCAATTTTCGCAGCCGTTGATTTAATCACAGCCGCGGGAATCGCATCACCCAAGGCATTGGCGGTGGCCACAAACGAGGCCGCCACGTCGCAAACTTCCTCAATGATTGTGTTCAGCGTTTTTTCGCTAATATCTGCAGCTTTTGCAGCCTTAATGAGCGCCTCACGACTGATTTGACTGCCGTAGCCCGCTACTGAAGAGTGATGTTGAACGTCCGGCCCCGTTTGAAGGGTAAGGCTATAGGCGGGTGAAGCTTGCCACTCTTCGGCCTGATTGAGCGTAAACGCGAAGCTTTTGGCGTGGTCATCTTGGTTATTCATGATCACATTAAACACCATGCGTCGCGCCTGGATTTCTCGTTCTGCCGCCGAACGGGTGATCATTCCCGTTGCCCGCAGGATGTCAGTGTAATCAAGGCAGGGTTGCAGAAAGCAGCATTAAAAATGCAGCAGCATAAAAAGCCACCTGATAGGAACAGTTTCTGGCTATGCTGAGCCCTGGCATGGATGAGCCATGTGGAGAAAAATGTATAGCGAGCTCAATGGCAGAGCTGGCGAAAGAGATGTGCGTCAGCGCGTGCCTGCGACGAATACCGTGATTTCCTCATGCAGGCGGCGCAGTACAAACGACAGCGTCAGATCAGCGAACGGAGGTTCGCCCGGCGCGGTTGATGGCAACCCTGACAGAAGGCCTATCCAGGTCTTTAACCTTGTCCGTTCTGTAACGTTTCAACCACAAACTCCAAAAATGCGGGTTAATTTTTTTGCGCTGAATGCGCGTATTTGAACCAGGGAAGAGAGTGATGTTTCATCTGATTTTCAGCATACCGAGCTGGTATGTTATCGCACGTTTTGTTTTGCCATTAGCCATGCCGCTGGTGTTAAAAGTTATCTTATCCTTGCTGGTGTTGCTGGCTTCACAATATCTTTTGATAAGCCGATTTACCGCGGGCGGTATTTTTTCACCTGAAATGCCCCGAACGGTGATCATTCTGTTCAACTGGGCCTTCAGTGCGGTTTTATTTCTCGCCATGACGCAATTACTGATTGATGCGGTTACGGTGATGTCGCTGTTGTTCCGACATCCCCTGGAGATTGCGCCCGGTGTGCGTTACCTGGCAGCGCTATTTGCTATTGCGCTTGGCGCGATAAGCGTTCATCAGGCGATACGCGTTCCTCCGGTAAAAGATGTGACCATTGAAATCGAGAATCTTCCTGCTGCGTTCGAAGGTTACCAGTTGCTTCAGCTGACCGATTTGCACATTACTAAGCTCTTTAATGCCACATGGACTACGGCGCTGGTGAAAAGGGCGATGTCGCTTAACGCGAACCTAATCGTTGTTACAGGTGATGTGATTGATGGCACCTTGCAAAACCGCAGAGCAGATGTTGAGCCGCTGCGTGGGTTGAATGCGCCAGATGGTGTGTTTGCCATCACTGGGAATCACGAATATTTCTTTGAGCAGGAACGATGGACCGATCATCTGGCTTCACTGGGATTGCATCCGTTGCTGAACAGCCACACGATCATCAAACGGGATGGCGCAGAGCTGGTGATTGCCGGCCTGCCTGATGCTTCAGCATCGCGAAGAAATACGATCGGCCCGGACCTGACGAAAGCGCTAAGAGGTGCACCGGAAAATGCGCCGGTGATTCTGCTCGATCACCAACCACGTAATGCCCGGCAAAATGCGCTGCAGAAAGTCGATTTACAGCTCTCTGGCCATACACATGGTGGTTTGATTGTCGGATTTGATCGGCTGTTTGCTAAACCCAACGCGGGTTTTGTTTCGGGTTTGTACAATGTAGATGGCATGCAGCTCTACGTGAACAACGGAACCGCGCTGTGGCCAGGCGTGGCGGTGCGATTAGGGCGCCCATCAGAGTTGACCCGCATTACATTGCAGCGAAGAAAATAAGTGCCGAAAGCGGGGGGCGATCACTGATTCAGGGATAGGGTTGACCCGCTTTCGCACCGCAGACCTCCTTTTGCGTTTCATATCCCATCGCGCGCAGCGCAGCCTCAGTCAGATAAGTGGTCCAGTGCTGATCCTGATTACAACCAACGTAAATAAACTCCCTAATTAATACCCCTCAAACCATCAGGATTTGGGAAAACCGCCATAATTAGTAGGAATACACATTGGTGGAGACAATCATGGAGGCTTTACTAAAGGCAGATATCGACGAATTCAAAACGCATTTCTTGGGCGAGGTGGTTCTTCCTGACGATGCAAACTACGACGAAGTGCGCCAGATCTGGAATGCCATGATCGACCGCAAACCCACGCTGATCGCCCGCTGCACATCACCTGAGGATGTCGTTCAGGCCATCCAATTTGGGCGCACGCAAAATCTTCTTATCTCGATCCGAGGAGGTGGACACAACATTGCAGGTAATGCCGTATGCGACGACGGCCTGATGATCGACCTGTCGCTGATGAAGGGAGTACACGTGGACCTGACCACCAAAAGGGCCAGCGTCGAGCCAGGCTGTACTCTTAACGAGTTTGATGAGGTCGTGCAGGAACATGGGCTTGCCACGCCCTTGGGCATCAATTCGACTACAGGTGTGGCCGGCCTGACACTCGGCGGCGGGTTCGGCTGGCTGAGTCGGAAGTACGGTATGACCGTAGACAATCTGCTTTCCGCAGAGGTCGTCACGGCAGATGGCAGTCAACTGCACGCCAGCGATTCAGAAAACGCGGATCTCTTTTGGGGGCTTCGAGGTGGCGGCGGTAATTACGGTGTTATTACTCGCTTCGAATTCCAACTCCATCCCGTTGGGCCGAACGTACTGAGTGGGCTCATCGTCTTTGCGTTTGATCAGGCAAAGCAAGTGATCTCGCAGTTCGCCCGATTTACCGAGACGATGCCGGATGAGCTCAATGTTTGGATGGTCACGCGCAAGGCACCTCCGCTACCTTTCCTGCCTGAGGCATTTCACGGGAAAGAGATGATCGCGCTCGCTCTGTGCTATGTGGGCGACCCTAAAGAGGGAGAGAAGCTTATCGAGCCGCTGCGCGGGTTTGGCACGGTGCTCGGCGAGCACATCGGCGTGCAGCCTTATATCGCCTGGCAGCAGGCATTCGATCCGCTTTTGTCAAAAGGGGCACGCAACTACTGGAAGTCTCACAACTTCTCGCAAATCAGTGACGGTGTTATCGATGCCATTATCGAATACGCGGCCAGATTACCGTCACCTCAGTGTGAGATATTCATCGCTACAATAGGAGGCCAGACAGCCAGCGTAGCGCCCGAGGCAATGGCCTACTCAAGCCGGGATGCCAATTACGTGATGAATGTGCACGGTCGCTGGGAGACCGCCGCCGAGGATGCACACTGCATCGCCTGGGCGCGCGAATTCTTCGCTAAATCACAACCGTTTGCCAGCAGTGGTGCTTACATCAACTTCCTCACCGAAGAGGAGACCGACCGTATTTCTTTCGCTTACGGAGCCACCTACAATCGACTGGTGGAGCTCAAGAATAAGTACGACCCGACGAATCTCTTTCGGATGAATCAGAACATCAAGCCGGTATGAGGCCAGCTATTGCGCCTAACAACAGTATGTAGCCCGCACGCTACGCATACTGAAGATGCTAAACGTTAGGCGCAGTAACGATGCACTTTTGTTGGCCAGATTTTGCCAGGCGGCAGCTTTTTAGGGGTTAAGATGGTCTCAACGTCATTCTCATTTGAAACAGCCGCTTGTCCGTAAAAGCCACTTCTAACGCTAAATGTCATCATCCTCAAAAGCGGATCTCACGGCATCCACAACGCGTTGCGCGCGCGTTATATCCTCAAGCTGTGGATAATCCTTTTTCAGTTTGCCGGATAGCCGCCAGCCGTTTTCTTTCAATGAACGGATGATGCGATTGGCATCCTGATCCGGCATTTCAAGCACGTCTTTGAGTCGCTCTTGCGCCTTCTGGAAAATCACCAGAACTCTTGCTTCATCAGCCATTTCAGTGCGCACCGTATGCTCAATCACACGGGCGGTATACAGCACATGTTCTGTTAAATCGGGATAGCGCCAGGCGAAACGTGCATCCTCATAATCAGTGAAATAGAAGTTACTCGGCGTGCCGTCTTCATAGTGAATAATCTCACCAAAACGATACGAGGTTGCGTATCTGCGCATCAATCGCTTCGAAAAAACTTCAAGCGTACGATCATACCCAACGCGAAAATTCAGTGAGCTGGTGATGGTGGCAGAGACCGGCAGAATGACGCCATCCGGCACTGCGCGATCGCGTATTAAGGTATCGTTAATTAAAAAACGATGAATACGGCCATTCCCATCGCGCATCGGATGAATGTAAACGAAGCCAAAGGCGATAACGCCAGCGCGGGCCAGAGGCTCAGCACCTCGTGTAGCCAGCTCAAATTCTTTAAGTCCATTCATGAATTCCGGGACATCTTCAAACTGCGGGGCAACGTAATGGACGATGTCTTCACGCATCGTTGCTTGCCCAACAAAAACGGGCGAACGCCGCAAACCCAATCCCAGTGCATCATGCCCGAGTATTCCTTTTTGCAGGGCATGCAGGCTGGTATCGCTTAGAGGATTGTCAATCTGACCACAATATTGAGCAATAACATGGGCAAACCGCTGTATACGATCTGCCTGATCGGCTTCTTTCTCTATGAGAAAACTGGCTCGGGACTCTTTGAAGGTGAGCCAACTGGCTGTGCGCATCAGGATATCCGCGCCGAAAATGTTATCTAAATCGGCCAGTGCGGCTGTCACATCAAACGATAACGCCGTCTTTACTGCGGGTGTACGACGAACGAGTGGGCAGAAACCGGCTGACCCCGGCAAATTGTCATTGATGCGCCAGCGTTTCGCTCTTTTTACTGCGGTTCGCGTGAGATATTTTTTGGGTGAAATAGCATCGACATAGCCTCCATTTGTCACATCCGGCACATTCAATGTCACGCCCGTCAGCCATTCATACAGGAACCCCGTTCGGCGAGCATATTGCCCAAAAGGCTCGCGCCGACACCACATCTCGATGGGTTCAGGACCGGTTGCGGTAAAAAGTCTGGCAAAGAACTCCAGATGAATCTCTTCATATTTGAGTCCAAACTCAAAGTGACCGGAGAAATCGTCATTAGGGCGATAACTTGGCGGATATTTGTTTTCTACGCGGTCATTACTGTCATGGCTGCTTCGTACTGTGCCGATAGATGACTCAACACGCAGAGGCTGAGTCAGCTCAATCCCATAATGTTTTGAAAGCGCTTTGAAACCCACCAGCATCGACCAAACTCCCTAACACCTGAATAAAAATGATAATGAAATAGAAATCTACCGCGAAAACGATAACAGGGCGAGCGGGTAAGCGATAAATAAAGTGTAGATTTGTTAATAAAATCGGTTTTATGAATGAAAACGATAACACGTTGATGGATGAGCTTAACGAGTGATGGATTTATTCGCAGAGAAAAGGGGGGCTTAAGGCACAGAATGCATTCAGACCGAGTCGTTTATAAGTGAGCGGGTTCATGAAATAGCGAACGAGTGATCAATCGGTTTTTGCCAGGCGAGTGAGCGTCCCTGCTCTTGCTTCACCCCCAAAAGCGGCTATGGATAGGTGAATAAGACTGACCGTAAAGGCGAGAGTGCAATGCGGAGCCGTAGCAACACCGGTCTTCAAGAATTCAGGTGTCGGAGGCAACGAGTCGTCCTGATGGAATAATGCTTGATAAGCTCCGCCATATTCAGCACGGGCTTAACATGTTCTAAACCCTGTTTTGCTTTGATCAACCGCAGCGCATGACTGAGCAGACAGGTAACACAACGGGCGCGCAATTCCTCCCTGTTACCGCTACAAAGCCATCGAACCAATGGCGTAAGCATGAAGGCTAAAACATCGCCCGGGCTGTAGCGGGTATAGAGTTTCCACAGGTAACGTGACCGCGTTTCATCTGTTCCATACTGAAGGTGAATAATAAATTCCTGTCTACGCAATTCCCAGCCGCTGGGGCGGTAATGCCATGACTCGTTAAGCAATGTAGAGATTTCACTGAGCGTGTCACCGGATGACGTGAGCGCGCGGACGACCCTGATTTGCGCAACCTGTGACGCACTGTAGCCTTCTGAGCAAGGAGGTTTAATGAGTGAAGCTGTCTGCCAACTGGTGAGCGTTGCAGGAAGGATGCCAGTCATACGACAGACAGTTGAAGTAGGAATAAACAAACCGGTTATCTCCGTCAGGCTAAACAAGGTTACTCAGCCTGCCTCAGTGTTTAACGAGGAAAATTGATTTTGCTCAAAATAAATTACCTTCCGTTATTTATTAGCTTGCAATTAAGAATAATCCGACCACGGGTTTTGACGTATATCACATGACCAGAATTTGTCAGCCGGGCTGATGCTGAGAGAAGAAGATATTCAGGCGATTTATAAGAAAATATCTGTCTGACACTTCGTCTGGCCGCTTTGTATGAATAAAAAAACGACTGTTATCGGCATATAAGTAAATCCTATCGATGTCATTATCATGTCTAAAACATACGTTAGAGAAGAACTAAAATTTATATAATTGTCTGAATATAAATGATTTATACAAAATAAAGCATGAAAATACTCAAGAGGAAACTACGAGCAGAGGATGCGGAAAATGAGTTAATATTAAATAGCGCGCTATTTAATAGTTTACAACTTAGAAGCGGCGTGTCACCATCGAGAAACTAAATAGCGCACTACTTAATAGCAAACAATTAGAGAGAAAAATAATGAAAATGAAAATGACCGCCGGCGCTTTACTTCTAGCAAGCCAGATCGTGAATGCATGGGCCGCACCTGTTGAGAATATTCCCCAACCCACCGCTGGCGTAGCGGCCTTTCTGAAGGTGCTGAACAGCGGTAACGGTAAGCCAATTGAGCAACTGTCACCCAAAGACGCACGTGCCGTATTAACCGGTGCCCAGGAAGGGGTAGTTTTACCGCCCGCAGAGATTTCCGAGAAAACAATTAATGTGCTGGGTAAACCGCTGAAACTGACCATTGTAAAACCTGCCAACATCAAAGGTATCTTACCCGTATTTATGTTCTTCCACGGCGGCGGTTGGGTACTGGGTGATTTCCCAACCCATGAACGACTGGTGCGCGATTTAGTGAATGAATCCGGTGCAGCAGCGGTGTTTGTGAATTACGATCCATCACCCGAAGCTCATTACCCCGTAGCGATTACGCAGGCATATGAAGCAACAAAATGGGTAGCTGAGCATGGCGCTGAAATCGGAGTTGATGGCAAGCGACTGGCTCTGGTCGGTAACAGCGTTGGTGGAAACATGGTCGCTGCTGTCGCGTTGCAGGCGAAGCAGTTCAAAACCCCGGCTATTCGCTACGATGTTATGTTTTGGCCGGTAACTGATGCGCGCTTCGATGATGCTTCCTATGAACAGTTTGCAGAGGGCCATTTTCTAACGAAAAACATGATGAAATGGTTTTGGGACAGCTACACAACGTCAGAAACTGATCGAAATAATATTTTGGCATCGCCGTTGCGTGCCACTACCGATCAGCTGAAAGGATTGCCGCCTACGTTGATTCAAACAGCGGAGTTGGATGTATTACGTGACGAAGGTGAAGCCTTTGGCCGTAAGCTTGATGCCGCTGGCGTACTCGTTACTGTGACGCGTTATAATGGCATGATTCACGATTATGGATTATTAAATGCATTGAGTAAGGAACCAACAGTGCGCACCGCGATCAGCCAAGCCTCTTCTGAATTAAAGCAACATCTGGAATAAATCAGTGGGGTTGCACGTTGCGGTGAGCGTAACTTCCTGCAAATTTTAGCTTTTTGTTAACATGGCCTGAATTCGGTACTAAACGGACTCAGGCTATTTTTTTGAATTTTTATTCATCCATAGATGCCATAACTGATAACTTTTCTCTTGATGAAACTAACTGAACTAATGCTGAGAAGCATGAATAAACATAACGCGGATGAGATATTTCCTGGAAATTGTCAAAAAAAGTACGCGCCATTAAAATAAAATCGTATTTTTAATACCGACGCCTACAAAAATTGTGAAAAGGATGACGCTGGCGAAAAATATTCGAAGCGTTTCATCAATAATAATATTGCGCCAGTCTAACCTTTTTGAGCGATCTGGAACGACCTTTCCTAATTGCAGAATAGTCTTGCCTTTTTTTTGGGCGTTTATTCGTAATAATTCAGGTGCTTTTTTAATGGCTTGGATATCAAAGGAAAGTTATGAACAGTAAGTCAAGCAACAATATAGCTGGTGGTCTTATACCGCAAATTCTATCCAGCTTCACGGCGCTATCCGATAAGAACGCTATATTATCGTGTGACACGACATTGTTTTTACGCCCATGGTTAACGGGAACAGCAGAGCCAAACAGCATTGTTAATATACAGGTAAACGCACAGCCGATTGGTCAGGTCAATTCAGATAAAACAGGCCAGTGGACATTTGAATTGCCTTTGCAAGCTAATGCCGAAAAATTCTTTACTGTTTCATCTAAAGAAACAGGCGCAACAAGTGCTCCATTTACAATCACTCTTGTTCCTGAACTCCAATTGAATAAAGATCGCAAAAGTTACTCTTTGAAGAATGAACCTCTGCTTCCAGTGCCCGACGTTCCTGCCGCTTGCGGCGGTTTTTTTTGCCGGATTAACGATAAAAGAGTGAAGGGAAAAGGATGTTTCGCTTATTAACGGACCTGTGTTTTTTGAGTCTTCTTGGTTTAGCCGCGCTGCAGTCGCTCAGGCGGGCGTAATTATCAGAAGGTTGTCCCCATTGCTGTCGGAAAGACCAACACCAAAGCTACATTTACCATGGCGTATAATTAAGCAACGCATAACCGCATGGCGTATCAAAACCTATTGTCGGCGCCACAACATGCTGGTGATAGGGAATACCGACATCACCCACGCAATGCGTAAGATTTTTAAATGGCTGGCATTAACTCGGCAGGTAAGTACAACGTACGGAAGAAAGGAGTGGCTGTACGACAGGAAAGGACTATTTCAGGGGCATTCCCTTGCCCAGACAATCGCATTCGTCTTCATCGCCATGTTATTGTTTACCGCCGTTCTGGCCTGTATTGACTGAAACATTGTGATTATTGGTGAAATTACCTCCGCTTTTTTTACCCCTTTTTTTCACCTCATCTTTGGCTTTTGCCGGATGCTCTGCAAAATCATCTTTACCACCACGATGTTTAGACATGATTGACCTCTTTATGATTATCAAACTGATAAATGCTCATAAATAGACGAGCTACATAGATAGCGTAGCCCCTATCGAAGAGGTCTGCACAGAGACACGCTGCACTGACGACAGCACGTAATTTTGGCATCTGGCTTACGGCTTGTGGGTATGGTTTTCTGCTGGCGGCAAGCCAAAATCCGGCATCCCGTCTGCGCGCCAGTTAAAATATTTCAGACGGGTATGTCGGCTCGGATCAATCAGTGCATCTCCCTTCATCCCCGTATGGTTACGGGTGTGATAAATCAAAACATCCCGACCTCGCTCATCCACTGTAAAGCAGCAATGTCCTGGGCCAAACTGCTTGTTTTCCCAGCTCGAGCTGAATACCGGATTAGCCAGTTTTATCCAGTTATTACGCTGCAACGGGTCTGCATCAATATCAATCCACAGTAGGCCCATGCAGTAACGCTCATCGGTTGCGCCTGCGGAGTAGGCGACAAAAAGACGATTATTATGAATCAGCGTTGATGGCGCTTCATTCACACTCGCGCCCGCCTTTTCCCACGCATATTCAGGGCAGGACAGCAGTAGCGGCTGACCTTTTATCGTCCAGGGATTACTCAATTCCGCCAGATAAAGACAGGAGTTACCGGGAACTGCGGGATTCTTTTGCGCCCATAGGAGCCAGTTTCTTCCTTGATGCTGACAGTAAGTAGCATCAAGCGAAAAAGTATCAAGCGGGGTAATAATCTGGTGACAGGAATGCCAGCGCCCCTTTAGCGGATCGGCATCTTCGCAAAGCAGGGCATACATACGATGCTGGAACAGACCATCAACATAGTCACGTGACGGGGCAGCGGCAAAATAGAATACCCAACGATCATCTACCCGATGCATTTCTGGCGCCCAGATAAGCTGACTTAAAGGACCGCTATCGGGTTTATGCCAAACTGTAACCGGTTTGGCTTCCCGCAGTCCTTCCAGTGTGTTCGCGTGGCGGATCTCAAGTCCGTCATATTCTGGGACGGATGCAGTGAAATAATAGTCCTGCCCACAGTGCAGAATAAAAGGATCGGCGCGTTGCGTAATAAAAGGATTGGGCCATGTTTTCATTATTGTCCCCTCGGAACAGGTCCCGAAGCACTCAATGGGTGAAGAAAAAAGGTTTGTTTTTTCTCAATGTATTCAGTCAATTGAAAATGCAGTTAAAGGGGTAGAAATAAAGTATCAGGCAGAAAATGCATTCTCACAATCTGCCCAACGCTTTAGTCTCAAATGGTTTGGATAAAGCGTGAGGGGCATGCCATATAGAACGGGCTTAACCCGTGAGGAAACAGTGATGATTGATGTGAAATCGTTCCCGGTTTTTTTGGGTAGAGTAGTAATCGGTCCTGACTTTGTCACCCAGCGCTTCAGCCGCCGCTAACGCTTTTGCTCTTATTAACCGCGTAACTGCTTATCTCAGAGCAGTTACGCGAACATTTTCAGCTGAAATTCAGAATGAACACAGCTCGGCTAGTCAGCATAAGCTATTTTCTCACCGGCGCGGCGGGCTGTAGCAGGCAATAAACTGGCCTTGGCCACGTATCCATCTGGATCCAGACAGCAATCCATCTCCAGCGCTT
Organism: Pantoea phytostimulans; assembly: GCF_046118715.1. NCBI lineage: Bacteria > Pseudomonadati > Pseudomonadota > Gammaproteobacteria > Enterobacterales > Erwiniaceae > Pantoea > Pantoea phytostimulans. The sequence goes on from NZ_CP173700.1 coordinate 318,837, forward strand.
GCTTGATGATCTCTTGATCCCAGATGACTCTTTTGCGCTGATCGCCTTGAGTCGTTAGCGTCGCTTCCATTACGCCATCAAGGGCGCGATATTGGCGCCAACTGCCGGCAGGCACTGAAATCACTGATCCTTCTTCTGCCATGATCGTGACCTCCTCACCTCGGCGATTAAAGGTCACTTCCAGCGTACCTTTGAACACCATCAGCACCTGAATATCCTGGCAGCAATGCAAACCAACACGATGCTGATCCTGAATGCGCAACCACTCAACGGTGAATCCATGTGGATTGTGGATGGGTGGTGCGCTGTTGCGGTCTTGCGACAGCCCATAACCGATAACCGGTGCCAATTCGCCACCGTGCCCCGGTAAGATGGAATCCAGCAAGGCATTTTCGGACCATTTACGCTGATCGCCAGTGACTGCCCGTTGGCTCATCTCTTCTATAGAATAGTCACGCAGCGCAGCGATATGTTCTGCGCCCAAAGGTTGCAGCAGATCGGCTTTATCGGGGAGGACATCGCCCGCCTCAAGATCAATAAGCATATTGTCGCGACTGAGGTACAAGCCATATTCACGCGCGGCCTCTAAAATCGACGGATGCCAAATAATGCCGCCGGTGTTATTACCGCCCAGCACGGTAAATACCATGCCGCTGGTATCTTGCGGACTCACGTTAGTAAAACCACGGAAAATCCATGTAGGGATCGACAAAATGGCTGGCGCACTAAATTCCGCTTCATGCTCGCCATTCGCACCCCAGCGAAAGCGCCAACTGCCCTCATGGATCAGGAATACCTCAGCAGTAAAATGCAGATGCAGGTTGTTAGTCACACCTTTCGGCATCGCAGCGGCACCAATGTTAAAACCATGCGGTTCTGGAATGTTGACTACCTGAGACGCTGACTGCGTGACGCCAGGCCCAATAAAAGAGTAGTTCTGCTTAAGATGTGAGCCCGGCAGTTTGCAGTCAATAAACGCTACGCTGCAAGACACGCGATCTTCAGGTCGGACTAAACGGCGATGTGCTTCTTGTTGAGTCAGAGTTACGTTTTGCATTTTTCTCTCCCATTAATATCCAGATGATCCGCTGACAGGCGGTGTTTCCCCTCGCGTTAATGCGATGGCAGTGCGGGCAGCAGCGCCGAGCTGCATCACATCATTAGCGGGAGTGACAAAATGAAAGCCTTGCGTCAGGCGATGAGCCGCAGCCTGACCCGATGTGCAAAAGATTCCAGCAAGTTTTTTATGCGCACGGCAGCGGTTCAATACGTGCTCTATGGCAGCCAGCATCGTGGGATGCTGAGACTCGGCACTCGCACTGCCGGTAAGCGTTAGAGAAAGGTCATTGGGGCCGATAAAAATCCCGTCCAGCCCATTGGTATCGAGAATGCTATCTAAATTATCCAGTGCTTCGCGCGTCTCAATCATTGCCAGCGTCAGGATCTCTTCATTGGCATGCTGCGGATAATCTTTGCCGCCATAGAGCAGTGCGCGTGCCGGGCCAAAAGATCGATTGCCCAGCGGCGGATAGCGACATGCCGAGACAAATTGTTCCGCCTGCTGAGCGGTGGATATCATCGGGCAGATAATTCCCCAGGCACCGGCGTCAAGCATGCGCATGATGTGTGCCGGATCATTGTTACTGACACGCGCCAGCGGCGTTGCAGGCGTGGCGGAAATTGCCTGTAGCATTGACAGTGCGCTGGCAAAATCGATCATGCCATGCTGCATATCGACGGTGACAGAATCGTAGCCCTGATGTCCGGCGATTTCGGCGCTGTAACCTGAAGGAATAGCCAGCCAACCGTTGATAATGGGTTGCTGCTGACAAAAGGCTGCTTTCAGCGGATTTTTTCTCAAGATTGTGACTCCTGTATCCAGTTGCGCATGAAGTTAGCCACCTGTTGAGGCGCTTCGAGGGGTAAGAAATGGCCGCATTCAGGTAAGGTTATCCAACGTGCATGCGGTACGGCCTTGGCGATAGCCAGGTGATGTTGTGGCGTGCATATAACGTCATGCGCGCCGTTAAGAATTAAGGTGGGTGCAGCAAATGAGGCGAGTAATTGGCGGTGATCTTCACGAGAAATAGCCACTTCTGTTTGGCGCGCTAAAGTTTCGAGCCCGCTCTCCTCGGCCATCTGGACAACGGTACGATAAAGCAATGTGTCATTTAGACGATGAGGAGCAACATAGCGCGGCCACAATGTGTCAGTGAGCCAGCGCGTCATACCTTGATTAGCCGCTTCGCGTACGGCAGCACGGCGCCTCTCTGCATTATCGGGCGCGTCGCGAAACGGATTAACGGATAAAAGCGCCAGCTTCGCAATGCGCTCTGGTGCCAGAGCCAGCATGTGCAAGGCCACAATGCCACCCAGAGAAAACCCCGCTAAGCAGAAGCGCAAAGGCAAAACGTCAAGCAGCTCATTTGCAAGCGCATGAGCGGAGTCGGCATTATTGAGGCTATAACAGCGAACGTGACTGACATTGAGCTGTTCTGTCACCGGCTGCCACAACCGATCATTGCACAGGGTTCCGCTAAGCAGCACCAGCGGCGCGTTATGATTTTCCAGTAAGGGTGCCGTCTTCATGTTGCCGTCCATCCGCCGTCAACCATCAGCGACGTTCCGGTAATGAGCGCTGAAGCAGGCGACGCCAAAAAAACGACGGGTCCCATAATATCTTCCAGCGTGCCCACTCTATTCAGCTTGATGTTATCCAGCACATAACGATTAAAAGCGGCATCAGCCAGATTGGCGCGAGACAACTCGGTAACAATAAATGTCGGGCATAACGTGTTTACGCGAATACCCAACTCGCCAAGCTCCAGCGCCATGGTTTTCGTTAACCCTTCAAGCGCGAATTTGGATGCACAATAAACGCTGCGTTCTGGGCCACCGACATGCCCCATTTGTGAGGAGATATGGATGATTGAACCCGCGATTTGGCGCATTTTCATGCGCTGAGCAACCTGCTGGCTGATAAAAAAAGTTGCCCGTAAGTTCAACGCCATCACTGCGTCAAAATTCGCTTCGCTGACCTCAAGAAAAGGCTGATGGCGTGCAAGCCCCGCGCTGTTGACCAGGATGTCGAAATCGGGCAGCGTTTCCAGCACCTCGCTGACGCGCGCTGTATCGGTAATATCCAGCGTCACGCTGTTAAGTCGCAAGCCTTCTGCTGCGGCACTTTTTACGGCGTCGTGAAGTTGATCTGCCTGGCGCGCCATGATCCATACCTCTGCACCCGCACTCGCCAGCGCTATCGCCGCAGCAAAGCCAATACCTCGAGAGCCGCCGGTAACTAATGCCCGACAGTGATCGAGACGGAACGTCGGAGTGCGAGGAAATGCCATCCTCATAAGGCTTTCTCGCTCTCTGCCGCCGGAACCGAGCCTGCATAAGGCACTTCTTTTTTGCCGTAGCGGCGTACGCGAATATTGGCCTGTTCAGCATGACCTGAAAACCCTTCTAACTGGCACAAGCGCGAACAGTAACTGCCAATTTCTGTCGTTGCTTCATCACTCAGGACTTTTTGCCAGGTGCAGGTTTTCATGAATTTTCCAACCCATAGTCCGCCGGTGTAACGTGCCGCTTTTTGGGTTGGAAGGGTATGATTGGTGCCGATCACTTTGTCGCCATACGCTACATTGGTGCGAGGGCCAAGAAACAATGCGCCATAGTTGGTCATGTTGCTAAGAAACCAGTCGTCGCGGGAGGTCATTACCTGTACATGTTCCGATGCAATACGGTCAGCTTCCTGCAGCATCTCTTCATAGCTACTGCAAACAATCACTTCGCCATAATCGCGCCAGGCCTGACGGGCTATTTCAGCCGTAGGCAATTTTTCCAGTAAACGTTCAACTTCACGCAAGGTTTCCTGCGCCAGTTGTAGTGAATTCGTCAGTAAAATGGCAGGCGTAGTAACGCCGTGTTCGGCTTGACCTAGCAGGTCGGTGGCACAGATTTCAGCATCCACGCTTTCATCGGCGATGATTAATGTTTCCGTTGGCCCAGCAAACAGATCGATCCCGACGCGGCCAAATAACTGGCGTTTAGCTTCGGCTACAAACGCATTGCCTGGGCCGACCAGCATATCCACAGGCGCAATGGTGTCAGTGCCCAGCGCCATCGCACCAATTGCTTGAATGCCACCTAACGCATAGATCTCAGTTGCACCCGCCATCGCCTGTGCCGCCACAATTGCCGGAGCGGGTTGACCTTTAAACGGAGGTGCACAACTAATAATGCGCGAACAGCCAGCAACGTTAGCAGTGATAATCGACATATGCGCAGAAGCCAGCAGTGGATATTTTCCACCGGGCACGTAACAGCCCACCGCATTAATAGGGATATTTTTATGGCCGAGAATAACGCCGGGACGCGTTTCAATTTCGAGATCGGTCAGGCAATTTCTTTGCGCACTGGCAAAATTAAAAACCTGCTGCTGGGCAAACTCAATATCTTTAATATCCTGACGGCTTAATTGCTTGATGCAGGCATTAATTTCCTGCTGCGACAAACGGTAATCGCGACGATCATAATTATCAAACTTAATGGATAATTCGCGTATCGCTTCATTACCGCGTTGCTCTATATCTGCAAGCGTATTTTCAACAACAATACTGATCTGTTTATTAGCCTGTTGGCGTTCAGATAATGATTTACTGGTTTTTAAATAGTGCGCCATGACGTTGTCCTCTCCTAATGAGTACGTGACTGTCCCGCCCAGTGAAATGGGTGAAGGGAAAAGCGTTAATTAAAGAGAAAGTTAAATATGAACAGTGCAGTTAAATCTTATTCGCATAATCCTGTGCGCCTGAGATTATGGGTGCTTTATCGCTTTGAACATTTACCTGCCGCTGATTAACACTTCGTACGGCTAGCGGCGTCAATAGGGCAGCCACCACGCAAAGCGCGCCAATCATGAGATAGCCGGAGGCTAAATTAATGTGCTGCAACATAAAACCCATCGCAACGGGTCCGATAAACATACCGCAGGAGTAAATCGTCTGAAATAACCCCATTCGTGTGGATTGTTCCGACTCAACGGTATTGACCACGCTCAATGACATGAATACGGCGAAAGCCATGCCGAACGAGAAACCCGCCATCGCCTGCCACAAATAGATGATGTACATATTCGTAGTGAAGGGGATGCCAATAGTGGAAATAACCTGTAGGGAAATACCAATCACTGCGGTATTCACTAAACCCAGGCGTTTGTAGAAAACGGAACTGCACAATCCAATAGCCAGTGCGTAGAAAATAAGATGCAGATTACTGAGCAGGGTGAGGACAATGGCCTGCGCGCCAAGTTGCTGGGCATAAATCGGGGTTAAAGTATCTCGGGTAGCAAAGGGCACCAATATCACAATGGTGGCCAGCAGGCCGATAAACCATACTGAGGAATCTGATAGCTGGCGCTTTGCGCTGCTTAAACACGCTTTTAACGTAGGCGCACGGGCTGCATCGTGAAACTCCTTAATACGAAATGTCAGAATCAGCGCCAGAAGTGCCGAGACACTGGAGATGAAGTAGCTGATGTTTTTGTCGAAGTAGTGAATCAACACCCCGCCAATACAGTTACCGATGAACACACCCAAGGGGCCAGCCAGCGCCAGTAAAGCGACGGCAGCAGGTGCCTCTTTTTTATCAAAATAACGAATGAACAGAATGTTATAGAGAACCCAGGTTGCAGCAGTAAAACCATCTGCGGCCTTTGCGAGATACAGCGTCACGGCGCTGGGTTCGAAGTAAGCAATCGGCCAGGTCACCAGGGGCAACAGCAGGCTAAACTGAATAAAAATTTTCCGGCTTCTTACGACATCCGACAATATTCCAATGGGGAAACGAACAAGCAGCGTCGCTAATCCGCTGGCACCCATAATCATTCCCACCACTTCAGGTTGCATTCCTTCGGTAATCAACATCGGTGCAAGGAACGCATCAATACTGTGGATGCAGATAAAGAAAAGTACGCTAATAGTAAAAAACAAACTGACTTCAGGTCGTCTAAACAGTGCACGAAACATGGCGGTGAACCTCTTGAAGATTAATGGGTTATAACCAATCAAGTACGGCATTAACCGGTGAAATCGTTGATTGCGATTTCGCGTAACCGGTAAAACTGACGGCGTTTTTTTATCATATGCATACGTATTCAAAGTCCGACGTTACGGAAAGGTTTCAGTTTTGTAAACCCTGATAATGTAAATGTGAAAAAAATAATTTGGCCGCTTGCATACGCATGCAAGAATGGTGTAAGTATAAAAAACAGGCACGTCAACGGAAGAGTAATATGCTGGGTAGGGGATTGTCCTGAACCTCATTGCACTCATTTAAATCTTTGTTTAAACAGGATGATTATCGTTGCGGAATGTAGATAAGGAAGAGTAGCAATGAAACGTAAGACTTTTGGGCCGGTGACATCGCAGCAGGTGGCGCAGATCGCGGGTGTATCACAATCGGCGGTATCTCGAACATTTACGCCAGGCGCCAGCATTTCGCCAGCCACGCGTGAAAAAGTACTGCAGGCTGCACGCGAACTGGGTTATCGACCAAATGCAATTGCCCGTTCACTGAATACCGCACGTTCGCGCATTGTCGGTGTGGTGATGTCCTATTTCGATAATCAGTTTTATCCGCAGGTACTGGAAGCACTGGCACAAAAATTAGATGAACTGAACTACCACTTGCTGCTGTTTGTTGGTGATCGCGATGGAAATGCTGACCGAATTTTTGACCAAATTATGCAATATCGAGTAGACGGCATTGTGCTGGCCTCAGTTTCGTTGTCGATCGAGCTTTCTGATGAGTGCCTCGCCGCCGGTATTCCTGTCGTGATGTTTAATCGCAGTGAAGAAAATACCACTGCATCAAGCGTGAATACGGACAACGAGGCGGCCGCCCAGCAGATTGCCGAGTTTTTGATCGCAGGTCAGCATCAACGTTTCGCTTACGTTGCTGGGCTGGCGGATTCTTCGGTCAACCTGGCCCGGCAGAATGCATTTGTTAATACCTTACACAGCCACGGAATTCAGGATATTCGCGTCGTGCAAGGTGATTATGATGCGCAGAAGACCGCACAAGCGGCTTGTGCATTATTCTCCTCGCCGCAGCCGCCGGATGCCATTTTCGCTGCAAATGATCATATGGCGTTGACGGTAATGGATGTCGCCCGTTTCGAATTTAGCCTGCGTATTCCTGAAGATCTGTCCGTAATCGGCTATGACGATACCGGTCCTTCGGGTTGGCCTTCTTATGCATTGACGTCTGCTTCACAGCCCGTCAATGCCATGGTCAATGCCACCATAGCGCTGTTGATGAAACAAATTGAGAGTGAAAATATTGAGCCGGAACAGGTTGTTGTTCCTGGTGTACTGGTGGTGCGCCATTCTGCAAGGCGTCCACAGTTTGGCATTATTGAAAAAGACGGGCTGTCTCTCTTCAAACCGCAGGAGGTTGAATGACCAGGTTGCCGGGCTTTAGCCCTCAGTTTGATTCTATACAGCAGTTTATTCTGACGCTGACCCATCAGGTTTGGGAGCAAAAAGATATTGGCCAATTGGCGGATTTTTATGCAACGCCAGTGGTTTTTCATACGCCAGAAAAGCAGCTAAACGACCTCTCACAGTTTATGCGTCTGACACTGGAAGCCATGCACAGCTTTCCGCAACGCACGGTATTAACCGAAGATATTTTGTGTACGCACACGCCACAATATGAATATTACGCCGCCCAACGTACGCTGGCCTGTATTCAGCATCAGGGCGAGGGATTCTTTGGTAAACCAAGCGGAAAATCGGTTTGGTTGCGAACCTGGGCCGATCGCGTTTGCGCTGAAGGCGCAGTGCGACAGGAATGGCTGCTACAAGACAGAGCCGCCATCGTCTCGCAAATTGGCTTGAATGTGCGGGAATTTGCCCAGCATCTCGCCAACGGCCGCCGTGAGGCTGGACTGGAAAATGTCACTGCAGAAGAGATGGATGCCCGCTGGGCAGGTGGGCCAGAAGGCGATGATGTTGAAGGTCCGCTGGCTGGTCTGATAGAACGTTATTTATCGATGTGGGCAGGTGGCAATAGCGGTGTCGTGCCGGGTCTTTATCATCCCGCAGCGACCCTCTTTGGACCCGGCCATGTTTTGCGTACCGGCGAGCAGGATATTGGCGGTTTTCTTTCCGGTTATCGCGCTTCATTCGCCGATAACGAAACGCAACTGCATCATCTTGTGGTCCGTCGTGATGCCAATGAGCCGGTACGTCTGTCGCTGCGTTGGTCAATGCTTACCTGGCACGACGGGTATGGCAAATTTGGTGTACCCACACGGCGTCCAATTTCTATTACCGGAATCACCCAACTTGAGTTACGCGATGGTTTAATTATTCGTGAATACCTTGGTATTGATGAATTAGCTATTTGGTCACAAATCCTGAATTAATCTTGCAAACTTAATGTCGGGGATATTATTCCCCGAAAAAAAATAGAATATCTGATTTTGGTAATTAATTTATCAGGTATTCCTGCTGTCTGAATATTTAAATTAAACATTATCACCATTGGTAGGTGAGGGCTTTCTTTACCGCTAAACAATGGTCACTGTAAATAACCACCATGCACTTATATAAAGCAGGAGTTCATATGTCTTCAACTGAAACCACGAATAAAGCCCCGGTAATTTCAGATAAAAGCACTGTAAAATCGAACCGAGATGAACCTGTATTACAAGTAGAGCGACGTGACTTTATTGATCTCGTCCCAGAAAAGCGCCCCCGCGTTCAGTCATTAAGAGGCTTCGATGATTGCTATACCGATATTGTCGATTACATTGTGCGCTGCACGCATAAAATATGGGATGAACGTGATGTCGGATTAATTTATACACATTATACGCACAACTGCGTTTTATATAACGCGCTCGGCACCATGTATACCCGCGAGCAAGTGGTTCAGGATACGTTGCAACGCCTCATTGCTTTTCCAGAACGTCGCGGGATGGCGACGCAGGTTATCTGGAACGGCAACGACGTTGAAGGATTTTATACTTCGCATCTGGTGACCGGCAGTGGTCGCCATACGCAGTATAGCCATCTTGGTAAACCGACTAATCGTACATATGTAACCCGCACGGTGGCGGACTGCATGATTTACGAGAACAAAATCTATCGCGAGTGGGTAGTGAGCGACAACATGTCGATGATGCGACAACTCGGTCTGGATACTGACGCGGTAGCTTATAGCATGGCCAAAGAGCAGTTTGATAAAGGCTTTCGTGTCACAGATATTGGCGAGAATCGTCGTATGTTGGGGCAGTACCCACCGGAAATGGAATGCGATATTTCCATTGCCCACACTGACACAGAAGAACAGTGCTTACGCTGGCTGCACGAAATCTATAACCGCCGCATGCTCGGTAAAATTAAAGAGGTTTACGCACCGACTGTGCAGTGGCATGGCCCATTAATGAAAGAGTTATACGGTCAGGCAGCGGTGATCCACCAGACGCTGGCACTGATTGGCATGATCCCAGATGGTGCGTGGATGCCGCAACACATTTGCTCCAATCCCTGTGATGAAGGCGGTACGAAAGTGGCAATTCGCTGGATTATGGAAGGCCATCACTTGGGTTACGGCGAGTTAGGCAAACCCACCGGTGAACGTCTGTTCGTGATGGGCATGTCTCACTATCACATTATCAACGGCAAAATCGTTGATGAATGGGTGGTATATGACCATCTGGCCATGCTGGCGCAAATCAAACTGGGACAAATGGAGGAGTAATAAATGGGCATGATTTCTGAAGCGGATATTGAATATATCAAACGCCCGCAGGGGCAAGACGTGCAGGCAGACCAAACGCTCAGCAAGACAGTACAAACGATTATTGAGCAAGTACGTGAACGTGGCGACGCCGCATTGCGCGACTACTCGGCGAAATTCGATAAAACAACCCCAGATAATTTCGAAGTATCACCAAACGAGATTGCGAGCGCGCTCGCAGATCTTGATCCGCAAACCCGCAAGGACAGCGAGTTTGCTATTGCCCAGGTCAAGCGTTTTGCCCAAGCGCAATTGGCAACCCTGCAACCGCTTGAGATTGAAACGCTGCCGGGTGTGCATTTGGGACATCGTATTATCCCTATCCAAACCGTGGGCTGCTATATACCCGGCGGGCGCTATCCCATTTTATCTGCACCCGTGATGTCGATTGTCCCGGCAGTAGTGGCGGGATGCGATGAGATAATTGCCTGCCTGCCACCGGGTGCGCATCCGGCTATGATTGCTATTTGCCATCTTGCGGGTGCGCATCGCATTTTTAAGGTCGGTGGCGCGCAGGCAATTGCAGCGATGGCCTGGGGCACAGAATCTGTCCCGGAAGTCAATAAAGTTGTTGGACCCGGAAACGCCTTCGTTAACGAAGCTAAGCGTCAGGTATTCGGCAAAGTAGGCATTGATGCTTTGGCTGGCCCAAGCGAAATTTACGTGGTCGCCGATGAAAGTGCCGATCCGCGAATCTTAGCCGCTGATCTTCTGGCTCAGGCTGAACATGATGTGCACACCCGTGTAGGCATGGCAACCACCAGCCCGCACATTGCCCACGAAACGCTGGCAGAAATTGAGCGTCAGCTCAGGAATTTGCCAACAGCGGCTACTGCAGGCGAAGCCTGGAAACGCCAGGGGGAAATTGTTATCTGCCGTGATGAAGCGCAGCTCATTGCCTGGGCCGATTATATTGCTACCGAACATCTCCAGGTGCACACGCGTGATCCACACGCAACCGCCAGTAAAATCCGCAATTATGGTTCGTTATTTATTGGGCAAAATGCCAGCGTGGTATTTTCTGACAAATGCTGCGGAACAAACCATACGCTTCCAACAATGGCAGCAGCCCGATATACCGGAGGATTATGGGTCGGTGCTTATGTCAAGATTTGCACTCACCAGTGGATTGATGATCATGGAATTGCCGCCGTTGCCGAACCGGCCGTTCGCCAAAGTCGTACTGAAGGAATGCAAGCGCATCGTCGAGCGGCAGAGATCCGGTTATTCCCTCATAACGTTGATGCCATAACGAACGGAGAACGCGATTAATCGATTTTATCATCTGCTTAACACCACGCTCTGTGGGCGTGGTTATCCAAGTGATATATTAGCTTCGGTAGGTAGCAGGGTGCATATAAGAAAATATCAGGTTTTCGGATGCGTTAAAAAGCGGTCCGATATTCATTGGTTTGAGAAATTAATAAGGTTGCAGACAGTCGGCAACAAGCATCATGTTTTTATTAAACAGAATTTATCTTCCCTGGACGTAATATTTCAATTGTGTGAGCTCACGCACTGAACGCGGCGAGTCATTGAGTCGGGATTTAATTTTTTGTTTGATTTTTACGCTCTACTTTATTGCCTATTCTTTCTTTCGTTTCTCCTGCAGAAAACTCTAATGAAAATATTCCTTGGCACCCTGATTTTTATTGCAACTCAGTTTCCGCTCTCACCTGCCAGCGCCGTCCTGTTGCAACAGGGGGAGGTGCTATTCAATGTTGACCCGGCCACATTAAAAATCAGCATTGACGAGGTCGTGGTGAATAACCCTCAGCAGGCACAAAAGGTCAGTGAACTCCGAAATTCTCCCACACAGGCGAACTGGCGATGGCCGGATCGACGCATTCAGATCACGGCAACAGCTGATGGGAACGATCTCCGGCTTACCATCAGCAGTGCACGCCCTCAAACTCTTAACTGGTTCAGTATGCCCTCCCATTTTAGCATGCTGCAATTGCCTATCGGGGAAGGTAGCCGGATACCCCTTGATAATGCAGAGTGGATGACCTATCTAACCAGCGAACTTTCCGGTTTGGATACCAACTTCGATTTGAAACTGCCATTTTGGGGGCTGGAGAAAAGTGGAAAGACCTACAGTTGGCTGCTTCTGTCCCGCTTCAGTAACCAGGTTTCGTTTACGAAGGCGAGTAATCAATTAATGATGAAAAGCTCGCATGAGTTCAATCAATTTAATCAGCACCACTCCTTTGATGTTTTATTGCATGCAGGAATCACGCCCCTGTCGGGTGCCATTCGTTACCGTGAATATCTACAACAGAGCGGTCAATTCAGTTCGCTGAACGATAAAATTGAAACGGCTCCGGAAGGCAAAAAACTGATTGGTGCGACGCATATCTATTTGTGGGGCAACACGCTATTGGCTCAGGAAGATGTAAAAAAATGGCCAGGTCTTATCGGTTTTTTGCAGTCAGCGGCAGGCGCGAGTCTCTGGCAAAGTATGGACTCGGAAGAGCGGAACACTGTGCAGCAATTGCAGGGGCGTGAACCTGAAAGCTGGCAGAAGCAGCCCCTGACAGAAGCAATCAACCGCGCACTGGTGGCGCTTGTGCCATTGGGTTCTACCCCCGACAAACCGTCATTTTTGGTGGCACAGCAGCAGCAGGCAGTAAAAGTACAACAGCTGGCTCAGCAATTACTGGGGAATTTTCTTGTGCCACCGGAACAGTGGGGGCCAGGCTTGTCTGAAACGGTCATTAATTCATTACATCAGGCTGGGTTATCACGCTTGTGGCTGGGAACAGATAACTGGACCGCTGCTTTCATGCACCCGCAAGCAGTAAAGCTGGCAAAAGGGGCAGGGTATCTGGTTGCCAGTTACGACTCCTATGATACTGGCATACCTCAGGGCCTTAATGACAGCTGGCTCACGGCTCAGTTACCCAGCGAGATAACGGAAAAATGTGCGATTATACGGGCTGACGGCACTAAAAAACCGGGGTTCGGGGGGCAGGGTTACTATCTTAACCCCGGCTGTGTTCTGCCTTTTTCTCAAATCAGGATGCGTGAGTTGACGCGGTTGGCCGGGCTAAACAGCCTTTTTCTTGACGTCGACGGAACGGGCATGGTTTCTGATGATTATCAGCCGGCACATCCAACCAGTGCAGCACAAATGGCCGCAGACCGTAACGCGCGTATGGCATGGTTCAGCAATACCCTCAAATTACCGTTGGGATCTGAAGACGGGAACGCCGTAACCGCGCGTCACATCATGTTTGCACACGGAATGGAAACCTGGGGATTTGGCTGGAGTGACAAGGATATGCGGCATAACAAAAAGTCGCCCTATTATCTGGGTGCCTGGTGGCCCAGCGCGCAACCTGCTACTTTTTTTACCCCGGCGACAGTTAAACCACGCTATCGTTCTGTCGTGTTCGATCCGCGCTATCGTCTGCCGCTGTATCAGGCCGTTTTTCATGATTCAGTGATAACCACCCACCACTGGACTTTTGATAATCTCAAATTCAGTGATGTCAAAACAACCCGCGCACTCCTTAGCCAGCTGTACAATACCCCACCACTTTTCAATCTCAGCAGAAGCACCCTAAAAGCAAGGTTGCCTGACATTATTAAAGCAGATGACAGCTTTCGGGTTTTGCATCAGGTTTTGTGGGATAAGGCACTGACGGGGTTTCGCTGGTTGGACAGGGACGGTTGGGTGCAACAAACGACCTTCAGTGATGGCTCAATGCTTATCGCAAATTTTGGCGATCGTGCATTCAACGGTATCGCTGCGCAAACGCTGAGGGCCAATCTGGCCGATGGTCGTAATCTGGATTTTAGACAAGAGTAATGAGGTTGGAGCCGTAGGCAATGAAGCTGGCTGGAATTGATGATGTTTTGAGGTTTCAAATCGGCTTAATAGATAAGCCGTACTGAGTATCTTGATATTTAAGGCGTTAAGCAGCGCCAGCAATTTGGGTGTCGCACCCAGCAGCACGGAAGCACTGTAGGATCCAGTACCGGAATGCCGGGCAGTTACGCCCGGCATTGTACTGCAAGTTATCGGAATGAATAACCAAGATTGACCAAGCCGTAGTAACCGCCAGACTCGCCACCGTGAAGCGCTTCTGACCAACCGCCCTGTATGCCAAGTTTGACGTTTTCCCTTATCTGCGCATTAACCCCGCCATTTAGCCCAACGCTGGTACCGGACAGGTCTGAACGGAATGATGCTGTCGAGTCTGCCACGCCCTGAACTGAAGCTGACATGCCGCTGTGCGCGCCGAACGAGTGCGTGACCGATGGTGTGACCCACCAGAGCATTTTTGTCTTATCATTCATTGGTGTACCTATCTTCAGTCCCGCCTGCACTGACTGACGGCGACTATCAGACCAGTCCAGCGATGCTGCCTCGTCTTGTGCACCATCCAGGCTGACTCCCTGCACGGTATATTGCAACTGTGGCTCAAGAGACAAGGCAGGGCTTACGTTCAAAGCCTGTCCGACTTGCGCCGAAGCCAGCCAGCCCGTACCGGAAGTAGACAACCGCGTACCGTCGTTCGACGCTGTCGACAGACTATGATGACTGACCTGTAGCAGGCCATCTACGCGCAGACCAGCATGGCTAAGGCCAGAGAGATAAGCACCGCCTGTGTACACTGTATCGCGATCCGTGCCTGCTTCACTGCGTCCGCCGTCACGCCAGACATCATTGCGCATCAGGCCGGTGGCGCCGTAAACCCCGGCTTGCCAGTCAGCATTTGCGCCCGCAAACTGCCAAAGATCGCCACCTATTTGCAGGAAGCTGTACGCACCGCTGCTTTCCGGTACGCCACCACTTGTCAGGCTGCCATGATCAGAGTGACTCAGATGACCGGCAACCAAGCGTCCCCATATCCGGCTGTCCGGTGCGTAGTGGAAGCGCGTGTCTGCTGTGCCCGCGACCAGGCGATCGTAGTCCAATGACAGAGAAGGCAATGCGGCGTAGCTCCACATGCCGTCACGATAATTCACCGTGCCGCTGACCGGTGCCGAAGCGCCGTCGTTCTGCTCAGCGGGTTGTGGTGTCGGCTCAGCAGGTTGTGGCGTTTCCTCTGTGGGTTGTGGCGTGGGTTCAGTGACTTGCTGGGTCTGCTCAGAGGTGAGATACCAGCTCTGATCAGCGTTGCGATACAGACTATATTCATAGGCACCTGCCACCATCGGCCTATTCAGGCTGAATGCATTTGCATCTGTCGTGGCGCCATTAATAGCGCTAACCAAGGTTATACCATTGCCGGTCGTCCGCGCACCCAGTCCGCCTCGGTTCAGCACCGTAAGGCCGGTATTGCCCGTCGCCTGGCCACCGTCTATGACCAGTTTGTCTGTTGGCGAACTGCTGTCATCGACTACGGTGTTAAGCGTAATGGTTCCGCCGCTACCAATAAGGTTAGTTACGGTCAGCGTATGTGGCGTGAAAGCCCCCTGTGAAGGAACAAAAACAATGCTGCCCGCGTTGGTCAGATTATCGACCAAAGAGTCGCCAGTAATATTCCAGGTACTGCTGCTGTCGATGTTCACATCCGTCGGATCAATGATACCGGTCAGGCTGGCGCTATTGACCAGCGAAAGCGATGTGCCGGACAACGCCACAATATTCGTGTCGGCCTGAAGGCCGTCCATGACCAGGGAGCCTGCATTCAGATTAAGCTGTGACTGACTGAAAGTTCCGCCAAGCGTAAGCGTACCGCTGCCATTCTTGGTAAGCTCCCCGCTTCCAGACAGGTTGGTGTTCAATGTCACGCCACTGCTGGTATCGTAAGTCGTGACCCCGTTGTTAACAAAACTGTTGCCGGCCAGGGTCAGAATGCCGCCGTCGGCAATATTAAGCAGTCCACCGGCCTGAACGGTAGTATCTGTAGCTGTACCGCCGCTGCTGACCGACAACGAACCGCCGTTGTTAATCGTGGCCTGAGAGGCAACGCCACCGTTGAAGACAGACAACGCGCCGCCTGAGTTAACGGTGGTAGCAATAGCCGTACCGTAAACATTCTGTTGACCACCGGCATTGACGAGCGTGCCGGTAGCGGTGCCACTCTGGTAGACCTGTTGCAGACCATCAGTATTAACTACAGTACCGGATGCGTTACCTTGTACATACTCTACGCCGCCCTGATTAACGATCGTGCCAGTTGCAGAGCCATCAGCGCCTACATAGAGAGAACCATTATTCTCAAGCAGCAGGTTTTTAGCCTGGCCAGCGCTGATGTAAAAATCGTCAAGCGCATTAGATCCGTTAAGCGTTGCGCCGGTACTGGTAATAAGAGTCGCACCAGAATTCATGACTAATCCAGTGGCGGTAGCGCCATCCATCGCATAAAGGGTGCCACCAGACTCAATGGTTGCTTCAGAGGCAAAACCACTACTATAGACGGACATATAGCCTGCATCGTTTACGGTGCTGCGATCGGCAGTACCTCCTTCGTAAACATATTGCGCTCCCCCGGAATGTACCTGGGTGGAAGTGACTGTGCCGTAAATACCTTGTGCAGCGTTCGATTCGATCTGAGTGCCGGTAGCCGAGCCACCGTTATAGACATACTGGACACCGCCAGACTTCACTGTAGTATCGGTTGCAGTACCATAAATCTGCTGTGTGCCGCCTTCCACCACCGCTGAAACAGCACTGGCCCCGCTAGTCACTGTCTGATAGCCCCAGGCTCCGATCAAGGCTGATGTTGATGATCCGCTTAAGACGTATTCCCTGCCGCCTGAAGTGACCTGCGTGGACTGTGTTGAACCGCCAAGAACCAGGAGACTTCCGCCTGAATTAACCAAAGTGGACGTGACGTTACCGTAGACTTCCTGTTGTCCTGTATTCACTGTGGTTCCTGAAACAAGACTTCCCACGTAAACAATCTGTGCTCCGCCATTGAGGGTGGTGGAAGTGGCGCTGCCGCCACTGTTGACATATTCCCTGCCAGAGGCGTTCACGACAGTGGAAACCGTACGACCACCACTGTTGACGATGATGTTGGAGAGGTTCCCACCACCAACACTGCTGCTACTGGCCAGCCCACCATTATTGACGTTCAGGTTGCCACCGTTGGTGACCGAAACTTCGTCGGCGATGTCCCCGCTGTTAAGCGTAAGTGGACTGCCGGTTGTCACTGTCGTGCCACTGTATGTCGTCGCTGCAGCGGCACCCGCTACGCCCAGCAGTAAGAGCGTAGCGGTTATCCGTTTCACAGCCATTTGTGGACAACCGCCACATCCGGCGCGCTCCGATGCCACTAACCACGCCTGCCGCGCCGCGCTCCAAACAATCCTGTATGCCTTATTCATGCCCATGCCTCTTAAAATTTTTGTTGCCATACGTGAAAGCTCTGTTCACGCAGGGGTTTTATTTAGTGAATGTTTCCGTTTTCACGCAGCTGCGCATTGAGACGATCAATCACGCCGTTTACTTGTTTCCCGGTTATCAGCCGAGTGCATTCGAACTGTCGTTCTGTCCCCTTGTGCCGGGGGCACCAAAAGTAGTCTTGGTGATCGAATTTTTCGTTAAGGCTGTCCCAGCAGCCGCTGCATCCGTGGCTGCTGAACACCCTCCAGGGGGTATAGAATTCAGCGCCTGGCAGGCTGAAACCACTGATGAGCACCACCGGGATTTGTGCTGCCCATGCCAACCAGGAAAGCCCGCTGGCAAGCCCAATGAAAAAGCTGGCATGTCTGAGCAGGTCTACTCGCGCCTGCAACGGGAGGTTTCCGGTAAAGTCTTCAGCACCGTAGGGGATATGGTTCCAGACAAATCCCTGACCGGTAGTAGGGTCGCGGTCAATGCAAAGGACCCGATAGCCCAGCGTTTTTAAATGCGTGACAACCTCAGCCCAGCCTCTGCCGTTATTCCAGAACTTCGCCTGGCAGGTGGATTGCACACCAATGCAGACGTAGGGCTCAGCAATGGTACGCGTGGCGCTAAGGTTCAGGCGTGGCGCTTCTTCCCGATGATCGACCCCGAGGATATGTCCGGCGATGCGGTGGAAGCCTGTTTGACGGAAGTCCACAGGTTGGTGCGTATCGTTGCCGCCAAAGAACAGGCCGATTCGATAGGTAGCGTAGGGTGAGCGCATAGCGGCGGACGGCACGGAGAATCGAATATCAGGATATTGTTCTTCCAGCAGCGTAATGATGTTCTGTGCCATGCTGCACTCAAGCCGACATCCGTGCTGAAGGCGGAAGCGTTCAGCGTAGTGAAACCAGCCCAGCAGGTCACCCAGCGTGCCGACGGGAAAGGAAATCAGGACATCGCGATCTTTCAGCGAAAGAACTTCATCCAGCAGAGGGAGTGTTTCATCGCCGCGCCAGACTTGAATGCGAAAGCGGATAAAATATTTTTTTGCTGACGTTACCCAGCCGGCACCTGACTCACAGTGAAACAGGATATTGCCCGAATCGTCGTCCAATAGGGCAACGCGCCAGCGTCCCTCTGGCAGCAGCACGCGCGCGCCGTCGTTAAAATCATAAAGAATGCCAGCCGGCCCCTGAATACTCGGAAGAAACGGTTTTTGTTTCTATCTCTGTTGGGCATGGTTATTGGAAACGAAGAAAAATTATTTAGAGTGTGAAAACGCAAATTTTTGACTGTTATTACATTAAGATTCATATGTCGTTGAATGACCAAGACTCTTCGCCTTGGATGATCAAAATTGTTTTATCAAACGGCAGATGTATTGCCTGTATAGATGATGGGAGCTGCGATTAATCAATTTAAACGCGACCATAATAGTCTGGCCGATTTCACCTTCAGCTTTGCCCACTTAAGATGCGATTCTCAATTCGTCTGAATCATATTTGAGCGGTAGTGCCGTCCATCGCTAAATAAAACTTTTGCACAGTTACGCCCTAAAGCTTCATTAGCCGCAACGCTAATATCATGCCTCATAATTAAAAAAGAAAAGGGTGTGTTGAGTTAACATGCTGAATAGCTGGCGATGAGATTCGCTGGGTTCGTGTTAAACTGCAAATCCATTATTTAACATAATCTTGATTATGCGCACTTTAATTATCGGTGCTATTTAATGTTGTAAACGTCATTGATTATATCGACAGTTTTTATAATCTAAAAAAATGGCATTCTCGGCTGAGAAGCAGATCGCCGGATGAGTAAAGGCCGATCACATCAATGTGTCTATATCAGTGGCCGGTTTTAATTGATCGTTACAGCCAGATAAGCGAAAAATTAGTGCGTTTTTTTTGGCAGACGCACCACGGATGATACGTCTACAGGGTTAAAGTTAGTTATTATCCAGCGTGATGTTGAGGCCCAGTTGCACTAATATTTCTGTCGCCTGGTTGCTGTGTCCATACACGGCATACTCTACACCGGCCACTTTCACATTCCCGACACTGCTCCACTCGCCGCTGTCGCTGCCATCGGGAAGCAAATCATTCAGTTTCAGTTCAGTCCCTGGCTCCCCTGTGACCATTAACTGTGTTTTGCCGTCCTCAATAAACAGATCATTGCCGCCGGTGAAGAGTACGTCCTCCAGGTTCAAACTGATCGTGTTGATATTCTGCTGTTCAAGATTGATAAGAGCACCCGTATTGAGCGAAATTGCGGTCTCATTGCCATAGTCACATTCAAAGCTAAATGAACTCACCGCTGCTTGAGCTATATCTGCCGGTTTATGCGAGGCATTAGCCATGTCGTCGCTCCAGGAATCAATGCTGCGATCACTATTGACTAAGTCATGGATCGCTAGATTGCCTGTGCTTTCAACTTTTAGCGGCATATCCTGCACAGCAGGTTCAGGGGAACTTGCCAGACGTAAGTCGAACGCCTTATAAGACTCATCGTTTACGTCAGAAGCATTGTTGCTTAGCGGGCTGAGGTCAAAACTTGTGACTGCTGCCAGTTTGTAGTCTGTTTTACCCATAACGATATTATCAATCCAAACGCCAGACGAATCCAATTCAAGGCTGACCTTGGAAAACGTCTTACCGTAGGGAACTGTCGCCCTTATTTCCTGGATTGATCCACCTGAAGGCGATAAGACCTGACGATCAACTTCACGGCCGAGGTGGTCATAAAACACCACAGTAAACTGTTCTGTATTATTAAAGTCACCCGCCGTAAACGAGATATAATCGCTATCAGCAGTTGGCAGGGCTAGTTCAATTTTCATCCCTCCAAAAAAGGTCAAAGCCATTGTTGGAGCAGGGGTTTCCCAGTTGGGGATACCCATGAAAAATCCTCCAGAAGCAGCATTAATGACATTAACATCGAAGCCCGGGAAATTAAAAGTTTGGCCGTCGCTGAATGTGATTGACGGCTGCGTCTCAAAATCCTCCTGATGCAAAATTGCGCTGTTTTTTTCCAGTGTTCTGCTGGGAGAAATATTTCCGGCCAAGTCTCTCACTGTAATGACCAACTGATCAAAGTTACCCGAGGTTTCTGACGACCAGGGTAAGCTTAAGCTGCCAGCGGCCAGAACATCAGGGCTTAGCACGAACTGCAGTTCAACACCGTCAATCATCAATATCATCGTATCACCCACTTGATATTGGGTGCTTTCAAACTTTATCGTTAACGTTTCGCCGTCCCATAGCACATCACCCACTGGGTCAGAAAGTAGGGTGTCGACGGTGATGATAAACTCTCAGAGGGCGCAGAGACGTTCCCTGCCATGTCGGTCACACGCACGGTCAGCACGTGCTTTCCTTCATCAAACTTATCACTGCCCGTGAACTGCCAGCTCCAGGCCCCCGTTACGGCGTCGGCACGGACGCTGCCGACAGCAACGTCACCACTATAAATCGTCACCAGGTTACCCGCCTCCGCCGTCCCTTGTAGCATCGGTTGTGCATCGTTAGTCAGCCCGGTGCCGTCGTTAGCTATCGCGCCGGTCACACCGCCCGCCACCGCGTCGGTGCTGCTGATCAGTACCGGCGTTGCGGCCTGGGTGTCGACGTTGAGGGTGATGTTTTCGGAGATCGCGGAAACGTTACCGGCCGGATCGACCGCCCTCACCGTCAGCAGGTGCGTACCGTCGCTGAAGCGCGCCCCCGCCGGATACTGCCACGTCCAGTTCGCCGTGGTGGTGACAAAGCTGCCGATCGCGTTTGCGCCGTCGTAAATCGTCACCAAGCTGCCCGGCTCCGCGCTGCCGCTGATAACCGGGCGGCTGTCATTGGTCAGCCCGGTGCCGTCGAGGGCAATCGCGCCGGTCACACCGCCCGCCACCGCGTCGGTGATGCTGCTCAGCACCGGCGGCGCGGCCTGCGTGTCGACGTTGAGGGTGATGCTTTCGGAGGTCGCGGAAACGTTACCGGCCGGATCGACCGCCCTCACCGTCAGCAGGTGCGTACCGTCGCTGAAGCGCGCCCCCGCCGGATACTGCCACGTCCAGTTCGCCGTGGTGGTGACAAAGCTGCCGATCGCGTTTGCGCCGTCGTAAATCGTCACCAAGCTGCCCGGCTCCGCGCTGCCGCTGATAACCGGGCGGCTGTCATTGGTCAGCCCGGTGCCGTCGAGGGCAATCGCGCCGGTCACACCGCCCGCCACCGCGTCGGTGATGCTGCTCAGCACCGGCGGCGCGGCCTGCGTGTCGACGTTGAGGGTGATGCTTTCGGAGGTCGCGGAAACGTTGCCGGCCGGATCGACCGCCCTCACCGTCAGCAGGTGCACGCCGTCGCTGAAGCGTGCGCCCGCCGGATGCTGCCACGTCCAGTTCGCCGTGGTGGTGACGAAGCTGGCAATCGCATTTGTGCCGTCATAAATCGTTACCCGGCTGCCCGGCTCCGCGCTGCCGCTGATAACCGGGCGGCTGTCGTTGGTCAGCCCGGTGCCGTCGAGGGCAATCGCGCCGGTCACGCCGCCCGCTACCGCGTCGGTGATGCCGCTCAGCACCGGCAGCGCGGCTTGGGTGTCGACGTTGAAGGTGATGCTTTCGGAGATTGCAGAAACGTTGCCGGCCGGATCGACCGCCCTCACCGTCAGCAGGTGCGTACCGTCGCTGAAGCGCGCCCCCGCCGGATACTGCCACGTCCAGTTCGCCGTGGTGGTGACGAAGCTGGCAATTGCGTTTACGCCGTCGTAAATCGTTACCCGGCTGCCCGGCTCCGCGCTGCCATTGATAACCGGGCGGCTGTCGTTGGTCAGCCCATTGTTGCCGATGTGATTGCCGCCCTCTATGCCACCGCTGACGTTATCCAGCGCAGTGCTAATGCTGACGTCCGGCGCAACCGTATCAATAGTGATGGGATAATCCACGGTCGGCAGACTGGTGTTGCCGACCGTGTCGGTGGCGGTGGCGGAGAAGCGATGCTCACCCTCACTTAACGTAGGTGCCTGGAACGCCCAACTGCCGTCGGCACCAGCGATAACACTGCCGACTACCCGACCATCAATACTGATTTCAATAAGTGCACCGGGTTCCGACTGGCCGCTTAACAGCGGCTGGTTATCGTTGGTTAGCCCGCCGGAAGAAATGTTGCTGGTCAGGTCACCGACGTCATCTGTCACGCTGTCAATCGAGACCGCAGGCGGTGTCAGATCAATATTCAGCTCAAACTTAACGGACGCTGGGCTAACCTTGCCCTCGACGCTGGTTTCCGTTGCTGTTAGCTGATACGTGCCTTCAGAGAGGGACAGCCGCGTAAATATCCAACTGCCATCCTCGCCAACCACGGCCGAACCCTGCAGCTCACCGTTCGCGTAAATATGAATAATGTTGCCAGGTTTACTGCCTTGGCCGCTGATATCAGGCGACGGGTCGTTGGTTACGGCCCTCTGTTGCAACGAACCAGTGACGCTGCCGAAATTATCATGGCCTTGGACAATAGTCGGTGCTGGGATTTTTTCAGCCGGGCCGCTGTGCTGGTTCTGCATGGCAAGAACGACGCCGCCAAGGCCCAGTAAACCGGCAAAGGCGGCCGCCGCCTTGAGAAAGCCGTAGTCATTTATCGGATAAAAAGCCTCGAGCGGACCCGCGGAATTGCGGCTCATAACCATCACGGCACTGTAATTATCTTCGAATGCTTCTGCTTCCCCGCTGACGGCGTCGGCGCTGACGTACTCATGTAGATCACCGCGGGCGTCAACGCCCAGTACATCGCCTGGCTGCTCGTAGTACTCAAGAATAATCAGTTGCGGCTGCTCATCGCCGTCAATGCGGACTTCAAGATGATTGTCTTTACGGCTCAATTTCAGCTTATCAGGACCTGAGGCGTCTTTCGTTGCCCCTTGGGTAATGAGATAGCGGTTGCCCGCAACAGCGTTGAGATGAAACGGCTTGCCCTGAGGCAACGTCACGCGTTGAGACGCCATGCCGTCGTTGAGTAAGGTCAGATTCAAAGGGATGTTTGTCATTTTCTTGTCCCAAAAAAAAGTAACAGGCCAGCCCGTTAATTTGAACGACCTGGAGAATTACAGAATTTTCTCAGAGACAAGAGCGAGGATGTATAAGACGAAACTCGAATTTAGTGAGTTTCTCATTTTTCGCCACAATCTTGATGAGTAAGTTTAGATGTGGCATTGTCGCGAACCGTAGCTTTTCCCGTCACGACGTCCCGTCGACAGCTAAAAGATGTGCCCACCAAGAACCTACACTTTACGCATCTCATTCTTTACAGCAGGAGTAACGCGATAAGTCGACGCTAACTGATTTGTCTTCCTTTTCAACGGAATAAAGTTCTATCAACACGGCTTTTATAAGTACCTTCATCAACCGAAAACGGGGCCCTGCAATCGCACAAGAAAGCAGTAAGTTGTGCTGCAAATCAATCCATCCTGCCCTAACCACCCATGTTAATCTGAAAAATAGGACCATTCCTATTTAACAAAAACTATAAACTATTCCTTGGGTGAATAATGGCGCGTTACGACCTCAGGCTGCACAACGCAGCCAGTTTCGTTTTTACTTTTCTCGTTTTGTTCGCATTCCCGTTCTCATCCGCGTACGCCCTGTCGAACGGATGTTCGGCTGTTAATGCGCTTTCTGGTTTGACGTCCCTGTCATTTACTTCCAATGCGTATCCCGCATCAGATTTTGATGTCAGCGATGCCCTGACAGTCAGTTTCACCGACAGCGGAAGCGGATATGGTGGCAATGTGATGAGCGCTGACAGCATCGGTGTCGCAGGTTACAACTACAGCAATTCTCAGACATACAATGCCGCCAACGCTACCAGTACTTCACCTCATACCGTCACCATAAATCTGGCAGCAGGCACTCTCGCTTCCAGCGGGCTTCGAGTTCGCCTCACCACAACCTATGGGGAACTCAGTAACGTCGTTTTCAGCTGCACTGGCAGCATTGCAGTATCCAGCGATGCAGCGCTAAGCGGCCTCTATCTCTCTGCAGGCACACTCTCACCGTCGTTCAGCTCAGGTACGACAAGCTATGTGGCCTCTGTTGCGAATAGCGTATCTTCCATCACCGTTACGCCTCTTACCGCTGATTCCAGTGCGACTGTCACAGTAAACGGTTCAGTAATAACATCCGGTTCCGCTTCTTCGGCGATCGGCCTGTCATCAGGCGTAGCAACCAGCATTCCGGTGGTCGTGACAGCACAGGACGGGACAACTACCCGCTCTTACACACTCACCGTGACGCGTGAAGAAGCCATGCCGATAGCAAATAACGCTACAGCAACGGTTGCGGCGAACAGCACAAACAACGCGCTTACACTGTTGATCAGTGGCGGCACGCCGGTGTCGGTTGCTGTAGCAGCACCGCCTTCACATGGCACCGCAACGGCCTCCGGCACCCAGATCATTTACACGCCAAACGCCGGATATTCAGGCAATGACAGCTTTACATACAACGCGACCAATAGCGCGGGAACCTCTGCAAATGCCACGGTCTCTTTATCCGTCACCGCGCCAGTATTAACCTTCTCACCAGCAACGAGTGCGCTTCCGGCCGCTACGCTTAATAGCGCGTGGACGCAGACGCTGACTGCTTCTGGCGGCTCTGCGCCTTATACGTGGACCGCAACCGGCCTGCCCGCAGGTATCACACTAGACAGCACCACGGGTGTGCTTTCAGGTACGCCCACTGCGACGGGCAGCTTTACCCTTAGGGTCATCGCAACCGACAGCAATAACGCCTCCGGTACTGTCAATTACACATTGAACGTAAGCGAAGCGTTACCGATTGCCCGTGCTATCGCGGCAACAGTCAGTGCCAACAGCAGCAATAATACTCTTCCGCTGGCACTATCTGGCGGTGTTGCCACTGCGGTAAATATCGCTAACGCACCTGCACATGGCACCGCAACCGCTTCTGGCATCGCGATCACCTATACCCCAAACCCCGGATATTCCGGCAGCGATAGCTTCACCTATAATGCGACAAATAGCGCAGGAAGCTCTGCCAACGCCACGGTTTTACTGACCATTACAGCAACGCCACTGACTTTCACACCGGCGGGTGGTTCCTTCCCGGACGCAACAGTGGGCAGCGCCTGGTCACAGACTGTGGCCATTTCTGGTGGTACTTCACCCTATACCTACAGCGCCAACAGCCTGCCCGCTGGCATTACGCTCAACAGTGCCAGCGGCGTGTTTTCGGGCACACCAACGCTCGCAGGCAATTACAACTTTCAGGTGACGGCGACCGATAGCGCCGGTTCTGGCAGTACCGTCAGCTATACCCTGAATGTGAACGAGGCGGTGCCGGTTGCCAGCGCAGTCATGGCCAGCGTAGGTGCGGGGAGTTCAGATAACGCCATCACACTCAGCATTGCAGGAACAGTCACAAGCGTCGCGGTGATTCGGCAGGCCAGTCACGGCACCGCCATCGCCGCAGGTACCCGCATTCGCTACACCCCGGTCAGTAACTACACCGGTAGCGACAGTTTTACCTACACGGCAACCAATGCATCTGGCACCTCCCAAGAGGCCAGTGTTTCCCTGAATGTGGCGGCGGCCACGCTCGTGATGGTTCCCTCCAGCGGTGCATTGCCGGAGGGAACGGTCGGTAAGGCTTATTTGCAACGTTTCAGCGCTTCAGGTGGAACCGCACCCTACCGCTGGCAGATGAGCGGGACTTTGCCCCAAGGTCTGACATTCGCCAATGGTGAACTGCAGGGTACTCCGACAACGGGGGGTTCTGCTTCATTTACCCTGACCGCAACAGATGCAAATGGAGAGACAACACAGGCGGCTTATTCACTGGCGATCAATAACGCCGCACCGGTGGCGGCTAACCACAGTGCCTCACTTTACGCCGGACAGTCGGTGAAGGTGAATCTGGTTGACGGTGCGACCGGTGGCCCCTTCATCGCGGCACGTTTGCTGGATAAGCCAGAGAGCAACCTCGGCACCGCCTCCATTCAATCATCCGGTACGTCATATCAATTGTTGTTCACTGCCGCCGCACAGGCTAGCGGCACCGTTGCCCTGCGTTATGAACTGTCGGCGCCTTCCGGCACCACCCAGCCCGCACAGATCACGCTGACCATTGCCGCCCGTCCCAATCCCACGACAGATGCGGACGTGATTGGCCTCATTAGCGCTCAGGTTCAGGCTGCGCAGAACTTCGCACGCGCCCAGATACGTAATTTCAATGACCGCCTGGAACAGCTGCACAGCGGGGTGAATCTGCCTTCCAGTCACAATGGTCTCCGTTTCAATATGCCAACCAGTCGCCCTGAGCGTGATACGGATAAAGATCTGTGGGCCAGCGCCTGGCATCAGCAGCAAAATTACCAGGATGAACATGCACAGCCGCCGCCGTCGCCGTTTGCCAGCAGTCATGACGGTGAACGCCTCTCTTACTGGACCGGTGGCTATATCGATTTTGGCAGCGATAAAGATGACAGCGTGCGATTCAGCCACACGATGGTGGGTATCACGACCGGTGCCGATTATCGCTTCACTCCGGCCTTTACCGCCGGGATGGGGTTGGGCTTTGGCCGCGACGTGAGTGATGTCGGTGATTCAGGTTCTCGGGACAATGGCCGTTCGCTTAGCTCGGCAATCTATGGCAGCTGGCATCCAGATGCGTTCTTTATTGACGGACTGCTGGGTTACAGCAGTCTCGAGTTCGACAGCAAGCGATACGTCAGCGAATCAGATGCATTCGCGCGCGGCAATCGTTCAGGGCGTCAGGTGTTCAGCTCTCTGACCTCTGGCTACGCCTTCCGCACGGTTAACAGCCTTATCTCACCCTACGCACGCCTACAGTATTACCGTACCTGGCTGGATGGCTACGCCGAGTCGGACGCGGGGGCATTCAATCTGGCGTTTGCCCCACAGCGTTTCACTCAGGTAGTGACCACGACGGGTCTGCGCGGCGAGCACAGCGTGCCGACCACCTGGGGCTTTGTGAAACTGCAAAGCCGCCTGGAATATTCACAGCTAATAAATGATAACGGTAGCGCCCGGGTGGGCTATGCCGATGTGGGCAATGACACCTGGAGTATGTCGCTGTATGAGCAAAGCAAACAGACACTGGCGCTGGGTGTGGGCATCGATTTTGTGCTGCCACATGAAATCACGCCGGGGATCGCTTATCAGGCAACCCTTGGAATGGATGAACAGCAGACGCGAGCACAGACGATTATGGTGCGGGTGAATATCGGATTCTGAGTGCGTGCGTGTTTCCTCAACAAGCATCTCTCTTTCGGAAGCATTAAGCTGATAAAAATCGACCTGTGCCTGACCGAGACGTTTAAGCAACTCATCCAGTTAACGCTGTAAATGACGGTGTGATAGCCCGGAATCATTTACGTCAGCGCTGGCGTCTGACGGGCAGCCAGCCCGCGCTTTACGGTTAAGGGAGGCGAGAGTTGATGCCAGGCGGAGTTTCATAAACGTGCCACCCTCTTGTGGTCATTACTTTGCACAATCTCCTGGATATCAGGTTCGGGTTGAGGCTCTTATTATCAGTTCGGGCCTCTGTCCAGCACTACTGAGAACCTGATGCCCCGCCAAAACGTCAAACAGCAGCGTAATGGCCTGACGGGCGACCTCATCAAGGTGCAGGTTCAACGCCGTTAGCGGTGGCTGGGATTCTCGTGCCCGAATGCCATCATAGCGAGTCACTAACCGCATCCTTTGCGGTATCTCCGTCGCTGTTTCATGAAAGGCGCGGATGGCTCCGCTGGCAAAGGTATCCACCAGAATCAGTACGCCATCCACCTCGGGATTATCCTGCAGCAACTGGCGCGTAGCCTGATAACCGGCAGTTTCGCCCTGCTCTTCATCAAGGTAATAAATCACCGGCGTCTGCCGTCCTTCGCACCAGAGGCGATAGGTGGCTTCCGTCTCCAGCGTGGAGGTGCGGCGTATGTTGCCGACAAACAGCGCGCATTGACTCGCGCCTTCCGCCGCCAGGTGCGTTAGTAATAAATCAGCCGTCGTCGCTGAATGCAGATCAACCCAGGGCACTGGCGTGGTTGTTCCCGGCGTACGGCCAATGGTGACACAAGGGATCCCCGCCTGTTCCAGCGCCAGCAGCTGCGGATCGTTTTCAGCGGGTTCAAGCAGAATAGCGGCATCGAAAGTTACGGTATCCAGCGGGTTCTTGCCTGGCGGCACAAGTATCAGCGCGTGCTGTTTTTCCAACGCCATAATCGCCGCGGTGAGCGCAACCTCCATCATAAAGCCCAGTTTTGATGCCCCGGAAGCAATAGACAGCGGTAACGATGAGAGCAGCGCAATCGTATTGGTTTTTCCGGTACGCAGCTGGCGAGCGCGAATATTCGGTGTGTAGTTCAGCGCCTGGATCGCCTGTTCAATACGTTGTCTTGTCTCAGGTTCAACAAAACGGGTGTTATGAAGCGCATTGGATACCGTACCCGGGGAAACGCCGGCCAGGCGTGCAACATCAATCAACTTTGCGCGTTTTTTATCTTGTACTGGCATGGTGTTGGTAATCCCCGGCATTTTTCGGTCAGGGTAACACATTTCCTCAAGTATAAATTTCAGACCTAATTCATAACAAAATCATATTACTGAATGGCTGTTCAGAGGTAGCGCTTGAGCAGAAGTTAATGTCTACTATTTCCATTAAAACGTTTTAATGACGAATTTAGCGACAGATCTTTTATAGGAGCTTACGTGGCATACTCAAATCAGGATCCCTCTTTTACGCTCGGACGCCGTCCAACCGGACTGACTTTCGCGGATAAAGCAAAAAGCTTTGGCGGTTATACTCTTTTCGCCCCACAAACAGCCGACGGTCGAGTCTATCTGATCGATGACGAAGGAGAAGTTGCGCATCAGTGGCAATTACCGGTCCGTGCCGGACGGGATGCTGTTCTGCTTCCTAACGGCAATCTGGGTTATAACGGGAGCCACCGTAACTCAGCGCAACTCTACCCGGCGTGGGATCTGTGGCACGGCGGTGATTTCTATGAAGTCACACCAGATAATGAAGTGGTGTGGCATTACGAAGATATTTTTCACCACCATGACGCGCAATGGCTGGCGAACGGTAATCTGCTGTATACCACGGCAGCCCCCTTACCCGCAGAAATAGCGGCACGCGTGACAGGCGGCGATCCGCGTCGCGATGCACCCGACGGCATCATTCAAAGCGATATCGTAAAAGAGGTCACTCGAGAGGGAAAAGTCGTTTGGGAATGGCGTGCCTGGGAGCATCTGGCGCCGGAGGATTTCCCGGTCCATGACATTTTTGACCGCCGCCACTGGCCGATGATTAACGGTTTGTCTGTTACCCGAGATGGCCTTGTACTGATGAGTCTGCGCACCACCTCTGGCGTCATCGCGGTGGCGAAAGAGAGCGGTAAGGTTGTCTGGCACGCCGGCCCGGATGTTGTCGCTCAACAGCATACCCCGGTTGAGATGGAGAATGGCTCGATTCTGGTTTTTGATAACGGCAATCTGCGCCCCGGAGTGACCTCACCGCACTCGACGATACTGGAGTTTGATCCCCAGACTAAAGCCATCACATGGCAGTATCGCGACATTTTTCCGCCCGCTTTTTTCTCACCCTATATGGGAAGCGCGCAGCGACTGGCGAATGGCAATACGTTTATCTGTGAGTCAGCATTTGGCCGCCTGTTTGAAGTGACGCCGCAGGGTGAAACGGTGTGGGAATACATCATCCCGCATTTCAATGAATACCCGGAACATCTCAGTAACGGTGTTATCCCCGGCAAGCATAACAGCACGTTTCGCGCACATCGCTATAGCGCAGATGCCATTCCGTGGCTGAAATAACCTTTCTCCGCCAGCCTGTGCTGGCGGTTATTTTAAATGTTGATGGGAGGCAATATGCCGCTACCTGATTCCGCAGCACCGGATAATGAAGCCTTGCCCTGGCAAACTAAGCTGTTGCTGGCGATTCAGCATGTAATGGTTGTCGCAGCCACACCGATCACCGCGGTTTTCCTGATTGCAAATGCACTCAATTTCACTGATGCGATCACCCTCTCGGTACTGAGCGCGACGTTTCTGATGTGCGGCTTGGGTGCAATCTTACAAAGCCTTGGCATCGGAAGTTTCGGCGCACGGCTGCCGTTTATCATGGTTCCGGGCGGTGCTCCAATAGCGATTTTCATTGCGATCGCTTTGCAGACCACTATCCAGACGGCAATTGGCGCAGTGATATTAACGTCGCTGTTTTACTTTATCGCCCTGCCCGTTTTCCGCCGCTTCCTGCACCATTTTCCACCGTTTATCATTGGTATTATGTTGCTGCTGGTCTCCGTTAACTTGATACGTCTGTATGGCGGGCTCATTACTGCGCATCCAGCCAATGCTCATTTCGCACCGTCAACCAGCATTTTGTTGGCGCTGGGTACTATCCTGATCACGCTGGTTTTTGCGCTTGTCTTTACCGGTATTCTGCGTCAGCTTTCAGTGATGTTTGGCCTACTGGCGGGAACGTTGCTCGGCATCCTGCTCGGCGTGACTGACTTTAGCGGTGTCAGCCACGGCCCGCTGCTAAGCGTACCGCAGTTTTTCCCGTTCGGCTGGCCGGTATTTAATATTTCAGCCTCGCTGCCTTTACTTATTTACGCCGTTATCTCTATGGCTGAAGCAACCGGGCAAACGATTGCGACAGCTGAGATCGTTAATTCTACTCAAAACGTCCATAAAACGATCCCACGGACTATTCGTGGAGATGCCATCATGTCGCTACTTGGCGGGATTTTCGGAACCTCTCTTATTATCACTTCCGGCGAGAATATCGGCGTTGTGCGTACAACCAACGTAAAATCACGCCACGTCACAGCGATAGCTGGCCTACTGTTGATCCTGATTGCCGTGTTTTCACCTCTGGTACGCCTTGCAGCCGGCTTGCCCGGCCCGGTTGTTTGCGGCACGGCTGTCATTGTCTTCAGCATAATTGGGGTGATCGGAATCGAAATGATTTCCCGTGAATCGCTGCATATGCCGGGTAAAACCTATGCATTAGCCAGCGGGTTGGCCATGGGAATGTTGCCGATCCTTGTCCCTGGCCTTTATCAGAATTTACCCTCAGCCGTACAGATGGTTCTGGGTAACGGCATGGCTGCCGGAACCCTGACCGCAATCATCGTAAATTCGCTGTTTTTAATGAGCGAAAAACGGACTGTAGCAAGGGTAAATCGGTGAGTTTAGAGGGCTGCTGCAACGCGCTGAACAGTTGTTTAAAATATCAAACGCTCAAGTGATGTAGATACCCTATCACCCGTTATTACACATTGAGGATACTTGTTAGTTTTAACAAGTATCCTTTTTAACAACTCACTGACAGTAGCCTTCCCTCTTCAGCCGATGCCCGCACAACAATGCCGCGTGTAGAGACTGAAATACACATTCATTCAGGCCATGATCCCGCGTCACAAAGGCAATTGCAGCGCGGGGGAATGCGTTCGCCGGAATATGTGCCTCTCATTTCAATGAATCAAAATATCGGTTATCAGCCCTGTTCATAAAGCCATGTAGACAATACGGATAATTCTTTTGAAGATGCCGACTATGCTTAACCTTCAATAATTTTTCAAAAACCGTTTTATTCCAACTTTTGTCCATTGTCTTTTTTAATTACTGGAGGTTTGGCATGAGCAGCCAACGCGAGACAAAACCTCACCACAATGCGGTCGGTGAAAAACTCAGGGCCGCGTCCGCCGCCACAGTATCGTCAGATGCTGCTTTTGGCGTTAATGCATCCTCAGCAACACCCCCGCCTTCGTTAGAGAAAATCTCACTAAAAGTGAACGGCAATCATCAACAGCTGGAAGTCGATACCCGCACCACACTGCTTGATGCACTACGTGAACATTTTAAACTCACGGGAACGAAAAAAGGGTGTGACCACGGTCAGTGTGGCGCCTGTACGGTTATCGTTAATGGGCGACGGATCAACGCTTGCCTCACCTTGGCGGTCATGCAGCACGATGCTGAGATCACCACCATTGAAGGTCTGGGCACGCCTGAAAAGCCGCATCCTTTACAGACGGCGTTCATCAAGCATGACGGCTATCAGTGTGGCTACTGCACACCCGGTCAGATCTGTTCAACGGTTGCGGTTCTTGAAGAAATCAAAGCGGGCATTCCCAGCCACGTCACGCACGATCTGGTTTCCACGCCTGAAGTCACTGCCGATGAAATACGTGAGCGTATGAGCGGTAATATCTGCCGCTGCGGTGCCTATTCCAACATTCTTGCTGCGATTGAAGAGTTTGCGGAGGGGCAAAAATCATGAAAGCTTTCACCTATGAACGGGTAAAAACCCCCGTTGAGGCAGCTGCCAGTGCGCTGCAACATTCAGGGGCTAAATTCATTGCGGGCGGAACCAATTTGCTCGACCTGATGAAGCTTGAAATCGAAGCGCCATCCCATCTGATTGATGTTAACGGCCTTGAACTGGATAAAATCGAAGCGACTCAGGAAGGTGGGCTACGCATTGGTGCGCTGGTTCGTAACACCGATTTAGCCGCAGACTCTCGAGTTCGACGCGATTACGGCGTGTTATCGCGCGCTTTGTTAGCAGGCGCCTCTGGACAGTTGCGCAATCAGGCGACAACAGCAGGTAATCTGCTTCAACGTACCCGTTGTCCTTACTTCTATGACACCAATCAGCCCTGCAATAAACGACTACCGGGTAGCGGATGCGCTGCACTTGATGGCTTCAGTCGTCAACATGCTGTCGTAGGTGCAAGCGATGATTGTATCGCCACCCATCCCAGCGACATGGCCGTCGCTATGCGTCTGTTGGATGCAGTCGTGGAAACCGTCAGCCCGGATGGGAGTGAACGCACTATCCCCATTGCTGATTTTTATCGTGCGCCGGGAAACACCCCTCATCTGGAAACCGTCTTGCATCCCGGGGAGCTTATTATTGCGGTCACCCTTCCCCCACCGCTGGGTGGAACGCATATTTATCGTAAAGTGCGCGATCGCGCCTCTTATGCGTTTGCTCTGGTGTCAGTCGCCGCCGTCATATTTCCTGATAAATCAGGCCGCGTTGCGCTTGGCGGCGTTGCCCATAAACCGTGGCGGTTAGAGGACGCGGATAAAGAAATTATTCATGGCGCTCAACCGGTATGCGATCGGCTCTTCGCCAGCGCGCAACCCACCGCTGAAAACGAATATAAGATCACTCTGGCGAAGCGTACGCTCGCGTCGGTACTGGCGGAAGCGAGAGGATAAATGATGAAATTCGAAAAGCCCGCAGGGAATAATCCCATTGATCAGCTCAACGTGGTTGGTCAGCCGTTAAGTCGTATAGATGGCCCATTGAAGACATCCGGTTTAGCGCATTATGCCTATGAATGGCATACCGAAGCCCCCGATGCAGCTTATGGTTATGTTGTCGGCGCCCCTATATCAAAAGGCAAAATCACTGCCGTCGATACCCAGGCAGCGAAGCGTGCACCCGGTGTGCTTGCCGTCGTCACCGCTGAAAATGCTGGCCCACTGGATAAAGGTGAGAGAAATGCTGCCCGGCTGCTGGCTGGCGACAACATTGAACACTACCACCAGGCTGTTGCACTCGTGGTAGCGGAGACGTTTGAACAGGCACGCGCAGCGGCGACGCTGGTTAACGTTCAGTACGAGCGTGAGCCCGGTGCCTATGATCTCGCACATGAAAAACCCACCGTAACGACGCCTCCCGAAGGCGAGACCGATAAAAAGGTCGGTGATTTTGACAGCGCTTTCGCCACGTCTGAGGTCAAGTTAGATGCGCAATACACGACGCCTGACCAAAGTCATATGGCCATGGAACCTCACGCTTCTATGGCTATCTGGGAGGATGACAAACTTACTGTCTGGACATCTAATCAGATGATTGATTGGTGTCGTACCGATTTGGCCAAAACGCTCAATATGCCTGTAGAGAAGGTACGCGTGATTTCGCCCTATATCGGTGGTGGATTTGGCGGCAAGCTGTTTCTGCGTAGCGATGCGCTACTGGCAGCGCTGGGGGCGCGCGCGATAAATCGCCCCGTTAAGGTCATGCTGCCAAGACCCATGATTCCGAATAATACGACCCACCGTCCGGCAACCATTCAACACATTCGTATCGGCACAGATCGCGACGGCCATATTACGGCCATCTCACATCAAAGTTGGTCTGGTAATCTACCGGATGGCACGCCAGAAACAGCGGTTCAGCAAACAGAGTTGCTTTATGCTGGCGCTAATCGCCTGACAGGATTGCGTTTGGCGAAGCTCGATCTTCCCGAAGGGAACGCAATGCGAGCACCGGGCGAGGCGCCAGGAATGATGGCACTGGAGATTGCGATTGACGAAATCGCAGAAAAAGTGGGCATGGATCCCATCGCGTTTCGCATTCTCAACGATACCCAGGTCGATCCCGCTAATCCCGATCGCCCTTTCTCGCGCCGTCAGCTGGTTGAGTGCCTTAAAACCGGAGCGGAGCATTTTAACTGGAGCCGCCGCAACGCTAAACCGGCAATGGTCAGAGAGGGCCGCTGGCTGGTAGGAATGGGCATGGCGGCAGGCTTTCGTAATAATATGGTGGCAACATCGGGTGCACGCGTGCATCTGGATGATAAAGGCACCATTACCGTCGAAACCGACATGACCGATATCGGCACCGGCAGCTACACTATTATCGCCCAGACGGCAGCAGAAATGATGGGTGTCTCCATTGACCAGGTCGTTGTGCGATTGGGGGATTCGAGCTTTCCGGTTTCTGCAGGCTCAGGCGGTCAATGGGGAGCAAACACCTCTACGTCAGGTGTTTATGCGGCCTGCGTGAAACTCCGCGAGACTGTCGCAGCCAAACTTGGGTTTGACCCCCAAAATGCCACCTTCAGTGATGGTCAGGTACATGACGGAAACCGCAGTGCACCGCTTGCTGCTGCTGCTCAAGCTCCCCTTACCGTAGAGGACAGCATTGAGTTTGGTGATCTCGATGAGCAGTATCAGCAGTCAACGTTTGCAGGGCACTTCGTTGAAGTCGGGGTTGATATTGCAACGGGTGAAGTCAGAGTTCGCCGCATGCTGGCGGTTTGCGCAGCCGGTCGTATTCTCAATCCCAAAACCGCACGAAGCCAGGTGATTGGTGCAATGACGATGGGCCTCGGTGGGGCATTGATGGAGGAGCTGATAGTCGATAAGCGACTGGGCTATTTTGTAAACCACGATATGGCCGGCTATGAAGTGCCCGTTCATGCCGATATTCCTGAGCAGGAGGTCATTTTTCTGGATGACACCGACCCTATCTCCTCGCCCATGAAAGCAAAAGGTGTGGGTGAGCTGGGTTTATGTGGTGTCAGTTCGGCCATCGTTAACGCGATCTACAACGCCACCGGCGTTCGTGTGAGAGATTATCCGGTAACACTGGATAAGCTACTGAAGGGACTTCCCGCCTTGGCATAATATGCGTTATCACAGGCTTGTCAGTTATCCAGCAATGTAGCAAGGATGCTTAAACAGCGGACAAGCCTGGACTGACCTTCCAGGCATGTCAGCGCTGGGCATTCATATTGGGATATTTGTAACCGTTTAGCGTATCTACCGGTGTCTTGAGATTTCCTGAACTGATTTAATGTGTGATTTTCCGATACTGCCGGGACGGGCAAGTATCTGACGGGAAAAACACGGGACGGCTTTTTATCATATTTTTTTCATACAGAGCATTTTGACGTTGCTACGCGAAAATTGCGCCGGTTTCAGGACTCATAGCCGCGAGAATCGTAAGCGACAAGGGTATCAGTTTGGCTACCACCAGCCATTTAAATAATTTTTTACACTCGACTTTCCCCGCGTTACCAGACTCCTTGAAAAACTGGACTCGCCTTGGCTGCGGGCTAGGGGTATTAATCGCTTTTAAAGGATGATGTAACTAGTTTCATTACTTTCCTTTCCTTTGATAAGACTGATTAATTTACAAGCCCAAAATCACTCCCTTAACGTTATGCGTGCGATGAAAACAGCCAACGGAGCAAGACATAATGTTGACTTAATCATTGCCAATTTTACGTAACTACCGCCTGAATCGTGTAATAAGGAGTCCGCTTGAAAAACGGAAATTATCCCAGGCAAAGCGCGTTATTTATTCTTGGCTCAATCAAGTGACCGCACCTGCAAAATGTTATGCAATACACTGCCCTCGCCGCCAACAATACATATGCGTGCTCTTAGTGCGCACTAACTGATGACATTTAGGTTATGACATTCATACTCATGACATATAGATAATGACATAAGGAGATTTGAGGAGGAATTTACCCTGTGACATTTGCGTATACTCAAATGTCATAATAAAATGATAACAACTGCAATATTAATCGGTAGAATTCACTCAAAAACATCTCGTTTGTTTATTTGTGTTTTATAACTTTGATAATATCAAAAACAAGATTCACTTTAATTAGGTTAAAATAAAATATGAAGTTAGTTGATTGAGGTACGATTATTTAAACACGGTTATACCTGAATATCAGTTGGTGATAATCAGGCTTTAACGTAGTGGTGTCAGATATATCTGCATGATGACGCTGGAAAATTAAACCGGTTTAGCTGAGCGTATAATGGATGTAAGCTTACTGAAGGGTTCTTTGGGCAGAACCCTTCAGAGCATTTATAAAGCCGGATGACCGTTATTTTTTCAGCCACGCTTCCATGTGCTCTATTTCACTTTTCTGCGCCTTGATGACATCTTCTGCCATCTTCTTCATTTCCGGATCTTTCCCGTATTTCAGCTCCGTTTCAGCCATGGCAATCGCCCCCCTGTGATGCTCGATCATGCCTTTGGCAAACGCCCTGTCAGCGTCCGGCTCCTTCAGGGCATTCATCATGCTACTGTGCATCTTTTGCATACCTGACATGTACTCTTTTGAGGCCGGAGACATGCTCATCTCATGCGTCATTTTTGAGGCCGGTTGCTGAGCCATAACCGCAGCCGGCAGGACAAACAGCAGGGAGGCAAGAATCATATGCGGTTTTTTCATAAGGTAACTCCCTTATAGGTAAAATATTTACTTCAGGTTTTCCCGGGCATCCTTTCATATGTCCGGGAACATAACCTTGATACAGAGCAGTTCAAATCATGAAATTTTAGCCCGGAAAGTTTTGTTATTACGGTCCCTCTGTTACCGGCATGATGGCCGTGAACGTAATGACATTATCATTCACGGCTACCTGCAGATCGCCTTCATGGGCCAGCAAAATGGACCGCGTAATAGAAAGACCGAGTCCCGCGCCATCCGTATTATGCTGCCTGGATGCATCGCCCCGGTAAAAACGGTCAAACAGTCGGCCCAGACTTTCCGGTGCAATATCTTCTGTGTGATTGGAAATATGTACAAAGGCCCTGTCCGAGTTATGCTCTGCTGATACGGATATGGCAGAGCCCGGCAGAGAATATTTTATGGCGTTGGTGATCAGATTACTCAGCGCACGACGCAGCATCAGGCGATCGCCTCTGACGAGAGCATCACCTTTAAGCTTCAGCGTTTTATGACTTTCACCAGCAAGAGGCTCAAAGAAATCAATCAGTTCCTCGAGTTCTTCGTGCAAGGAAACGTTCTGCTTCTCCAGTATCATCAGGCCATTTTCTGACTTCGCCAGAAAAAGCATGTCGCTGCTCATTCTTGCAAGCCGGCTCAGCTCTTCCAGATTAGAGAAAAGTACCTCCCGGTAACTGGCTGCATCACGATCCCGGGACAGGGCAACCTGCGTCTGCATCATCAGGTTACTGACAGGCGTACGCAGCTCATGGGCAATGTCCGATGAAAACTCAGAAAGGCGCCTGAAGGATTTCTCCAGCCTTTCAAG
This sequence comes from Pantoea phytostimulans, assembly GCF_046118715.1. Classification (NCBI taxonomy): domain Bacteria; kingdom Pseudomonadati; phylum Pseudomonadota; class Gammaproteobacteria; order Enterobacterales; family Erwiniaceae; genus Pantoea; species Pantoea phytostimulans. Next base: position 356,806 of record NZ_CP173700.1, read on the forward strand.
CATGCTGTTGAATTCAGCCACGGTAGCCATCAGCTCGGCCGGCAGATTGCGCGCAGGAAGACGTTTACTGAGGTTGTTGATGGTGACAGCGGAGGCCAGACGGTTTAATTCATTCAGCGGCTTGAGACCCATCCTTGTGACAAACCAGCCCAGTAATACCGAAATGAACATCAGCCCGCCGTTGAACCAGATCAGCCATTTTTTGAGCTGGCTGATAAATTCATCATGAAAGCCGGTATCATAAGCGGCTGTTATCAGGACATCATGTTGTCCGCCTGCTTTCTGCGCACTGATTTTTCTGACAATAACATTATAACGCCAGCCTTCATCCTCTACTGTCTGCATCGTATCCGGATATGCGGCTTCGCTGGCAAAACGTCCGTAAGGAAGCGGAAAACCGGGCGAGGAATAGTCGGCAAGTAACCGGTTATCCGACGTTTTAATCGACAGATACAACCCGCTGTGACCCACCATGGCATCGGCAACCTTGCGTGCAAGCGAAGCACTGTCTGGCTGCCCGGAATCAGCTTCACTTTCCAGTAGTTCGGTTGCCAGCTCAAGCTTTCCTGTCAGCAGTGCGGCATCCTGATGGCGAAAATAGCTGCTCAGGGCAGCAACAAGCAGGACACTGGAAAGAAGCCAGGCAGACATCATTACACTGGCAAATATCACGCTCAGCCGTGTAGTCAGGGACCAGTTACGCTTCACTCTTCACGTATCTCCAGAACATAACCGATACCCCGCACGGTATGAATGAGCTTTGGCGTAAAGTCATCATCTACCTTGCTGCGAAGCCGCCTGACGGCAACATCAATGACATTGGTATCGCTTTCAAAATTAATATTCCAGACCAGGGAGGAAAGCAGGTTTCTTGGCAAAACCTCCCCGGTTCGCTGTAACAACAGCTCAAGCAGCACAAACTCTTTGGTAGACAGGTGAATTTTTTTCCCCGACCGGCTCACGGTCCGGCGGGAGGCGTCCATGATCAGATCTGCAATGCTGTGGTTTCCTGAAGCCTGTGTACGGTTACGCCTGAGCAGCATGCGGATGCGGGCCAGAAGCTCGGCAAAATCGAAAGGTTTTAGCAGGTAATCATCCGCGCCCAGATCGAGCCCTTTAATTTTTTCGCTGACGTTATCTCTGGCCGTCAGAAACAGGACGGGCTCTTCGTGGCGTGCCATGCGCATCTGCTGCAGGATATCCCAGCCGTCCATTGAGGGCAGCATGACGTCCAGGATTATCAGGTCATAATGCTGACGCAGAATATGCTCCAGGCCCTGACGCCCGTCGTTCACCAGGGTCACGTCATAGCCTGCTTCCTGGAGTCCCTGCTTCAGGTAAGTACCGGTCTTCAGTTCATCCTCAACAATCAGCATGGTTGTCATGGTGCGTTTTTTCCTGCAGTTAATTGTTACTCCATACCGGTTCCTGGCGACAGGGTGCCCAGCCAGGCAACAATTGCCAGTATCAGTACCGCTACGGTAAATTCTGTAATAATGCTTTTACGCATCAGTGTAATACCCGCCTTATAGTGGCCCTGAAGCAGGGCATTTTCCAGCTTTGGTGCAAGCCGGAAGCGGTTGGCGGCAGCCAGCAATAACATCAGAAAAAACAGAGCGGTCTTTATTACCAGCAGCAGGCCGTAAACGCTTCCCGGCAAAGTGCTCAGTGGCTTTTCTGTGATAAGCACGAAATTAACCACTGCCGTGATCACGATGCTTATCACAATAACCGTGCCGGCACGGGCAAATCCCGTTAATGCCCCGGACAGCTGCAGTGCATAAGCCGCTTTACTGGCTTTTTTTATACTCAGCAGAACGGTAAAAGCCGTCAGGGCACCTACCCAGGCACCGGCTGCGGAAAGATGAACAATATCGCTCAACAGATGGACGTAATAGCTCACACCGTCATTCATGGCTGCATGCCCCCCCCACGCCAGGGTCGCCAGCGCCGTACCGCCTGCCAGCATCAAAACATAACGTGAAAGTACGGCATTCCTGAGCCGCAGACCGAGCCCGACAAAGGCGATAGTCAGGGCAACGAGCCGGACAACCCAGCTCATGCCAACAGCGGTCTCGCCGACCACCATTTCAATAATGTGCAGAGTCAGCTCACCGGGGTCGCTGACGCCGCTCATAGACTGGGCAACCAGCAGCATGTTTGCCAGTGACAACACAATCCCGGCAGAAATGAGCGTGAAAAAGAACGACCAGACGCTGAACAAAGATACCGGTTTTTTTAAGACGCCTTTCAGGGCATAAAGCTCAAATAAAGGCAGGCCAAAAAGAACCATAAGATCAAGGTAAAGAAGAAACCGGATGACAATAAAAGTCTGATCGCTCATAGCATTACTTCACGCTAAAACTGTAGTTGCCGGTACGGGGATGTGTGTCAGATGACACCGCACGCCATTCCACCTTATAAGTCCCGGCGGGCAGCGGTTTTGCCGGCGTGATAATCATGGTTTTGGGATCGCTGCCGGCTGCAACTTTAGCTGCAACAGGCATTGGCGCGTGCGATGACATGCCCGGCATGGCAGTCATTATCAGACGTGCGCCAGAGAATTTGGTCACCAGATTTTCGGTGAAGTGAAGCTCTACTTTTGACGGAGCCGCAACCTGTGCCTTGTCTGAAGGCACTGATGAAGCCAGTTCAGGATGTGCCTGGACAGCGAAAGCAGTGACAGAAGCCACAACAGCGATGAAATACTTAGCAGATGAATGTTTCATTATAATACCTGTCTTGTTTGAATTAACTGCATCAGAACCACATGCGTGCCCCGAGAAGGAAACGCACTTCGTTATCTTTTTCTCCTTCACGGGCAGCCATATCGGCGGTATTACCGTAAAGCTGGCTCCAGGAAACCCCGACGTATGGAGCAAACTCACGTTTCACCTCGTAGCGAAGGCGCAGTGAGAGTTCCGTACTGGACAGTCCCTTACCGGTTTCACGCGCTTCATCATCTTTCCCGTAAAGATTGGCTTCAAAGGAAGGCTGCAGGATCAGACGGTTGGTCAGCAGCACATCGTAATCCGCCTCCAGCCTCAGCGCAGTTCGCCCCTTCTCGCCGGCAAATGCTGTCAGCTCGGTTTCAAAATTGTAAAGGGCCATTCCCTGCAGGCCGGCGGCAAGCCAGGTCTGGGGCTTTCCGGGCCGGAAATCCTGTCGGGCCCCGGCAACCACGTCCCACCAGGGCGTAATGGCATGTCCCCACAGTGCCTGCACTTCTGCGGATTCAGCTTTACCGTCGCTGGTTTCGCCTTCGCTGCGCATCCAGAGCCGGTCAATGTCACCTCCAATCCAGCCGCTCACATCCCAGCTGAATCCGCCAGGATCGTTGTTTTTCTGCCATTCCAGCTGATCGGCAAGCAGAAAGTAATTCACGCTGCTGTCATGAACTTTATGACCGTGGACATCCGGAAATGCCGCCTTACGGTCAGCCTCGGTAACCGGCGGGATGGGCGTTCTGCTTTCTGCTGACGCAGCGGGTTGCATGGACTCCATACCATCCATCGGCTCCATCCCGCCCTTAGCAGAATGCTCCATCCCTGACATATCATGCTGCTGCATGTTATGCGCTGGCGCGGCATAGACGGGTGTAAACGTCGTTCCGGCAAGTGCAGACCAAACCAGCACTCCTGCCGCAGAACGCGACACATTCTTTTTCATATCACTCCACCCTGAAACTGACATCAGCAGTACCTCATTCAATGACCCGGACTTCACGGAACATGCCCGTTTCCATATGGAAAAGAAGATGGCAGTGATAGGCCCACCGCCCGAGTGCGTCAGCCGTGACGCGATAGCTGCGGCGGGTTCCCGGAGGCATATCAATGGTATGTTTACGTACCTGGAAGTTGCCATCCTCGTCTTCAAGATCACTCCACATTCCGTGAAGATGAATGGGGTGCGTCATCATGGTGTCGTTGACCAGTACGATACGAACGCGTTCACCGTAGCGGAGCGTTACCGGTTCTGAATCTGAGAATTTGATGCCGTTGAAAGACCAGGCAAACTTTTCCATATGGCCCGTAAGGTGCAGTTCGATGGTACGGGAGGGTTCACGGCCGTCCGGATCCTCAAACGTACTTTTCAGGTCGGCATAAGTCAGCACTTTTCTGCCGTTATTACGCAGGCCGATGCCCGGGTCATTTAATTTTGCTGCCGGCATCATTGCCTGCATATCGACCAGAGGGTTATTCGTTTCGGAAGCCGGATGTTTTTGCATGTCACTCATGCCAGCCATGCTTGCGTGATCCATACCGCTCATGGCGCTGTGATCCATTCCCGCCATGCTGTCTGCTGGAGGGGCTGGTATATCTGAACCATCCATACTCAGCATATCGCCGCCGTTCATGCCCTGCATCTGACTGTGATCCATCCCGCCCATGCTGCCATGATCCATCCCGCCCATACCCATATCATCCATGGTCAGCCAGGGACGCGGATCGGGTTTCGGAACCGTTGCTGACAGCCCCTCCCGGACGGCAAGCGTGCCACGTGCATAGCCGCTGCGGTCCATAGACTGAGCAAAAATAGTGTAAGCATCATCAGCCGGCTCTACGATCACATCGAAAGTTTCGGCAACGGCGATACGGAACTCATCAACGGACACGGGGGTGACATACTGTCCGTCTGCAGCCACGACCGTCATTTTCAGGCCGGGAATACGAACGTCAAAATAAGACATGGCCGAGCCGTTAATGAAGCGCAGGCGTACTTTCTCACCTTTACGGAACAGACCGGTCCAGTTTTTACCGGGTCCCTGTCCGTTCATCAGGTAGGTGTATGTGAAACCACTGACGTCGGCCAGATCTGTCGGGTTCATCTTCATTTCAGCCCACATTTTCCGGTCAGCCAGCGTATTCGCGAGGCCTTTCTCCCGCGCATCACGGAAAAAGTCAGGAGCGGTGGGTTTAGCGAAGTTGTAATAATCTGACTGCTTTTTCAGTTTTGCGAGAATGTCTGAGGCTTTTTCATCAGACCAGTCGGTCAGCAGCACAACCTGCTCGCTGTCCCACTGAAACGGCTCAGGTTCAGCGGCATCGATAATAATCGGACCGTATACTCCTTCCTGCTCCTGCAGACCGGAATGGCTGTGGTACCAGTAAGTTCCGTTCTGCTTTATTTTAAAGGAGTAAACATACGTGTCGTCCGGTTCGATACCGTGAAAACTGAGACCCGGTACGCCATCCATATTTGCCGGCAGGATAATGCCATGCCAGTGAACAGAGGTCGGCTCTGACAGGCGGTTTTTTACCCTTAACGTGACAGTGTCGCCTTCTTTCCAGCGCAGCAGCGGTCCCGGAAGACCCGCATTTATGGTTTTTGCATAACGGGTCGTACCGGTGATATTCAGTGGCGTTTCGCCGATAAACAGATCAAAGTCGGTCCCGGTCAGCGTGCGGGACTGCATCAGGCTTACCGCCGAGAGCGCATCAAACGTTCTCAGCCCCAGGCCGCCCACGAGACCGGCGGCGGTTATCCCTTTAATAAAATTACGTCGTGAACTTTTAAGTTCCATGACTGAGCTCCGGCAAAATTCACAGTATCCCGGGAGAAAAAATATCTCCGCTCCGCAAGCACAAGCCGTGCTTACCGTTCAGGAAGTTTATTTTTTGTTACCGGAAAGCTATCACAGCTGAAAGACGGGCATGATTACAATTGTGTAATGTTGGAACTTACTGTTTTTACATTACATTTCTGTCATTTTCGATCGGAAGCATTTTTCTCCTGTACGATAAAAATGACTGAAGCCGGAGAGCATCCGGCCCGCCATTATTTAACTTTTACTCGTAAGGACAGCCGACATGAAAAAACGAATGTTTGTTTCTCTTCTGGCCCTGTTTTCTGCCTCATCAGTATGGGCACAGCCGCATCCTGTTTCAGAGCCGGACGGTCAGGTAACTAACAACGCTGTTGCCATGATGAATGAACATGAGCGTGTCATCCTGGCGCACCAGAGTATGGATAATGCAAATTCTGCAGCACATCAGAGCATCATTGATATGCCCCGAAGGATGATGCAGCAGGAAAAATAACGGGTCGCACCGGACAGAAGATTCTCCCGGTATCATCTGTCCGTTTCTGTCACTGCTCCGGGATGCGGTTGTGTTTTACCCTCCTCGTTAATGCTTTTTCCGGTAAATCTTCTTTCAAGGCTTACGTGAGCCGGCCCGTCTTGCTGCGACGGGCTCTTTTTTACCGCCTTCCCGCTTTCCGCATCGTTAAACTGCCGCCCATGCATGCTGAATACAGCGGTATTTTGCGGCAATGAAGATTCTGTACCAGGCTTATTACGTATTCGCAAATAAGCTAAGTTAAGAGAGGAAAAGATGTCAGAACAATATCGCAACTGCATTGAAGCCTGCTATATCTGTGCCGCCACCTGTGATTACTGTGCCACGTCATGCCTTAAAGAACCTCAGCTGGAGATGATGCGTGAATGCATAAAGCTGGACATGCAGTGCGCAAGCATCTGCCGGATAGCGGCAAATTTAATGTCGCTTGAAAGCGAATTTGCTCCCGAACTCTGCAGAGTTTGTGCAGAAATTTGCCAGAAATGTGGTGATGAGTGCGCCCGACATGAACATGAACACTGTAAAAAATGCGCAGAAGCATGCCATCATTGTGCTCAGGAGTGCAGAAATATGGCAGCATAACTTTTCTGTCATCTGCGGTACGAAGCAAGGGACAGCTACTTCATGCGCCGGAAAGCAGTAAATTGGCGTCGCCAGCCCTGCCTGGCCCTTCGCGGGAAAAACGCAGTTGTAGCAGATAATGCGCAACAAAAGCCCGGCCTGCCTGAACGTGCCCTGTAAGCTGTTCTGGTGGCGAGGGTTCTGGTGCGCGCGAAAAGCGGACATTGTCTGCAGTACTCACCTGACGGGCAGCAGATCCGGCTACTTACGCAACAGGCGCAGGCCGTTTGCCACTATAAGCAGACTTGCACCCACATCCACGAACACCGCCATCCACATGGTCCCCATTCCGGCAATGGTCAGGGCCAGAAATGCTGCCTTGATGCCAACTGCCATAATGATGTTCCTGACCAGCACGCCGTATGTCTCCTGGAGAGCCGGACAAAGGCCGGAATTTTACGTAAGTCATCCTCCGTCAGAGCCCCGTCGGCAGTTTCGATGGCGGTATCCGTGCCCATCGCGCCCACGGCAAAGCCGATATCGGCGCGGACCAGCGCCGTATGTACCTTGTCCGCGAACAGCATGAGCGTTCTGACGAGCTGAAGCTCGCCTCGCGACTGCTTTCTGTTACCGTATCTGCCACCGCGAACAGCCCGGGCACATGATGACTGTCACAGACCATGATAACCGCCTTAACATATATGATTAATCAAATATAAAATTGACATGCGCAGTCCTGGAAACGACACTGAACTCTGTAATTCAGGAGAATGTCATGCCACCATTTATGCCCCTGCAGCTTTTCAAAAACCTGTCTGACGAAACCCGGCTCAGCCTGGTGCTGTTACTCCGCGAAAAAGGTGAGCTCTGCGTCTGCGAGCTTTCGTCCACGCTGAATGAATCACAACCCAAAATTTCTCGTCACCTTGCTCTGCTCAGGGAAAGCGGACTGCTTATCGACAGGCGAGACGGCAAATGGATCCATTACCGTTTGTCTCCGCACATGCCAGCCTGGGCAGCAGCAGTGATTGAACAGGCTTACCTGTGCCAGCGGGATGACATCCTTAAGCTCAGCAAGCAGGCTGAACGCGATAACGCAACCACCAACGGCAAGCCTGTCTGTATTTAAAAAAATTTGCTCTCATATATGCGATTTTTTGAATGTGTTTTGTGCGGGATAATCATCAGCCCGGATTAACGGGCAATTTTATTTAAAAAGGAGAAGGTATGTTTCTGGCGGGTGCGATTTTCGTCCTGACGCTGATACTGGTTATCTGGCAGCCGAAGGGCCTCAGTATTGGCTGGAGTGCTGTCATCGGTGCGGCTCTGGCGCTCCTGACCGGCGTAGTACACCCTGGGGATATTCCGGTGGTCTGGCAGATTGTCTGGAACGCTACGGCTACCTTTATTGCCGTCATCATCATCAGCCTGCTGCTCGACGAGTCCGGCTTTTTTGCGTGGGCGGCGCTGCACGTTTCCCGCTGGGGAGGCGGAAAAGGCCGGCTGCTGTTCACCTGTATCATTCTGCTGGGTGCGGCGGTAGCCGCCCTGTTCGCTAATGACGGGGCGGCGCTTATTCTGACGCCGATCGTCATCGCCATGCTGCTGGCGCTGGGCTTCAGCCCCGGCGCCACGCTGGCGTTTGTGATGGCAGCAGGTTTCATCGCCGACACCTCCAGCCTGCCGCTCATCGTGTCGAACCTGGTGAACATTGTCACGGCGGACTTCTTTAAGCTGGGTTTCAGCGAGTATGCCTCGGTGATGGTGCCGGTAAATATCGCCTCCGTGGCCGCCACGCTGGTGATGCTGCACCTGTTTTTCCGCAGGGACATCCCGGCCACCTACGACCTGACGAAACTGAAGGCGCCGCGTGAGGCCATTCGCGATGCGCGCACTTTTAGAACCGGCTGGATTGTTCTCATCCTGCTACTGGTCGGCTTCTTTGCTCTCGAACCACTCGGCGTGCCGGTAAGCCTGGTGGCAGCGGTGGCGGCGTGTATTCTCTGGCTGGTTGCCCGCAAAGGACACGTGATTGATACCGGCAAGGTGCTGAAAGGCGCGCCCTGGCAGATTGTTATCTTCTCGCTGGGCATGTATCTGGTGGTGTACGGTCTTCGTAACGCCGGCCTGACTGATTACCTTTCTGCCGCCCTGAACCGGTTTGCAGAGCACGGCGTCTGGGGCGCAACGCTCGGCACCGGTTTCCTGACGGCGGCGCTCTCTTCTGTCATGAACAACATGCCTACCGTGCTCGTTGGTGCGCTTTCGATTGACGGCAGCACCGCACAGGGCGTGGTGAAGGAAGCGATGATTTACGCCAACATCATCGGCTGCGACCTCGGCCCGAAAATCACCCCCATCGGCAGCCTCGCTACCCTGCTGTGGCTGCACGTACTGGCGCAAAAAAATATTACTGTCAGCTGGAGCTACTACTTCCGCGTGGGCATCGTGATGACCCTGCCGGTACTTTTTGTGACGCTGGCCGCGCTGGCCCTGCGCCTGTCTGTTTAACCTTAACCCCGGTGTTGCGACTGTGCAGCGCCTTTACGGAGTACCGCTTATGACTGACATCACCATTTATCACAACCCGGCGTGCGGGACGTCCCGCAACACCCTGGCGCTTATCCGCAACAGCGGCACCGAACCCAAGGTTATTCTGTATCTGGACACACCGCCGTCACGCGACGAGCTGAAGAAGCTGATTGCGGACATGGGCATCAGCGTGCGCGCTCTGCTGCGCAAGAATACCGAACCGTACGAGCAGCTCGGCCTGGCAGAAGACCGGTTCAGCGATGACGAGCTTCTGGACGCCATGCTGGCTCATCCTGTCCTCATCAACCGTCCGGTGGTGGTGACGCCGCTCGGCACGAAGCTCTGCCGTCCGTCCGAAGCGGTTCTGGACATTCTGCCAGATCCGCAGCAGGGAGCGTTTACCAAAGAGGACGGCGAAGTAGTCACTGATGAGCACGGTCACCGCGTCAGCCACTGACCTTTCATCATGCTGCAGGTTAAACGTGTGTGAAAAATAAAAGCCGGCATCTGTCGGCTTTTTTATATGCTGCGCTGGTTGACCCGCTCTGAGAGCTGCGCGGCACTCTCTTTTCTTTCACTGTAGGTCAGCGCGTCAACAGCCACCACATCGCCGGGTTTCAGCAGCCCCATCACGGCAACGCTAAGTCCGTGCTGCGCGCCATTGGCGATCAAGACATCATCGGCTGACGGACTCAGGCCGGTGGCATGAAGCCATAACGCGATGGTCTCCCTGTCGCTTTGCCTGCCGGCATGAGGCTGGTAGCGCATCAGGGAAGCCAGATCGCCTGATGTGGTCAGCTGTCGCATTGCTTCGCGTAACCGTTCCGCCTGGTCCGGCAGGGAAGGATAGTTGAAGTTCAGGTCGATCACGTCTGACGCCACCGCGAGCTGATCCAACCCCAGCCCCGCAGGCAGCGAAATCTCCCTGACGAAAGTCCCTCTTCCGGTTTCTCCGCTCACGAGCCCTATGGCTTCCAGCTCAGCGTAAACGCGGGTATGCCGAAGGCGCAAAGCTGTCGCGTGAGCTGGGGGGATGGCAGGTTATCTGCTGGGCGCTGATCATTTCGCTGCCGCTGATGCTGGTTGCTACCTGGGAGACAATGCCGGTGGGCATTGGTGAGATAAGCCTGCCGGCATGGCTTGCGCTGGGATACGTATCAATGTTCAGTATGCTGATCGGTTTTATTTTCTGGTACCAGAATACACGGGCACGGCAGGCAACATTCAGTGATGATGAAGAGGACACAACATCATGTCGGGTTTACAATGATGAACTGGCAGGTAACAGTTGTGTGAGGACATAGCATGGTTTTTCAAAACGAGTACGGTCAGAGCCTCGGCAAACCGGCAGAGGGTTGGGTAACACGCTCCCTGCCCGAGAAAGTCACCTTAAAAGGAAATTACTGTATCGTTTGTCCGTTATCAGTAGATCACGCAGAGGACCTGTATCATGACTGGCTGAGCATTGATGATGAGCGAGACTGGACTTACCTTTCGGACTCAAAACCCGGTTCGAAAGAGCTCTGCTATCAGTATCTTGGTCATCTCTGCTCCGATAAAAACAGGTTATACTTTTCCGTAAAAGACGCCAGTGATGGCAGTGTAAAGGGTTTGTTTTGTGTTAATGAAGTTGAACCGGATAACGGTATTTTTGCTCTGTCCGAAATCAACTGGAGTCCGGTAATGAAAAGAACCCGACTCAGCACAGAGTCCCTGTTTCTTGTCATCAGTTACTTCATGGACACGCTGCAGTACAGGCGATGCGAGTGGCGCACAAACTGCCTTAACGCGCCCGCCATCAGTGCCGCAGAGCGGATTGGTTTCAGAAAAGAAGGCATTCTGCGGGACCGGAAAATTACAAAAGGTTACTCTGAGGATGTGGCAGTTTTTTCAATCACAGCCAGTGACTGGCCTGAAGTTTCAGCCGTGCTAAAAGCCTGGCTGAGGAAAGAAAACTTTGACGAGCGAGGCAGGCAGATACAAAAAATAGCTGACTTCCGTTCTTAACGGAGGCCCATGTCGTACTGCCGTCTGGCATCCTCAGCCAGAGGTTTTTGCACAGCGGGCTGCTGGATTTGACTGAAGCGAATTATTTCGCTTCAGTCATGGCCGGTTCTTTTCTGATGGCATTCGCCTGTAGCGTAATTAAAACAAAAAGCTGAATAATGCAGGCTTCGGGCAGAAGGCAGATAAAGAAAGTCATTTACCGGCCCCCGCCCGGGTTTTTCTGATGTGGGACAGATAAATTACCCTGGTGAGGCATTTTAGTTATCGGCAACCGCTGCTTTTTCTTTAATCACTCACTGTTATCCTCAACAGCTCCCCCTGCCAGAACTCCCGTACCGGTACAGGAGAATACAGAAAGCGGCTACCGCATCACTGACGCTGACCCAGCTTCGCGGCTGGAGAAAAAAGTAAGGATGCTGGTCAGCGCAGTTCCCTGATTCGGGCGGCAGACACTGCGGGTAACGAAGCGAGTCAAACTGTCATCCTGTTTCTCCATACCAGCCGTGGCGGCAGCGTAAAAGCGGGCTGCACAGTACGCCTGTTTTTTACCCCAGTCAGGTTTCCGGTACCACCGACACACCTCCTTAACACGGCAGTGACGCGGTGCGGCTGTCGCATAACGTGATAACCCTGACAGGGGAACAGCCTGTCCGCCAGCGGCGGAAAATGTTCGTGTCAGACATGAGCAAGAAAGCCTGAAATTTTCCAGACGGGTGCCGATATTAATGTTACTGATTAATTACGGTGATAAATTTCCATGAAAGTTTCAACACGCCTTGCCACAGGTTACGGACTGCTGATCCTACTGTTAGTAGTCTGTACGGGGGTGGCAATATACAGCCTGAACAGCGCCCGACACAGCATGAACGATGTCGTTAACATTAAAATGAAAAAGTACCAGCTCATCCTTGATATGCGCGGCAGCGTACGGGACATGGCCATTGCGGTACGTAACCTTGCACTCCTGACGGACCCGGAAGAAATGCAGCCTGAATGGGAGCGCCTGCAGACACAGAAGCAACAGTTCATCAAGAACCGGGAGGAGCTGAAGCGCCTGATGCTGGCTGAACCCGTTCCTGCGGGACAGGCGGCCTTCCAGAAAATTACCGCAAGTGAAGGGCCGGCCTTTTCCACTTTCGAAAAGGCCGGACAGCTCGGACTTCAGAATCTGCAACAGGAGACCACTACCTATCTGCTGACGGTCACCCGACCGGCGCAGCGGGCCCTTCTCGATGCGCTAAATGCGCTGACTGACCTTGAGAAGCAGAACGCCCGTGGTGCGGTGGAAGAAAGCAGCAGTAACACCGGCCGGGCAGTTATTTTTCTGGTGATACTGGTCACTGTATCGGTGCTCCTGGCTGCGGTGACCGGCACCCTGACGGTGCGGGTGCTGATGCGACAGCTGGGTGGCGAGCCGGCACTGGCGCAGACTATGGCAGCTGCCATAGCCGGCGGCGACCTGACCTCACAGATGACGCTGCGTCCGGGAGATAATAACAGCCTGCTGGCCTCTCTTTCAGGAATGCAGGATCGCCTCCGGGGAATGATGACGCAGATAAAGGATGCGTCGGCATCGGTTGCGCTTGCTTCCGATGAAATAGCCCGGGGTAATACCGAGCTCTCGGCCCGTACAGAGCAACAGGCTGCAGCCCTTCAGGAAACTGCCGCCAGCATGGAGCAGATAACCGCCACGGTAAAAAGCAACACGGCTGGCGCCACGCACACGGCAGGTTCGGCACGCAGTACGGCTACGCTTGCCAGTCAGGGTGAAGACAGTGTGCGGACCATGACGAAGACCATGGCGGAAATATCAGCAAGCGCATCGAAGGTCAGAGAAATCACCGGCACCATTGAAAGCATTGCCTTTCAGACCAACATTCTGGCGCTTAACGCCGCGGTTGAAGCCGCGCGTGCCGGCGAACAGGGACGCGGGTTCGCCGTGGTGGCGGGTGAAGTACGAACGCTGGCGCAGCGTAGCGCCGCAGCGGCAAAGGATATCAAAGGGCTGATTGAAGAGGCCGTGGTGCTGGTCAAAGATGGCGTGACCGTTGCAGATAATACCGCAGCCAGCATTATGGGTGTGGTTGGTATGGCCGGTGAACTGGCCGATGAGATGGATAAAATAGCCCTGGCTTCAAATGAGCAGATGCACGGCATCGCACAGATCACCGTGGCCGTGAGTCAGATGGACGGCGTCACGCAGAGCAACGCTGCGCTCGTTGAGGAGTCGACTACTGCATCGCAGTCACTTGCAGAGCAGGTCCATGCGCTGAGGGGCATGGTGGATACGTTCCGCGTGTGAACTGATGAAAAACCGGTGCGCCTGCCTGTCAGCAGAAACTGATTAACCAGGCTGAACGTTTACAGGGATGCCATTAACTGCATCCCTTACACTGCCTCACCCTCCCCGTTTAATCTATTATGTAAGCTTAACAGTTAGCTGACTTCAGGAATATCAGGATATGGACAAAAAATCGGGCGGACCATCCTCGCTTATGCATACTCCGCTGGGCAGAAGCATGGCTGTTTTTCTGCTGCTGACGGGGATGGCCGTCACAGCCGTCAGCGTGTGGTCAGTATGGAAATCCTGGCAACTCATGCTTACCGACAGAGAAAATGATGCCCGGAATCTTTCCGTTTCCCTGGCCAGGCAGGCAGAAGATGCCTTTCTGCAGGTTGACATCACACTGACCGACGCTGTGAGGCAGCTCAGGCTGAACGGGGCGGATTATGCCGCAACGCCCGCCTTTGCCAGACAGATAAAGGAACAGCACGGAAAGCTTCCTCAGCTTCACGGACTGTTCATCTACGACAGCCGGGGCAACTGGATTGCCACGTCGGGCAACTATATCCCGGCGAAGGCCAGCAATGCGGATCGCAAATACTTTATCTGGCACCGCACCCATACCGGCACTGGCGTACACATCAGTCAGGTCATCCGGAGCCGCTCGACGGGTGACCTGGTCATTCCGGTATCAATGCGGCTGAATGATCAGGCCGGAAACTTTGCCGGCGTCGCGCTGGCCACCGTAAAGGTGGACTACTTCCGGCAGTTTTACGGTCATTACAGCCTGGGTGAAAAGGACGTGCTGGGCCTGATCCTTGCCGATACCTCTGTCATGTACGTCCGCCCGCTTCCGGATTCGTTTATTAACCGGAGTTTGTCGGCCAGCCCCCTTTTCAGAACGGCGCTGCGTCAATCCGACAGCGGCAGCGCAACGTGGCGCTCCGCGCTGGACGGTATTGAGCGTATATACGGCTATGCACGCCTGGACCAGTATCCGCTCATAGTGACCGCTGGTTATGACCGCGAAAGAGTCAAAGCCGAGTGGCTTGAAGCAAATCTCACCGTCGCCGTCCTTAACCTTATCCAGCTGGTCGTGATAATGGTGATGGGGATGTTTATGCTGCGGCAGGTAGGTGCCAGCGTCAGAAATCAGCTGGAGCTGACGCAGGTCAGGGATGAGCTGACCACTATCAACCATACGCTGCAGTCACTGGCGCTACTGGACGGGCTGACAGGACTGGCCAACCGCAGGCAGTTTGACGCTCTGCTGGAGCAGGGCCTGCAGCGCTCGCATAAGACCGGGGAGCCCCTGTCACTGATTATGATAGACATCGACTTCTTCAAACGCTACAACGATACCTACGGACACGTGGCGGGTGATATATGTCTCAAAAAGGTAGGCGGGCTGCTCAAGGGAACCACACACCGTAGTGCAGACCTTGTGGCCCGCTATGGCGGCGAAGAGTTTGCCATCATCCTGCCCTTTACCAGCGAGCCGGATGCCAGAAAAGTGGCAGAGCGGGCAGTCAGAACGATAGCAGAGAGCGGCATTGTGCATGAAGCGACGGAGCTTACCCCGGAAGTGGTAACAATCAGTGCTGGATACTGCACCCTGATTTCTACCGGACAGGCAGGAGAGGCGCAGCGGCTCAGGGAAAGGGCGGACAAGGCGCTTTATGAAGCCAAGCGCAGCGGGCGAAACCGCGCTCACGGAGAAACCTGACAGGACAAACGCACAGCTGGCTTTGTATCGCGTCCTTTCGCAGCCATGATCAAAGGCGGCAGTAAACACCTCTACTGCCGCATCACACATCACGCACGGCAGTCCTTCCCCAGACTTTTGACGCCTGAAGCGTAACTAACGCCGCTTCAGCGTTCCGGCGCATGCATTGCTGAAAGCTGGCAGCAAATAAAAAAATTTATCAGAGAAGTTAAGCAATATTATATTAAATATAAGTATTTCTAATCATTTACCTTCCCTGAGCAATTGTTATGTCGCTCTCAGTCACTCTTCAGATAAAAAAGACAGTTGATTCCACCCGTTTATCAGCGGCTTTTTTTAGAAAAGCAGAAATTTTCAGCAACAGCTGAATTAATAATAAACAGTAATTTAATTAATCATAAATGCTGTTTTTGTTTATCGTGGTTATAAAAACCCTGAAAGAAACATAAGAAAATAATGAGTAATATGCTTCACGGGATTTTTACATAAAGATACATTCAGCCGGGGATGACCGTAAAAGACAGCAAGCGCACCATAAATATGTTCGCCAGGTAACCTGTACTGCCAGCTTAAGGTTAAACAAAGTCCTGGCCGCCGTTCTCTGTTTATCCGGGCGGGTTAATGTCACTTCGGGAGGAGCTATGTTTGATGTCCGATCGTATGCGGTTTTACTGAACGAATTTTTTGAGACCGGCATGAGTTGTGAGCAGCTGACGGCCTGCATCAGGGATAAGCTGGCAGCCGAAAACGAATCCGTCACGCCGGTTGACCATTCTTCCTCACGCCTTCATCTGATCCTGAATAACAATAAAGTCATGTTTGTATTCACTGCACTGACGGGCGGAGAGGTCAGACTGCACAGGCAGTTCCGGGAAAAAATAAAAGAGGTGGGTAAAACTGAATTTTTACCGGCAATAATGGATGGAAAAAAATGCTTTGGCCTTTTTGTCGACGGCAAGATGGTTTGTGCCGTGACGCCGGCTTCGCCCGGTGAGAAGGACAACAGCGAAAATGTAACCATACATTAGCCCTGAAACGGACGTAATGAACTGACTGGCGGGAAGAATCAATGAGTCTGTTTTATTACGCAGAAAAAAGAATGTCTGTCAGCGGGACCCGGCTGGTACACAACGCGGGGTGCCCTAATTTACCTGAAGCCCGGGAGCGCATTTTTCTGGGCTCGTTTCTGCATATGGGGTTTGTCGTTCAGGCGGCAAACATCTGGTACTTCCGGGCGGGTCCCTGCCTGCTCTGTCTCGCCCGGCATCGTCGTGAATAATACCGTTTCAGTCAGGACAATCAGACAACTTCCTGTCACCTCTGCCGTCAGGCCGGCAGCCGGAGAAATTAAATGAGAATGTACCAGAAGCTGAGGGCCAGGGTGAGCCTGTGTCGCTGGCAAAGTTTATTTTTCATCCTGGGCTGGCTGCTGTTGTCAGATGCCGCCTTCGGGAGCGGAATGGAAATGAGAGAGAGCAGTGCCGTGAATCTTTTTGCCCGCTCAACGGACGGAGAAAGCATACTGCGCTTCAGCTGCCTTGATGGTGAATCACTTTTTATTTCACTTATTGTTCCTGATGGCTCCGTGCGGGCTCCAGCCATTACAGCCACCGTTCCTGAAGCAAAAGCAACTTTCAGGTGGCTGGCATGGTATCCCGGGCACAGCAATATTATTTATGCGGTCCGTCCGAAAGAGCTGGTTCGCACGCTGCTCAGGGGGCACGACAGGCGGATAATATTCAGTAACCCTGCCCCGGGCACTGCCGGGCCTGTATTTGGTCCGTTCGGCAACGGGGGGCCGGCAGCATTGTTGCCTGCCGGTTGCCAGTGAGAAAATGAGGAAAATTTTACGAGGATAACTTGTCGGCGGCCGCCGTCCGGGCTCATAAAAAACCGTAAACAGAAGCAATCTTTCCGCCAGCCTGCCGATATACATCCTGTGGCGCGGTAACAGCCATAAAAAGATATCTTACGGAAGGCTGCATAATGAACCATCCTGTTTATTTAAAAAAAATCACTCTCAAAGAGTACACCCGCGCTGTTGTCCGGCCACCTCTCGTAACGATGTGTGTGCTGCTGGGTGTGTTTTTCTCGGCGGCATTTGGTGTACTGCTCTATATTGCTGACGATCTGAACCTGAAGGCCAGCCAGCAAAGCCGGTTGATTCTGAAGAAAGCTCTGCTTAACCGTCAGAAAGA
Organism: Pantoea phytostimulans; assembly: GCF_046118715.1. Lineage (NCBI taxonomy): Bacteria > Pseudomonadati > Pseudomonadota > Gammaproteobacteria > Enterobacterales > Erwiniaceae > Pantoea > Pantoea phytostimulans. The sequence goes on from NZ_CP173700.1 coordinate 374,194, forward strand.
AATCAGAAACCACCTGACGGATTATGCAGTATGGGGCGAGGCTTACAGTAATCTTTCTCCCCGGGTTAATACAGAATGGGCATGGGACAATCAGAATCTCGGAACGTCCCTGTACAGCGTATTCGGGTATGAAGGCGTTTTTGTTGTTACCGGCGACGGTGTGACAGCTTACAGCGTGGTCAACGGAAGGTATTCCCCACCGTCTCTCCCCGCCTGGCTGGGAAGCGATCCTCTGCCCGGGCTCCGTCATTCGCTCAGCCTGTCAGAGGGAAGAGCCATATCGGGGCTGGTTGTTACCGCCGGCAAGCTGACCATCCTGTCAGCTGCATGGATAACGCCTGAGGAGGGAAAGGCAAATTCTGCCGGCAACTCGCGTCCGTCACTGATGATATTTGCCGATCAGCTGACGCCCGGTGAGCTGAACGACATGGGACAGGAATACGGTATAAAACAGGTCCGTCTTGAAGGAAATACCCCTGAATTTATCCCGGAGGATGGATCCACTTTAGTCGTCTCTGGCAGCGGAGGCAGCGTGAGGCTCCGGTGGGCGGGCGAGGATCCCGGTGGTGCGCTCCTGACGGGTATGCTACCCCTGCTGTTTCTGTCCATGCTGGCGGCCGGGATTATTTCAGTCTCACTGATACAAAGTGCAGCACGTCGGGCCCGGATTAATGATGAAAACACGTTTCTTCTGGAGCAGAGCCGGCTGGCGCTCCTCTCCAGCGAGCGACGCTTTCGCGATGTGGCAGAAACCACGACCGACTGGATCTGGGAAACGGATGACCAGCTGCGCCTGACCTGGATCTCCGGGCGCTTTACGGCAGTAACCGGGCATCAGGTATCTGACTGGGCGGGCCGCAGCCTGGCTGAGTTTCTACTGGATGACAGCCATGTGCTTTCCCTGCTGAAGCAGAGCCTGCGGAAGAAAGAAAATCTGACGCTTTCAGCGTGCCGCTACCTCACGGTTCATGGCGAACAGCGTTTCTGCCGGATGACGGTTAAACGCTATTCCATCAGCACGGGCAGGAGCGGTGTGCGGGGTACAGCAACAGACGTTACGTCTGAGCTGGAGACGCAGGTCCGTATACGTTATTTATCCTATCACGATGACCTGACCGGCCTTCCGAACAGGGCCAGACTGAAGGAATTCCTGACCGAGCAGTTACAGAACCCGCCTGATACAGAAAATCCCCTGGCCCTGATGATGGTTGATCTTGATAACTTTAAGCCGGTCAACGATATATACGGACATACGGCAGGCGACAGGGTATTGCATGAAACAGCGTCACGGCTCAGCGACTGCCTGAAGTCAACCGGCCTGGTGACGCGCCACGGGGGTGATGAATTTATCATTGTCATTTCCGAAACCGGGGGAAAGGAGTCTGTCGAAAACCTCTGTAGCGCCATTATCCGGGAGGTCAGTCAGCCATTTTATATCAACGGCAACGCCGTCCGTATCGGTGCCAGCATGGGGATTGCGCTGGCACCACAGGATGCGCAGGATATGGCAGGTTTACTGAGATTTGCAGACATCGCCCTTTACGCGACGAAAAACGCCGGCCGCAACGGCTGGATGTTCTATCAGCGCGAAATGGGCGAAAAAATTGCTCAGCGGCAGGAAATGGAAAATGAACTGCGTAAAGCTATTCATGAAGAGCAGCTACGTCTCGTCTATCAGCCTCGTTATGATATAAAAACGTCCCGTGTCACGTCTCTGGAGGCTCTGGTCAGATGGGAACACCCCCGGCAGGGTCAGATTATGCCAGACCGCTTTATTCCTGTTGCAGAAGAAGCCGGGTTTATTAGTGAACTGAGCGACTGGGTAATGCTTACTGCCTGCCGGGATGTGCATGATTTGTTTCCCGGCTTATCGGTATCGGTAAATATTTCAGCGGTTGAGTTTAAGGATGGTGCGCTTTACGGACGTGTACAGCGGGCACTGAAGCTGTCGGGACTGGAAAGCACCCGAATGGAAATAGAAGTTACTGAAAACGCCATGCTGCTGAACCCGGAAAAAACGATACAAATCATGAATGAGATCCGCGTACTGGGTGTTAAGTTTCTCATTGATGATTTTGGTACCGGTTATGCCTCACTGGGGCAGCTGAGGCGCTTTCCCTTTGATGGCATCAAGCTTGACAGGTCGTTTATTATGCCGATAGAGACCTGCCCTGATGCGCGTGATATTGTGGCGAGCCTGATTAATCTGGGTAAAGCCTGCTCGCTGGACATTACCGCTGAAGGTGTGGAAAGCAAGGGGCAGATGGATCTGCTCAGTCAGATGAAATGTGATGTGCTCCAGGGCTATTACATCGGCAGGCCTATGCCGCCTGAGCAGCTGAAGAAAGTGATGCCGGAATTGCCGGGTGTGCAGGATGTTTTATAACGCTACACGGATGTTACTTTCCATGCTGCAGGCTGTGGCGTCCATCTGAACGCTGTCCGGGCCGCCCCGGAATGAATTAATGCGCCTGACGGCTGCCTGCATTACTCCACAGCCGGAGAGCGGGACGATGGCAGCACTGTTCCGGCATAACCGCATGTGCCGGCTTGCAGGGCTTCAGATATCTTCGTCAGGCCCGTGTCAGCCCTGTTTGTAAAACAGCCGATACATGGCCTGGCGGGTAGCTTACCGGGGCCGTTGGCTCTCACGGATGAACGCACCGGTGGGAAAAGTCCGTTTCCTGCTCTGGTTTCGGGGCAAACCGCCGGGCAGAAACATAATACGCCGACCGGTCATCGAGATTAGCTGTGCCGGTGGAAGGCTGCCGGAGCGGGCATCAGCCGTTACTGCACGGGCCGTGCCCATCAGAAGACGTCCGCATACGAACTGATGAAGTGTCCGGGTCACTTTTTACCCCAGCCCACCATTTATTATATTCGTATAATCGCTAATCTCTTTGTATTTCCTTCCCTGTTGCTGATCGCGCCATACTCAGTCCCTGTATGCGCTCTGCTGTGCCTGCAGCAGGTCAGTTATCGGGACATAGCGTCCGGTCTGTATCCTGTTGTCTTTTTATGCACACCGTGAATCCGGTAAAATTTTCCGATATTCTTAAGACGGTTAACGTCGGGCCAGCCTGATGTTCAGGACGTCAGGGTTAAGTTCAGGCGTGGCCGCCCCGAAGCCTGTCGTCCAGGGGATTTCATTAATCATTCCGTCCCGGGAAAAACAGATCCGGTTCTCAGCCATAAACAGGGCCGTAAACCTTCCCAGTAACCGGTTGTTCAGCTCGAAGCTGAGTTCTCTGGCTTGCCGCCGTCCTTCCTGTGTTGAAATATAATCTGTCAGTAGATTCATGCGTTACTCCCGTATACGGATAACAGTATCTTTTGTTTCGGCTGGCCTTTCTATCCGGCTGATTCTTAAAATATTCTGATGGCAAATCACTGCCCTGCCCGGAAAGATAAACTTTCAGGCAGAAAAAGAATGTCAGAAGTTATGTGATAGCGCTGGAGCTGACGTGGTTTAAAATATGAAAATTACTGTAGCGAAAAATAATGCGCCTGATGTGGTTCTGTAATAACGGTCGTATCAGTCGTGCATATTGTTTTCAGAGCACACAAAAAAATAACCGATAAGATATTTTTTGTGCCACGGCTTCATCAGAAAGCCGGGTACAAATTTTCTTTACAGCGCATAGTCAGAAATTCGGGTTCATAGTCAGTGCTGTTAAAAATTTTCAGGCACCTTCAGGGTAATTTCGCAGGGAAACAATGTCCCGGATCAATATTCCACTGGCGCCGTTATGGAGAATTAACGGCTCAACCTGTATCGGGTGATGCTATGCATCCCCTCCGGAAGCGTTACGGATTACGGTTCCGGAGGGTTGTTTTTTGCTTGTGTCCGGGACACGGCTGTCAGTAGAGAAGTGTCCCGAATGACTGCCCGTTGCCTGAGATGTGGCGTTTTTCTGCCGCCTGATGAAGCGTACTTTTTATGACAGCTGTGAACGCTGCGAACGGCTTGAAATGACAGAACAGGAAGAATCATGTCTTCTGATTAAACCGCCGTTACTTATAGAGGCCGCCTGGAGAACGGAATCTATGGTCACTCCCGTTTTTGCAACACCGATTTTGACGATAAGTTGGCTTGCTTGAATCTATCCGGCGTCTGAATGGGACTTTATTCCCGCGCCTCGATGAGTTCCGCGCCTGATGAACCTTCAGAAAATATACGGCTTCAATGAGCCTTTCCGTTTTACAGGTTCCTCAACAGGCCGGTGGGCCGTTAATATCATCAATATCAGTATTCGCAAAACCAGATGAGTGATTCGTTAAACCGGTGTATTTCTGCCGTTATGCTTCATAAGTTTGCTGTCGTGCCGTCAGTACCCAGGCTATTCTGGCCAGCTTGTTTGCCAGAGCACAAGTGACGACAAAGTTGCTTTTCCTGCACAGTAAATCCCTGACCCAATCGGCCAATTTACCAGACTGGTGTTCCAGTTTTTGTATGAATACCCTGGCACATTGAACCAACAAAGTTCGGATCTTTTTGTTGCCTCGCTTACTAATTCCCAGCAATGTCGTCCGACCTCCCGTGCTGTACTGTCGAGGTACCAGCCCTGTTGCCGCCGCAAAGTCACGGCTGCTGGCGTACTGCTTCCCGTCGCCAATCTCAGTTGAAATAGTACTCGCTGTCAGTGTTCCGACGCAGGGGTTCCATGTCCGCTGCGGCAAAAGAGCTTCACGTCGACCATGCCACCGTAAGCCGGCGCATCGCCGCCCTCGAAATTTCGCCCGGTCTTCGTCTCACTGAACGTTTGCCCAGACGTACCGCTCTTACAGAACAGGGTAAAGTCATTGCCTCTGTGGCTGATGAAATGAACAGGATTGCAGACCGGGTTTATATACAGGCTAAGTCGCTGTCTGCTGCGCCAGCGGCTGCTGTCAGGATTAGCGCATCCCCGGCTGTCGCTGCGCTGTTGATTGCACCGGCCGTGGCTGACTTTACGCAAAGTCATCCGAACATCCCGCTCTCCTTATCAGGCGTATCCCATCATGTTCAACTGAACAAAGGCGAGGCTGATATTGCGGTCCGTCTGACAAGACCGGATGATCCCGATTTGCTGGTACGCCGGATCGGGACGATGCGTTTCGTCCTGTATGCTTCACCTTCCTGGCAGGATCGGCCGCCCGAAAGTTGGTCATTCATTGGCTACGAGAAGTCGCTGGATTATGTGACGCAGCAGAAATGGCTGGAATCCCTGCTGAACGGCAGGCGGATTATTTTCCGGGCAAGCGACCTGATGGCACAGCAGCAGGCCGCCAGGAGTGGGCTTGGCGTGGTTACGTTACCCTGTTTTATGGGGGACAATGACAGCTCTCTGATAAAACTGACTGTAAACTCTCCCCCTCCAGGCAGAAGTATGTGGCTGGTTGCCTATCCAGAGTACAGACGCGATCCCTCAGCTGTAATGGTCATGGAATTTCTGGCTGGCGTTGTTGGAAAGGCATGTCCGCCTGACAGTACCTCCTGAAACGTGAGGCCGGAGTAGGTTTGGTTATCAACATATCGTGATGTTGTCGATGTCTGCTGTTGACACAAAGCAGCCTTATGCGGGCGGTAAGTCCGCTATGAGCGAAAAGCGGACGCTGCGAGTCCGTTCGCAATGACTGTCAGTCTGAGAATAAATGAATCTCCTTATTTAAATATTTTATAATTTCTTGGTGTTTGTGATTACCAATTCAATTTTTCTCCATAACTCATTAAGTCTTGAGCATATTTGTGCATTTTCAATTAGTGCAAACTCTGTCGCATCAGGGAGCGTGTAAGGCGCATCAAGCGTTGATCTGGGGCAGCATTCTTCGGTCAGCACTGCGCCCATAACGCTTAATATTTCTGAGAGCTGGGAGTGCGCCAGATGGGCCCGGACAGAAAGGTTGGGCAATGACAGCGGCTTATCCAGCAATTCCCCGCTGCTTACAATCCAGTCAAGTGCATTTTTTATGACGCCGGTGACACCATGTGCATATTCCGGGCTGGCTATTAAGATCAGGTCTGCCCTGGAAAGCGCGTTTCTCCAGTGGTCAACAGCAGGCTTCGGTTTAGATTCATCATCAACATTAAAAAGGGGGATTTTGTCCAGGGAGTCGTATATTTCAAATGTGATCCCCACAGGACAAAGTAAAGACATAGCCCGTAAAAAGACGGTATTCAACGAAGCAGCACGAAGACTACCAGATACGCCCAATACATGTTTTCCATTACACATTCCAACACGTCCTGAATATTTATACTGTCTGACCCAGCCAGTTTGATGACCAAATATTGTCAATATCTTTCAGAGGCTAAGCCCTGAGCTCATCATAACAAACCATGACATGTTCACGGAAAGCCTGACGGGAAGCCAGGCGCATATAATATGCCCGCACATTGGGAAGGGGGTTTCGGTCAATATTGATATCATAATAACGGTACAATACGTGACCAAACTGAATGTCTGCCAGTGTGAGGGCTTCCCCGACTAAAAAGTTGTGTTTTGCCAGTCGCTCCTCTGCAATTTGAAGCTTTGTTTCAAAATACCCCACTGCTGAATTGATAGCCTCAGCATCCCGCTTATCTTCAGGAGTGCGAACGACTCGCCAGAAGACTGGCGCAGTAAATGTCTGAGCGATATTGAGCTTTGACCACTCCGCCCATCGATCAACTTCGGTTTTAGCTAACAGCTCCGCAGGCCAGAAGCTTTCACATCCATACTGATGAGCGAGATAACGTAATATCGCTCCTGTTTCCCACAGGGGTGTATTAGAGTCATCCTGCAATACCGGTATGGTACGATTGGGGTTAAGAGCGTAAAATTCATCAGAATCTGTTCCCCCATACTTATGGCCTGCATCGTGACGTTTATAAGGCAGACCCATTTCACTTATGCACCACATCAGGGCCTGTACGTTCGATGACGTTTTCCTTCCCCATACTGTCAGCACTGATTACTCCTGTCTGTAACGACTGAAACATTAAGGGTATGCTTCCAATAAAATATTTGGGTCATCCATATGCACATCTCTTTCGCTTGAGCAGAATGGGATAATGCCAGCGGTAAGAATGCGACGTCCCTGCAAGCTGCACATGACCGCTCAAAATTCGCATCCATAATCATCAGTTACATTACTTGAGACGGATCCCATGCGTCATCTGTTTCACTAAGTAACAATGCCATACATCTTTCAAAGTCCGCTTTGGCACAAAGCAGACAAGCGTGGGGGTCAAGGCCCGCTTTGAGCGAGAAGCGGACGTTGTATTACTGGTATCATTGAACTCTTCGAGCATTCCACTCATCGCGGGTGATTTCCCAAAGCTCAGAATCCAGAAGACCGCTGACATACTCCTTCTTAACAGTTTTGATAAGCCGCATTCCGCTACTGACTGAAATACGCTGAGAGCGGCTGTTAACGGCTGCTTTAGGTGCGCGCAATACCGGCTTATTCAACACCTTGAACCAGTAATCTGTAGCCGCAATACTAGCCTCACGCATAAAGCCTTGACCCTGATATTCCGATGCCAGCCAGAACCCGCGGTTGTTATCTTCTTCATCGTAAAGGCATATCAAGCCCATGACTTTGTCTGGTATCTCACGATTTCTGATAGTCCAGAACCATGCAATTCCTTTCGCCATGTCAGGCAGAGCAACGTTATTGACGTAATTCTCTGCACCATTCTCTGGATAAGGCCAAGGGACCGATGCCACCATATAGCGGACTATTTCCCAGCGGGGATAAAGCTTCTGGATCTGCTGAGCATCTTCGGCAACTAACGGTTTTAATAGCAACCGATCTGTTGTAAGCGTGGGGATTCGCATGGGCGATTATCCTTGCAGGTTAATAAATTCCTAGTCAGGTTTTGTTTACCTTACGAAAAATATGCGCATACAGTCATCTGTTACATCATGCATAGATGGTATTACGGCTTCAACGTCCGCTTCTGGCACTAAGCAGGCATGCGCACAGGGTAAGGTCCGCTTTGAGCAAACAGCGGACATATTCTCATCAAGCTTTGCCGCCTGGATGAGCTTGTCAGGTAAAATTGAGAAAGTGCTTTTAATTGTAGATTGATCGATCTACAATTTATTCTCACTTTTGGAGGATTAAATGAAAGCATCTGTAGGCAGACCCCGAGAATTTGATCCTGAAACATTTCTCAATACCGCGCTGGAATGCTTCTGGCAGAAAGGATATCGGGCAACATCAATGTCAGACCTCATGAAAGCCTCTGGTCTTGCAAGCGCGAGTATCTATAAGCTCTACCCTGATAAACGCACAATCTATCTCGCAGCGTTACAGCAATACATGGATGAAGGTGTTTCCAGAGGAGCAGAACGCGATGCAGAGTTGTATCCAGAAAAGGCATTGCGCGAAACGCTAGAATTTGTAGCGCTTTTATCATCTTCTCCTGATGGAGAAAAAGGTTGTTTTACTATTGCCGCGGCCAGTGAACTTCTACCGGGTGATGCAGAGATAAGAAGCAAGGTTCATCATAAATTCAACTCAATAATCAATCAGTTGGAAAAAATAATATGCAGAGGTCAGACGCAGCAGCTTTTTCGGTGCGATGAAAGCCCACGAACAATGGCCATGAGCATTTTTATGATGCTGGAAGGGATGCGAGTTTACGGAAAAATTCAGCCTGAAATTGACGAACTCAAAAGGTGTAACGAATTTATTGTCAGATCGGTGCTCTTAAACAGAAATGTTGATAGGAAAGACCTCTCCAGACAGGCATCAACATGATGCAAGTGGGCACAATTGTTCGGCGTCGAAAAAGAAGAAATACAATGGTTGTGCTCGAATGTGAAAATGGCATGGCTTTATGTGGTTGGGTCGATAACGGAAAGTTTTTCAAGAGACGCTTTCCATTGTCTCAGTTAAAGACATGTGTGCCTTACTCAAACTTTTGGCCTCTTACTTGAAGCGCCGGAATGCCCCTTTTATGGTTCCTGATACTGACGTCCGCTCCTGGCACTGAGCGGACTGACACGTATGCTGATGTCCGCTATGAGCGAAAAGCTGACATGAACACTTCGTTTCAATAAAAGCATCGTACTCGTCAGACTCACTTCAACAACAGTCGTATGCCCAAAAAGGCCATAACGCCTCCGCTTAGTTTATCTATAACCTTGCGGTATTTAATGTAAGCCTGACGTGGCCCGTCAGTTGATAATAAGCATGCAACGATCGCATACCAGAGCACATCAATAACGAATGCCATTGTGGGTAGGATGATGTACATAACAGGCTGAATATTTTTGCTAAGCGCTGCGGAGAAAATACTGGCAAATACCAGTGCAGTATGGGGATTGCTGATTTGCGTAAATACGCCAGTCATAAACGCTTTCAAGACGCTTACTTCCTCTGTACCGGCAGAATCAATAAAACGGTTTGAAGGACGACGAAACATTTTCAACGCCAGCCATAAAAGATAGCAACCGCCTGCAATCTTAAGTCCTGTGTAAAGTGATGGGACCAGAGTCAGCAGGGTGTGAAGACCTGCTAACGCTATGACAGCAAAAACAGATGCACCAAACCCCATACCTGCAGCAACAGATAAAGCCGCCCGTCTCGAACTGGACATGGCCATTCGGGCGACGAGAAGAAAGCTAACACCCGGGCTCATTGCGCCAAACAGGATAGCTACGCCAATAGCAGAAACCGCGATCAAACCACTTGTCATTCATCTTCTCCATCATTAGTCAGTGTCAGACTGCTCCCTCATTGCGCGAACCGCACACCCTATGAACTACTCCCGGCTAACAACATAACACTATGCCAACAACGTCCGCTATTGGCTGTGAGTTCAACGGGTCGACGCAACGCTATCCTTAAACAAGGGGGGGACGTTGCCATGAAACGAAGAACGCGCATTTACTACACGCCAGAACAGAAAGCGATTATCTGGGACAGGTATAAGCAAGGTGATTCCCTGCATGATATCGCCAGAATGTTCGACAGATATCACTCTTCTGTTATGCCCACTATTCACCAAACTGGTGGTTATCGCCCTCCTGTCAGAAAGCGACACCGGCTGGCTCTTTCACTTGATGAAAGAGAGGAAATATCCAGAGGGCTGGTAGCAAAAAGTAGCATCAGGGACATCGCTGACAAATTATCAAGAGCCCCTTCGACTGTTAGCCGCGAGATCAAAAGGCATGGAGGTGCAAAACATTACCGAGCTGCAAAAGCTGATAAGGGCGCGTGGGACAGTGCCCTGAGGCCAAAACCTTGCAAGCTAATTGGATGCCCCGCATTGTGTAAAATCATTGCAGAGAAGATGTATCAGGACTGGTCGCCGGAACAAATCGCCGGTTGGCTTAAACGCTGTTATCCGGATAATCAGGAAATGCAGGTGTCACACGAAACGATTTATAAAACGCTTTTTATACAAACCCGGGGAGCTTTAAAAAAAGAGCTGCAGCAGTGCCTAAGAAGCGGAAGAGTAGTACGTAAATCCAGAACGACATCACTTAAAGGAAAGGGATTAGGCTCAATTCCGGATGCAATACCCATCAGCGAAAGGCCATCTGATGTTGCAGACAGAGCCATACCAGGTCACTGGGAGGGAGACCTGATACAGGGCTCTAAAAACTCATATATTGTCACGATGGTAGAACGCCATTCCCGCTTTGTTATAGTCCACGGGTATTGTGCCCAGAGTCCGGCTGCCTGTGACAATGCGAAACTCTTCGGGTGTATTGAATACGGCATAAAACGTGTAATGATTTGTGAGTTTCTCGCCATCTGCTCCGATAACGACCTCACCGCTCGCCAGCTGCGTGAGCAGCCCACATGCTCCCATATGTTTAAGAAGTATTTTGAAACTGGATAAGTCGATATTACGGAACGGGCCTTTCTGACAGAGTTGTAACCAGAGCTGATCCGCTCGAACGCCACCCCATTGCGCAGTGATAGCGAGGATCTGGTGCAGGAGCGTGGAGTAATGCTTCTGAGCGGTATCCGCCGGTTCGAACCATTGTTGCGAGATAGTGAGTCTGATCATTGCCATCGACTGAACCAGCTGCAGCCTCAGATGATCTACAATACCACTTGTCGCGGTGAGTTCGCGTTCTGTGATAAGCATTCGCAGTACCGACGGGGTCCCACGCCGCCCTGAACGCCCCATGCGCTGACGCAGGCTTGAGACAGAGTGAGGTGGAGTAACCTGTATAACCGACTGCACCTTGCCGATATCGATACCTAACTCTAGCGTCATGGTACAGATCGCTGTAGTGGGCAAATCTCCCCGCTGTAATCGTTTTTCCAGCGTCTCGCGAAGTTCTCTGGCAAGAGAGCCGTGATGGGGAAAGAATTCATTAGGAACGACCCTTTCCTCACACATGTCGCTTAGCGTTGCAGCGATACTTTCAGTGCGCTTTCGGCTGTTTGCAAAGACCAGATGAGAATCACCACGGCAAAGCCTGAATATGTCCGCGCATACGCGCTCTTCAGCAGGCGCCTTTAGCTCGTCACTCTTAATGTTAATCGGTTCCAGATATCCTTTGACCTGCACCTGAAGCATGGCCGAACTGTTATTGTCTGTGATCGTGATACATTCCAGCTGCCTGTCCGGGCGCAGCTGTTCAGGCACTTTCTCCAGCTCTCCAAGTGTGGCGCTTAAGGCTACCCGGGGAACCGGATTATCGTGGCGCCCGAGCACATGTTCAATTCTGTTCAGCAGAGACAGAAGCTGCATGCCGCGCTCTGTGCCAATAAACGCGTGAAATTCGTCAATGACCACGTAAGCAACGGATGAAAATGCCTGTTTAAGCCAGCCCGATGAGTTAATGAGTAAAGACTCAAGTGACTCAGGCGTAATAAGAAGAATGCCGGAAGGATTGGCCCGGGCTTTCTGTTTTTTACTCTGTGGAACATCACCGTGCCAGGGAGTTACGTGCATATCCAGTGCCTCGCCCAGACTTTCCAGACGGCGATACTGGTCGTTGATCAGCGCTTTAAGTGGGCTGATATAGACGATGCCAAACCCACCGATAATATTGGCCGTTGCTGAGCAGGCTGGCAGGAAAAACGCCTCTGTTTTACCCGCTGCTGTACCAGCACTGATCAGCACGTCTCGGTCTCCGGCTAAGACGGCAGGAATAGCTTTTTCCTGCAGGGGTCTTAAAGCCGGCCAGCCCTGCCTGTATACCCATTTCTGAACACGGGGATCGAGACTGTCATACGCACTACTCATAATTTGAAGCTTGCCAGACCATCATTATCTTCTTCGTTTTCAGTATCGGCGTCTTCCATGTCGCTTGGTCTGTCATCCTCGATAGCAACGCCTGAGAGTAACGACTGCCAGTTCATCGAACTGTTTTGCTCCAGTACGGCCAGCATATCGAGAAACCCTTTAATAGTATTGCGCGGGGTCCGGAAGTAGGCATCCCCGATAGTGTTACTGCAGTGATGAAGAAAGCCGGTGAGAGCATCGTCCGAAACAAGATATTTATCCGTATCCCCACCAGCGTATACGTGACGAAGGTTTTTCAGCAGTATAAAAAGTTCTTCTGGCGTCAGACTTGCGAGATGCAATGCCGGCGAGGAGTAATCGATGACGCCCGAACGCTGAGCAAAGCGGTTTTCGGCCAGACGGGATTGCAGCGCCTCATAACTGTAAAGACCTTTGCGCGGGTCAAAGAGGAATTCGGGCGTACCGCCTAGGATAAACCCAAGATTTTCAGCAGAGCCCTGCAGACAGTCATTCAGGATACGCAGGATTTGCTCATAATTTGCCGTTCTCGCCTGCGTGTTGTTCAGCTTGTAGAGGTTCACCATCTCATCCAGACTGACCAGAAGTCCGGCATAGCCCGCCTGACGGACAAAGAGGCTCATCAGCTTAAGCGCATCATAGAATGAGGCGTCTGAAATAATCGTGCGGACGTCCAGATCGTTTCGGGCATCTGTTTTCGTCGTGTATTCACCCCGCAGCCAGCGAATGGCATTGGATTTCAGCACCTCATTATCCTGTTCATGCCCGCGCCAGAAAGCTTCAATAACTTTTGCAAAATCATATCCACCAACCATCTCGGTCAAAGCTTCCAGGCGTTTGTGGATCACCGCAGAAACGGCAGAGCCGTCAGCATCTGCCTCTTTTCTCGCCTCCGTTACGAAGCGCTCCACGACGCTCAGAAGCGCATTACCATCCGGCTTATTCCGGGTGGACATATTTTTCATCAGCTCAGAGTAAAGATTACGCGCCTGTCCTCCCGATGAATGGATACGTCTGTCAGGGGAGAGGTCGGCGCTGACTGTGACCAGTTTTTTCTCCAGTGCTATGGAGCGCACAACACTCAGAAAAAAGGTCTTTCCCGAACCATATTCGCCGATGATTAATCTGAAACTCGCGCCACCGTCGGCTACCCTCTCAATATCCTGATGGAGCGCCGTTATTTCATTCATGCGTCCAACCTGGATATGCTGGATGCCGATTCTTGGCGTCACACCTGACTTCAGTGACTGAATAATGGCATCACGCTCTTTGGCTCTTATACGTGCTCCTGACATTTAGACTTCCTCTAATTCTTCGGCGATTTCCTGGTCTACCCATATATCATCTTCTGCATCGTCCAGCACTGGCGCATCGACCATTGCAAACGACCAGTCATTAATAACTTCAAGCGCTCCGCCCAGCATCAGCCCAAACTGTCCACACAGTTTGGTGGCTTCCTTGCGGGGCCACTGTTCTTTTTTTCTGAGCTTTTTGTAAAGCTGACTGTGTGCGTGGTCCAGGCTGTCCGTCTGTGGCTGTTGATCGGTTGCGCCCTCGTGCAGCTCTGTTTCGTCTTCTGTAAAAATCGTGCTGAGCAATTTGCGCACGTCATCCGTAGCCGATTCATGCCGGGCCAGCACATTGGCATCAAGTGTAAACTCCTGCGGAGCCGCAGTTTTATGTACGAAGGCCTGTGTCTGGGGTTGGCCGGTCGCAGAATGCTGATGGATAATGCCGGAGAGCGTGGAGGGGTTGAGCCCCAGACCTGAATAAATTTTTTCCAGCTGTCTGATTTCGGCAGCCTCGATGCGGCCATCCGAGCAGGCTACGCTCACGATAAATTGGCCGACGGCTGCCTTTTCAGCAGAATTCAGTAACGCCAGCCTGTTTTTCATTCCCGTCATGTTGGTCGGCGTGTGAAGCTGCCAGGTAAGATATGCATGCAGGGAGCGCTTTTCATCTTCGTTAAAAAGTGCATTGTGATCGATAGCGTTTTCCAGCACAGCCCGTTCTGACTGCTCAATGCTGTTATCGATCATGGCCACGATCGCACCCAGCCGTAGCATCATGACGGCTAAGGTGAATGCCGAGGTCGGTGAGAAGCGGTGTTCGTCTCCTGCAGCAAATAACACCAGCACACCGCCGACTTCAGCCTTCACGTGGTGATAAAACGGATCAGGCACCATGCGGTATCCCATTTTCGCGGCGAATGCCTGCATCAGGTCGGCCTCTTTTTTATTTAATTTCTTCGGGAAACTCGCACCCATGTGCTCCCAGAAATCAGCAACCGAGGTCAAGCCTTCTTTACCCGCAATAACGCCATCAGCCCAGGTCCTGAATGCATTGAATACGTCGCCTGCGCTTTCGTTAATGATGTCTGCTGGAAGTAACATAATCGCGGCAGTATCGTTTTCAGACGTATCTTTCCTGCCCAGGTAACGGCTGTAAGCATCCAACTCCTCTGTACACACTTCTGCCAGTGTCACAATTTTCTGGACGGGACCTTTCAGGGAGCTGGGATCAGGAAGATCGGTAACAGGGAGCCGAACACCACGCAGGCTCGGACTTGCGGGCGCGTAATCAAGCCGCAGCCGCGTTTTGTTCGGCTTAACCACCATCCCATCCCCGTATTTGAGGGTGTATCGCCGCTTGAAAAGCATCGCAAACTCCCTCGCACAACGACGGGCCGGGGTACGCATCGCGTATTCCGCATGATGTGTCACCCACGTCAGCGCCTGATCGGCAGACACGGGTATTCCTGCATCCACCGCCTTTGCAAGTGAGAGCTTAAACATCATGCCATTGCTCAATCCAGCCTGGGTGCCAGAAGCGGCGGAGAGTTTAATCTCCGGTCGCAAGATGGTCATAGCTTCAAGGAGCTGATATGAGTAGTGGCGGAATGAGCGGTTATCAAAAAATACCGATCTTAACCGTTCAACCTCTGAAAACAGCGAGCGGAACTCAGCGTCAGAGATATTTTCATCTCTGCTGTCCACAAGGGCCCTCCTCTCCAGGCCATAGAGGTATATAAAAACATAACCGACAGGACATGACGCATCACATCGGTCACTTGCCAGCCAGCTGAGATATGCGCCGCGAGACTCAGGGGAAAGGGAACTATATTCAGGCCAGTAACCCAGTGAACTGTCTTCGTAATGATAGGAAACTCGCTGAGTCTTAAGAGTGGCGTCTATCAGTGAGGCCTCACTGCCATCGTTATAATTTCCGCTGAGGCTTTGCCCCGGCGGCTTCATACGCTGTCCGAAATACAGGAAACCGCCAGCTATGACGACCCCTCCTGCAGAGATCTCATTACCCGGTTGTATCCACTGAGCCAGAGCACCGGTGTTTTTTGATGCAGCCTGTCGTGGGGTGGCTGATATCCGGTACTCGACAGACCGTCCAGTATTCAGCGTAAAAGTCGCAAGTGCATCATCTTCACTGTCATCGTTTACCACATTATTCCCGTTGTTCTTGTTATCATTTTTCCACACTCTTGAGGGCGTTTTTTCCGCTTTGTAAGAATATGAATTACCTGATTTGTTTTTTTTCTTTTTGAAAAACAATAAATAAATCAGATAAATTGCCGCTATGAATATCCATAATTCCACGAGCAATGACCTTTGCAATATTCGAGTTAGAAATGAAGACGCAAGTAGATTAATCTTAAAATAATACTTCTATATCTACAGGGTTAACACTAATTTCTTAAATAAGTTAACTTATTGATATATATAAATAACCATCAACAAATATAAGCGAAGCCAGTTGGGCTTACTGTAGCTAAGCTGGGCGTAACATCCGCATGGGTGAGTCAATATCATGCCGGAATTCTGTTTCTGAAATTGAGAGGGATTTTGAGGCAGGATAACTGTGCGGAGATAAAAACTGCGAACTTCCGATGTTCGCTCATAGCGGACTGTAAGCAAGCTGCAGAGTTTAACTTGGCCGCTTTTGCCATCAGACCCAGCCGGAATCCCCTGGCGCCGCTTCTGACGTTTGACGGAGCTTAATGACTCTGGCAGTTAGTGCAGTAAGGTTAATGACCCGACCCTATCGGGGAGTCAGAGGGAGCCATTCGGATGTTGATGCTTTTGACCACCACAGGAAGGAAACCGGAGGAGCAGCTGCCGCACAGCAGTAGTAAGTGAAGAAAGCAGACCGTGAGACAGCGCTTTGGAGAGAGGAAGCGCTGGCGAAATAACCGGTACGTCAGCCCCTGCTTTTCCGGGGAAAAGCCGTATCGCCGGGCGACCCTACTTACCGGTGCAGTTAGAGTGTGAAATCGACGTGCTCGCCACCGGGCATATTGACACCGATAGTTAGCTGGCCGCCGAGCGCTTCAACGTATCGTTTGAGCGTCGCGATTTTCAGATCCTCGCCGCGTCCCTCAATAGCCGCAACGGAAGGTTGTGCTATCCCCATAGCTTCTGCCTGCTGCTTCTGCGTTTTAGCCAGCGCCTCGCGAAGTTTATACAGCTGAGAATCAAGCCGCATTTCTGCGACTTTATCATTTACCTGAGTCAGTTCTTCGGGCGTCAAATCAGCCATCAGATCATCCAGCGTTTTCATTTTCCACTCCGTTTGAGTTGGTCCAGGTGTCGGTGATACTCGCTTTCAGCCGTTTTAATCATAGTTTTGTAGAAACGCTTTTCGTCAGCGCCTTCTTTGTTACCCGCGCATAGGATGATGGCTTTGCGCAGCGGGTCGAAAACAAAGAATCCTCTTACAGGTCGGCCATTGCTTTGAACTCTGAGTTCTTTCATGTTTGGGGTCTTTGAGCCGTACAGCGTATCGACATGCGGCCGTCCGAGATGAGGGCCTTCCTGCTTCAGAAGATTCAGTGCGGCAATCACATCCAGCTGCATTGCTTTGTCCTGCTCTTTCAGCCATTCAGCGAACAAATCCGTGGTTTCAATAATCCACACAGGCTCACCTTTATAAATTACAATCTATATAGCATATATATTACAGTCTATATTTTCAA
>NZ_CP173701.1:0-218007 GCF_046118715.1 Pantoea phytostimulans
GACGAAGGTAAGGTGACAGGATGCCCACCTGTCACCTCTTACGCTGATCACTCATGGAAAATCCTTATGAATCATAAAGCATTATTCGAGCCAACCAAGCTTGGTCCTTATACCCTTAAAAATCGCATTGTATTCCCACCACTGACGCGCCAAAGAAGTGAACAACCCGGTAATGTACCCACCGACCTCATGGCCGAATATTACCGTCAACGCGCGGGTGCAGGTTTCATGATCACTGAAGGCACTCAGATTGAGCCCCGTGGACAAGGTTATGCCTGGACACCGGGAATTTATACTGAGCAACAAATTGAGGGTTGTAAAAAAGTGACCCGCGCGGTCCATGCCGAAGGGGGGATTATTTTTGCACAACTTTGGCATGTGGGACGCGTTTCTCATTCTGCACTGCAACCAGAAGAAAATGCTCCCGTTGCGCCTTCAGCAATTCAGGCTGAACAAGCAAAGGCTTTTATTGAGACAGGGCCAGGTACGGGCACGTTGGTTATCCCTTCGATTCCCCGCGAACTGACTCGGTCAGAAATTAAAGATCTCGTCAATTTATATGCCCAGGCGGCGAAAAATGCCATCAGTGCAGGTTTTGACGGGGTCGAGATCCATGCTGCGAATGGCTATTTGGTTAATCAGTTCATTTCAGAGCATGCAAACCAGCGTAAGGATGAATACGGCGGTTCTATTGAAAATCGACTGCGGTTTCTGGATGAAATTGTTCAGGCTATCACTAATGCAATAGGGGCAGACCGTCTAGGCGTTCGCTTCACGCCTTTATTTTCCAGCACAGATGAAGACCGCGTCTATATCGGCTTGGTTGAAAGTGATCCGCATAAGACCTACGTAGAAGCTGTAAAAATCCTGGAAAACGCCGGTGTTGCCTATGTGTCTATAGCCGAAGCCGACTGGGAAAATGCTCCGGACTTGCCCGAAGCGTTCCGCCGTGAAATCCGCACGATATTTAGTGGACGCATCATCTATGCCGGTCGATACACAGCAGAACGTGGTGCCCGGATGGTCGAGGAACAGTTGGCTGATCTCATAGCATTTGGTCGTCCATTTATCGCCAACCCTGATCTCCCTGAACGCATTGCGAATGGTTGGGCATTTAACGATCTTAACGCCACCACGCTGTATGGCGGGGCGGGTGAAGGTTTTACTGATTATCCGATTTACAACGCGCAGCGTTAAAAAATTTAAGGGGCATATCATGAACAATGGAATTGAAAATAAAGTTATTTTAATCACCGGCGGTAATACAGGGATCGGTGCTGAGGTTGCTCGACTCCTTGCCAGTCGTGGTGCTAAGGTTGCAATCGCAGCACGCAGACAATCAAAAACAGAGCAAGTAATTGAGGAAATTACCCGCGCCGGTGGGAATGTCAGAGGTTATTCGCTCGATGTAACTGATAAGCATCAAGTTGAGTCCGTAGTTTCAGCCGTTATAAGAGATTTTGGAAGACTTGACGTTCTTATTAACAATGCAGGTCTGATGCCAATCCGTCCTATGTCAGAGGTCAATACTGACGAATGGGACGCCATGATTGATGTCAACTTGAAAGGCACACTTTATGGTATCGCTGCCGTGTTGCCTCGCTTCCTGGCACAAGAGAGTGGGCACATCATTAATCTGAGTTCAGTCGCAGGTATTAAGGTATTTGCACCCGGCGGTACGGTCTATTCGGGCACCAAATTTGCCGTGAGGGCAATTTCAGAAGGTTTAAGGCAAGAGGTTGGAGATAAAGTGCGCGTGACGTCAATCGAGCCAGGCGCAGTAGAAAGTGATCTGAAGTATTCAACGTCCGGTACGGCATCAGAAACTGTCCTGGAGTTTTATAAACAGGCTATACCTGCAGCTTCTGTTGCCCGCGCAATCGCTTTTGCCATTGAACAACCGGCAGATGTTGATATTAATGAAATCGTTCTACGTCCGACTCGTCAAGAATTCTGAGCCTTAGGTATTCAACAATATTAGCAGGCCCCGAGTAACGTGCTTTTTTCAGCAGTTAAATAGGGGGCCGCTATGTGCCAGAAGCGAACAGCGTGTCCTCCCGAATGCTCTTAAAATCGGTAAGAGCCACGGCAACTATGGCCCGATAATAAATTGTAGTGATTATCGGGTAACCCTACTATGTCCTAAAGGCCAACTTTCGAGCATCTCGGGTCAAAATTCTGCCAGTAAGGGCAGCAGCATAAGCCAAATCTTTTATGTTCGCCTTTCGCTCAAAACTGCCTGTCATACCTGCTTAAACTGGGTAATGAAGGCCATGATGCTTAGCGTACGTTTTCGTTCCATTGGCTCCCGAACCCCGCTTACAGGCCACCTCCACAGCCGTGATCGTATTAAAAGAAATTTACCTTAGCTTCGCCGTTATTAAAGTATCCTTTAATAAGGCGTGGCATAATTAAAATAATTTTTAATAACACCTGTAGTAATCAAAGGATTTTTTAATGAAACGTGTGTCAGGACAATTTACCGAAACCGCCAGCTATGATGAAACGGTTCGTGCATTTATACCTGCACCTTTGCCTCCTGCTGCACCCGTTCTCGACCCTGTCTCTTATCAGCAACTCAATGAAAAGGCGGAAAAGTCGCTTGCCCGATTGTCCGGTATGTCAGGCCTGGTCTCTTCAAGCGAATGGCTTGTTTACAGTGCTATCCGAAAGGAAGCATTGCTCACCTCACAGCTGGAGGGAACCCAGGCAACGTTAACAGATATCTTCGATGAAGAAGCGGGGCTTTCAGTGACGAACGTTGAAGATGTGGAGGAAGTGACTAACTATCTGCGGGCTTATAAATTCGTGCACGATCAGATGAACTCTCCCTCAGGCCTTCCGGTCTGCGTACGCCTGCTGAAAAATGCGCATCAGGTGCTTTTATCCGGCGCCCGCGGCGCCGTAAAACAACCGGGCGAAGTGAGATCGACACAGAACTGGATTGGCGGGACGAGACCGGGCAACGCCTCCTATGTACCACCCCCACCGGAAGAGGTAGGTGAGCTACTGTCCGATCTGGAAAAATTCATACATGAGCCGGAACCCTCGCTGCCACCTCTGGTACGTATCGCACTGGTACATGCGCAGTTCGAAACCATTCACCCTTTCCTGGATGGTAACGGGCGCATCGGCCGTCTGCTGATAGCCATGCTGCTGGAAGAATGGCAGCTGCTGAAAGAACCGCTGCTTTACGTTTCCGGCTACCTGAAACAGCATCAGAGGTACTACTATCAGTGCCTAACTGATATCAGGACAAAGGGTGACTGGGAACAGTGGGTGGCATTTTTCCTTGAGGCGGTCACTTTTTCAGCAGAAGAGGCGCAGCAAGGAATAATCAGAATTGCGACCTTGTTTGCCGACGACAGAAAAAAAATCCTCTCAATGAGCTCAACGTCGGTACACACCATCCGTCTGTTTGAATTCCTGCCGACGATGCCAAAGCTGACCGTTGAGCGTGCCGTTGAGCTGCTGGAGGTAACCTATCCGACAGCGAACAACGCCGTCAAAAGTCTGGTAGAAGCCGGTGTACTTGTTGAAACGTCAGGCAGGGCGCGGCACAGGAGCTACGTTTACAGCCGGTACGTTGAGCTTCTTCGCGACTGATCCGCATACGGACTGACAACGCAGCTAAAAAGAAGCGGGTCAGTCCGGCCAGCATTGTCTTCCATTAGCCCACCCATGAGTGTGCTTCAAGCATGTATATGTGCCTTCCTGAATGTCCTTATCGACCTGCTGAACAGCATTTTTCTTACGCGTTGTGCAGAAGTCGTATCCGTATTTTTATAAACCGAGGCCGATAAACGCTCTGCCGAGCCGTACCCTGGCCGACAGGGCAGAGCTTTTCGTTGCTAAAACTTCTCATCGAACTTGTTTTTCTGAATGGTCAGTTCGTCACCGGGCTTAATTGTCTGTACTTTATTTTGCTCGGCGTCTTTAGCCGGGCTGACGGGTGTTGAGACTGTGTCTGGCAGGGGACTTTCCTCTCCTTCTTTTACAGCTCCGGCATGGTCAATATCGACTTCCTGACGGCGAACCGAATCATTGACCGTTTCCACCCGCTCGCTCTGGTCTGTACGGACCACGACTTCTTCTTTCACCTGTACGGTTTTATTTATCACGGGTAACTCATGTGTTTCAGCGACTTCGACTGTTTTTTCAGACCAGTCCACATCATCCGGGGAAGCGTGCTGAGTCAGTGGTCGGCGAAAAATATCTGCATGTTGTTCATGCAGGGAGACTTCTTTTGATACATCGTCAGTAACGGTATAACGCCTTACACGCGTCGATCCTTCACTGACCAGACGCTTACCGACTTCAAGCCTTTCTTCAGCCAGGCGGAGCACTTCCTCTTCGGTTTCATCTCCGGTCAGGGAAGTCCTGACAGGCGTGACGCCAGTCGGCTGAACCTCGCCGGTATAAAGTTCGTCAGTGGGCACGCCGGCGGATGACTGAATATCAGTATCGTTTCTCAGGCCCGGTTCGCCATACTGCTGCATATTTCCTGAGTCATGTGCGTCAATAATGCTTAAGGCACGTGGAAGCTGTTCTTCATCTGCTCTGAGCGTCAGCACCACACCACCGGTACGCAGTGCATCTTCATAAACTTCAGCCTGCTCTTCATCGACCGTATCGCCAAACAAACGCTGCCAGAGTCCGGGATGGCGAGCTTCGTGTTCCTCTTTATTGAGCCTGTCACCTGAAATCACATCAATATCATTGTCATCAAAGCCAGCCTTAAGCAGGCTTCGTTTTGCACCTTCTGCATCAGCAGTATTACTGAACATTGTTACGATTTTTTCATGTGCCATGGATTATTCCTCGGTTTTTTCCGGATTTGTAACGTCACCATCTTCCCGCTGGACACTTACCTGTTGACGGCGAAGGGAAACGGTTTCTTCAAAGGGAATTTCCTCCTCAGCTTTGTGAATATGAAGTTCCTCTTTGAGCACCAGCCTTCGTATAATCTCAACCTCTTCTTCCACAACCGGCACGATGAGCACGCCATTTTCCTCCCTGATTTCAGGTACAGCACTAACGCGCTGATTTTTAGCAACATGAGTAACCTTCACCTTTTCGCGCCGTAACAGCATGCTTACCGTTTCGTCATGCACTGAAGTTGAGCGCGTCACCTTGACCCGGCTTTTTACAGACTGCTCCCGCGTAACCTGAAGTTCTTCTTCCGCAAGGCTGAAAGTAACCTCGTCATTTTTCTCTGGTAACTCGCCTGAAGGCTGATTGCTCATAATTGCCCGCTCACCTGTGTGACCAACTGATATAAACAGCCAGACTTAAGACATGCTTAAGTGTAATAAGCTGGCTGACAAATTAATCATGGCACATTAATAGGGATTTACACTGCCGGGCGATAAAAAGCACGAGGGCTGGATTTATACAGACGCCAGAGGAAGGGCGGTATGCTGACAGATAAGTGATGAGCAGAATCTGTACATGTCTGTACACAGGCTGTCCACTTTTTCTGTGGATAAGTCGGGTCGTTAAGCGAGTCAGTTTAGCGCTTCAGAATGCCATTGCTATACATTTAGCCTGAGTGCTTTTCCATGAAGTCCACCATGGCGCCTTTGTGCGCGTCAACATGGCGGATGTAGCGCATCAGGGTTTCCGGCTTTTTCCACGTTCCTTCCTGCATGATCTGCGCAACCGGATAGCCCTGTCCGGCCATGTCCTGTGCGGCGCCGACGCGTGCGCTGTGTCCGCTCCAGCCGCTGTAGCGATTCTTGTTGTTCGCTCTAAACTGCTCGCTTGAACCCGACGTGCGCCAGGCCCGAGCAAAGATATCTTCAAGGGCGCGCGTGCTTAACGGTGCCTCAGATGAAAGCTGCGCCCGGTTTGAACGGTGCACACGACTGAATAAAAACGCATCCGGCTCGGCCGCCAGGCCAGACGCGCTGATCCACTCTGCCAGCCGCTGCGTAGGCAGGGTACTCAGCGCCTTGATCAGTCCGCCGGTCTGTACGATGGTTTTGGTCCACGCCACATCTAGAATGATGCGACCGTCCGGCGCCCGCGTAACATCCCTCACGCGCAGGCGCGATAGCTCGCTGATACGCAGAAGCGTGGCGTAAGCCACATGCAGAAACGCCAGGTCGCGGACTTCCTGTAGCCGTGCTGAGCCTGACCACTGCGCATCCAGCGCCAGCAGATCGGGCAGGCGGAAGGGAACGGCCTGCCCGGCGCGCTCGCCCGCGATGACGGCCGTACGATTTATCTTCTTTATCGTGCGGAAAACCAGCGGCGAAGAGTTAGGCGGCGTCAGTCCGGCGTTACGGTGTAACATCGAAATCAGCGCGGCATGTGCATTAACGGTTGATGAAGCCCGCCCGTTTGCCTGGAGGAACGTCAGGTAATCGCGCAGATCGGCGGAAGACATCGGCAAAAAGGTCCTCTGGTTATCATCCGCCCACCGGCTGCAGGTGCGCATGACGCTCAGCAGCTGTCGCCAGGTATTGGGCGAAAACGCCTCCCTGTCCTGAACAAACTCCCTTAACCGCTCCCGGATGTCAGCATCGCCGGTGGCGCTAAGCGCCGCCAGCTGAGTCATTTTTGTCATGTTTGCCTGTTTAATGAACGAAACTGTTGTTGATCGCGCTACGTGAATTCTGGAAAGAAAGACGGGGGATAACCCGCCAGAATTCACGTAGCGCTGCCGGTTTTCTGCGCCGCCTGAATGCGCCCATCTTATCGCAACGAGCCTACCTTTGTCCTAACTTCGTATAAGTATAATTATACGAAGTTAGTGACTTAATCGGTAGGAAGGGAACTGGGATGGTACAAATGTAATTATATAAGGTTGGATAACACTCACCTTGCAAAATGAAGCGGGAGAAAAATATGAGTTTTCTCCTCAGGGTAATTAGCAGCAATTATTTTTAGGTGCTATTTATTCAAGTTGGAAAATTTAAGAGTGCGCGCTAACAACTAAATTTAAGAGAGTATATTATGACGAAATTTGTTAAAGAATTGGATGGGAATATAATACTCGATGAATTACAACTAGAGAAACCAAATAATAAACTACAACTTGGATCAAGCTTGGGACGATTCATTGAGGAATATTCTTATTTAGACATTGTGCTCGCATCCATAATTTTAATCGCATTATCTGGATTTTATTTTTCCTATACACCAATTGAATATACTCTCTGTAATGGTCTGCCATTTTGACCGCCTTAAAGGCCGTTAGGATGCTTTATGTATTATAGATAACTCACTATAGCGAAGGTGCTAAGGTTTGGCTGTACGCATGGCTTTTGTATGAGTCATAAAGGAGGTTAATGACTTATAGATGAGTCATTATCTTTGTTAATCCAACGGGTGAAGGATGTTTCGTTATAAAAGAAGAGTACAGGCAGGTTAAAACATAATTCAGTACGAGGTGTGTAATCAGACACCTTGTTTAAAATAATAAGTAAATTCAAAACTAGCCAGCACAACGGCCTCAAAATCAATCACTTATTTTATTTCTCAGTCGTTATTCTGTATTCACTCGTTCATAAAAAACTCTTCCAGCTTCAGCATTGCCTCATCTGCGTACTGCCTATGCTGGCGCATGGTGTTTTCAACCTGAGCGGCGTCTTTACGACGCATCGCATTAATTAACTTGTATTGAAAACCTATCCCGGTCGCGCGCGCGACGAGTTCTGGGCGCTGGTAGATGTCTTTGCAGACCGCCTGTTCTTTAAGCAGGCGCGGCAGGAAGTGGCAAATAAATGCCAGCAGCACGTTATCGAAGTAGCTGGCGGCCACAACATGAGAATCGAGCTCTACCATGCGCTGGCTCCAGCGGTTAACGTTAAAATAGTGGCTCTTTTAACTGCGCCCCATCATCGGTACGAGTCGTCTATATAATTCCGCGAATACCTCTCGTTTTAGGCGATATGCATCATGTTGCGCGGCATTCGGTTCATGGCGTTGTTCAAGTGGCAATGTGGGTAAAAGCTCTGCCACATCGCGCTCGGGTGACATCGCTAACATCGCCAGGCGCGCCGCGCCCAACGCGGGGCCGACATCACCGCCTGAGCAGAAGTCGAGCGTCTGTCCGCTGATATCTGCCAACATTTGTCGCCACCTGGCACTGCGGGCGCCGCCGCCAATAAGCATAATGCTCTGCGGCGCAATGCCACAATTGTGTACCGCGTCCATACCTTGCGCCAAAGCATAGCCGACTCCCTCCAGCACCGATTTTGCCAGTTCTGCGCGACCATGCTGGTGGGTCAAACCAAAAAATACGCCCTTTGCTTCAGGATTATTATGCGGGGTACGCTCACCAGAAAGATAAGGCAAAAACCAGACGGGTGGCAGATCCTCCTGCGCCAGTTCTGCTTCGTCGAGAAGATGCTGAACGTCATTACAGCCGGTCAGTTTTGCCGCCCAATCAAGACAGGAAGCCGCACTCAACATCACTGACATCAAGTGCCAGCGTTGTGGCAATGCGTGACAAAAACTATGAACCGCCGAGGTTGGATTTGCCATAAAGCCGTCGCTCACCAGAAAATAAACGCCAGAAGTACCGAGTGAGAGCATGCCTTGTCCGACATTAACCATACCGACGCCGACTGCGCCCGCCGCATTATCACCGCCGCCCGCCACGACCTGCACATCTTTAAGTCCCCAGCCCGCCGCAATTTCCGGATGCACGGTGCCGGTGAACTGATTGCCTTCATACAGTTGCGGCATCTGCTGGCGCGTCAATCCGCAAGCGGAGAGAAGTTCATCATTCCAGTCTCGCTTTGCCACATCCAGCCACATCGTACCCGCCGCGTCGGACATATCAGTGGCGAAGACGCCATTCATTCGCCAGCGCAAATAATCTTTGGGTAGCAACACTTTGCTAATCTGAGCAAAAATTTCAGGCTCATGCTGTTTGACCCATAACAGCTTCGGTGCAGTAAAGCCCGGCATCATCAGGTTGCCAGTAATGGCTCGCGAATCAGGAACCCGCTTTTCCAGTAGTTGGCACTGCTCTGCACTGCGCCCATCGTTCCAAAGGATGGCGGGGCGCAACACATCACACACATTGTCGAGCAGCGTAGCACCATGCATTTGCCCGCTGAGGCCAATGGCGCGCACCTTGCTTAAATCATATTGACTCGCCAGTGCGCGCATAACGCTATCGGTTGCCTGCCACCAGCTTTCGGGATCCTGCTCACTCCACAGCGGCTTTGGTCGTGAAACAGTAAGCTTCTGGCTTTGGCTGCCAATCAGTTGCCCAGCGTTATCCAGCAGCACGGTCTTGACGCCTGAAGTGCCTAAATCTATCCCGATGTACATGATGGCGACTCCGTTATTGTGCAAAAAGATAGTTATTGACCAAATTTTCCAGTTGTTCCTGACGACCACTTTGCGGCTGCGGATTCAGGCTATGTTCCGAAGCAAATTGCGCCAGCGAAGCGAGCGAAAACTCGCCTTTTAAGATTTTCTGGCCCACTTCATCATTCCAGCCGCTGTATCGACGGGCTACACGGCGGTCCAGTTCGCCATCGTCAATCATGCGAGCAGCCACCTTAAGTGCTAACGCCATCGTATCCATAGCACCAATATGACCGTAAAAGAGATCATACTTATCAATGCTCTGACGACGAATCTTCGCATCAAAATTCAATCCACCCGTCGTGAAGCCACCCGCCTTAAGAATTTCATACATCACCAGCGCATTTTCTTCCACGCTGTTAGGGAACTGATCAGTATCCCAACCGAGCTGTGGATCACCACGGTTAGCATCGACTGAGCCAAAAATACCCAGAGCAATAGCACTGGCGATCTCATGATGAAAAGAGTGGCCAGCCAGCGTGGCATGATTTGCCTCAACGTTAACTTTGATCTCTTTTTCAAGGCCATACTGCTTCAGGAAGCCGTATACCGTAGCAACATCGTAATCATACTGATGCTTAGTTGGCTCCTGCGGCTTGGGCTCAATCAACAGCGTGCCCCGGAAGCCAATCTTGTGTTTATGCTCCACGACCATCTGCATAAAGCGGCCAATCTGCTCACGCTCCTGGCGCAGATCGGTGTTGAGCAAGGTTTCATAGCCTTCACGTCCGCCCCACAGCACATAGTTCTCGCCGCCAAGCCGATGTGTCGCATTCATGGCGGTAAAAACCTGCGTGGCGGCCCAGGCAAAAATCTCTGGATCGGGATTAGTCGCTGCCCCAGCAGCATAGCGTGGGTGGGTAAAACAATTAGCGGTGCCCCATAACAGTTTGACGCCGCTCTGTGCCTGCTTCTCTTCCAGCACATCGGTCATGGTCGAAAAGTTATCGATATAGCTTTTCAGCGAATCGCCTTCGGGTGAAACATCAACGTCATGAAAGCAGTACCACGGCACATTCAGCTTGTGAAAAAACTCAAAGGCGATATCGGCTTTGCGCTTCGCCTGCTCCAGCGCATCTCCCGGCCCCTGCCATGGGCGGTTAAAAGCCCCACTGCCAAACATATCAGCCCCGTTCCAGCAGAAAGTATGCCAATAGCAGGCCGCGAAACGCAGGTGATCTTCCATGCGTTTTCCGTGAATAAGTTCCTCGGGATTGTAATGGCGGAAAGCCAGAGGATTAGTGCTTTGCGTTCCTTCATAGCGGACGCGATCGAGCTGATCGAACCAGGATTGCATGTGTAACTCCTTTAACCTTACCCATAGGACAGCTGAATACTCAGCGGTATGTGAAGATGATTGTGATGAGTGAATCCCTGACGCTCAATTACGTTATTTAACACTGCCATTGAGATAATTATTAAATGTGCGTCAGCTCGCAAAATACAGGCGGAAAATACCTTTTCACTTTCTGATTCACCTCGAAAAAATAAGAGAAGTAATTTACCTGAAAAAGGGAAAAATAAGATCCACTTCATACTTTCTTAAATAAACTAAAAAACATAATAGAAAGACGAAAATCTATAATTGCTGATATGAAACTGAAAGATAACAATTCATCAGCCTATTAGCGCATTGGCAGGTTTTACCCTTACTTCAACCTACAAGGCCATAAAAAATGAAAAAAACCATACTGGCGATGTGTGCCGCACTCAGTCTGTTCAGCCATGCTGGCTTCGCAAAAGAGGTGAAGATTGGCATGGCGATTGATGATTTACGTCTCGAACGCTGGCAGAAAGATCGCGATATATTCGTCAAGAAAGCGGAATCGCTTGGTGCGAAAGTTTTTGTTCAGTCCGCTAATGGCAATGAAGAAACGCAAATGGCGCAGATTGAAAATATGATTAATCGCGGCGTAGATGTATTAGTTATTATTCCCTACAACGGTCAGGTATTAAGCAACGTTATTGCTGAGGCTAAACGTGAAGGAATTAAAGTGCTGGCCTATGACCGCATGATAAATAATGCTGATATCGATTTTTATATCTCATTTGATAATGAAAAAGTGGGTGAAATGCAGGCGCAAAGCTTGGTTAAGCGCGTGCCGCAAGGTAATTATTTTTTGATGGGTGGTTCACCGGTCGATAATAACGCACGTCTGTTCCGTGATGGGCAAATGAAGGTGCTGAAACCGCTGATCGATAGCAAAAAAATCAAGGTTGTGGGTGATCAATGGGTTGATGCCTGGCTGCCAGAAAACGCGTTGAAAATCATGGAAAATGCCCTGACCGCCAACGGCAATAAAATAGATGCTGTTGTCGCTTCAAATGACGCCACCGCAGGCGGTGCAATACAGGCACTAAGCGCGCAAGGGCTGGCCGGTAAAGTCGCAATTTCTGGTCAGGATGCCGATCTCGCCGCCATCAAGCGTATTAATAACGGCACGCAAACCATGACGGTTTATAAACCGATCAGCAAACTCGCTGATAATGCGGCGAATATCGCTGTGGAGTTGGGAGAAGGGAAGCAACCAAAGTCCAATGCAACGCTGAACAACGGCACCAAAGAGGTTCCTGCCTGGCTACTTGAGCCAATTGCCGTTGATAAAGCCAATATTGAAAGCACGGTGGTCGCAGACGGCTTCCATAAAAAGAGCGAGCTCTGATCCTGTTAACCGCCGTAAACACGGCGGATTTTCCTCAGGGCAGCCTGGAGAGATGTCATGACCAAACTGCTTGAAATGAAAAACATCACCAAACTTTTCGGCGCTGTGAAGGCCGTTGATAACATTTCGCTGACGCTGGAGCCAGGCGAAGTGATTTCGCTCTGTGGTGAAAATGGCTCTGGCAAATCAACCTTAATGAAGGTGCTGTGTGGCCTTTATCCCGCCGGTGAATATCAGGGTCATATTTTTTTTGCCGGAGAAGAACTGCGTGCGACTAATATCCGCGACACCGAACGCAAAGGCATTGTCATCATTCATCAGGAGTTGGCACTGGTGCGGCAGATGACGGTAATGGAGAACATCTTTCTCGGCAGCGAACTGACACAACGCGGCGTTTTAGATGTAGACAGCATGACGCTGCGCTGCCAGACCCTGTTGCAACAGGTGCGGCTCAACGTCTCGCCAGAGACACGCGTGGGTGAACTGGGGCTGGGTCAGCAACAGTTAGTTGAGATAGCCCGGGCGCTAAACAAGCAGGTTCGCCTACTGATTCTGGATGAACCTACCTCTTCGTTAACCGAACAGGAAACAGAGGTACTGCTGGAAATTATCCGTAATCTGCGCAATCACGGTATCGCCTGCGTCTACATCTCGCACAAGCTCAACGAAGTAAAGGATATCTCTGACACCATCTGCGTGATCCGTGACGGGCAGCATATTGGCACACGCCGCGCAGATGCGATGAGTGAGGATGACATCATTACCATGATGGTAGGCCGCGAGTTGACCTCGCTTTATCCCGTCGAACCGCACCCGGTCGGCGACGAGATCTTACGGGTAGAGAACCTGACAGCCTGGCATCCGATCAATCGCAGCATCAAACGGGTGGATAACCTTTCTTTTAGCCTGCGGCGCGGGGAAATTCTTGGCATTGCTGGCTTAGTCGGTGCCGGGCGCACCGAAGCGGTTCAGTGTCTGTTTGGTGTCTGGCCAGGCCGCTGGGAAGGTAAAGTCTGGATTGATGGAAAACCCGTCAGCCTCAATGACTGCCAGCAGGCCATTGCGCACGGTATTGCGATGGTACCGGAAGATCGTAAAAGGGATGGTATCGTGCCGGTGATGGGCGTTGGAAAAAACATCACTCTCGCGTCGCTGGCTCAATTCAGTAGCGTGTTTTCAGTGCTGGATGAAGCGCAAGAGCAACAGGTCATTAAGGATGCGCTGGCTCGCCTTAAGGTCAAAACCGCCTCACCCGAGTTGGCCATTGGTCGGCTAAGTGGCGGTAACCAGCAAAAGGCTGTACTGGCAAAATGTCTGTTGCTCAACCCACGCATTCTCATCCTTGATGAACCAACGCGCGGTATTGATATCGGCGCAAAATATGAAATCTACAAGCTGATCAATCAACTGGCGCAACAAGGGATTGCCATCATTGTGATCTCATCCGAACTTCCCGAAGTGTTAGGCCTTAGCGATCGCGTTCTGGTGATGCATCAGGGGCAGATTAAAGCTGACCTTTTAAACCAGGACCTGACCCAGGAAAAAATTATGGAAGCGGCACTCAGGAGTGAACATCATGCTTAAAACCGATTCAACACAACCCGCTACGCCGTTGCCTACGCGAAAATGGGCGGGTGCGCGGCTTAATCTACAAGTTGGCGTGATGATTCTCGCCATCGTGTTAATTGTGGCTTTTTTCACCTGGACCACTGACGGCTCTTACCTTAGCGCACGCAATATTTCAAACCTGCTGAGACAAACAGCAATCACCGGCATTCTGGCGGTGGGCATGGTATTTGTCATTATCTCTGCGGAGATCGATCTTTCCGTTGGCTCCATGATGGGGCTGTTGGGCGGCGCGGCGGCTATTTTTGATGTCTGGTTCGGCTGGCCTTTGCCCTTGACCATTGCGGTAACGCTGGTGATGGGGCTGTTACTGGGTGCATGGAATGGCTGGTGGGTCGCCTATCGTAAGGTTCCCTCTTTTATTGTTACTCTGGCCGGAATGCTGGCCTTCCGCGGCATTCTGGTCGGCATCACTAATGGTACAACGGTGTCACCTATCAGTCCGGGAATGTCGCAAATTGGGCAAAGCTATTTGCCATCAGGCATCGGCTTCGGTTTTGGTGTGGTAGGGCTGGTGCTGTTCGTTCTTTGGCAATGGCGACTTCGTCAGCGCCGGCAAAAACTTGGCTTATCGCTTCCTGCTGCTTCCGGCACGCTGATACGCCAGGCGTTAACCGCGGTCATTGTGCTCGGTGCCATCTGGATGCTCAACGATTACCGTGGCGTGCCTACGCCAGTATTGATTTTGACATTACTGATGCTGGGCGGGCTGTTTATTGCCACACGTACTGCTTTCGGTCGCCGCATTTACGCTATCGGCGGCAACATTGATGCCGCAAGGCTTTCCGGCATTAACGTGGCGCGAACCAAGCTAGCGGTCTTTGCGATTAACGGATTAATGGTAGCCATTGCTGGGTTAATCCTCAGTTCACGGTTGGGTGCAGGTTCGCCATCGGCGGGTAATATTGCAGAACTGGATGCTATCGCTGCATGCGTTATCGGGGGAACCAGTCTCGCGGGTGGAATAGGGAGTGTGGCCGGTGCGGTAATGGGTGCCTTTATTATGGCTTCGCTGGATAACGGTATGAGCATGATGGATGTCCCCACCTTTTGGCAGTACATCGTTAAAGGCACGATACTGCTGTTGGCAGTCTGGATGGACTCTGCCACCAAGCGTCGCGTGTAGAGGATCACATGTCCGACGAATTTATTCCTGGTGACAAGCGCACTGTGCTATTCAAAAAGCAGAATAAACAGTGGGAAACAGCCATGTTTGAGAAACGTTATCGGATCACTCTGCTCTTCAATGCGAATAAGGTTTATGACCGACAGGTCGTCGAAGGCGTGGGCGAATATTTGCAAGCTTCGCAAAGCGACTGGGATATTTTTATCGAAGAAGATTTTCGTTGCCGTATCGACAATATCAAAGAGTGGCTGGGCGATGGTGTGATTGCTGATTTTGACGACAGGGAGATCGAACAGTTACTTAAAAATGTTGAAGTGCCTATCGTCGGTGTCGGCGGCTCGTATCACCGGGAAGAAGATTATCCGGCAGTGCATTACATCGCCACCGACAACCACGCGTTGGTTAAAAGTGCCTTCTTACACTTGAAAGAAAAAGGTGTGCACCGTTTTGCCTTTTACGGCTTGCCCGTTTCCAGCGGCAAACGTTGGGCACAGGAACGCGAGTACGCTTTTCGCCAATTGGTCGCTGAAGAGCGTTATCAGGGCGTGGTTTATCAGGGAATGGAAACTGCGCCAGATAACTGGCAGCACGCACAAAATCGGCTGGCCGATTGGGTACAAACATTACCGCCACAAACCGGGATTATTGCCGTTACTGATGCCCGAGCGCGCCATCTGTTACAGGTTTGTGAACACCTCAATATTCCGGTGCCGGAAAAGCTCTGCGTGATCGGTATAGATAATGAAGAGCTGACGCGCTTTCTTTCGCGGGTAGCGCTGTCATCCGTGGCTCAAGGCTCGCGTCAGATGGGATATCAGGCGGCTAAACTGCTGCATCGCCTGCTGGGCCAACGCCAACTTCCTCTTCAGCGCGTGCTGGTTCCTCCTGTGAAGGTTATTGAACGACGCTCAACAGATTATCGTTCTCTACTTGATCCGGCGGTAATCCAGGCGATGCACTTTATTCGCTACAATGCCTGCAAAGGAATCAAGGTAGAGCAAGTGCTGGATGCAGTGGGTATGTCGCGCTCTAACCTGGAGAAACGCTTTAAGGATGAAACAGGAGAAACCATCCACGCGGTAATTCATACAGAAAAGCTTGAAAAAGCACGATCGCTGCTGGTTTCAACATCGCTTTCGATCAATGAAATATCGCAGGTGTGCGGCTATCCCTCTTTGCAGTACTTTTATTCGGTCTTTAAAAAAGTCTACGCTTTTACACCGAAAGAGTACCGGGAGCGTTATAGCGAAATGGCCGTTTAACCTCGATATTTTCTATTATTATTGACAGGTGTTACCTGTCAATAATTTGAACATTTTCAACTGCGCTTATGTTAATGCACATAGTTGCTCCGCCATCGCTAAAAGTTCCGTAACAGCGAACTGGCAATTAGCTTAATTCGTAATAGCGACATATTTTCGACTGCTTCGCTTATATCAGTGCGTCGTTTGCTGGCAGCTGACCAATCCCAATTCCTTTATTGAGAAGCCCTCTCTAATATTCAGCGCAACTCGAGCAAACCCCTGCTCAAAAGTGTCTATTTCTACTTCAACCATAAACTTATCCATGCATAAACCGATAACAATAATCGGACATAGCGTTATCAGACTTATTACAGAATGTCGTCCGGCGCTAAATGAGCCGCTGTGGCTACCTAAACTCTTTATGGCTATCAGCTTCATTATCACGAAACTGGCTTAGATGAGATAAATAATGAAAATAAATAACCTGGGAATAGGAACCCGTCTGGGTGCAGGGTTTTCACTGGTACTTATTCTGATGATTGCAATGGTCATTACTGGAGGATGGCATCTGCGCGGCATGATGCAGGCCACAAAAAGTGTTACGCATGATTATTTAGTGCGGGAGCGCTTATCGACCGAATGGTTATCCATCATTGACACTAACGCCGCTCTGGCCCTTGTCGTAATGACCTCACCCGCTGAAAGTATTAAACAATATGCTTCAGAGGAAATGAAGAAGAACTCTGAGCGAGCCAGCGCGGTACAAAAAAAGCTGGAAAATATGATCACGTCTGATCACGGCAAAGAATTAATGAAGGGAGTGGGTGAGGCACGTAAAGGGAATACCGCAGCGCGCAATGTTGCCCTGAAACTCAGTGCTCAGGGAGATGTGAACGCGACCGCTGAAGTTATTCGTAGCCAGTTGCTACCTGCTATGCGCGCTTATTCCGATGCTGTTCGTGCTGTGGCTAACAACCAGCAAAGGCTCATTAATGAGAATGGTGGTCATATCCAGAGTGCAGGTACATCTGCCGTTTGGACACTGGTGGCGGTAGGTATTGTTGCGTTAATTATGGGCTCGCTTCTTGCATTGCTTATCACGCGTAGCATTACGCGCCCACTGATATCTGCTGTGGGTATAGCGCGCGAAGTGGCAGCCGGTAATCTAACCGTGGATTGCGGGTAGACTCTCATGATCAGTTAGGGCAGTTGATGGCCGCCCTGCGTGAAATGACTGAAAGTCTACGTAAGACTGTGCAAAAAGTGCGTGCAGGATCAGACAGCATAGCCTCGGCTGCTGATGAAATTGCCACCGGTAACGAGGATCTCTCATCCCGCACTGAAGAACAGGCGGCGAGCGTGGAAGAAACAGCGGCAACACTCGAGGAACTGACCGCCACCATCAGCAATACCGCAGCAAACACGGCGCAGGCACGTCAGTTTGTTTCTGAAACTGCTGGCATTGTAAAAGAGAATGGCGAGCTGATGAATGATGTGTCCACCCGGATGAAGGAGATTTATGAATCCTCCTCCAGAATGTCTAATATTATTTCTGTCATCGATGGCATTGCTTTCCAGACCAACATACTGGCCCTCAATGCGGCTGTGGAAGCTGCTCGCGCGGGTGAATCTGGCCGGGGGTTTGCTGTGGTCGCCGGTGAAGTACGCACACTGGCCCAACGCAGTGCTTCCGCTGCACGTGAAATCAAAACGCTGATAGATGAATCTGTATCGCGCATTAACGCAGGCACCACATTAGTGGACAAGGCTGATAAGGGCATGACGAGCATCGTTAGAAACGTGCAGAGCATGGAACAACTGATTAACGAAATTGCTCAAGCCAGCCGGGAACAGAATGATGGCATTGAGCAAATCAACTGCGCCATGGAGCAAATCGATACGACTACTCAGCAAAATGCTGCTCTGGTAGAACAGTCTGCAGCTGCTGCAGCCTCCATGCAGGAACAAACCCAAGTGTTGCAGGAGATTGTGAGCATGTTTCGCTTAAATGAAGGAAGCACTATAAACCGTACGCAAACGGTCAGCGTTCCTGTCTCGGTCGCCACTCAGCAGCAATTTAGCACTGTCCGTCAGGCACCACGACTACCTGGCAAAACGGCCGCTACAGAGGGAAGCTGGGAATCATTTTAATTGAACGATTTCGTCATAAAATGAAGTGAGCCAGACGGCGGGTTTTGAATGCTTTGTTTAAAAATCCTGTAACAAAAGCTGCCTGTCTAAAATTACTGGCTCTTTGTTACCTTCCTGTAAAAAAGGAGCATGCCAGACATGCTCCTTTTGACATTAATCATTCGTTCGTTTCAAAGAAGCAATAATTTATGGCCGTCTTTTCTCTGTCAGTACCTGTTTAGGGATTTACCGCAAATCCTTTGCCGGGAAGGCCCGTTGTGTTTTTCACTGGGTCTTCGGCCAATTGCATGATCTAATTAGACATTTAACATAAATTACATTATGCGCACTTTAGCTTATGGCGGCTAAATTCAGATGTCCGCCTCTGGCTATATTGAGATGTCCGCTTTATCGTCCTTTTTCAGGGTTTCCCGGCTTATCTAATCCTTGCGCTTTCATATCCCGTGCGCGTTGACTGGCAGCATTGCTTGCGGAAGGTTTTACCCGATTAATGGTTTCAGACAGAATATTCATTCGTTAAGATCCTTAATGACGAATATCAGAGACAAATTTTTGTGCTCGCGGGTGGTGTGGGGAGGTAAAAAATACTTCTGGTTTTGAACGTTCAAGGATTTCGCCTTTATCCATAAAAATTACCCGGTCGGCAACTTCTCTGGCAAATCCCATTTCATGGGTAACACATACCATTGTCATGCCTTCATTACCGAGTTGCTTCATAACGTTAAGAACTTCACCTACCATTTCTGGGTCAAGAGCGCTTGTAGGCTCGTCAAAAAGCATCACCGGTGGCTTCATTGCTAATGCACGTGCGATGGCAACACGCTGCTGCTGACCACCGGATAGTTGATGCGGATAGGCGCGAAATTTAGTACCAAGCCCTACTTTTTCCAGTAAGGCTTCAGCTATTTCCTCCGCTTCGCGCTTGGTGCTTTTCCTTACGCGTCGCTGTGCCAGTGAGACGTTGTCCAGAACGGTTAGATTAGAAAAGAGATTGAACTGCTGGAATACGAAACCAATATTGCTGCGAAACTGGTTGATATCAATTTTTTGATCTCGACTGTCGGTACCATTGACTAAAATTCTTCCTCCCTGGATTTCCTCCAGACGGTTAATTGTTCTGATCAATGTTGATTTACCAGAACCCGAGGGACCACAAACCACCACTACCTCTCCTTTCTCAATGTGCTCATTTACCCTATTAAGAACTTTATGTTTGCCATACCATTTTTCAACATTTTCAAGCACTAACATATAGACTCCTTAGATAGTAATCTGGCGTTTGCGAGTGACGTTTTTTTCGACGACACCAACCAGTCGGGTTAGCGTGAAGCAAATCACAAAGTAGATGAAAGCAAGTGCAGCGAAAACCTGCAGTGGTTTTGTTAACTCGATGGTATTGACCTGATACATCGAATAAGTCAGTTCGGCTACGCCAATTACATATCCTAATGAGGTATTCTTTATAAGGTTAATGAACTGATTCAGAATGCTGGGTAGCATGGTATAAATTGTTTGAGGCAAAATAATTTCCAGCATTGATCGTGAATAGCTAATCCCAAGGGTTCTCGACGCTTCGACTTGGCCCTGCGGAACAGACTTTATTCCTGCTCGAATAACCTCGCCAAGAAAAGCCATTTCATAGATAACTAATGCCAAAATTAAGGTTTTGGTGCCCGAAATTGAGTGGCCTGATATAAGAGGGACGGCAAAATAAGACCAGAACACTAGCATCAGAACCGGCAATCCGCGAATGACGCTGGAAAAAATCGTAACAGGAATAAAGATCACTCTAAAGCGACTTGTTCTGGCTATTCCAACCAGTACTGATAATGGAAAGGCACAAACTAATCCCGCTATAGCAATAAATAAAGTCAGAACAAGTCCACCTATAGGGCCATCTGGATAACCGCCTACCAGAATTAAATCTTCATAAGTGACAAGGATGTTGTAAACATCGTTCATGCATTTACTCCTGATCGCGAATTGAACCGCTCATAAGAAAATCCTACACTCACAATGATAAATGCACCTATTAAATAGATCATGGAAATAATTGCATAGGACTCAAACGTCCTGAACGTCTCATTATCTATTTCTTTAGCTGCGTATGTAAGTTCAGTTACACTGATTGCCATGGCAAGGCTGGTAGCTTTATAAAGTGTCAAAGCTTGGCTAATCAAAGGTGGAATCGATACCCGGA
The DNA here is from genome assembly GCF_046118715.1 of Pantoea phytostimulans. Taxonomy (NCBI): domain Bacteria; kingdom Pseudomonadati; phylum Pseudomonadota; class Gammaproteobacteria; order Enterobacterales; family Erwiniaceae; genus Pantoea; species Pantoea phytostimulans. The sequence continues at coordinate 20,341 of NZ_CP173701.1, forward strand.
CTGATTGCGGTAAAATAATATCTATCATAGACTGCATAAAACTAAAGCCCATTGCCTTACAGGCTTCCATTTGGCCGCTTGCAATTGATCGTACACCGCTGCGTAAATCTTCAGACATAAATGCCGCAGAGTTTAATGAAAGTGCGACATATGCGAACAGAAATTCGCTGCTGTGTTTATTTATCCATGCTGATAGTATTTCTGGTAAAATCATCGAAATCCCAAAATACCAAAGCAGGAGTTGTACCAGAGCCGGAACATTACGGTGGTATTCCACAAATACAATAACGAACCATCTGAATAAAGCAATGCGTGACAATCGCATTGCTGTTAAGGCTAGAGCAATAACAAAGGCAGTAACCAAACATAAGAAAAAAAGCGAAAGGGTATTTTCGATACCTTTAATTATCCATCCAAGATATTGACCCTGCAACAACGTCAAAGGTTGAAAATCCATAATTGGTAAACCCCCTTAGTACTTTAGATAATACTAATGCACGGCGTTAACATGAAAAAACAATCACATGCCAAACGTAGCGCCCTGTTTATGTAGCGTTAATAGTGATTAATTCATGCTTGCCTGAATATTCTTGATATGCTCAAGTTTATGTACACGTTCCATTTTGTACATGCTGTCTGAACCTAGCCACTTGTTCCAAATTTTCTCAATTTGCCCTTGCTGCTCCAACATTTGCAAAGCGTTATTGACCGCAGTAAGAAATTCAGGCTCATTTTTCTTAATTCCTAATGCTTGAGGCTCCCAGTTAATTGGTTCTTCCATAATCACAAACTTCCCTTTGCCGGCCTGCAAATATCGTTGTTCTGAAGTCTGCGAAGCCGCTACGCCACTGACTTTTCCTTGTTGAAAAGCCAGAAACGCGGAGGGAAAATCGTGGAATGTACTGACATTGATTTTAGGGAATTTTTTTCTAAGCCAATATTCTGCTGTTGAACCTGAAGACATACCTACTCGTTTACCGTCAAGATCGTCGAGACGTTTATAACTTGCTGATGCTGGTACCAAAACAGTAATAGGGTTTTGAAAGTGAGAGTCAGTAAAATCTATTTGTTTAGCGCGGTCATTAGTATATCCCAATGCTGCGGACAATATATTTACACGACCAATTTGTAATTCCGGAATACGGGCATCGACGGTAAGTGTTTTCTGAACCATTTTGACACCAAGTTGTTTTGCCACTGCATTACATATATCTATGTCAAAACCTGTCACTTTTCTCGTTTTAGGATCGGTATATCCCATAGGATCACTGGTAGCTAACGTTCCACATACTAGCTCTCCTTTTTCCTTAATATCTTTCAATTCGTTGGCAACTGCGGGATTAATTGCACTTGCTACAGCACATATCAAACCAATTACGTGTATTGATTTTTTTCCGTTAAAATTCGGTAAATAAGATGATGTATATACAGGCATAAAATATCCTCATTGATGTTAAAATTATGATAACTCTTCATTGAAAATCGCCATGGTCACAGCTAGTAAAATTTTCATAAAAGCATTATGAGATTCATCATGCATATTAAATACCAAAAAATATGGATCAATAAAAGTAACACAACTATTTGATTTTGCTTATTTTTTATATAATGTATTTTTATTGCCGAAATTATATAACTTATACGCCGCCCCATTATTATCCATAAATGACTTTTACCGCACCATTTTGGATAGCCATTACCAAGACTGAAAAAGATAGATGGTGATGAGATCGCGACAGGATTAAGGAACCTGTAATAATCTGCGTTACATAAAAAAATAAGGAGCAAGATTTCTTTAAGATGGTAAGAAAAATATTGAATAGCGTAAAAATTGCACAAAACCTAAAGGCCGGATTTCCGGCCCGCTCTCAGAATTGATAGACGATACCTAATGCTAACTGGTCGTCGTTAGGCAACCCCAGTTTGTTATCATCATCTAATAAATTCATTTTCCATGCTGCAAACGTCCTCATATTTTTATTAAAATAGTAGCTAATTCCCGGTTCGAAAAATTTAAGCACATATTCATCACCTACCCCCTCAATATCTTTCGCTTTGGTTTGCACCCAAGCGATTGAAGGCCGCAGACCGTTAAGGAATTGATATTGTAAAGTTGCTTCAAACAGTTGTGCTTCGTTTGCAAAGCCACTATCACCGGTCAGGCTGTTACTAATAGCATATGAATTTCGTGCCTTCCCATAGTAGGTACCAAAATACCAATCATTGTTATCGTATTTTATCCCTACTGCCCAGCTTTCGCCACGATTTCCATGGCCATAGACGCCATCAGCATTCTGAGATTCTGTTCGAGCCAGGCTGGCATATCCGCCGACGAAACTAATACCGAAATTGGTAGTATAACCCAGTGAACTGGCCCAGCCATCGCCATTGGCCCTACTAATGGTACTACGGTCATTTTTTCCTTGATATTGCAAGCCAAAGCTAAGGCCATCGACCAAACCAAAAAAGTCTCGATTACGGTAGGTTGCTACTCCAGTTGAACGGCCGCGCAAAAAGCCATCAGCGCTGCCATTTACGCCCCCGAATTCCGGCAACACGTCAGTATAGGAAATAGCGTCATACACCAAACCAAAATTACGGCCATAGTCGAAACTACCGTAATGACCAACCTTAATTCCGGCAAAACCAAGGCGGGTTTTATTATTGTTTTGAGCATCAGCACCTTCGCTGTTGTTCATCTGAATTTGGTTTTCCCACTGACCATATCCTGTAATCAGCTCGTTTATTTGCGTTTGTCCTTTAAAGCCAAAGCGGATATAAGACTGATCGCCCTTAAGGCTGTCATTATTGGATAAATAATTTTCCCCTTGAATCTTTCCATAAAGATCGAGTTTATTGGCATCTTTATTATAAATATCGGCAGCGTGACTGCCCCCAGAAAAAACGAATGCACCTAAAATACTTATCTTGTACAAAAACTTCATCATCTATTCCTCGTTCAATAGTCTTAATAATATTTAATTGGATTTTTATAAAATGACAGCGGGCACATCTTTTCGCACAATGCAAAAACAATTAATTTCAGCCTAATTAATTTAGAAGGTAGCATACCGAATAGTCCATATTAGAAAGAATAATGATTAGCAACTTCCCTGTTATGTCCGTGTAATTAATCCATCCTGATTACCGCAGTAAGATAATTCTGCAATTATTGCAGCTCCTCAATCGCCATCGAGATACGATGACAAGCTTCTTCAAGTTGTTCAATATCAGTTGCAATAGAAATTCTGAAATATGGTGAAAGCCCATATGCTGCGCCCGTTACCGTCACCACAGCCGCAGCTTCCAGCAGATAATTAACTACATCACTATCCGTCTTAAGCTCTTCACCTTTCGGTGTGGCCCGTCCAAGTATACCTCCACAATTAACGTACAAATAGAATGCACCCTGCGGTGGAATTGCTGTCAGGCCAGGGATGGCAGAAAGCAATTCAAGAACACGGTCGCGGCGTGATTGATATGACGTTGCACGTTCTGCCAGATAACCTTGTGGGCCATCCATCGCTGCAACGGCTGCTGCCTGGCTAATTGAGCTGCTTGATCCCACCATCTGACCAGCTACTTTTGCCATTCCCTTGGTTAAAGCGGCAGGAGCAGCTGAATAACCAATACGCCAGCCCGTCATTGCATAACCTTTAGAAGCACCATTTAACGTCACAACGCGGTCACGGAGTTGCGGTGCAGCTTCCAGAAAAGAGACAAATTTTACGTTGTCGAAAACTAGGTATTCATAAATTTCGTCACTCAGCACCATGACGTGAGGATGACGCTCAAGCACTGTGGCTAGCGCTACGAGCTCATCTTTTGTGTAAACGGAGCCGGTAGGATTGCCCGGTGAGTTGAGCAGCAGCCAACGGGACTTATCAGTAATGGCAGCTTCTAACCGAACAGGGTCGAGTTTGAGTCCACTTTCTGGCACGGTCTCAACTACTACAGGTAATCCGTTAACTAACCTGGCAATATCAACATATGAAACCCAGGAAGGGGCAGGAATAATAATTTCATCTCCTGGATTTACCGATGCCATCAACACGGTGGCAATCAGACTTTTGGCTCCCGGGCCTACCATAATTTCGTCGAGGCTAAAACGTAAATTATTGTCACGCTCAAACTTACTCTGGATAGCCTGCCTTAGAACAAGGGTTCCACGAACATCGGCATATTTTGTTTGACCTTTGTCAATGGCGGCTTTTGCAGCTTCAACTACATGCGGCGGCGTAGGAAAGTCAGGTTCACCCGCTGCCAACGAAATAACATTAATCCCTGATGCCTTCATTTCGCGTGCTTTTTGTGAGGCCATGACTGAAGCTGAGGCTTCAATTTGGTCAACCAAATCGCTGGTATATTTCAATTTAACGCTCCTAAGTAAAATTATAATGAGTTTAGGTAAAATAATTCACCAGACACAGTGTTCATTAATATTAGCTAGTGCATTCATTTTAAAAAATAAGAAGTTTGTTCAAAGTGATAAGAAATGAGCTTGCTACGTGATTAAATGTGCATAAAAAGTCACGGCCAAAATAAAACTGCATGCTGAAATTCTGTTTTTATTATTTAAAGTTAGCCATCAAATAATTGTGTTAAATAATGAATAGTGACGCCACCTTCTTTAAAATGGCTGTCGCGTACTAATTCTTTATGCAATGCTATATTGGTTTGAATACCCTCTACTTGCATTTCATCCAGCGCCTGTGACATACGAACTAACGCACTTTCGCGGTTCTCATCCCACACAATTAGTTTTCCAATTAGTGAATCATAATGCGGCGGAACGATATAACCAGTATATAAGTGAGAGTCGACTCGAACGTTGGGGCCTCCTGGCGCAGAGTAAAAGGTAACTTTACCTGGTGAAGGCATAAAAGTACGTGCATCCTCAGCATTGATACGACATTCAAATGCATGGCCTTTTAAGTGAACATCTTGCTGAGTAACTGACAATGCAAGCCCTGATGCTATACGCAATTGCTCTTTCACCAGATCAACTCCTGTAACCAACTCAGTGACAGGATGCTCAACTTGCAATCGCGTGTTCATCTCAATGAAAAAAAATTGCCCTTTTTCATAAAGAAATTCAAAGGTACCAGCACCACGATAGCCAATCTCAAGGCAGGCATCGGTACAGGCTTTTAATACCCTTTCTCTTACTGCTTCATCAATATGCGGTGCCGGTGCCTCTTCCAGCACCTTCTGATGACGTCGCTGCAGTGAACAATCTCGATCATAAAGATGCACTACGTGGCCATGGCCATCAGCAATCACTTGCACTTCAACATGGCGAGGTTGAGTTAGATACTTTTCCATATAGACGGTACCATTGCCGAATGCCGCATTGGCCTCTGCACGTGTTATTTGAATCGCACTAAGCAGCTCCGCTTCATGGTGAGCAACTCGCATTCCTCTTCCTCCCCCCCCTGCCGAAGCCTTGATAATGACAGGAAAGCCAATGCGCCTTGAATCTGCTATAACAGCGCTATTATTGTCATCGGGTAATGGTCCGTTTGATCCGGGTACTGTCGGAACGCCAGCTTTTATCATGGCCGCTATCGCGCTGACTTTATCGCCCATCAAGCGAATGGTATCAGGTTTAGGTCCAATAAATACCAGACCGGCGCGTTCTACCTGTTCAGCAAAATCAGCATTTTCTGAGAGGAAACCGTAACCTGGATGGATAGCATTGGCACCAGTAAGTTTTGCCGCAGTAATTAATGCCTGCATATCCAGATAGGAGCGCGCCGAAGCCGCCGGTCCAATGCATACCGATTGATCCGCTAAACGAACATGTAGCAGATCCTTGTCAGCGCTGGAATAAGCTGCAACGGTTTTAATTCCTAACGATTTACACGCGCGTAAAATACGTAGCGCGATTTCACCACGATTTGCGATCAGGACTTTATCTAACATAACCCATCCAACATTCAGGAAATTGTTACTAGTGGTTGGTCAAACTCAACCATGTCACCATCAATAGAGAGTATGGATTTAATTATTCCCGCTTTACCGGCAGGAACTTGATGCATCATCTTCATCGCTTCAATGATACACACAATGTCATCGGCCTTTACCTGCTGCCCCACTTCAATGAACGGTGGCGCATCCGGAACAGGCGCGCGATAAAACGTTCCAATCATCGGTGAAGCCACATTGTGAACTGAGTCTTTAGTGCTCTGAACAATATCGTTAATCGGGACGGTTTGGAGCGGCTCAGCAGGCACAGCATTCACTTTTTGTATACAAGACTGCGCGTCACTTGCACAAATCTCCGATTGGGTTTCAATTCCAGTACGTTGGCGAATTATACGTACCACTTTCGTGGTTTCCTGAATTTCAATTTCACTGACCATGGGCGACGTTAGTAGATTAGCTAACTCTTTCATCTCATTAATATCCATTAAGGATGCTCCTGATTAAATCGTTTTGCCGTTGCGGCAGAGCTTCATGCTGCTGCCTTCATTAATTGCTTAATTCGTATATCAGCATTAGAAGGCTGATGAAGGTTTGATGGCTGAAAACAAGTCTTTGGCCATTGGCGGAATCGGTGAAACAGGCACACCATCCTGTTCAAGGCCGCTGATATTGCGCATGATCAACGCGATCCCTGAACGTTGGGTTTCGTGGGAGACTCCCGCAGTGTGGAGTGTCAGCACTGTTTTGTCTGACTGACGAAGCGCCTCTGGAATAGTCGGTTCAGTTTCGTATACATCCAATGCTGCGCCTTTTATGGTGTTTGATTCCAGTGCCATAACAAGAGCTTCTGTATCCACAAGGCTACCGCGGCCAACATTGACCAGATATCCTTCCGAACCGAGTAATTGAAGAATATTGCTGTTAACTGCGTGAAATGTCTCCTTACCGCCCGGGGCACAACAGATGAGGAAATCGACTTCTTCCGCCAGGGCGGCAAGCGATGATTTGAAAGCATAAGGAAGTTGTGGTTTCTGAGTCCGGCTGTGGTAATAAACTTCAAGATCAAATCCGATCGCTCTTTTAGCAATTGCCTCACCGATTTTCCCCATGCCAAAGATGCCAATTTTTTTCCCAGCGACCATAGGGTATGGCGTTAATAAACTGCGCCAGACACCTTCCCGCGCTTTCCCATCCTGCTCTGTAATGCCTCTGACAACATTCAGCAATAACGCGATCGCCTGGTCGGCAACTGCAGGAGCATTGTTTCCGGCCCCATGAGAAACGAAGACACCATGGGAACGCGCTGCTTCAAGATCAACGTTCTCGAACCCTGTTCCAGAACAGCAAATTAGGCGTAATGATGGCAACAGTTTCATCTGTGCGGCACTAACTCCGGTAAAACCGGTTGTTACCACATACCTAACCCGGCTTAGCACTTCATTAGACAACTTATCGAGTCCTTTGGAGGCATCATGAACAACGGCATATTGCTTGAGTAAAGCCAGATAATTAGGTGAGTACTGAAGCATGATCACTTCAGGCTTTATACTTTGATGCATGGTCTTAAGCTCCGAGAGAATTGAGGTAGTATTTGTCGTATCACGGTGGATCACTCGCTTACGCAGACAAAACATTCCTGTAAGCAAAGCCAATACAGCCGCTATTGCCCCGCTAAGGTGTAACGCCAGATTAAAATCGGTCATCAGTAATATTGCGGCACCTGCACTGCCTAATGACTGTCCGACTACTCTAGCTGTGCCCAAGCTGCCGCTTGCCGACCCTGAACGGCTGGGTGGCGCAGATGAAAGCATCAAGCGATTGTTAGGTGTTTGAAACAGGCCAAAACCTACACCGCAAAGCACCATAGCAGCAGTGATTACGTACGATGAACTCTCCGGGGAAAGAAAGATCAGGATTGACACCCCAATACCAAACAGGCATTGCCCAATTACGCTTAACTGCGTTGCTGGTATCCGTTCAAGTAGCGCTCCTGATATCAGTGCGGCAAACATTGAACTTGCTGGCCACCCAGCCAATAGCCAACCAATTTCTCCAGCTGTACGTTCTGCTGTATGCTCTAACCAAAATGGCAATATAGTTAACACCAGAATTTGGGCACTGAAAGCACAGATAGAAGCAAATACTGAGGAGCGAAAATCCTGGATTTTAAATAAATCCATGGGAATTAGGGGGATTTTGCGCCGCAATTCCCGTCTTACATACAGCACAGCCAAAAACAGTCCTATCATTACCATGGCTGACGCATGACCTAGACTGATATTCATTGCTTTGAAATTAAGCCCGCAGGTAACTAGGGTAAAAGCACTTACATGATAAGTGATGCTGACGAGAGATAATTTATGCATTCCTTTGGCAGTGTTTGGGATCGCCCAGAACCCAATGGCAAAAGCAGTAATGCATAAAGGGACATTGACCAGGAATAGCCAGTGCCAACTGCTAAAAGAAAGAATTGCAGCCGCAACTGGTGGCCCTAATGCCATGGAAGTACCAGCCACAAAAGCATTCAGGCCAAGCCCTCTTCCAAAATGGCGTTTAGGGTATACAAAACGCAGAATGGCGGTATTAACACTCAACACTCCGGCCGCACCTAGCCCCTGGACAAAGCGCCACAGGATGGCATCAATAACGCCATGTGCAACCGAAATCATAAAGGACGCCAGAGCAAAAATAATCAATCCTGGCAGATAAACCTTGCGGTATCCGATGATTTCACCCAAGCCGGCCAAGGGTAATAAACTGGCAATCATCGCGATTTGAAAGGCCGAGACAATTGCTACGGAATAGCCTGGCTCAATATTCAGCGCCTGTGCCATATTAGGAAGAGCAACATTAACAATGCTGGTACTCATTGAAGATGCAGCCGTCGCTAACGTAATAGTAAAAATAACCAGAATACGTGGGTACAGGCGTAATCCGTCCGTGGGCACATCATTGTGTCCGCTTGAATGCATATTTTGATCTTTCATTTTTTTAAACTCATGTGGCACGATTTAACATTCGCACCAACAGGCAGATATATTAATCAGGCATCTGGTAAGAGATGTGCACCCTCTGTATGCCAGCTTGCTGTGATTGTATTACCAGGCTGCAGATCGTCCTCCATTTTGCCGCCGGTACGGTTAGGTAGATAGGCTAAAAAGGGTTGACCATTATTCCTTCGCATTTTGATATGCGTAACCTGCCCACGATAAATGACATCCTCAATCACCGCATTAGTCCAGTTATCAGTTTCTTCCTGCGTTCCCTTTGGTCGAATCACCACTGCCTCTGGTCTTACGATGAAGGTCAATGCACCTGATCGCTCGGTGTTTCCTTGATGATAAATTTGACCGCCACCTTCGAGTTCCACGAATCCCGCGTTCGTGTTATTGCTCGTGGTTTTGCCTTTGAGGAAATTAGAAGCACCGATAAAGTTCGCCACAAAACTATTGGCTGGACGAGAGTAAATCTCTTCTGGCGTCCCAACCTGTTCAACGCGTCCATTATTCATCACCACGATTTGGTCAGCCATAGTCAACGCTTCTTCTTGATCATGTGTAACCAGTACGGTGGTGATGCCGAGGCGTTGCTGCAAATGACGGATTTCAACCTGCATCGACTCGCGCAACTCTTTATCCAATGCGCCGAGGGGTTCATCCAGCAGTAATAAAGAGGGTTCAATAACTAATGCTCGTGCCAGAGCTATACGCTGTTGTTGACCACCTGACAAGGCTGAGGGTTTACGATCAGCAACGTGAGCAAGTTGCACCAGCTCTAATGCTTCTTTCACCTTCTTATCACGTATTGCGCCATTGACCTTTTTCATCTTCAGACCAAACGCTACATTTTCAGCAATGGTCATGTGAGGAAAAAGGGCATATCCCTGAAATAACATGCCGATATTGCGTTGATGAGCTGGCTTATCCGTTACTGTGGCTCCATTTATCAGCACATTACCTTCTGAGGGCGTAGTTAAACCGGCAATCATACGTAATGTAGTGGTTTTGCCACAGCCGGAGGGGCCTAAGAACGCCACTAGCTCACCCTGTTTAACGCGTAAAGTAATATGCTCCACCGCCACGGTTGAACCATAAATTTTTTTCAGTCCGGACAACGCTAGGTCAGATTGATTGTTCATAGGAAAACTCACAAAAAGGTATGGTTGAATTTGTCGATAATTTCACTGCGTTTCGGATTGATGAAGGTCCAATCGAGGTTAATCAGCGATGCCAAACTCTCTTCATCCGTTTTCACATATTTAGCAGCGGCTTCAGACAATGTGATGCCCTCTCGCACTGGCGCAGTTAACGTGGCCTCTGCCAGGCGTTGCTGCACTTCCGGTGACAGAATGCGATCAATAAATGCTGCAGCCAGTTCAGGCTCAGGCGCGTTATTGACCAACGTGATGGCATTAACACCCGCAAAAGAACCCTCTTTCGGATCCATCAATTCAATTGGGGCACCTTTCACGATGTAGGGCAGGATGGATTTTGAGTGGTCGGGTCCAGCAATGTCCGCTTGGCTCTGAACAACCTGCAGGACCGCGCCGCCTGAGTTCTCATGAATACTGAACACATTGGGTACCAGCTCGGTCATACGGTCCCATGCTTTATCAATATCATACTGTGCCTGTAGAGGCGGTTTGCCATCAACATGCGATGCAGCCATAGTCAGGATAGCTAAAGAGTTGGTCCATTTTGGGCTGACCATAATAAAACGCTTCTTAAATTTATCATCCCAAAGATCTTGCCAGCTGGTGGGTTTCTCGCTGCCAAGTGCCTGAGTGTTGTACCAAGGAGTGATCCGCGATATGGAAAACGCGGCACCATATCCGTCCTCGTAAACATAATTTTTGAACACTTTTGTTAGATTGGGAACACGGTCTGCGGGGATTTGTGCAATCAAACCTTCCCGTTTCGCAATGGGTATCGCTACATCGTCCATCATCGCTACTGACAGACGTGGATGATTTTTCTCGGTACGCAATGTCGCAATAGTCGGCAGCGTTGTGGTCTGCGTCTGAAATACTTTGCAGCGATAATCTTTCTCAAATTGCGGAATAATTTCGTCAGCGATAACTTGACCTTGCACACCAACATATGTGCTGACATATAAAGACTTTCCGGCTGCCCAGGCATTACCACGTAGAACCATCGGGGCAGCCAGAATCGCACCGGTCCCGATCAAAAATTTGCGGCGAGATAGCCCAGTATTATCATCTACTTTTGAGTGAGTCATATCAGACATCCAGGTTAAGAGTAAAAGGAAACCATTTAGCAAAGCGCACGTTTAACGGTTAAATACCCATGGCTTTACGTACTCCTACAAAACGTTCAAGTGCAAGAATAGTGACAACACTGGTCAGTATCATCAGGCTGGAAATCGCGGCAATCGACGGGTCGAAGATACTAGCCAGCGCATGATGAAGGTAAATAGGAAGAGGTTCCGTTCTCGCATCTGCCAACCAAAACGAGATTGGGAAATCATCAAAGGAAACAAGAAAAGCGAACAAGCAACCAGCTAGCACACCCGGCATAATCTGCGGCAAAGTCACAAAGCAAAACACGCTCACAGGCGATGCGCCAAGAGTGCTGGCCGCTTCTTCAAGGCTGTGATCAATCTGTTTAAAACTTGCCAGTAAGGTGCGAAGCATATAAGGCAAAATAATCATGGTATGCCCAACAAACAAATTGACAGGAACGGAGTACATCTGCGCCACAGAGAAGAACTGCAGCATTGCGAGGCCAGTGATCAAAATGGGTAAAATCATTGGTGACAACAACAATGTTTCAATCAACTGACAGCCCGGCAGATCGCCGCGATGAATCACAATAGCTGCGGGGGCACCGAGCAACAAAGCGGCTAACGTGGCTATGACCGCGAGCGTCAAGCTGGTCATGAAGGCATGTTGAAATTTTGCATCGCCAAGCACATGCACGTACCAATTTAACGTGAAGCCTTTTGGTGGAAAGGTGGCCAGAAAATTGTCAGAGACTGAGATGGCAATCACCACCAGCAACGGCGCCAACATATACAGCAGCAAAAACGGCGTCACAATTTTGACAAAACGACTGGTAGATTCAGTACTCATGCAACATCTCCTGCGGGTATTTTTTGACTGGGCTGGCGAGATACCGCTGAGGTGGTGCTGGAAAAACGTTGGGTTAGCGCATTGCCGCAAATGTGACCTGTTAGCGCAATCGCAACCATGACAAATCCAATAGCGGCACCCATCGGCCAGTCATAGACTGTGTTGACCTGCTGTTCGAGTAATACACCGAGCATCATGCCGTTTGGTCCCCCGATCATGGCAGGTGTAATGTAAGACGCTGAAGTCAGGGTAAACACTATAGTGACGCCTGCCATAAGCCCAGGCAGACTCAATGGCACCGTAATGCGTAAAAAGGTGACAATCGACGACGCACCTAACATCCGCGCTGCTTCCAAATAGCCAGGCTTGATACGCGCCAACGAACTCGCAAGAGGAAGCACTAATAGTGGAAGAAACACGTGCGCAGACGCGATGATGACAGCCCATTTAGTATTCAGCAGTTGTAGTAATGTGCTAAATCCCAGTTGATGAATCAGGTAGTTAACCCCGCCTTGTGGGCCGTTAGATAGTAAAATCTCCCAACCGTAGGTACGTACAATTACGCTCACCATCAGTGGCGCGACCACTACAATGATCGTAATACGGCTCATTAGCTTTGACCCACCGATGATTGTCAGAGCTAATGGATATGCCATCAGAATTGAAAGCAATGACGTGGCCACCGCAATAAACATTGTCTGATACAAAATGCCCAGATAGGTGTCGCCAGTGAACAAACGGTGATAATGCTCCAGCGTTAACGGTAAACCTATAGACCCACTTTCTGACTGGGTCATAACGCTATAACTGAGCAGAATGACAGCCGGCAGCGCCATAAAGAAAAACAGAAAGCTGACTGAGGGTAGCGCCATAACAAGCGCCAGCCACTGCTTTCGGCGGCGCGGATTCACGGTACTGCTTTTTAGCATGGTGGATATTGCATCCATTCGTTAGTCCTCATTAAGCGCTGCGCAAGTTTCAGCTGAACATTTTGTCGAGTGGTACGACGCGGTGGCCATTTTTTTCAATGGTGTCACGCACCATCCTTGCAATGTTGATTGCCCCATCTGTGTCGCTATGAATTAGAATGCATTTGGCGTCGACGCTAATGACTTTTCCCGACAATGCAGTAATGGTGCCATCACTTAGGAATTGCTCCATCCGCTCGCGCACAGCTCCGACATCGGTGATCATGGCGTCAGGTAGTTTTCGGCTAACTAACAGGCCATTGTCATCATATGAACGGTCAGCGAAGATTTTGCCGACATAACGCATATTGTGATCATGTGCATAGCGCTCGCCTGAGGTGTTTACGCTCGGGGCGACAATGATGTCGGGGTCGAAGGAGCGGAAGGCACCATAGATATGCTCCATATAGGCAGGCGTTTTACGTTGCATCATACCAATGGCCCCATGCGCGCTGGCATGGGTTACTTTGCATCCAACTGATGAGGCGAGCGCGGCTAATGCACCTATTTGGTAAAGTGCGACTTTACCCATAACGGCGGGATCAATATCCATAGATACGCGACCAAAGCCCCAGAGATCAGGCACTCCAATGTGGGCACCCAGTGCAACCCCATGTTTAACAGCAAGCTCTGCATTTCGATGCATAATGATTGGATCGCCAGCATGAAAACCGCAGGCAACGTTGGCTGATGAGACCAGCTCCATCATGGCTTCATCATCACCCAGCTTCCATTTACCGTAACCTTCACCAAGATCTGTGTTGATATCAATGTCCATCGTTCTCTCCCATTTATTGAGACGTTTAGGTATTTAATCGCGTTAATTTTGCAGCTAAATCGTTAACTAATGAGTTGCCGATATTCAAGTAACCATTTGATACCTTTAAAAAATTGATCCTGTTCACGCTGCGCGCTATGCGCATCTTCATTGGTAGCGTAACTAAAACGCAGCACGGTACCAGGACGAGCCTGCGCCAGACGCCACAGATCGGCTTCAATGACCACACCCATTTTTGGATAGCCCCCTGCCGAGTTAGCATCAGCCAGCTGTATCATCGGTTTGCCTGATGGCGGTACCTGAATGACACCGGTTGCAATACCGTGGGAGCGCATTTCTGTTTTTTGTTTTATTTCCAGAAACACCCCTTCCAGTCTTGCTCCTTGACGGTTGCTTAAGGTGGTCACCTTCCATCCTTCTTCGAAAAATTGTTCTCGCGATTCCGAAGTAAACAGTGAAAATTCCGCTGCGGGTATCACCCGTAAAACCACATCACCCGGTTGCGCCGTTGGGTGACGAGCATTACGTAAGAAACGCTGTGCCGGAACGATGCCAAAGCGTGGTTTCACGGGTTTGCGGTTTTCAATAGCATTACGAACAGCGATACGATCACCAGCTTTGAGCGCTCGCCCCTCGTATCCACCAAAACCCACGCGTAAGTGTGTCGAACGGGAGTTGAGCACTTCAGGAACATCGAGGCCTCCTCCTGAAAACGCCAGATAACAGCGCAGTCCCGATCGCCCAGGCGTAATGTGTAACACCTGCCCTGCTTTGACTGGAAAGCTGGACCAGGGTGCCAAACGCGTGTCATCAAGCAGTACTTCGCAATAGGCACCAGTAACTGCTATGCGCATCGGATGATTGATGCGAATTTTTACTGGTGGCATTTCGATTTCGAGGCAGGCTTCACCCATCGCATTACCTACCAGCAGGTTCGCCGCTGCTAATGCCAGCCGATCCATAGCACCACCTCTAACAATGCCTAAGCTGCGATACCCCTCTCGCCCAAGATCCTGAACAGAAGTGAAAGGCGGAGTGGAAAGAATTTCGATCATGCGAGTACGTCCGTCAGGAGAAAACGAATCCGGTCACCCGGCGAGACCAGATTGGGAGGTTGCCGCGAAAGGTCAAACGGGTCAGGTGCTGAAGGAGAATGTCCAATGGCATGCCAACCAGTAACCGTGGTTTCAGAACGACCTTTTTTTTTCGGCGGTCCGATATTGGTTTGCGCGCCGCCTATCAATAGGGTGGCGTTTGATTTACGCGTGACCGGTACGTCTCGTCGTGGAGTCGCGAGGCGAGGATCAAGCCCAAATAAGTAGCCAAACCCAGGGATAGTGCCTGGTGCAAAGACGATATACTCTGAAGATGCATGGACTTTAGCGACGTCAGCGGGGGTCATGCCATGAATGGCAGCAAGGTTTTCCAGATCACAACCATATTCCCCACCATAAATAACGGGAATTTCCAAAGTTTTATGCACATCCCAGCCGGGTTTGATTACCGACCAACGGTTGAGGATAAAAGCAGGGAAATCGAAGGCCTCATCATGCTGCTTGGTTATCACCAGCAGATTATTCATGCCTGGTTGAGCATCGATAACGCCGTCGAGTTCAAGTAACGTTCGGGTTAATTTCCAGATCCTTTCTTGCGTCGCAAGGCACATCTCTCCCTCGGCTTCAAAGAGAAAACCAGCACTACCGCATACGGTCAGCCTGGGCTGGGCTAACAGACCATTTTTATCTCTTACTATCGCAGTCTTATCTGATTTAAAAGTTTGGGTATAACTTGAGCTAGTCGAAAACATTACGTTCACCTCTCCGCTCTGGCCTTGCAGTTTAGGTCAATGGTCAGTTGAAAAATCGCTTCCCATCCCGGTGCGAAAGACATTTTTCTGTCACATCTTGGTGCGGACAATGAACTACCCGATGTCAAAAACTAAGCCAGTCACCCGGCTGTACTTGCATTCACTTATACTTTTCCCAGCAATGCTCTCCAAGATTTCAAATTTGCTATAAGTGATAAGTTTTTTACTGAGAAGATAATTTTAGTAAAATTTATTCTTTATTTTTCAATGGAATAAATAGATCCTCTTATCTATTAAAAGTGGTCATCACTCTTTTTAATACCTCAATTAATTAAAAATACTGATTTAGCGTAATCAGACTGGAGCGGTTATTGCATACGTTAAAATGTTCTTTATTTTTGAGCTGGGTAAATTCCTGTAGCTGGCTCATGCGAGACAGGGAAATCTCATTGACCATTTATAACTAAATTAATGGGAGTCACGGCGTGCAAAAATCGACGTTACCGAATCTGAGACATTTAAACCTAGCACTTACTATATTGGCGGGGTCCAGCTTGCGAACGGCGGCCCGTATCTGCAATATGACGCAACCCGCAGCCTCTCTGGCAATCAGCTCCTTAGAAGATCTACTTGGAGTCACCCTGTTTGAACGCGCTCCTCGAGGTCTTATGGCAACGCAATATGCCAGAGTGTTAAATGAGCGAGGAATCCGGGCATTTAGTTTCCTGACCCAAGCCATGACGCTAGCCTGTGGAGAATCCGCAAACGATGCACTTATTTCTAGAAAACTCATTGGACTGACTACTGCACAACTTCAGGCAATGACAGCATTGCGCAATTCACATAACTTTGTTGCCGCCGCTGCCGATCTTAGGATGCAACCTCAGTCATTAAAAAGAACGATTCTGACGCTTGAAGGCTGGTTGGGGTTCGCAATTATGGCGAGTGATGAAACCAGTATCTCAATGACGGAAAAAGGACTGCAAGTTGGTCAGCTAATGTCACAAGCGGTATGCGAGATACGTGCATTACGCACAGAAATACGTGAAATGGATAGCCAGATTGACGGAACAGTAGTTATTGGTAGCGTTCGAGCTACAGCCTCCCATTTAATCCCTGAAGCCATACTGAGACTAAATGAGCAATATCCTTTTGGAAAATTTAGTGTTATTCGCGAGAGTTACGATGTGATGATGGATGCACTGGAGGCAGCTAAGCTTGATTATGTCTGTACCACTATTCGGCCAAAACTGTCATCAGGGCTAACTGGTGAAGTACTCGCCAGCTCACAATTACGTGTAATGTGTTCTGCTAATCATCCTTTGGCCCGCAAGGAAATCCAGCTAGACGATTTATTGGAATTTCCATGGGTGGGCCCTCCAGGTGTTACTGGTGCAGCTTTTGCTTTTCGTCAGCTGTTTGAATTACATGGTATGATACCCCCAGCATTTGCCATAGAAACCTTTGCAACGGAATGGACTCAGGATCTCGTGATGCGGAGTAATTATCTTCTCTTATGCAATACCACTCAGTTAAACCAAGATAAGCCACCATTCGGAATGGTTTATCTGAAGGGAATAACATTTGGTGATCCACGCCCTATCTGGCTGATTCATCGTAAAGACTTTAAGCCTACTCACTTTCAAAGTAGCTTTAAAAAAATATTAAAATCGGTATGCAATACTTTAAATGCTATGACGATAATAGAATTATAAATATAATTAACTTTATTAAAAATATCAAGATTGGAAAAATATAATACATTTTACCTCCATAGTTAACCTGATCATAAAAATACATAATGATGAGGAAGGTTATCCGCTAAGATACTAATCAATAATCTTCGCTTAAGGCTGCGCTGATGGCGAAGCCACCCTAATAAAATATCGATAATAGTAACTTCCACATTAAAATTAATAGCCACGGAATTTTATTTCGTATTAATTGCACTCAGTAAAATAGTCACGATATTATCAATCCACAACCCAATCGCCGCCATAAGTAGAGCGGGATTGAGCATTCTCCAAATGACAACACTAAACAAGGAGATCAGTAGACCAATCAATTGCCCTGTCGCATAGCCGGACATCAATAATCCTGCTATCCGAGATATATTATCTGAGTTGATCTCTCGCGCTAACCGCATAGTAAACTGCATGAATAAGAGGAAGCCCAGACCGGTTAAAAAAGTTGAGAATAATAAGCCTGTAGCGGTCGGCTTTACGATGATCGATGCAACGCCTACTACCTGGCGGAACATCATCGTAGCCAGACAGCGTTTAGTCTCAAAACTTTTCGGCAAAAATATTAACACCTAAACACCAGCAATAGCCGCTGCGCCGAATACAGGCCAAAACAAAGAAGCCTGTACAGCGTTATGAAAAATATTGTGTGCCACTACACAGGAAGCTGAGCAATTTTTCTGCTTCAGGTTGTAGAGAATGTTCAGCATGAACACCGATATTTAATGTTCTTTTTGCCCATTTATCTTGAAATGCAATTGTAACAAGGGACTAGCCATGCAATGTATGACTGATGACACCTGAAAGCAAAATACCGATACCTAACCCAGCCTGGATCATGCGGCATAAGGCGTCAAAACTGGTGATTTGGATATTAACCCGAAGGATTTTCCTCGTACTTAACGCGGCAGCTGAGATACATCTGAGCAGTGAGCTTCTCTGATTGAGTCCCACATAGTCATAACCGAGCGTTTCAGAAAAATTAATGGAAGAGAGAGTTGCTAATGGATGCCCCAATGGGACAAGAAGCACCAGCTGATCGCGTCGGTAAGGGAAGGTTCTGATGCCGGGTGCTGCAGCATTATCTGCAAATATTGCGATATCAACGCGTCCTGCGTCCACTTGCTCGACAATATTTTCGCTTAGTGCTTCCTCCAGCAGTATACGTAGCCTGGGATGCTGTTGGTGAAAAGCAGCAAGATCTTGCGGAAGAAACTGGATTATTGCAGAGATTTGCAGCAATACAGATATGGCCCAACACCCGGATGAGAAATCACTGATTTCGCTGGCCATTTGGTTCATCTGCGGGCATGCCGTATCATGCCATGCCCGGCAGCGGTCAATTCCAGTCCTCTGGGCTATCGGATAAATAGCCGACATTCAATATTTCGTTCCAAGACGTTTGCTAGCACCGGATAACGTAATATTGGCCTGACCGGCCGCTTTTGCTAGGCTCCCTGATTCAGCTGCCAGAAGAAAAAGCCGCAATCAATGAAGATCAAAACTTCCCGGACTTAACGCTAATTTACCTTCATTATTTCAGGAGAATATACAGAACGTAACGCTAAGCCATTCGCTCTAGCAAGAAACCAGCCAAAATATTTATTGCCTTTCTTTCTTTAATGCTATCAAAGAAGACAATAAGGTATCACGTCTTGCTTCAAGCTCTGCTTGAGTGTGACCAGCAACTTCCGAATCCATTTGTGTAATCAACATATTTTTAACATTATCATCCAATTTTGGCTGCCCCAATGTGTTCCACCAGGCAACATGAGAATCTGCAAATTTGTCAAGGTAACCTTGCATACCTTTATTACCACCGCCGAGATGAAAAAGAAGGCTTGGCCCCATAACTCCCCAACGTAAACCCGGTCCCCAAGTCACGGCTTTGTCTGCATCATTGAGTGTGATGACATTTTCGCTCACCAGATAGATAATCTCCCGCCAAAGGGCAGATTGCAGCCGATTAGCTACGTGCCCGGCTATCTCCCTGCATAACGTAACAGTCTCTTTGCCCAAACTTCTATAAAAATTACTGACCGCATTCACCGTTTCATCCGAAGTAAGCTTGCCACCAACTATTTCGACTAAAGGAATTAAATGAGGTGGGTTAAACGGATGACCAACAACACAACGCTGTGGAAAACGCTCACAGGCAATTTGGATATCGCTCATTTTAAGTCCGGATGAGCTGGAAATAATTATCACATCCTCATCCAGCATTTGATCAAGTTGATGATAAAGCTTCTGTTTAAATGCCAGATTTTCGGGACCATTTTCCTGCACCAAATCAGCCAAACCGACACTTTTTTCCAGGGAGGTGGTAAACTGGAGCTTGTCCAAAGGTGCTTCACCATCAATGCCATGAATTTTGACCAAAATTGGCCATGCATCAACGATGTACTCTTTGAGCTTATACTCTGCGCTTGCCTCAATATCATAAGCAATCACCTGATATCCCTGGGCCAGAAATAGTGCTGTCCAGCTGGCACCAATTACACCAGTGCCAATAACCATTATGGTTTTAATATCTTTCATGTGTGAATTCCTGCTCAAAGATAATTATGGATAATTCTGGCGTTATCAAGCGTCAGGTCAGTGATAATGTATACTGCTGAAAGGATCTCAAGCACAGGAAGTGAAGATACCGGTGCAAAGCAATGGGGATGAAGTTCAAGTGATGCCGGCCCTGACCAAGCTTCCTTAACATTGATTTCCGAGGCCGTAAACACTACAAGTTCACATATACGAGCCGTACCGTCTGGATCAGGAATTGTTTTCAATAAATAACCTGGCTTTAATAAAGATGCCTTAATTTCAGCCACATCAAGTGGTTGATACTTGTACCCCATCGTCGCTGTTGCGACCCTAATGCCCTGGTAGTCTAGCGTCCCTACTAATGTGTCACTTCTTACTTCAAGCAAAGGCTCAGCTAACTTTTTTGGATAGCCATACATTTCCCGGCCTGAAGTAACGCCTGGAAAACTGTTCAGATACATAGCATGGGTATAACTTCCCTCATTACCCTGATAACTGACCGGAATAATTTGGCCAGATTCAGTGTAAGAACCTAGCCCACTGGAGTCTGGCATTTTAATAAATTCATATTTCACAACGGGTTCATCAAATGTCAGCGGTTCGGGAACAACTTTACGTAATGCTTCAGGATCGGTGCGGTAACTGATGATAAGAATTTCACGGTTTTTAAAGCGGAATGGCGGACGCGGAAATCCAGGAGATGTGAAAGGCCCTGAAAATGCATTTTTTCTGATTTCATCTTCTGTCACAACAACTCACCTCTTGTAGTGGATTACACCTGGCATTGAACTTCTGCTAATCTAAAATTGCATTGCTCAAACGCGCAGTTCAGTAAAAGTAAGTTTAAATTTGCAGTAAAATTTTTCGAAGATCCTGACAGGACGTTTTAGAAAGCTTATGAGGACAGTTTGCATGAAGAGAATTCCCCATCCTCACGATAATCAGCATTTCCCTGCCTATAAAATTGCTGCACTAAATGAAGTGCTTGAAGAAGAAGGCGTCAACACTTTCGGGGTGCTGCGAGAATCAGGCATTAGCGCTTTAAAAATTTACGATGGAAGTCAAAAAATATCTATTAATCAGCTGATTGCATTTTTTATTCGTACTCAGTCTTTAACATGCAAAAATGATATAGCCTTCAGAGCAGGCGCAAAACTACATCTTTCCGCATATGGCCCCTATGGTCATACCCTACTCGCCAGTCTGTCATTTAGTGAATTTTTAGCGCTAGCTTTACGTTATCACCAACTGGCGACGCCGCTTGTAAAGCTTGACTGGATTGAAAAGAATGGATGTGTTGCATGGCAATTTTCCATAACTGCGCTTTCCCATCCCTCATCATCATTACAACGCTTTTTGATGGAACAGCAGGTCAGCCAACATATAACCCATTTTAAAGATGCGTTTGGTCAACAATGTTCTCCTTTTCTGGCAACATTCGCCTATTCCTGCCCCGATAATGGAGCAATCTATGAAAGTTGCCTGGGTTGTGAATGCCAGTTTAATGCCAGTCATACCAGGCTCTGGTATCACGATTCGATTAAAAAGCTTTCACCTGTTTTGGCCAGTAAAATTGCGGTAAAAAGTCTTACAACAATATGTGATCAGTTATTAGCAGTAACTCAGTCCGTCAAGCGCTATTCAGAGCAGGTACGGAATATATTACTTACCGAGAAAAAATTTAATTTGGATATGGAAACTATGGCTGAAAGACTGGGTATGACCAGCCGCACATTGCGGCGTAGGCTCAGTAAAGAAGGAACGAATTACAGCAATTTGATGGATGACATTCGTCATCAGGTAGCAGTAGGCTATCTTGAGCAATCATCAATGAGTTTAGATATGATCATTGAACGATTGGGTTATCAGGCTTATTCCGGTTTTAGTCGCGCCTTTCAACGTCGGACAGGAACATCCCCAGCGGCCTTTCGTGCAAGACATAATAAAGTCAGCTTATCCGCCACCTAAACATACATTCAGCCATCTCAACACAGACAGGCTATCCGGTAATGAAGAGCACAGAGAGTAAGAAACATATTTTAAGTGATCCCTAGCCTTTTTGATGGTCTGATAAGACGATGGCATCAAGCTAATGGCAGGAAAATTTATGAACACCCGGTTTCTTGAAACTTTTATTTGTGTGGTCAGGTTAGGGAGTTTCCGTGCTGCAGCGGATAAATTGCATCTCACACAAGCTGCTATATCAAACCGTATTGGGTCTCTGGAAGAAGATATTGGTACACAACTTTTTATTCGCGACTCAAGCATTCTTAGACTTACCCCCACCGGGGCTCGGCTGGTGGATTATAGCGAACGTATGCTTGAGATTCATCGCGAGATTATGCAACTGGGTCAGACTAACCAGCAGATGCTTGGCATAGTGCGAATTGGAGTGATCGACAGCATTGTTCATACCTGGTTGGTGGAATTTTTACATCATTTGCAAAATAGCTACCCAGGCATTGAAATTCAGCTCAGCTCTGAAGCGACAGAAAGACTGCATCGTAGTCTGTGTAACGGGGACGTGGATATCGCGTTTCAAACCGATCAGTTAATTGGTGAAGGAATGACGAGTCTTCCTTGTCTGCCGATGGCAATGGGATGGGTTTGCTCAGCATCGAATACCACATTTGCCGACAACGTATTAATCGATCTTCTGCGACAACCGGCTATTACTATGAGTAAGGGGTCCCACCCACATCTGGCGCTGAAAGATCTTTATCGCCGAGCATCAATTCCGATAGGGAAAATTCACTGTGTGAATTCAATTGCCACTATTGTTCGCTTAGTCAAAAATGGGTTCGGCCAGGCTTTTCTTCCTTTGGCTCCAGTACGCGAGCAAATTGAGGCTGGTGAATTACGCTATATAAATTGTGAACTTGACCTACCGCAGCAGGGATTTGTTATCAGTTATCTGGAAAGTAATGCGTCGGACGCAATCCGTTTTGTTGCATCCTTAGCCGTTGAGCATGCCAATAAATTTATGGCCAATAGCCCCCGTCCATATTCTCCTTCCTGAATGGCTTAAAGAATTAGTGCTAATTAAACGTTGCGCCATTTTGATGCAAGCACATAAAAATCATCTTAGTTAAACCATCCGTTAAAAAACGGTTTTAAAAAATTTGTGTACCTTTAAATTTTAAATAACCTACTGAATTATGAGCCTTTATTCACGCATGATTATTTTATCTCATTATTTGATCAAAAATGGCATAAAAGCTTTTCATCATCTGCACTGTTATGGTGAAACCCCTCACCAAAATTGATCGTTAAATCAATGCTTTGCAAATAAAAAGTTATCACTTCTCCCTATAAAAACCCGTTGGAAATGATCGAGCTGCTCAGAGACTATCCAGACACACCCACTGTTAATGAGAGCCAATCATGTCTACGTTTCCAAACGGTATGCTATTTGTTGCATCTGATATTGAGCCGACCGATGAGGCCGATTTCAATCGTTGGTACGATCGCGAACACATTGAAGAACGTGTTCGGATGAATGGGGTTATTTCCGCTGCACGCTATCAGTCACTTGATGGTAATCCAAAATATCTGAGCCTTTATTGGGCAGATTCTACAGAAGTATTTGCAGGTGCTGCCTACTCAAAAGCTTTTGTTAACCAGACTGAATGGTCAATAAAAACTATTAAACGCATGATACGTCCGTATCGTCGTATCGGTACGGTGGAAGCCAGTGTCGGTCAGGGTAGTGGTGCGTATGTTGCCGTATTACCGCTACAGTTGGATAGAGAATGCAGTCACATTATGCATCTGTGCAAAGAAGCCGGTCAGTACTTATCTGATGATGCTACGTTTGTGCGCAGCTATGTCATTTTCCCTGATGACACATTAAGTCGCCCGTTACCTCAGGAAGATCTTAGTAAACGCATCATGTCGCCACTGTTCATCATTGAAAGCAGCGACAGCGTGGCAAATGGTATAGCCCTCCGTTTTGCCACAGCTAACCTTCCCTGTGTGCCGCAGGAAGCTGCACGATATTCATTAAGCTGGAAGCTTGCGTCTTCGGAGCTAATGTAATGAATGAGACAACGCTTACCGCAGGCAAGCCAGGCCAGAGCGAGGCTAAAAATAATAAAATGGGCAGGCTGGCAGCGGCCAGCTCGATTGGTACCACCCTTGAATGGTACGATTTTACTGTTTATAACCTTATGGCAGCGCTGGTTTTCAACCATATCTTTTTCCCATCTTTTTCGCCATTGGTAGGCACGATTCTGGCCTTTTCGACCTATGCCGTTGGTTACATATCACGTCCTTTTGGCGGCGTTATCTTTGGTCATCTGGGTGATAAATTGGGGCGTCGCTGGGTACTTATTGCTACGTTGATGTTAATGGGCGTGGTAACCGCAGCGATGGGACTTTTGCCTACCTATTTCCAGTGGGGCATCTTGAGCCCTGTAGCATTAGTGACGCTGCGTTTTCTCCAGGGAGCGGCCATTGGCGGAGAGTGGGCCGGTTCGGTTTTATTAACTATGGAACATGGTCGACAGGATCAGCGGGGCCGTAACGCCTCATTTACCCAAATTGGCCCTTCTTTTGGAACACTTCTTGGTGCCGGGTTCATTGCGTTAATCACCTATGTGCTTACAGCCGAGCAGTTTATGGATTGGGGATGGCGTATTCCGTTCTTTTCAAGCGTATTGTTGGTCGTCCTTGGGTTATGGTTAAGAAAAGGTGTTGATGAAACGCCTGTATTTAAAGCGCTTGAGACATCTGAGAACAAAGCAGACTTGCCATTAAAAGAAGTTATGGTGGCACACTGGCCACGCTTATTGATTTCAGGCAGCGTCAGAATCGGCTCCGATATCATGTACGCCATTTTAATGGTCTTTACCCTTACCTATGTGACAACCATATTAGGATTACCACGATCAGAAGCCCTCACAGCAACAATGCTGGGCGCGGCCGTCCATGTTTTTGCTGTACCATTTTTCGGGAGCCTGTCCGATAAAATTGGTCGTCGCGTCGTCTATGCCATGGGGGCGTTAGGATCAATTATATGGGTATTTGTCTTCTTCTTTTTACTCCATACGTTGAATCCCATTTACATCTGTTTTGCCGTGGTTGTCGGCATGGTTTTCCAGGCTATGATGTATGGCCCGCAAGCCTCATTTATTACCGAACAGTTTCCAACTCGAGTACGTTACGCTGGCTCCTCATTGGCTTATACTTTGGGCGGCATAATTGGCGGCGGATTCTCACCGTTAATTATGACATTCTTACTGAAGGAATATAATCAAAGTCTGCCAATCTCTATTTTTGCCAGTATAGGATTAACAGTAACGCTGTTAGCACTATTTAGTGCGAAAGAAACTGCAAATAAACCACTGGCTGAATAATAACAACAAAGGTCTTGACATGCTTTCTGTATTTGAATCTTTTATAGATAGAACATCACATTCAAGCGCAGACTTTGTAATTAATCTCGCTGGCGTTGGGGGGTTGCTCTTTGATGCCTCGCAAGGAAAATATGACAGTATAATTCAAAATAGAATTTGGTTGCTTGAAAAATACCTTTCTGAGTTAAAAAAAGAGCTATTTATCCGGGAAATTATTATCGGTGTAAATAATTTACTTATCATATTTGACCCATTATCACTTTCTCATGTCAAGGCACGTGAAATTCTGGCCAGCTTCTGGGAAAAAACATCGGGTGAAACCCTGACAGGACGCGAATTTGAGATAGGTGTTACCTATGGCGGTCTTGCTAAAGACGATTTACAGGACATTGCAGCCTCCACTGGTTTAACCATCGATCAGATTATTAGCCGGCACAGTACAGCAATCTACACGGTTGCCTGCCTGGGTTCGATGCCTGGCTTTGCTTATATGACTGGATTGCCAGCGGAAATTGCGATACCTCGACGACAATCTCCGCGGATGGGTATTTTAAAAGGCTCCGTGATCATCGGTGGAGAACAAACTGGAATAATGCCTTGCACCGCCCCTTCTGGCTGGCATTTGTTAGGAGAAACGCGGACAGAAATTTTTAACCCGCATGCCAATATTCCTTGTTTGCTAAGTCCCGGTGATAAAGTTCGTTTTATTGTTGAAGGTGTCGATTTATGATTGAAATTTTGTCTGGAGGCGCCCTGAATCTTGTGCAGGATACCGGCCGGAAAGGCTATATGAAATTAGGCATCAGCCCTGGAGGAGCAATGGATTCCATGGCACTATCCCTGGCTAATCTTTTATTAGGTAATCCTGAATCCTCTGCTGTTATTGAAATAAACATCTTCCCTTTTCGTATTACTTTTTTATCTGATACTTGTTTCGCATGTACCGGGGGCAATAGTGTGATAAAACTTGACGATAATATCGTCGCTCCTTGGTGGCGAAAAATGGCATCAAATGGGCAGGTATTAATCATTGAACGCCCACGCAATGGCACCCGTGTTTATTTAGCTTTTGCTGGCGGCATAGACGTCCCGCATATATTAGGATCAGCCTCGACCGATCTCAAATGTGCTATGGGCGGTGTTGATGGTAGAGGTTTGAAGCGTGGTGATATCTTACGTTTAAAACCGTCATCTCACGCACAGCAAAAAAAATCTTTAGGTGTCATTCCCAAGGGACTTTCAGAATTTTGGCGAGAGGCAACGTCTGGGCAGGTAAAAATTAAGGTACTTCCCGGTGCTGAATATCATGAATTCACGGCAGAAGCATTGCATCAATTTTGCCATTACAGTTATGTCATTACGCCGCAATCTAACCGACTGGGTTATCGCCTTAAAGGACACCCTTTAACCTTTTCACAAAAGAAAGAGTTACTTTCACACGGCATCGTGCCGGGAACCATTCAAGTGCCGCCAGATGGGCAACCTATTATTCAACTAGCTGATGCCAATACCTGCGGCGGGTACCCTAAGATCGGCACAATAATTGAAAGTGATTTATGGAAAGTTGCCCAGTGCCCGGTGGGTTGTCAGTTACGTTTTGAATTCATTGGTCTGGATGAGGCGATCGCTGATTTAAAGCGTTTCAATACCCATTACACCACGCTTAAAAATACACTTCATCTTTATTCCTAAACATTAAAACAGGAGGACGTATGTCTGTTATTCAAGTCGATCTTAATTCTGATATGGGCGAAGGTTATGGTGCATACAAAATGGGAGATGATGCTGCCATTTTAGACATTGTGACTTCGGCCAATGTGGCCTGCGGCTTACATGCCGGTGATCCTGAAATCATGGCTCGGACATTTTCCCTGGCTAAAACTAAGAATGTAATGGTTGGAGCACATCCTGGATTTCCCGATCTTTGGGGATTTGGCCGCCGTATCATTCCTTACACTCCTGGTGAAATCGAGCGTTTAGTGGCATATCAGATTGGAGCGGCTCAAGGGCTTTCAGCGTATGCCGATCATCCAATCACTTACGTGAAAGCGCATGGTGCCCTAGGTAATCTTACTCAAACTGAAGAAGATATTGCTATCGCCATTGCTAATGCCATTCAGGCTGTAGATAAAAATCTGGTATGTGTAACATTTGCTGGCGCGGTAATGGAACGCGTTTGCAAAGACAAAGGTATTAAGACGGCAGCGGAAGTTTTTGCAGATCGAGCTTACGACGAAGAAGGTCATTTGGTACACCGCAAGATTCCGGGTGCCGTCTTACGTGATCCAGTTCAGGCTGCGGAACGTATGCTGCGTATGATTCAAGGTGGTGGTATTGAAACCGTTTCAGGAAAGATGCTGCCAGTTCATATTGATACCATTTGCGTCCACAGCGATACCCCAGGTGCGATCACCATGGCGTCAGAAGTGCGCCGTCTGCTGGAAGCAAATGGCGTTAAAGTGGCTTCGTTTGCCTCACCGCAAGGATTGTGATCATGACGACGGAAGAAAGTATTGTTCTGACTCGCCGATTACTTAATTTACTTGAGTCTTCGACTTCTTTGTCTGAGATCGCTTTCAAATATGGAGATATGCAGGTTCATTTGATAAGCCAGAATCAGATCGCTGCAGAAAACAGTCAGGAGCAAGGCATCCTTGATGATTCGTCGGATAACGCGAGTATGTATTATAGCGTTGCCCCGTCTCCTGTTACTGAACCAAGCACCAGCCTTATTCAATGTGAATTGCATGGCGTCTTTTATCACTCCCCTTCGCCAGGTGCGGCTCCTTTCGTCCAGCCCGGTGACATAATAGAAGATGGAAAGCAGATCGCTATTATCGAGGCGATGAAAATGCTTAATGCCGTCGAGGCCAGTAAAAAAGGACGTATTGTCCGGGCATTGGTCAAAGATGCCGATGTTGTTATGCCTGGCACTCCGCTGTTTGAGATCGAGGAATTATGATGTTCAGCAAGGTGTTAATCGCGAACCGTGGAGAAATTGCTCTGCGCATACTTAGAGCTTGTCATGCTACAGGCCTGGAAACCGTGGCGGTTTATTCCGAAGCAGATAAAGATCTCAGACATGTGCAGCTGGCCAGCACCGCGTTATGTATTGGTCCGGCCTCGTCTGCGCAAAGTTACCTCAATCATGATGCCCTGATTATGGCTGCCAAATTAACTGGGGCGGACGCCATTCATCCCGGCTACGGTTTTTTATCTGAAAACGCCTCTTTCGCTGAAAAAGTGGTAAATGCTGGTCTGATTTTCATCGGTCCATCCCCTGATACAATTCGTAAGATGGGCGACAAAGTCAGAGCTAAGGCAGCTATGCTGAAAGCAGGTGTACCCTGCGTGCCTGGTTCAGTTGGTGCCCTGTCAGAAGATCCTGATGTTCTCACCACCACTGCGGAAAGTATTGGCTATCCTGTCATTGTGAAAGCCTCAGGTGGTGGCGGTGGCAAAGGAATGCGTATCGTACGTGCGCCGGAGGAGTTACTTAATGCCGTCAACATCACGCGTGAAGAAGCGCAGCGCGCATTCGGCAATCCTGAGATTTATCTGGAGAAATATCTCGAAAATCCTCGCCATATTGAGATTCAGGTGCTGGCAGACCATCATGGAAATGCGATTTGGTTAGGGGAACGAGATTGCTCAATGCAGCGCCGGCATCAAAAGCTGATTGAAGAGTCACCTGCGCCACATGTTTCACGTGAAAGCTTGTCACAAATCGGTCAGATTTGTGCTGAAGCCTGCAGAACTCTCGAATATCACGGTGCCGGAACGTTTGAATTCCTCTATGAAAATGACCACTTTTATTTCATTGAGATGAACACACGCGTTCAGGTTGAACACCCTGTAACTGAGGTGGTGAGTGGTATAGATATCGTTGCTGAGCAGCTGCGGATTGCACAAGATTATCCGCTTTCCTTTTCGCAAGACGATGTGTCATTAACCGGTCATGCTATTGAGTGCCGTATCAATGCAGAACATCCCTGGACATTTCAACCTTCTCCGGGAAAGGTTACAAGCTGGATTGCACCAGGCGGTCCTGGTATCCGCGTCGAATCACATCTTTATGCAGGGTATGTGATTCCACCTTATTACGACTCAATGATTTCCAAAATCATTGCTTGGGGAAGAACACGTGAGGAAGCGATCAATCGTATGCGTGTTGCTCTGGAAGAATGTGTTATTAGCGGTGTAGACCACACAGTGCCATTGCATCTCAACTTACTTGAACAAGAGGATTTCAGAAAGGGAGCGTTCACCATTCAATTTCTTGAAAATCTGCTGGCATACCGTTCAGAATGTAAAGAGGGTCAAAAATGAGCCTTTCCGATTTAGAAAAACTTGAGACTTTAATTTCTGATCTTGAGAAAACTTCTCTGGCGAGTGCAGAACTGAAATACGGTGAAATATCACTTCATCTTACGTTTCGCGATAAAACCAAAGCAGCAAATCCTACTGCCTCGAATTCTGGAGTGTCCCCCTCAACCTCACTGTCATCTGACACTTCAACCGTGCAATTTATTACCTCACCTGGAATGGGCTTGTTTACGTCAAGCCATCCCCTTATAAATTACGAACATGTCAATCATTTTGTGACGCAGGGACAGGTATTAGGTTATCTGAAGTTTGAAGAAGTATTGACTGAGATCGTATCACCTCAGGCAGGTAAAATTAATGCAACCTTAGTGGCTGAGAATGCGTTAGTGGGTTATGGCGATAAAATTTATTCAATAAGCTAAGTCAGATACAGGAAGAGGTGCAG
Source organism: Pantoea phytostimulans (assembly GCF_046118715.1). Lineage (NCBI taxonomy): Bacteria > Pseudomonadati > Pseudomonadota > Gammaproteobacteria > Enterobacterales > Erwiniaceae > Pantoea > Pantoea phytostimulans. The sequence continues at coordinate 50,321 of NZ_CP173701.1, forward strand.
TCCTCTTCCTCTTCCTCTTCCTTTTCACTACAATGGCATCCCGATGGCGGTCATATCACTTCTGTACAAAAATCGATGATCAGCTGACACGCTTTTTCGAGTGAAGCCTCGTCAATGGCATAAGCAATGCGGATATATAGTGCCAAACCAAATGCACTACCGTGCACGACAGAGACGCCCTTTTCATTTAATAACGCCGTCGCCACATCTTCATCACTGTTTAAAAGCGCTCCACCCGCACTGGTTTTTCCGATCAGCGCACTGCAATTTGCAAAGGCATAAAAGGCACCTTGCGGCATTGTGCAGAAAAGACCTGGCGCTGAATTCACCATCCTGATCATCAGGTCACGACGGGTGGTGAATGCTTCGCGTGAAGTCGCAAGAAAATCTTTTGGTCCAGTCAACGCTGCCAGTGCCGCATGCTGAGAGATTGAGCTTGCACCAGAAGTCTGTTGACCCTGTAATTTTTCCATCGCATTAATCAGCCATAACGGCCCGGCACAAAAACCGATTCGCCATCCCGTCATCGCCCAGGCTTTTGATACACCGTTCATCGTCAAGGTACGGTATTTTAATGCCGGAACCACAGCAGCAAGAGTGCTGAATTTTGCATTATCAAAGATCAGATGTTCATAAATATCATCTGAAAGTATTAACACTTGTGGATAGCGTAACAGTACATCGCCCAGAGCTTTCAGCTCTGCCTCGCTGTAAACAGCGCCTGTTGGATTTGAAGGAGAATTGAGAATGATCCAACGGGTTTTTTCAGTAATTGCTGCTTCCAGTGCACCAGACGTCAGTTTGAACCCTGTGTCGTTTTCACAATTAACTGTAACCGGTTTTCCGCCACACAGCTGAACCATTTCGGGGTAACTAACCCAGTAAGGTGCCGGAATGATTACTTCGTCCCCGTCATTTAGCGTGGCAGCAAGCGCATTATATATAACCTGTTTACCGCCACTGCTAATTAAGGTTTCTTGCCAGGAAACCTCAAGGGCGTTTTCATTACGAAATTTTAGCGCAACCGCCTGTCGTAATTCTCGCAGTCCAGCCACTTGAGTATAACGGGTATGGCCATCCTGAATTGCCATCATAGCTGCGGCACAGATATGCCTTGGTGTTGGAAAATCGGGTTCTCCTGCACTCAAAGAAATGATGGGTTTCCCCTGCGCTTTACGCTCAGCGACCTTATCCATAATACGATAGGTTGCAGATCCTTTCACGCTAGCGAGGTTACGGTTTAATGGAACCGGCGCATCAATCATTTCTCCCTCCAATGCGACAGCCCCATTAGTTCAAGCGTGGAGCTACCATGGGACAATTTCTCCATCATTGCGCGCTCTTTAATCTCACGCTGTTCACCTGCGGCGATGACCCGATTAGCCTCTGCGGCAGGAATGATGACGATGCCATCATCATCACCCACGACCAAATCACCTGCAGCAACGGGAATACCGGTAAAGGAAATCGGTTGGCCAATTGAGCGGTAGCTTGATTTGATTGTCCCGCGTACTGCTACGCCACACGCAAAAATGGGAAAGTTGTGTTTCAACACGGCCGCGATATCTCTCACTCCGCCATCAATGATCAAACCCTTAACGCCTGCGGCAATAGCAGCGACGGTCAGCACTTCTCCCCAGTAGCCAGCAATAAAGTTGTCAGTTGATACCACCAGCACGCAACCGCGAGGCACCTTTTCAAGCGCGATGTGCAGTGCAAGGTTATCGCCCGGGGAGCATGCCAGCGGATAAGCTGGCGCAGCAACAGTCATACCGCGCCAGATATTGCTAATCGAAGGATCGATTGCACAATCAAGTCCTGATGCTTCATAAAGGGTCGAGCTACCTAATTTTAGAGCCTGGAATGCCTGTTTTTCGGTAAATGTTGGCATTATCCTTTCCTCTGTAACAGATGATAACCAAGCTCTTCGCGCGCAGCGCGCAGCGTTTTCCCCTGTGCCAGTGCATCGCGGATGGCCGATTCCGTTACTTCTATCTCATACGCAATCCTAGCAACAGTTTCTGCGCGCTCGCGTGGAACAATCACTACGCCGCTGGCATCAGCAATAACGATATCACGTGCCTCTACCCTGGCAGTTCCTATTGATACTGGCTGGTTAATCCCGGCGACTTGCACTCTGTCTTTACCAGTTCGCATGAACCGACCTTTTGTAAATAATGGATAACCATCGGCCAACGCTTTATGAACGTCACGGCAGACCCCATCAATGACCGTGGCGGCAATCCCTTTGGTACTTGCCAGTTGGGTCATGATATCTCCCCAGACAGTACAATCTGTCCGTCCATTATTATCAATGACAACGACATAACCAGCAGGCACGTCATCAATAAAATCACCGACCGTGCCGGGTGGATTCGAAGCTGGTTCATAACGCACGGTGTAAGCCAGCCCCACGATGCTTTGTTTGTAGTTATCCAGTGGCATTACATCAAAACACTGCCCTACAAGACCTAATTTATCGAGCGCGTCGGAGATCCCCGCCGTATCAAGTCCTGCAAACAGGGCAACCAGCTTTTTATCTTCGTTATTCATGATTACTTCCTGCATTGATGGCTTCAAAAGCACTGTCGTGCATGACTTCGGCAACAGAACGACCAGACCGCACGGCTTGAACCATACTGTCCTGACGGTGAGCGATTTTTTCGCCCAGTGAGATAACTTCCTGAATATGCGCGGCTGGAATAAATACCGTGCCGCAACGATCTGCTATCACATAATCATCCTGTTTAACCTGCACGCCCGCTACGCTAATGACCTCGCCTGATGAAATTTGGATGACACGATTTCTGGCGCTTATCATCGTGACTCCTCTCCCGAAAACCGGATAATTAATGGACTCACTGCCTTCAATATCCCGGCTCAGACCATCAATTACCGATCCGCGAATATGTTTGCCTTTTGCGGCATTCGCCAGAATATCGCCCCAGCAAGAAATACCGTCTTTACCGCCCGCAATGACTAATATGCGGTCATTGGTTGTCACGGCATCAATTACCGGGGAGATCAAATGAACCGTAGGTTTTGCATCAATTTTCTCACCCAGCTGTATGGTGCTGGCTCGTCCAACCACCTTAGGGCAGTCCCACAAAGGACGAAGGCCGTAGGTCGCACCTAGCAGTGAAAGAAAATCTAATGCATCCGATACGGTGTTGGTATCCAGTTTCGCCAGACGATTCAGCAATGCATCTGAAGTCATAACGGTATCCAAAGTGAGTTGAGTTCGACTCACTATTAAACGTATAGTCTGATAGGTAAAATCCTCATTAAGAATGATTTTGATATAAAAAAGATATCGGGGAACTATGATTAATTTTCGTATTATTCGGCACATGTGGTTGTTTTTGGCTGTGGCGGAAGAGAGGCATTTTGGTCGGGCAGCAAAACGCCTTGGTATGACTCAACCCCCACTTACCCAACAAATTCAAGTGCTGGAACAGTCATTGAAAGTGCAACTGTTCGACCGCTCACGTAGAGGTGTTCAACTGACGCCTGCAGGGCTCGCAATTCTGCCAGCGGTAAAAAAGTTTGCGGAACATGTTGAGCGGCTTGAGCTGGCTATCCACGAAGCAGTGGCCGGTCAAACTGGCGTGTTGACGATCGGTGCAATCAGTACTGCCATGCTGGATGTATTGCCTGGCTATATTGCAAGAATGAAAGTGCTCATGCCGCAACTTACAATCGCCATTAAAGAAATAGACAGCTCGGAAGCTATTCCTGCCTTACAAAATGGTGAGCTTGATTTAGCCTTTGCACGCCTCACAGGAACTCTGGGAGATGATATTGGCTCACTTCCACTGTCGAGCGATAATTTGGTGGTGGCCTTGCCTCATAACCACAAGCTGGCAGGTCAGAGTAAGATTGAACTTCTCTCGCTAAGTAACGAAGAGTGGATCATGTTCTCTCGCCATCTTAGCCCGGTCTTTTTTGACAGTATGATTACCGCATGTCGCGCGGAGGGCTTTTCACCCCGTATCATTCACGAAGTACGTTCTGTTGCTTCACAAATTGCTTTCGTCAGTTGCGGACAAGGCGTTGCACTGGTGCCCTCCTCTCTCGAACGCCTCTCCCCAGCTAATGTCATCACCATCCCCCTGAAACACAAAATAGAAGTAGTCACCACCGCTGTTGCTTGGTCACGCTCGCGTAGTAATATATTGGTCGAGAAATTTATCGCGCTGATTCAATCACCCGATCGGCCAACTCAAAAATAATTGATTTGCTTCGATATAAAAAAGCTATCAGCAACTCTCTTGATAGATATTGGATCCGGTCCGCCTCAACTTGTAGATTCGATATTTTTATGAGTAAGAAAAGTAAGGATTCGTCATGTTAAGCTTATTTGTTTACGGTACGCTCGGCCCAGGCCGTCCAAACGCGCATGTTCTTGAGCGTATTGGCGGAACATGGCAAGAAGGGTTCGTACGAGGAAACTTGTTGAACAAGGGCTGGGGCGCTGAGATGGGTTACCCTGGCATCAGGCTGAACCATAATGGCGAACAAGTGAATGGTTTTATATTCACCTCAGAAAATCTGGCCAACCATTGGGAAGCTCTGGACAAATTTGAAGGCGAAGGATATGAACGCGTACCTGTTGAAGTTATGACCCGGGAAGGCTCTGTTGTGCTCGCATCAGTGTATGCAGTGAAAGCGTAATTTATATCTAGAGCCATCACCCTGACATTGCCAGGGTGATATCATTTTACTTTCTTCGGAGCAAACAGCGACAATATAATACCAGCCGCCGCTACACCTCCTGTAAGTGCAACGATCGCATGCCAGCCACCATGCTGCCAAAACCAGCCACCCATTGAACCTGTAATGCTTGAGCCCATGTAATAAAACAGCAGATAAAGCGATGACGCATGTCCGCGCGTCATACCAGCCAATGGCCCCACGGCTCCACTGGCCACCGAGTGGGAAACAAAGAATCCTGTCGTCACTAAAATGATGCCAACGATGATACCGATCAGTGAAGCGGGCAACGTGCAGAATGTCCCAACCAACATCAGGCAGAATCCGACAATAAGCAGCGGTTTTTTACCGACTTTATCTGCCAGGCTTCCTGCTACAGATGACGAGACAATCCCAAAAGCAAAGGCACAGAAGATCAGACTGATCTGGGTTTGGTTAAAATGAAAAGGTGCATCCGCCAACCGAAATGTCGCGTAATTAAATAGTGTGACAAAAATACTGGTTAGAAAGAACCCGGTAATATACAGACGGATAAGCCCCGGGCTACTAAGGTGTAAACCCCACGTTTTGAGATGGAACTGAGCATTAAGGCCTGGTTTCCGCTGAAAATTTCTCGACGCAGGCAGCAAGAGATAGAACCCAATAGCTGAAACTAAACAAAGCAGACCAAGTATCCACATGGCATCACGCCATGATGTGAATTCAGTGATTAGTCCCATCCCCACTCGCCCCATCATGGCACCGAAGGCCGTTCCTCCAACATATAATCCCATGGTTTTACCAAGATGCGCTGGGTCTATCTCTTCTGCCAGCCACGCCATTGCCACGGCAGGAACACCTCCTAATACAACGCCTTCAACAGCACGTGCAATCAGCAACTGATGCCATTCAGGCACCACGGCTGCCACAATATTGCAGAGGGATGCCAGTACCATAGATGCAAACATAAGTCCTTTTCTTCCCAGTGCTTGTGAGAATGCTCCAGATAACAAAATCGACAAAGCAAGCAAACCTGTTGTTAACGACAACGCAAGTGAGCTCTGGGCAGGAGAGATACCGAAGGCATTAGCAAAGGCGGGCAGTAGAGGTTGTACGCAGTAAATGAGTGAGAAGCTGGCGAAACCAAGCAGAAACAAAGAAAGTCCCGCGCATCGGTACTCACGCGTACCACGTTTAATGGACGTTTTTACATTACTGGACTCTAAAGTGTCTACTGATACTGATTGAGGCGTAATGGTGGAGTTTGTGACAACGTTACTCATGTAAGTTCCTAATTAAAAACATAGGAAAAAATTACTGCACAGCGTATTATCTGTCCAATATATGAACTAACTTAATGCAATATATAAAATATATGGAGTTGCGACATATACGCTATTTTTTGATGGTAGCGGAGGAGAAAAATTTCACACGTGCTGCGGCGCGTTTGGGAATAGGACAACCTCCCTTAAGCATGCAGATTCGCGATCTCGAAAGAGAGCTAAAGGTATCACTGTTTATTCGTAGTAGCCAAAGCACGCAATTAACCGAAGCCGGTAAGGCCTTTTATGACGCGGTAAAACCTATGACGGCTATAGCTGAAGAGGCAGTAAAAGCTGCCCAGCGCGCTGGCCGTGGGGAAATTGGGCTATTGCACCTTGGATTTACCGGGACTGCGGGTGTTAATCCTTTAATCCCCGTGACCATACGAGCCTTCAAACGTACCTTCCCTGAAGTTGAGTTAAAGGTCACCGAAGCAAACTCAATTGCTCTGATTGATGCTCTTATTGCAAAAAAGCTGGACGTGGCGCTGCTTCGTCCTACCGCTAGCGTTCCTGCAGGAATTTGTGTATCAGATTTAAGGGATGAAAAGTTGGTGGTAGCCCTGCCAAGCAGTCATCCTTTAGCCCGGCAACGTGGCAAAATTGACCTGAGCTTACTCAAGTATGACCCATTCATTCTCACTCCCGGCGATGCTGGTGTTAGTCTCCGTGAAGCGTCAATACAGGCCTGCCGCCAGGCTGGTTTCGACGTTATTGAAGGACAAAAAGCGCCTCATATCGTCTCCATTCTTTCAGTTGTTGCCGCTGAATTAGGAGTTTCATTGGTGCCAGAATCACTGACCCAGTTTAATCTTACAGGAGTAAGCTTTCGCCAGGTGAAAATGCCGGTCCCGACGATCGGCTTAGCAGCAGCCTGGAATGAGAATAACAAAAACTCTGTCATCGAAAACTTCCTTACAGAAGCCAGGTCGCATATTCGTGACAATAGATAAACACGCCCACCAGCAGAATTTAACACCTTGCGGGCATATTGAGTTCATGGTGATGCTTAACCCGGATAGATCCCGCGTTCTTTACGTGCATTAAGAATACGCTCGCAGGCAATAATGAATGCAGCAGTACGCAGAGAGCAATCTTTCTGGCCGGCCTTTTCCCACACAGAGCGGATAGCCTGCCGCATTATATGATCGAGGCGGCTGTTAATCTCATCTTCTGTCCAGAAATAGCTGGCAATGTCCTGAACCCACTCAAAGTAACTGACAGTTACCCCTCCTGCATTACAGATCACGTCCGGTACAACAGTGATTTCACGGCGTTTTAATATATCATCTGCATCGGGATAAGTAGGACCATTTGCACCCTCCAGAATCAGTTTGCACGTCAACGCTTCAGCTCTGGCAGCAGTTATTTGTCCTTCCCATGCAGCAGGGATCAAGATGTCGCAATCGGTAAGCCAAAACTGTTCATTCATGACCGTTTCAGCACCTGAGAACCCCTGAATGTTATTATGTTTCTCTTGCCAGATGATCAACGCATCAATATCACTTCCTTTTAAACAAAAAAGTGTGCCGGTATGGTCTTGAATTGCAGTGATAATCGCACCCGCTCGTTTAAATAGAGATGCGGCTTCTTTACCTACATTTCCAAACCCCTGAACAGCAATACGGGCGCCAGCAATGGCAATGCCAAGCTTATTAGCCATTTCGGTGCCGGTGATAAATACCCCCTCCCAGTGGCTTTAACTCGGCCAGTGATCCTCCCAGATGAACCGGCTTACCGGTTACTACGCCTGTTATTGTGGAGCCAGCATTCATAGAATAAGTATCCATGATCCAAGCCATTACCTGTTTATTAGTACCGACATCTGGAGCTGGGATGTCTTGCTGCGGACCAATTATCAATCCAATTTAACTGGTATAACGTCGAGTTAATCGCTCCAATTCCCGAATAGAAAGTTCACGCGGGTCAACTTTTACCCCACCTTTTGCCCCACCAAAAGGTAGATTCAACGCGGCGGATTTGACTGTCATCCAAGCAGATAACGCCATCACTTCGTTGAGATCCACATCAGGGTGAAAGCGGATCCCTCCCTTACCTGGACCTCGAGAAAGGTTATGCTGAACGCGATAACCTTCAAAATGGCGAATTGAACCATCGTCCATTTCAACCGGGATATCAACGATGAGAACACGCTTAGGATGACGGAAGGTCTCAATCCGCAGGGCATAATTACTAATATAAGGGGCGACTCTATCGATTTGCTTGAGATAGATATCCCAGGCGGTATCCCCATTGCAATTCAGATAAGAGAGTGAATGCATTTCATACCTCCCCTATTTTGTCAGGTCAATCAGGCGGCTAACAGCGTTTTAAATCTAATACATCCCTCTTCAATCACCGGTAATGAACTGGCGAATGAGACGCGAATATATGGTGACATGCCATAGGCCTTCCCACTCACTGTAGCCACTCCTCCCTCTCGGAGTAAATACTCAACCACATCATCATCATTATGAAGAATGTGACCGTTGTGCGTCTTTTTATTTAACAACTTTGAAACATTGATATAGAGATAGAAGGCGCCTGACGGTGGAATAAATGAAATATCCTCGACCTCACAAAGATGATCGCAGATCGCTCTACGCCGCGTTTCGTATACAGCACACATTTCCTTCACTGGCCTCTGATCACCAGCAAACGCAACGACGGCTCCTGCCTGACTAACTGATGATGAGCAGGTTGCAGTCTGTGAAATCAACTTGGTCATGGCACTAATCAACCATTCAGGACCAACGCCATAACCCAAACGCCAACCCGTCATGGCATAGCCTTTCAAAGCTCCGTTAATGATCAGAATACGGTCTTTAAGATCGGGGGCGACCTCAGCTAATGAAATGTGTACTGACTTTTCGTAAACGAAGTGCTCGTAGATCTCATCAAGCATGATCAACACATCAGGAAAGTCACGAAGAACAGCGGCAATTTCATTGAGTTCTGCGGCGTTATATACGACCCCGCTTGGATTATTCGGGTAATTCAATATTACCCATTTAGTCCTGTTTGTTACTGCCTGTCGTATCTCTTCAGGACTGACTTTGAATCCCAGTTCTTCTTTACCGGCAATGATTACCGGTACGGCTTCATTCAATAAGGCTAAATCTGGATAAGAAACCCAATATGGCGCGTGAATAATTACTTCATTTCCTGCATTTAACGTCGCACCAAATGCGCTGGAAATAATATGTTTACCGCCATTTCCGCACACGACTTCCTGTATTGAATAGTCCAGGCCGTTATCACGTTTTAACTTAATCGTGATAGCTTCACGTAGTGCGCGAGTTCCATTAGATGGTGTGTAATGGGTATCTCCGCTGTGCATGTCCTGTGTGGCGGCCTCAATAATATGAGTCGGCGTATCAAAATCAGGCTCGCCAATGGTGAAATTAATGATGTCATGCCCTGCTGCACGCAGTTCATTCACTAGTGCGTTTGCAGCAACCGACGGTGATGGCTTGATTCGATTGATTCGATCAGACGTCAAATTTTTAGTTGTCATGTTTAAACAAGTCCATGTTGTTTAAGTATTGGGGTATACCAGGACTGTTCATCCAAACCTTTGGTGATTTCTTGTTTGATTAATTCTTCTTTGCGCGCATGTTGCGCTGCAAGGCTTAACAGCTGATCCTTCAGATGATAAGCAAAGTTCACTACCCCATCTTCATCGCCAATAATGATATCGCTTGGCATAATGACCTGCCCGCCAATGCTAACCGGCGTATTTACTTCCCCGGGCCCTGTTTTGTAAGGTCCTTTGTGGATAACACCACGCGCATAACAAGGCATGTTTTCAAATGACGCCACATCACGTATCGCTCCATCTACAACAAACCCAACACAACCGCGTCTGACGCTCTCAAGTTTGATTAATTTACCGATAACAGCATTATTCATATCACCCTAGGCATCAATCACCAGCACATGTCCTTTCTGCAACATGGTCATTGCCCTATAAATAATAAGATTGTCACCACCACGACTTTTTACAGTGAGTGCAGTGCCGATGAGCTTTCCGGTTTTATTTATTCGATGCAGGTCTTTGATACCTACCAACCTTGACATGTTATCGCTCAAATGTGGCGTTACAACGTCGTGAAACTTTTCACGATCTGACTCGGTTAGCGGTCACGCCGCCGGATTAATAACGCTGCCTGGTAAGCTCATAAGTTCCCCTTGGACTGAGTTGGCATAAAGCAAACCTGCCGTACATTATTCAACTAAGCAGGTAAGTTGTAATGATACTATCGCTAGCTGCAATGAACTTTCAGCGATATTTTATGCATGCATATCATCACTTTTTTCATCTGAAGGATCCCATGATTACTTTCAAACAAATGGATGCTTTTATATGGATTGTGAAATGTGGAAGCTTCGAAGCAGCAGCGACGCGTTTGAGCATGTCACAGTCCGCTATTTCAAAACGCATTCATGAAATAGAGGAGACCTTTAGCCTGCCGCTGTTTGACCGCTCGCAGCGAGGAGCTCGCTTGACAGAGAAAGGACGAGAGCTATACGAATTATGTTTAGATCTTGCTGGCCGAAGGGATATGTTAATCAAACGCATGAGTGACAGTCAGGTTTTAATGACGCGCCTGCGCTTGGGCGTAACGGAACTATCTGCGTTAACCTGGTTACCTTCCTTTGTTGAAGAAGTCCGTGGTCTTTATCCTAAAGTGCAAATTGAACCCTTCATCAATACCAGTGCAAGATTGTTTGACTCGCTTATTTCTGATGCTGTTGATTTCATTGTAATACCAGACGTGTACAGCGATACTAGGGTGGTGAGTATACCGTTGGATAAACTGGAGAATGTATGGATGTGCTCCCCCTTGCTAATACCTCATGGCACACCGCTTAGCCTTGATGCGCTCTCACAGAACACTTTTTTGACGCAGGGCAAAGAGTCAGGAATCGGCTTGATTTATCAGCGTTATTTTTCCAGTAAAAATGTATTTTTTAATAAAACGCTTGAATGCGACAATTTCGTTGCCCAGCTTAGTCTCGCTGTCGCTGGACTTGGTATAACCTATCTACCGGGAAAATTGGTAGGAAACCTGGTAAAGAATGGCAAGCTTGGCGAAGTCACGTTACGGCCTAGTCCGCCTAATATTCGTTATGCCGGTATGTATCTGACTGACCGGGCTGGCGGGGTAATCCCCGAATTTGTGCATATAGCGCAACTCCTTTGCCGTTTTGATAACTCACTTATTTTCTAAGGCTGCATGTTGTGGAAATGACCTGCTCCCCGTTGATGAGATACAACGCTCAGTTAGTAATGTCGGATCCTTCTCTCTCAGAATTACCCTTTCTCCAGCCCGCCGCAAATTCAGACGGCGTCTGATAATTCAGCGTGGAGTGCGGGCGACATTCGTTATAATCCTGACGCCATTCACTGATGGTTTTCCTGGCATGACTGACGTCACTGAACCAGTGTTCATTCAGGCATTCATCGCGAAAGCGTCCCTTAAAACTCTCAATAAATCCGTTCTGTGTCGGCTTGCCGGGCTGGATAAGTCGCAGCTCCACGCCATGCTCAAAGGCCCATTGATCGAGCGCGCGGCAGGTAAATTCCGGGCCCTGATCGGTTCTTATCGTAGCCGGATAGCCGCGAAACAGCGCAATGCTGTCCAGAATACGCGTGACCTGCACGCCTGAAATCCCGAAGGCAACGGTTACCGTCAGGCACTCCTTCGTGAAGTCATCCACGCAGGTCAGGCACTTGATCCTGCGACCGGTGGCCAGCGCGTCCATGACGAAATCCATCGACCAGGTCAGATTGGGTGCCGCCGGGCGGAGCAGCGGCAGACGTTCTGTTGCCAGGCCTTTACGACGTCGTCTGCGTTTTACCCCCAGGCCACTGAGATGATAAAGTCGGTACACGTGCTTGTGATTAACATGAAGCCCTTCGCGGCGCAGCAGCTGCAGATGCGGCGGTAGCCAAAACGCCTGCGTTCCAGTGCCAGTTCGGTGATGCGTCCGGATAAATGCGCATCCGACGCCGGACGCTGCGCTTCGTAGCGGCAGGTCGACAGGGACAAACCTGTGAGTCTGCAGGCACGACGTTGCGACAGACCGGTCGCATCACACATCAACACCACGGCTTCCCGCTTCTGGTCTGTCGTCAGTACTTTCGGCCCAGGGCCACCTGAAGCGCCTCCTTATCCAGCATGGCTTCGGCAAGCAGCTTCTTGAGTCTGGCGTTCTCTTCCTCAAGCGACTTCAGGCGCTTAACCTCAGGCACTTCCATACCGCCACACTTCTTACGCCAAGTGTAAAACGTGGCATCGGAAATGGCGTGCTTGCGGCAGAGTTCACGCGCGGATACCCCGGCTTCAGCCTCGCGGAGAATACTGATGATCTGTTGGTCGGAAAAACGCTTCTTCATGGGGATGTCCTCATGTGGCTTATGAAGACATTACTAACATCGGGGTGTACTAATCAACGGTGAGCAGGTCAGTTTCTTCTCACCTTCAATGTATCGTCCATATACTGTCTTACTATCTCTAGATGATGCGCTGGCAACGTTCAGAATACATAGTGCAAAAAAGACATCAAACATGGCATGGTTCATTGGATTAACGTGCTTCAAGAATAAAATTGAATCTTCTCATCTGACAGGCTTAATATTCGCATAACGATGTCATATTTTGAGGCTAAAGACTGAACAGATGAGAAAAAATGCCGAAATTTCCACCACGACAAACCTTACCGGCTTATCCCCATCTTTAGTCAATACCAAAGAAACCCAGTCGGCAGTAGCCTATAGATTGCTAAAGCAGCGGATACTCGATGGCGCGCTACCGGCTGGCACGCAGGTACTTGAACATGAAGCAGCCGACCTGCTCGGGATGAGCCGCACACCCGTGCGTGAGGCTATGATCCGTTTGCACCAAGATGGTATGGTGGATATTCGCCCCCGCCATGGTATGCGGGTTTTGCCCATCTCCGCCGAAGACATGCAGGAAATCTATGACGTTCTGACCTCACTCGAAGGCTCCGCAGCCGCAACGCTTGCAGAAAGGGGTATAACGGAAGAACAAAAGCAGGAGCTTGAAGCAACGGTTGCCGCAATGGATCTCGCACTGGAACAGGATGATCTTCAGGCATGGGCCTCTGCTGATGAAGTGTTTCACGCGAAGCTCATTGAGTTCAGTGATAACAAACGCATGATTAGTATGGTTTCTCAGCTGTGGGAACAGTCACACCGTGCCAGAATGTTGACACTGAGAATGCGCCCTCGCCCGACAAAATCAAATAGGGAACATCAGGCTCTGATTGAGACTATTTCTGCAGGAAAGGTAAAGCAGGCACGCCAGATGCATGAAACGCACCGCAAGAAAGCAAGCACAATGCTGGTGAAGCTTCTGAAAGAGTTAGGCGCTACTCAAATTTAGTTACTCAAACTGCGGGACTAAAATCGCGTCTTGCAGTTATCCTGTTTAAATTGTTCTGACTTTATAGATAGTCACTGCTTTCGGTTAAAAAAGCCCCTTCCCATAGATTCCTTTTTATGTTTTTCATTCTTTTTACTATTAAATTTATAAAATATGACATATTTAATCCAAACCAATAAATCCATTAACGAATCCAATAATCTTTGCTGATGGTGAAGTCCTAAGGATGTGGTGTGATCACCACTGCAGATCAGACTTTATGCTCCAGCGCAGTTACAGCAGCTTTGCATGACACTGCCTGATTAGCTGCTGGCATGGATCATTTTGGGCCTTTTCCGGCCCTTTTTTCATTGCGTGCCACGTTACTGACGTTACCGAGATGAGATTTATCCTTACTAAATACTGCTCCCTGTCACTCCATTACCACCATCACCTCTTTCCTGATAAACGTTCACAAACTATTTCCCTGCAACTTTGATAGCGATCACACATTCGTAACTTTGCGATTACAGGTCAATTGACTTAAAACAATGCACTAATTAACGTATACGTTAACGAGTGTGTTACGAGTGCGTAATTTAGTACACACAGGAAACGAGGAAGTACAACATAATGTTTAAAGCGTATCTCGCTGACACAACCAGGAATATCTACTATGTCTAAAGCACGCTATGCACTGGTGGCTGTAGCTTTCAGTCTTACCGCCCTGCTCTTCGTCGACCGAATTGCTATCTCCGTTGCAAAAGGCCACATCGAATCTGATTTCGGTTTAACCGATACTGAATTCGGCTGGGTACTTTCAATGTTTTCTCTGGGTTATGCACTTTTCCAGTCACCCACAGGAGCAATGGCTGACAAATGGGGCCCACGCTCCATGCTGGCGCTGTTTGTTATCACTTGGTCAGCGTTAACCGGCCTTACAGGACTGGCTTGGGGATTCGTATCGCTCATGGTTGTGCGTTTCCTTTTCGGAATCGCCGAAGCCGGTGCTTTCCCGACTTTTGCACGCGCCATGTATAGTTGGTTACCAGCAAGTGAAAGGGCATTAGCGCAGGGCATCAACTTATCCGGTGCACGTATTGGTGCAGCTTTTGCCCTTCCGTTTGTGGCATGGATGCTTGACGCTGCGGGCTGGCGTGAGTCGTTTTATATACTGTGTGCTGTCGGTATCATCTGGGCTGTGTGCTGGTACCTGTGGTTCCGCAATGACCCGGCCGATCACCGTTCAATCTCAAAAGCAGAATTAAAATTGATTGAAGAAGGCCGCGAGACAAAGCTCTCTAACGCCGATGAGCGTGTTACCGTCGCTGAGCCAATGGACATGTCCTTTCGCTCAAAAACGATGTGGCTGCTAATGCTCCAATATTTCGCGCACAGCTTCACCTTCTACTTTGCCTTAACGTGGTTATTCCCCTATTTACAAAAAACCTACGGCCTGAGTGCTGTCACAACCGGTTTTCTGGCAGGAGCGCCACTGATTGCCAGCGCAATTGGTAACTGGGTAGGCGGTGCCACGGTAGATATGATGTACCGTAGAGGATACGGACTGTGGTCACGCCGACTACCTGCAATTATCGGTTTTATATTGTCTGCAGCGGGTCTGGTTGGCGCAATGATGAGTGATTCTGCATATATGGCTGTTGCATGGCTCTGCCTTGCTATGTTCGGAACCGATGTGACCGTACCGCCGTCATGGGCATACTGCATTGATGTGGGTGGCAAGAAATCGGGCGCGGTCTCAGGCAAAATGAACATGTGTGGTAATTTCGGGGCCTTCCTTACCAGTATTGCCTTCCCTTACATGTTGACAGCTTTTGGCAGCACCATGCCCTTCTTC
This sequence comes from Pantoea phytostimulans, assembly GCF_046118715.1. Taxonomy (NCBI): domain Bacteria; kingdom Pseudomonadati; phylum Pseudomonadota; class Gammaproteobacteria; order Enterobacterales; family Erwiniaceae; genus Pantoea; species Pantoea phytostimulans. Next base: position 65,584 of record NZ_CP173701.1, read on the forward strand.
ATCTCAGCGATCGTTCTGAACCTCATTGGTGCGTACTTCTGGTTCCTGATTAACATTAAGAAAAAAAGTCATGGCGTTCTTGCCAAGGCCAGCTGATAAAATAATCTAGTATCCTCCTTTGGCCAGCTATGCTGGTCTTTTTTCGTTTGAGTTGAAGAGACCCTTAAGGTATGTCAAATCCTGTAGTTAACGCTCTGTTGCCCGTCGTAATACTTATTCTTATCGGTTTTGCTGCCGTACGTAGCGGCTGGCTAAAGTGCAGTGCAATCATGGACATCTCAAACCTGGCATTCCTCATTCTTGGTCCGGCCCTCTTCTTCCGCAGTATGGCACAGGTACATCTTAACGAACTGGATTTTAAACCTGTCCTTGTTTACTTTCTGGCGATATGGGTGGTGTTTTTCGCCACAATGTTTACTCAGGGCGTTAACCGCCGGGGAGCGATCATGGCGCTCTCTGCTACTTTTTCGAATATAGCAATGATTGGTGTGCCGCTGGTTAACTTCACTTGGGGACAAGAGGGGCTTATTGTGCTCTTTACGCTGATGTCAGTTCATACATTAATCATGCTGACGATGGTTACCAGTCTGATTGAATTTTCCATATCGAAAGAACTGACTGCAGGGAATGCGGCTTTACGTACAGGCAGGCTAAGATCTTTTTTCAGGACGTTCGGCGTATCCATGCGTAAAACGCTTCTGCATCCCGTTCCACTTCCTGTTATTTGCGGAATACTTTTCGGTTTAACTGGGTTAACGATACCCACACCGGTAGATAATGCTCTGATTCTTCTTGGACATGCTTTCTCGCCGGTGGCGCTGATCCTTGTAGGAATGACGCTTGCTACCAGCAAATCAATATCACGCTGGCGTGTGCCGTTCATGATGGCATTGGCTAAAAATTGCTTTCATCCTGCCGCATTACTCATCATGGGATTGCTGTCAAACCTGTCGGGTTTAAGCCTAAAAGTGATGATGATCACCGCGGCTTTGCCCATTGGCGCCAATGTTTATTTGTTTGCGCACCGATATAAGGTTGCACAGGAGGAGGTGACTGCAGCGGTTGCACTGTCTGCCTTATTGGGGTTGATAACCCTGCCAGCAGTGCTTCTTTTGCTTTCATATATGGGATAATTGAATATAAAAAAGCCATTATCTTATGAAGATAATGGCTTACGGTACAGGCGGCGCTTAATCTGTTTTAAACAGAAGCCACAATGGCCGACAGGAAAGCATGAGAATACTGCCCATCAAACCTATGAAGTGAAACAGATGCCTCATCAGCCCAATGTATGCACTGGCCGCCTGATGCATTAGCTTTTCATTCCACTTAATGCTTCTTTCTCGGGTTCCGTCAGGAATCTCACATTCATGCCTTCCAACAGGAATTTCAGCTTTGCTGTCTCTTCCAGCTCCTCGGCATTATCTGATGCATTGATGAAATCAGTACCTGTTACTACCGGCCCGTGATTTGCCAATAATACCGCTGTGTATCCTTGGGAGGTATATTTAGCAATCTCTTTACCAATTTCATTCGACCCTGGACGGAAATAAGGCAGCAGGGGGAGCTTGCCGATCCTCATGACGTAGTACGGGGTAAAGGCCTCAATCACATTCTCTTTTTCGCTATGATCGATCGAAGAGAGCGCGGTGAGATAAGTGGAATGAAGATGCACAACTGCATTCACTGCTGCATTGCTACGATAGATATCAAGGTGAAAGCCCACTTCTTTGGACGCCTTTTTACCCGATACCAGTTCGCCATTAAGAGTTACGACAGAAAGTTCATCCTCAACCAAACGTCCAAGGCACGACCCTGTCGGTGTAGCCAGAATATTGCCATCTGGGAGTTTGAGGGAGAGGTTCCCCCCTCCCCCACACGTATACCCGCGCTGGAAGAAGGAAAGTCCCTGGGAGACCATTAACGCTCTGTAATTCACTATTAATACCTCGCTTCCTGGATCAGAGACTTAGCACACTCAAAGAAATCATCATCACCAAAATTTCCGGACTTCAATGCAAGGAACAGGCTCTTGTCCAGTGTTGCAACCCACGGAACGCCCGGGCAAATTAACTTCCCGACCAGCAGCTCCTTAACGTCAAGTGACTGAGTAACCGCGCCGGAAGTTTCGCCACCCGCGCAAATAAAATTACTGAATCCGCGGTGCTTCAATTTCTTAACCAGATGTGTGAACAGCACTTCAATGCGTGCGGATACATCAAAGTCATATGTCGCTTTGATTTCAGCCAGACGTTCTTTGTTAACTGTGGCACAGACCATCGGGGGATAATCGGCCGATACATTCGCGTTAAGCCACTCGGCAATTTCCTCGCTGTAGGCATCGACATCGTCAAGCTTGTCAACGTCTACCTGGTGCGCGCAGGCAAGCGATTTGTAGTAATTAACCTGCCGGTTTGTCTGCGTAGAGCACGATCCAGAAATGACTACCGTTTTGCCCTGAGTAGGTTTGAATGCTTTACTTCCACCGCCTTCACCCTGACGGGCAGACAGAGCCTTAGCCAGCCCATGGCTCAGGCCAGAGGCTCCCGTCACATAGGGGTAGTTCGCGAACGCCGCACCGATTGTCGTGAGATGCTCATCATCAAATGCATCAATAACAACATAACGGTGGCCCTGCTGAGTTAATTCTTCAAAAGCCTGGCGTACAGCTGTGATTCCTTTCTCAACGGTTTCATAATCAATCAGGCCGGTCGTTCCCTGCGACTGACTGTCCATCAGCCGCACCAAGTTGGCATCACGCATGGGTGTCAGAGGATGATCTTTCATGCCAGACTCGTTCAGCGGTTCACCTTTAACAAAAAGATTCCCATAAAAAACTTTTCGGCCGTTAACAGGCAGTGAAGGAACAACGATCGTGGAAAGCAGCCCCGCCTCAGCCAAAATGGCATCGGTGACCGGACCAATATTACCCTCTGAAGTGCTGTCAAAAGTTGAGCAGTACTTGAACTGAATGACATCACTACCTTGTTTTTTCAGCCACTTCCAGACTGCCACAGAATCTGCAGCGGCCTTTACCGGATCTTCGGTTCGACTTTTCAGGCTGACTACGATGGCATCTGTCTCAAGCGGCACATCGTTAACCTGCACACCACTTAGCTGGATGCAACTCATTCCCTCTTCTACCAGAAAACTGGCTGCATCCGTGCCGCCAGTGTAATCATCAGCAATGATTCCAACTTTCATAAAAGCCCCTACTTCTTACTGCAGATGTTTCTTCACGGCGTCAGAAATCTCTTTCAGCCCGGAAGTCCCACTCAGTTCATAAGGAAGCAGTTTTTCTGCCTCATAGGCTTTGCGCACCGCTTCTTCAATATTTCGTGACGCAACGGCCAGCTCTTCGCACTCATGCTTTTCTGCCAGGTAATCAAGCATCATGGCGCCCGAAAGGATCATTGCGGTTGGGTTTGCTTTACCCATACCGGCGATGTCAGGGGCAGAGCCATGGCATGGCTGGAACAGCGCGTGCGTGTCACCAATCTCACCACTTGGCGCCATCCCCATACCACCCATAAGTGCAGCGGCAAGGTCGGACAGGATATCGCCGTACTGGTTTTCAGTAGGCATAACGTCAAATTCCCACGGACGACGAACCATATCCAGCGCGGCGAAGTCGACGTACTTATGCGCAGCATTGACATCTTTAAAGTCTGCTGCCACCTCGTAGAACCATTCACGAGCGTGATGCTGTGAAGACAGCACATTCGCCTTATCAATATGAGTAACGAGATTTTTTCCGCGCCCTTGAGAGTGACGACGGCGAGCCAGTTTGAAGGAGAAATCAAACAGCTTCTTGGAAACCGTCCGCGAGATACGCATCAGGTTATGTTTATATTCTTCATCATCGGTAGTGAAACCGCGCGGGAACGCAAACAAACCTTCGGTAGATTCACGGATGATCACGAAGTCGAGATTCTTGGTTCTTTCATCAACCAGTGGCAATGGCAATGAAGGAATGGTTTTACACGGGCGAACCCCGGCATACAGGCCCAGACGTTTACGCAGATCATGCTGAGGTCCAATTTCCGTTCCATCCGGGTAACGAATATCAGGATGTCCCATCGCCCCCAACAGAATTGCATCGGCTTTTTCGGCGCGAACGAAATGACTTTCCGGGAAGGCATCACCCGTTTCAGCATAAAACTGAGCGCCCGCATCGATATGATCGTAAACCAGGCCTACGTCCAGATTACGGGTCGCCGCATCCAGAATTTCCAGCGTTGGAGCCATAATTTCACGACCGATTCCGTCACCTGGCATAACTGCAATATTGAACTTTTTCATGGGTTTCCTCGCCATTATTTTTGAATAAGGTCGTAAAACGAAACGTCTTTGCTCACCAACATCCCGGCAGTTTCAGCATCAAAACTGAGAAAATGCGCGGTCTTTAGGTGCACTTTGAAGGCTTCCATATCTGTGTATTCTTCATACAGGAGGAACTCGATCTGTTGCGATTCTTCGATCGTCTTTTCTGAAACGCTAAAGAACTTACAGCCCGGCTCAGTCAAAGAAGTCGCAGCATTTGAAAGCAGGAGGGGTTTGAAGCGGGGATAGTCATTCTCACCCACTACCATCTTCACTAAGACAGTTAACATTTGCGCACCTTTCGTATTCGTTAATGTATGCATTAATCAATGTGCATGTTACGATACACCCGCCTTTTGCAACAGTGCTACTAGCTTTTTTTCACAAAAATTATACGTAGGTCACATTTGTGACTTCACACAGGTGGGCTAACAATGCAGATGGCAAACGAGGGAAAACTCATCTAATTGATTTAATTGGTTTAAATTTCGAGAGGCTAATTATGATCCCTTCTCAGCGCCAGAAGCTCCTTATGCAGATAATCGATGAACGTGAATACGTCAGCATAAATTATCTGACATCACACTTTGGCGTTTCTCACATGACAATTCGTCGCGATATCGCCGAGCTCGGAAAACATCAGAAGGTCAAGGCGGTTTCCGGTGGGGTGCGTAAAGCTGGAGTTGAAAGCACAGAACTTCCACGTACGTTCAAAGTGAACATCGCGCGCGATGCTAAATCGGCAATTGCGAGATCAGCAGCCAGCTTAGTTAACTTTGAAAAAGTGATTTATCTTGATGCCGGTACTACCTGTTACGAGATAGCCCGTGAACTTGCTGCCCGACATGATCTCGTCTTTATTACCAATGATATCGAAACAACGAGTCTTCTTATCAAGTCAACGCGCTCAGAAGTTTACTTTGTTGGTGGGAGAATTGATAAAGAGAATGGATCATCTGTTGGCTTATTGGCCTCAGAAACCCTCAGTAAATTTAATATCGATCTTGCGTTCATTTCCGCTGCGGCATTCAATGCCACAGGTATTTCTTCAAGTGATGAAAACAAATCTCAGATCAAAAAGAGCGTTTCGCAAGTTTCCTCAAAGAGTGTTCTGGTGGCCGATGCATCAAAATATGGGCTGATCTCACTCCATAAATGCCTTCCTCTTAATAAGTTCGAAACACTAATCACAGATAATCATCTGACAGACAATGCTCGCGAGAAACTTGAGACATGCGTCTCAAATATCATCATTGCTGAATTGGATGTGAATGATTGAATTCTATTTTGTGAAATCATGTGATAAATTAATTATCAATGAATATTGAGGCATCACCCTTCCCCTAACACATTGATATAAAACGCACATCATTTATTTTCCATATCTCCATTTCGACACACCACCTTCACACATAAAAAATTAAAATTCACAATCCTAAATACTCTTTTTTGCAATGCCACCCACAAACCTCATCTGTTTTTTCTTTTAATTTCCATTCAAATCACAACTTATTTAACAGCGTGTAGCCAGTCATTAAACTTTATATTTAGTTATCTCTTAACTTAATTTTCCATTCCAGACTGCCCGCTTCTGGCGGGGCGTCTTTGCTTATTGTAACGCCAGACAGATAACGCTATGGAGCACTTAAAACATGTCTAACTCAGTCGACACACCTTCAGGAGTGAACTGGAGTATTGGGGGGTTCTTTCGGTTAATCGCGAAGAATCTCTATTTGCAGGTTGTCATCGCAATGGCAATCGGGATCTTGTTAGGTCACTACTACCCAGCACTTGCTGCTGAAATGAAACCGTTTGGTGATGGATTCATTAAGCTAATAAAAATGACCATCGGCATGGTCATTTTTTTCACTGTCGTGTCTGGCATAGCCAACATGCGCAACTTTAAAGAAGTAGGCAAAATTGGCGGTGTGGCGCTTATCTATTTTGAAATTGTGTCTACTATTGCGCTTCTGATCGGCATGGTGGTGGCGCATGTTCTTCAGCCTGGTGCCAGTTTTAATGTCGATCCTGCCAAGCTCGATGCGAGCCAAATTAGCCAATACGTTACAGCCTCTCACACAGGCGGAATGGCTGACTTTCTGCTCAGTATCATCCCGAAAACGCTCCTGGGCGCTTTTACCGGCGACAGCATTCTGCCCGTTGTATTTGTCTCTGTGCTAATGGGGTTAGTGCTGGGGCGGATGGGTGACAAAGGGAAGCCGTTGCGTGAGTTCGTCGATGCAGGCGCGGAATGGATCTTTGGCATCATCAACGTGATCATGCGCTTCGCGCCTATAGGTGCCTTCGGTGCAATGGCATTTACGGTAGGAAAATTTGGTGTGGCATCGCTCAACTCCCTGCTGGTGCTGATTGTTTGCTTTTACATTACAGCTGCACTTTTTGTTTTTGTCGTACTGGGCACGATTGGACTCAAATATGGCTTCAACATTATGTCTGTACTGCGTCACTTCAAAAGCGAGCTGTTGCTGGTGCTGGCCACATCATCTTCTGATGCCGCATTACCATCCGTGATGCGTAAGCTTGAAAATCTGGGTTGCCGACCTGGTACAGTAGGCTTAGTTGTCCCTTCAGGCTATGTCTTCAACTCCGATGGCACCAACATCTATCTCACCATGGCCATCCTTTTCTTAGCACAGGCAATGCATGTCGACTTAACCATCTGGCATCAATTGATGATCCTGGCGGTTGCAACGCTCACCACAAAGGGTTCAGCAGGAGTCCCCGGAGCAGGTTTTGTCTCGCTCGTTGCCACGCTTGCACTGGTGCCTGAGATCCCGCTGGTAGGCGTCACCATGTTACTGGGTATTGATCGCATCATCAGCGAGGGCCGCGCCATCGTGAATGTGATTGGGAATATTGTGGCCACACTCGTGATATCTAACCGCGAGAAAGAAATCACTGCTCAAAGCCTGAAGCTGGCCATGCAACGGGAAAAACACAGCAAATCTCAGCCTTCTTAATCTGTCATTTATTCCAGAGGTAAACATGACGACTGAAAATGATGTACTGGTTTCAGAAAACCACTTAACCGCGTTTTGTACGCAAATTCTGGAGAATATTGGTGTTCCTTCTGATGATGCCCGCATTGTGGTAAAAAACCTTGTTGAGGCAGATCTGCGTGGGGTGTATTCGCATGGTGTTGTGCGTTTTCCGATATACGTCAAAAGGATCCTTGACGGCGGAACCAATCCCAAAGCCAGCATGAAAATCCTGCGTGAGACCCGCACTACCGCCGTAGTGGATGGCGATAATGGACTAGGTCACCTTGTTGGTGTTCAGGCTATGCAGCTTGCTATCGAGAAAGCAGCCGAAGGCGATTGTGTTTTTGTTGCCGTGAAAAACAGCAACCACTTTGGTGCAGCAGCCTATTATACCGAGATGGCTGCGCGACATAATATGATAGGTTTTTCCTTCACCATTGGTGCCATTAATCACATGACGCCTTGGGGGGGTGCCGAAGCCATGTTGGGAAACAATCCGTTCTCAGTGGCTTTTCCAACGCGAGAAGATTTCTCCATTGTGCTGGATATGGCATGCAGTATCGCAGCGCGTGGTAAAATTATTGTTGCCGCGAAAGAAGGCAAACCTATTCCTGAAGATTGGGCAACCGGGCCTGATGGCTTGCCCACCACAGATGCGGTAGAAGCACTGAAAGGCTTTGTCACGCCATTAGGAGGACCTAAAGGGTATGCTCTGACGTTAACGGTTGGCTTGCTGAGCACCCTGCTATCCGGGGCCTTCTTCGGCAGCGACGTCGGCGATCTCTATGAGAAAACATCAACCGCGCAGAACAGTGGTCACCTGTTTGGTGTATTGCCCGTGGCCTCTTTTGATGATCTGGACAGCTATCTGGATCGTATGGATAAGGCGATATCAGATATGCGAAACGCGAAAAAAGCCACCGATGTTGAGCGTATTTATCTGCCCGGAGAGCGCGAATATTTGTCCCTGTTAAAACATCGTCAACAGGGCATTCCACTCGGGCAGTCGCTTTACCGGGAACTGGCTGAACTCGGGCAAGCGCATGCGCTCCGCCTGAGTCGAATCGCATAGCGCGTCTGGTTTCATCAGCCCGGGGATATTTTCTCCGGGCTGATAGCGCTAACGGCTCAATGTGAGATGTTTGATCAATGCTGATGCGCCCGCATTTAACGCATTACCGTTGGCCCAGGCGATCCATAGCTGCCGAAACGACCAATGGTCTTGCAATTTAATGATGCGCAGCCCCCTCTCCTTAGCGATTCTTATCACTGCGGAGCGTGGCAGGATAGAAATTCCCAAGCCTGCTTCAATAAGACTTATGGCAGCGTCGAATGAAGCCACCTGGAAGGGGATATCCAGACTTTTACCTTGAGAAACAGCCGCATCCTTGATGAGATCAAGAATAGCGCTGCCATTATTCAGTCCAATAAAGCAGTGGTCAACAATCTGGGAGAACTGACATTCATCACCTAACTCAGGCATGAACGACGCAGGCGCAATGATCACTAACTGATCGATACGATAGGTTTTTTTCTCCAATCCACGCGCATCAATATTGCCAGAATAAATCCCCACATCAATGTCGCCATGATTAAGCGCTTTAATAATCTCCACACTTAGTCGCTCCTCCAGAAGAATTTTCACATCTGGATGTAGACTCTGGAACGCAAAGAGATCTTTTGGAAGAAATTGAACAATGGAAGACGTGTTTGCCCAGACACGAATATTTTCATTAATGCCTATGACATAGGCATTCATTTGCTGTGTCAGGATATCTACGCTAGCAACCACAGATTTCGCTTGCATCAGAATCGATTCACCGGCCGGCGTAAGCTGCAATCCCTGTGGACGCCGTTCGAACAGACGCTGTCCAATCAACTTTTCCAGTTCATTTATTCTTTTACTCACGGCAGAAAGTGTCATGTAGACATGTTCAGATGTCTGCGTCAGGCTACGCGTATGTGCAGCCAGAACAAAAATTCTCAGTGTGATAAGATCCAGGCCGCTGACATTGACCAACCTTGACGCTCCTGACGTAAGTTCATGCATTAACGATAAATAGTGCAAACAATATGATTCAGAGAGTATAACAACTGACTCTGTATAAACAGCGCTCAGCTTGCCCGTTGCTATAGAGCTCCAATCAGATATAACCACGACGTGGAGCCAAAATACCGTTCAGGTAGTAATTGCCAATAGCAGCGTATTTCCAGCGAACCGGATCATGCAAAGTATGCGTGCGGGCATTCCGCCAGTGACGATCAAGATTATATTGGGCAAGTGCTGCCTGTGCACCAGCATGTTCTATAAGCTTGGTACTGGCATTCAAACACAATTCTGTTGAAAGCGTTTTCACTTCCGCAACGGCAATTGACGCTTCGGCCTGAGGTGCAGGGTGCCGTTTGATCTCATCTACCTTTTCTGCCGCATCCATGATCATTGTCTCTACTGCATGTAACTCCGTCATAAGCGCACCATAATCTGCCAGTAATAACGTGTCTTTAGCGGCACTGTCGACATCACTGTCGATCCAGGGACGTGAACGCGTGAGCACAAAGTGACGACAATATTTCAAGGCAGCACGCGCAATACCTATCTGGATAGCAGCATGGTAGATCTGAGAATAGGGCCCCAGTCTCGTGGGCGAATCGAAGAGCGACTGAAAAGGAAGGATATGTGTGCTGACCACCGGCACATTATCCAGTGTCGCGCTTCCGCTGGCAGTGGTGCGTTGCCCCATGGCTGTCCAGTCATCATGCAGTGTCAATCCGGGGCTATCTTTAGGCACATAAGCCATATGCTGAAAGCCCTCGTCATCTTTGACGAAGATGGCCAGCCAATCACACAGTAAGGCTCCGGTACAATACGCCTTAGCGCCATTGATGTGATATCCCGCAGCGGTATGCGTTAACAGCGTATTTCGGTGTGCGGCAGAGGCGGTTTTACCCTGAGTTTCAGCCACCGCATTCCCAAACCGTTCTCCTCTTAGCACTTTAGCGAAGAACGTCTGCTGCTGCTGCTGATTACCTAATAGCCTAAAACACTCAACTGAATAGAAATGCGTCTGCGGAATTTGTGCGATAGAGGGGTCGGCTTCACTGAGCGCAATCACAATCTCTACCAGCGTGCGTGTGCTAACATCTGAACCACCAAACGCTTTAGGTACCGTGATGCCCAAGATTCCACTCTGAGAAAGGATGTTAAGTTCACTGGCCGGCAGCGTGCGTGTCACATCGCGTTCAGATGATGAGGCGGCAATCTGCCCGACCACCTCTTGTATCACTGCCAACGCATCCTGCTCAGAACGAATAACATAGGCAGGTAGCATCTGAGATGGCATCTTATTACGTGAAAGGTCAATCATCTCTGGCTCCAGTTAGATAAAAGAGTGGCGCTGCGGGTATTCATTATTCAGCCAATAATTGCCAACGATTTTGTATTTCCAGCGAATAGGATCGTGCAGCGTATGGGTACGTGCATTACGCCAGTGCCTGTCAAAGCCCAAATGGCCTAAAGCAGAGCTAGTGCCAGCCAGTTCAAACAATTTTTGTGACGCATCCAATGCGATTTGCGTGGTCAAAATTCGTGCTTCGGCCACAGCAACGGATATGTCGCCGCCATTTTTGCCGTGACACGTTGGGTGGTGAGCGCATCCAGCTTTTCTGCTGCCCGGCTTAATAAAGCACGTGCAGCTTTATATCTGACAGAAAGCAGTCCGATGGCAGAAACGATGTAGGGATCTTCACCCGCGGTTTCTTTGCCACTGTCTATCCATGGACGGGAGCGTGTTTTAATGAAAGATTGCGTATCTCTGAGGGCAGCTTCTGCAATGCCTGCATCAATAGCAGCATGTAAAATCTGGACAAAGGCGCCCTGCAATGACAACTGATCATCATAGAGCGTATGTGCTGGAAGGATCTGCGACGCCTCAAGTACAACCTGATCAAAGGAGACACTACCACTCCCGGTAACGCGTTGGCCAAAACCAGTCCAGTTATTGTGCAACGTGGCACCTTCACTATGGGTTTGCACAAATAACCGGGCCAGATGCCCCTCTTCGTCCAGAGCCAAAACCTGTAGCCAGTCCGAAAACTGCGCACCGGTACAATAGTATTTTGTGCCATTCAGCAGATAAAAATCTCCCTTCGCCTGGAGGGTCGTTTTTATATCCCGCGCATGTCGGGTATCACGCTCAGAGGTCGCACTCCCAAAACGCTCACCCGCCATTACACGCTCGAAATAGCGTCGTTTTTGCGGCTCTGCCCCCAACGTCTTGAGCGTATTAATCGCACCAAAATAGGTGACAGGAATCTGACCAATAGAGGGATCGGCAATAGAAATCAGACGAATAATATCGACCAGCGTCGAAACCGCGATATCCGCACCGCCGTATTCAGCAGGCAATGTACAGCCCAATAAGCCAGATTTAGCAAACAGGGCCATTTCGACGTCAGGTGGAATGCGTTGCTCATCACGTTGGCGAGCTTCCAGGGCGTACTGTTCCGACAGCGCCGTTGCCACGGCCACGGCATGTTTATCATCTCTGATCACATTGCGGTTAGCCGTTTGGGAATGAGATTGACGATGGGGTAACATGTTTACGCCATCCTTATGCTGGTTTTCTGTGAATATTGAGCGCAGAAAAGGACTGTCTGACAGGCATAATCTCTATGGCATTAACGTTAATATGCTCGGGAAGAGTGGCGATCCAGTAGACCGTTTCTGCAATGTCCTCAGCACTCAGTGCCTTAACATTTTCATAGCGTTTTTTGGCTTCTTGCTCATCACCTTTTAAACGTATGGTGGTAAATTCAGTGCCGCCAATTAAACCGGGTTCAACATTGGTCACTCGGATATCGGTGCCAATTAAGTCAGCACGTAAATTCTGGCTGAACTGTTTAACAAAAGCTTTTGAGGCACCATAGACATTGCCGCCTGGGTAAGGATATTTTCCGGCTACTGAACCAATGTTGATGATATGTCCACGGTTACGTTCGACCATACCCGGCAAAAACGTGTGCGTGAGCAGACTCAACCCGGTGATATTGGTATCGATCATACTTACCCAGTCTTCAGCGTTGGCCTGCTGCGCTTTTTCAATGCCTAATGCCAGACCAGCATTGTTGACCAATACACTGATCGATGAGAATGCTTCAGGAATCGCATTGAGAATATCAGGATAAGATGATCGATCAGCAACATCATGCTGAATGGGGTAGAAACGCTCACCTAATTCAGCGCGAATTTCATCTAAACGCGCCTGGCGGCGACCTGTGCCAATAACATTATGTCCTGCGGCGATGAAACGTCGTGCTATTGCCAATCCAATTCCTGCCGTCACGCCTGTCACTAATATAGTCATCATATCCTCCTGTTTGTTTCCCGCATTTTGGTGGAACCCAAACTTCAAACCACTGGAGAGATAATCAAGCCGTATTTCCCTTTCAGAAAGTAGTGAGCGAAAAACAAAATCTTTCTGAAAAAAATTCTTTTTTATTATCTTTTATATAAAACGAAGAGAAAAAGTTATTAAAAATGCCCTCTTACTGCATTTTTCGCATTAGCTTATGCTGAATACATCATATGCATTAGTAAATGCTTAAAAATACTTTAGCCACATCGAACAACTCCAATAACGTGTCGGAAGTTCATTACATCGCAGGAATTACAAAATGACTTTTTTGACTAAAAAAAAACAAGCTTTAGCTTTTTTGGTTATGAGTTACGGCGCTATGGCCGGTTTAGCTCATGCTGCTACACCAGAAAATGCATTAGTCGTTGCAAAAAATCTTGAGGACGTTATCACTCTTGACCCTGCCGAAGCCTATGAAAACACAACAGGCGAAATCATTAATAACAGCTATTCTCGTTTAGTTCATCGCGACAAAACGGATGCCACTAAAATCGTTGGTGATGTGGCAAAAAGCTGGGCGGTTTCCGATGATGGAAAAACTTACACCTTTACACTTAATTCGAATGAGGAATTCCCCTCAGGACGTAAAATTAGTGCTGACGATGTGGTTTACTCTTTACAGCGTGTCATTCTGTTAAACAAAACACCCGCTTTCCTGCTGCGTAATTTCGGGTGGAATAAAGATAATATCCAGAAGAATGTCGAAGCGGTTGACGGAAAAGTGGTATTACACATTCAGGATGCGATTGCTCAACAACTGGTGCTGCAGATTCTGGCTACATCCGTCACGTCCATCGTTGATGAAAAACTGTTAGAACAACATACCAAAGATAATGATTTTGGTAACGGTTGGCTGCGCACGGCCTGGGCCGGCAGTGGTCCTTTCAGTATTCAAACCTGGCAACCCAAACAGGCTATCGTACTGGAAAAAAATAATCATTATTATGGCGACAAAGCTAAAATTGAGCGTGTTATTTTCCGCCATGTACCTGACAGCAGTACCCAGGCTCTCTTATTAAAGAAAGGGGATGTTGATTTAGCCTACAATCTCCAGCCCGATCAGTTAAGTGATTTAACGAAAGATAAGAACTTTACTACCGTTGACACACTTAAACTGACCCAAATTTATATGCCTCTGAATCAGAAAGTGGATGCATTAAAAAATGAGAAAGTCCGTGAGGCATTGAAGTGGCTCATTGACTATCAGGGAATTGAAAAAAATCTGCTGAAAGGCCAATGGGTAGTCCATCAGTCCTTTTATGGTATTGGGCAGCGTGGCGTCATCACAGAGAACCCGTATCATTTAGACGTCAGCAAAGCGAAAGCCCTGCTTGATGAAGCGGGCTATAAAAATGGCTTTGCACTCAAAATGGACGTGGAAAATACCTCGCCTTATCCGGATATAGCGCAGTCGATTCAGTCCACGTTTGCCCAGGCAGGCATTAAATTGCAGCTAGTCACCTCTGATCGTCGTCAGGTCGTCACTGAATACCGTGAACGTAAACATCAGACTATTCTGTGGCATGCGTCAGTGGATTATAACGACCCTAATGCCTCCGCGGCAGATTACGCCTATAACATCGGCAACAGTGAGGCCTCGACCAATCGTAACCGCGCCTGGCGCAGCAGTTGGATTAACCCCGATATTAACAAGTTGACTGACACTGCCCTGCACGAAAAGGACGAAACAAAACGTATTGCGGATTATCAACAACTGCAGCGCGAAATGTGGAAAGTGTCACCGTATATCTTCCTCTTCCAGCAAAAAGAGCGATTAGCGACTAATACCCATGTACATAACCTGATCACTGGCCCTAATTACGATGCCACGATTTACAACTACGTGGTTAAACGCTAAGTGAGATGAGTAAGCTGATGCCTGTAATTAAACGACTTGGCAACAATGTGGCAATCTTCCTGAGCACAGTAGTCGGACTGCTGTGCTTCACCTTCCTGATCGGAAAACTATTACCCATCGACCCGGTATTAGCGATTGTGGGTGAGCATGCCAGCGCCGATGTTTACGCTCAGGAGAAAGCAAAACTGGGGTTAAATGATCCCATTCCGACACAATTTTTCCACTACCTGGAAAAAGTGGTGCATGGCGATCTGGGCACGTCCATCACTACCGGTAAACCGGTCTTGCACGACGTTTTGCTCGCGGTTCCTGCTACGGTTGAGCTCGGCACAGCGGCCATGCTGATTGGCCTTGTGTTAGGTATACCTTCCGGCATTGTGGCCGCAGTCTATCGTAATAAAATCCCGGATCGGTTGATCCGGGTATTAAGCATTTTCTCGCACGCGGTGCCAGGATTCTGGCTGGGTCTCATCTTCCTGCTCATTTTTTACTTAGAGCTGGGATGGGTACCCGGTCCGGGTCGCATAGATATTGCCTATCAATACAGCATTCCTTTGAAAACAGGTTTTCTGCTCTATGACACCCTGAGTGAAGGCGATATCGCCGCCTTTAAAGATGCTGTTGCGCACCTCATTCTGCCTTCACTGGTATTGGGGCTGGCAAGTGCTGCCTATCTTTGCCGTCTGACGCGAGGTTACATGATTGAGGCCCTCACGTCGGAATATGTCACTACCGCTCGCATGAAGGGTATGCCAGAGCACGTGGTTATTCTGCGTCATTGTCTGCCCAATATTGCCGTTCCTTTAGTGACGTCGACTGCACTGTGCTACGTACACCTGATCGAAGGAGCCGTCTTAACGGAAACCATTTTTACCTGGCCAGGCCTGGGCCTCTATATCACACAATCCATTTTCAGCGCCGACCTACCTGCCGTCATGGGAGCTGTGACCTTTATTGGCATCTTTTATTTAGTCGTGAACAAACTGGTAGATGCGCTCTATCCACTCCTCGACGCCAGGATAGCTAAAAAATGACCTATGAACCTGACATTGATCGTACTGAGCCTGTGGCCATAAGCGATCCCGCTCTGCCAAGGCTGATTAGCGTTCGCCAGCGCGTGAAAAACGCGTACAAGATTTTGACGAGCAATAGCCTGTTACTCTCTGGTACGTTGATTTTACTGGTGACCGTTTTAGCCGTGGCCTGTGCAGGCTGGATCAGTCATGCCAATCCGATACTGCAATCCTTGAGCCACCGCGTTGAACCGCCTTCCGCTGAACACTGGTTCGGAACAGACCAGCTCGGACGCGACATGCTTAGCCGGGTGTTATACGGCGGACGCGCCACGCTGATCATCGTTTTGTTTTCCGCACTGGCGATTGCACCGGTGGGATTATTGGTTGGGATACTGGCGGGTTATTACGGCGGCGTGATTGATACCCTGTTTATGCGCATTACGGACATTTTTTTTGCGTTCCCACGCCTGGTGTTAGCGTTGGCACTGTCCGCGGTGTTAGGAGCAGGCCTGTTTAATGCCGTGTTTGCGATCGTCATTAGTGCTTGGCCGCCCTATGCTCGCCAGGCGCGTGCCGAGGTGTTAACCATTATGGAAATGGACTTCATCAAAGCCGCACGCCTCTCTGGCGCTTCTGACATGCGTATTATTGTGCATTACATTCTGCCACTCTGCGCCTCTTCTGCTTTTATTCGCCTGGCACTCGATCTGTCGGGCATCATTATTATTGCTGCCGGTCTGGGGTTTCTTGGATTGGGGATTCAACCGCCCACACCTGAATGGGGCGCGATGATTTCGGAAGGCCGTGAATACATTTCTACCGCGTGGTGGATATCGCTGTTTCCCGGTCTTTCGATCCTGTTGATGAGCGCTGCATTCACCCTTTTAGGCGATGGCCTGCGCGATACCTTCGACCCGAAAAAGGAGCTGTCACAACATGACCAGCCCACTACTTGAACTGGAAAAACTGTCGATTGCTTATCAGAATCGAGGCGTAGTCAACGAGGTCAGCCTGACACTTAGCTACCAGCAAAAGATCGCTATTGTAGGGGAATCAGGATCGGGGAAAACGCAGCTCGCCCGTGCGATTGCAGGTATTTTGCCTGATCAGGCACAGGTCACCTCACAGAAGTTCCTATTTGCCGACCAGAATGTGACGGCCTTGAACCGCCGTGCGCGTCAGGCGATGCGCGGAAGACAGATTGCGATGATTATGCAGGATCCGCACTATTCACTGAATCCGGTCATGCAGATAGGCGAACAGATCGCGGAGGTTTATCGTTATCATTTTGGTACTCCACGTCAACTCGCCAGGCAGAAAGCCCTGGAATCACTGGAAAAACTGCATATCAAAGACCCGGAGAAAATTTTTAAATCCTGGCCGCATCATATCTCCGGGGGGATGGGGCAACGTGTGATGATTGCGATGATGATGGCTGCATCACCCAAGCTGTTAATTGCCGATGAGCCCACCTCATCCCTGGATGGCTCAACCGCTTTGCGCGTGATTGAGGAGCTGGACCAGCAGTTTAAACAGCATGATATGGGCATGATTTATATTACTCATGATCTCGATCTTGCTACCCAGTTCTGTGACCAAATCATTGTGATGTACCGCGGCAACATCGTGGAAACGCTGGCGGCAAAACGCGTAGATGAAGCTCAGCACCCTTACACGCAAGGACTCCTGAAATGCATTCCCCGAGCAGGCCAGATGCCGGATCGATTGCCGACCTTAAAAGAAGGAACCTTTGCATGACGAGTCATAACGTGCTGTCGATTGAAAATGTCTCATTGCGCTATGGCGACAAAACAATATTGCAGGATATTAATTTTGCCCTTCCTCAGGGAAAAAGCCTAGGCATCAGTGGTGAATCGGGTTCTGGAAAGTCAACACTGCTGAAAATTGTCATGGGGCTGCTCACACCTGACAGTGGCACCATCGAGATTGATGGTACGGCGCGTAAGCCAGGGCAAAAACTCAGTGCGTTTTCACAGCGTGTTCAGATGGTGTTTCAGGATCCCTTTGGCGCACTGCATCCACGTCACACTATTCGAAAAATTCTGGCTGAACCTTTGGTGATCAATGACATCAAGCATGATGACGCAGATATCATCTCGACCCTGCAGGAAGTCGGTCTGAATCACAGTTTTTTGCACCGTTATCCGCATCAGCTTTCTGGGGGCCAGAGACAACGTGTCTCAATTGCACGCGCGTTAATTTTAAAACCCAAACTAGTTGTTCTTGATGAGCCGACTTCCGCGTTAGATGTTTCAGTACAAGCTGAAATACTCAATCTGCTGAAAGATATTAAACAAAGCCATCATATTAGCTATCTATTGGTGAGCCATAACCCAGCCGTGATCGAGTTTTTGTGTGATGAGGAAATGCACTTAAACAAAGGCCACTTTAGCCGCGTGAATTAGATAAAATCCCCGGAGTTTCCTCCGGGGATTTTATCTATTGTTTAATCGCTTCATCGTACAGAGTTGAGTCGCTAGGACCGGTAATCAGATTTTTTACTTTCGTATTAATTGCCAGGCGCTCTTTCTGTTGGAATAAATGTATGAACGGGGCAACCTTCCACATCTCGCGTTGTAACTGCTGATATTCCGCAATACGTTTGGCTTTATAAGGCCTTATCCGTAAGCTGGTTGATATTGTTATCAATCCAGTTGCTACGCCAGGCACGATTACGATTCGTGGAGTTGGCGCTGTTATCAACGTTATAGGCAAAATCTGATGCGGATACATTAGGATCGTTATAGGAGCCCGATGCATGCCACAAAATAGTCTGATGTTTACGTTCACGGTATTCGGTGACGATCTGACGGCGGTCTGAAGTGACCAGCTTAAGCCGTATTCCCGCTTGTGCAAACGTGGACTGAATCGATTGCGCGATATCTGGATAAGGAGCCGCATTCTCAACGTCCATACGCAAATCAAAGCCATTTTTATACCCGACTTCCTCCAGCAATTTTCTCGCCCGAGCAACATCCAGATGGAAAGGATTTTCAGTCAGGGCGCCCGGTTGGCCAATACTGATGAAAGACTGATGCTCGACCCATTGTCCCTGAAGTAGATTTTTCTCAACGCCCTGATAATCAATGAGCCATTTTAATGCCTCGCGCACTTTTACATTTTGCAAAGGCACATCTGTCTGGTTCAAAGGCATATAAATTTGGGTGAACCGCAACGTGTCAACGGTAGTGAAATGCTTGTTTTGCAGCAATTTTGTTAACTGGTCGGGCTGCAGATTATTCGCCACGTCAACATCACCTTTTTCCAGCAGCAGCGCCTGCGTGCTGCTGTCGGCGACGTGTCGGAATATAATGCGCGCCAGATGTGCTTTATCACCAAAATAGGTGGGATTGCGTTCAAGCACGATAGCTTGTTTAGGTTGCCAGGTTTGAATACTAAAGGGGCCACTGCCCGCCCAGGCGGTGCGCAACCAGCCATTGCCATAGTCATTGTTCCTGGTATGTTCCTCCAGCAATTTTGCATCCAAAACCGAACCCGGTGCCGAAGCAAGAATTTGTAATACCAGATCGGAAGCAATACTGTCTGCGATATGCACGACCACATTATTCCCGTCAGAATAGACATTCTGCAGGATGTTTTTGCTGTCCCAACCAAAGGTTTTCAACAGGAAGTAAGGTGTTTTATTGAGTAAAATCACGCGGCGCAGCGAATATACGGCATCATCTGCAGTAATGGCGCGGCCAGAAGGAAAATGCTCACTAGGCCGAATAGTGAACGTAAAGGTTTTCCCATCATCGGAGACTTTCCAGGAGGACGCAACGTCACCTTCAATGGTGGCAGGATTTTTCGGATCGCGTCGTACCAGACGTGAGTAAGCATTATTAAGAATTTCGCTGGTGCTATTTTCATAGGCCTCAGCAGGGTCAAGGGTGATGACGTCTTCTATATTTTTCGCCACCACTAATGTATCCGGAGGTGTGGCACTCTGCACCCATGACGAGAAGAGTGAAGCCGTGATTCCCGCTAAAAGTAATGCCAGCGGTTTTCGTTTTAATTTTTTATTAGTCATGATCCTTCCTGTGAGTTTTATAATGCATAGCCCCCACAGGTTAAAAACGGCGCGCAACAGAGATAAACGACTTTTTTGCATAAGCATTATCATTAGATGATTTACAGAAAAGCTTTGCCAGCAAATGAATATGCGAACGGAGAATACCGCTAAAATCAGGGGGGCGATGCTTTTTTTGATGGTAATTTCCCTTTTTATCCTGCTCATTATAACCCGAACGCCCTTATTTCCTTCACAGAAACCCGCATTGACATTGCATCAACAGGTAGCCATTTCATTCACCTTCAGAAAGGGATAATTTATTTTTGACAAACTCAATGTTGCTAATAATGACTCACCCTTTTCTGAATTATTCGCCTTGTTGAATATCAGGGATATCAAGAGCGTTTGATAGCAGACCACAACTATCTGGAGTGTAACATGTGTGCATTATCTCTTTCGGCGCGTTCAAATCCTCCGACCGATAAAGAACTTCTGGATGTATTTCGCCCCGTATTTAAACGCATCGCAGAAAATGCCATACAACGTGAAATAGATGGACGTCGTCCTCTTGAAGAAGTGAAATGGCTTCGTGAATCCGGTTTTACCGCCGTACGCGTGCCTCGTGAATACGGTGGATTGGGTGCCAGCTTACGTCAGCTTCATTTGCTATTAATCGAACTGGCCGCCGCTGATTCTAACCTGTCTCACGCACTACGCGTACAGTTCCGCTTTATTGAAGGGCATCTAAAACAGCGTGATACCCCATGGAGCAGTGGCTGGTTGAAGAAAATTGCCTCTGGCGTCGTGATTGCAGCGGGAAGTGCTGAGCGTACCGGTCAGCATGGTAAACCCTCCACGCGTGTCACGGAGTCAGACGGTAAGTTCTATGTGAACGGCGGAAAATATTACTCTACCGGTTCCATTTATGCAGACTACCTCTCCGTTACCGCCACTAACGATCAGGATGAAGTTGTTACCGTTCTGGTGCCTGTTAATGCACCGGGCGTAGAAGTCATCGATGACTGGGTAGGATTTGGTCAAAAGTCCAGCGGCAGCGGTACTGCGATCTTTACGAATACCCTGGTCGATAAAGAAAATATTATGCCCCCCGCTCGCGGTACGGGAGGTCACTATGCGCATGTGCAGTTATCTCACCTCGCGACGACTGCGGGCATTGTACGTCGTGCAACGGATGAAATCAGTGAATTTGTGGCCACACGCCACCGCACTTATAACCAGGCAAGCGCACAGGTCCCTGCCGACGACCCCCTCGTGCAGTCTGTCATCGGCCGTGCCGATGCCGCCGCTTATTCTCTTAAGGCGCTGGTGCTCCAGGTTGCCGGTCAACTTGATGAGCTGGCAGACGCCCGCTATGCGCAACATCGTGGTGACACGTCACTGACGCAGCAGGAGATTGATCAGCTGGAGAGAGATGCAGGTCTTGATACCTATCGCGCGCAAACGGTGGTGTTTGATGTTGCCCTACGCGTCACGAATGAGATCTTCGAGGTGGGCGGTGCTTCTGCCATCGATCAACGCCGCCATCTGGATCGCCACTGGCGCAATGTTCGTACGCTTGCCTCACACAATCCTTTGATTTATCGCCATCGCCAGCTGGGCGAGTATCGCCTGAAAGGCACATCACCTTTTGATAAAAAAGATAAGAGCAAAAATTTGGCCAGTGAAGACGCGGGGCTCGGGGTTTAGCGCCCCCTGCTGAGGAAACACAGTGATGAGTACACGTCAGCTCCATCTCAATTTATTTATTTTTGATACCGGTCATCATGAAGCCGCATGGCGGATGCCGGAGTCCGATCCCCATGTCAATGTCAATGTAAAGGCCTATCAACACCTGGCAAAACTGGCCGAAGAGGCCAAATTTGATTCGCTGTTTTTGGCCGACAGCCCGGCAATGATGGGGGAACCAGGACGACGCCCAACGGCACGTCTTGACCCCACGATCCTATTGTCTGCTATCGCTGCCAGTACGGACAAGATTGGACTGATTGCCACGGCTTCCACCACCTATAACGCGCCCTATGAACTGGCACGCCGCCTGAGTTCACTGGATCATATCTCTGCCGGCCGCGCAGGGTGGAATATTGTGACCACCTCAATTAAAGAGGCGGCGCGCAGTTTTGGTCTCCCGTTCCACCCGGGGCATGCGGAGCGCTACGATCGTGCAGATGAATTTGTGCAGGTTGTGACGCAGCTCTGGCAATCCTGGCAGCCGGATGCAGTCATTGCAGATAAAGCAGCGGGTATCCATGCCATTGCCAGCAAAATCAAAGAAGTTAAGCATCACGGCGAACATTTTTCCGTTGAAGGCCCGCTGAATATCTCCCGTAGTCCACAGCTTTACCCGGTGCTGGTGCAGGCGGGTTCCAGCGAAGGAGGGAAAGCTTTTGCCGCGAAGTGGGCGGAAGCGGTCTTTACGGCCCAGACTACGTATGAAGAGGCACAGGCCTTTTACACGGAGCTGAAAACAAGGGCAGCCAACAATGGCCGAAATCCGGATCATCTGATCATTATGCCGGGTGTCGTGCCGGTTGTTGCCGACACGCTTGCCGAAGCGCGCGAACTTGAAGCCGAGCTAAATGCGTTAATTATTCCTGAATACGCGTTGAACAAGCTTGCGAGTGTGCTGCAGATCCCGGTGGACGATCTGCATCTGGACCGCCATATTCCTGACAATCTGCCGCCAGAGGCGCTGGTTGAAGGCGCACGCAGCCGCAGAACGCTGGTGGTCGAACTGGCCCGACGTGAAAATCTGACCGTACGGCAGCTGATTAAACGTCTGGGAGGGGGCCGTGGTCACTGGACGCTGGTTGGAACGCCGACACAAGCCGCTGATGCCTTACAACACTACTTTGAGCAAGGTGCTGCCGACGGTTTCAATATCATGCCGGCACTGTTGCCATCCGGTCTGACGACCTTTGTGAAGCAGGTGGTACCCATTCTGCAGGAACGCGGTTTATTCCGCCGTGAATACAGTGGCAGCACATTACGTGAACATTATGGCCTGCCCCTTCCGGCAGAACATCGTTAACTCATCTCTCTGAGGTCTGTATGTCAAATAATCTCCGCCTCGGCGTTGAACTGCCGGGAGAGGACCTGCTTCGTGCCATTGTGGAAGGCAACCACCTCGTTACGCGTTATTTAAAGCAGATCAACCCTGCCTATCTGTTTATCGGTGGTGAGCGTAGTACCACGCTGAAGGGCGTATCGCCTAACCCGGGCATTGTTGCTGGCTGGCTCTCACGCAAGTTAACGCAGACAGGGTTCGTCATGGCCGCGTCATTTCAACGCGATCATCCTTTTAATATTGCGCGCCGCGTTGCCTCCTTTGATCACATCAGCCAAGGGCGCACAGGCGTGGCGATTAGCGCGCAGGATCCGGCGCAGGCGCTGGGAATCAATGCACAATCATCGTGGACGACTGCCCCGCTGGATGCCCATGCGGTTGCCGATGGCATGTTAGCCATACGCAAACTCTGGCGCACCTGGCCACGTGAAACCTTGTCCGCTGATCCCGCGATCTCTGCGCAGGCGGTGGTGCGTTATGCCCACCATCAAGGAGTTTTCCCGACCTCTGGTCCCCTCAACAGCCCGACCACGCTACAGGGAGAGCCGTTACTATTTTGGCGTGTACCCACGTCGCCCTACCGGGAAGAACAACGACAGTGTGTGGCAGAGGCCGACGCGGTGATCGTGGATTTCTCCGATCTTGAAACCTTCACTCACTGGGCTACCCCACAGCTTGACGCAGCACGTCAGCACGATGAACCGATTCAGCTACATGTTCGCCTCCCGTTAAACGCGCTGAAACAGGACAACCTAAATCTTCTGGACCAGCATCCGGATGTCACTGCCCTGGTCATCTACGCCAGCAGCGATGCACTGCCGGATTTGGTTGATCATATGGTGACCATCCCACGTCTCAGAGCCTTGACCAGCTATAGTGCATCGGCAAGTTCACTGCGTGAGGTGCTCGGCATTACGCGACATGCTGAACCTAATCTACAGGACAACGCCCCCGCATTTGCCGCTAAAAACCCGGAGCCAGCATGAAAAACAGCACTGCACGTAAACTGATAATTAACGTTAACGTTCTGGACTTCGGTCATTCGGGCTCGGCACGTGCTTATTCTGGACTTCCCGCCGACACGGTGATGTCGGCAGATTATTATGCGCGACTCGGACGTATCGCAGAGCGGGGTACCTTAGACGCTTTCTTTCTGGCGGATCACCCCTCTCTGACTAACGACCCACGCAGCAGCCGTGGAGCAAGAGCACTGGAGCCCACCGCGATTCTCACCACGGTCGCAGAAGCGACAACGCATCTCGGTTTGGTGGGTACGCTCTCTACCACTTATAATGATCCGGTTGAACTGGCAGATCGTTTTCTGACCCTCGATCATATCAGCGGAGGGCGCGCGGCATGGAATGCTGTCACAACCTACAGTGCGGCCACCGGGCCTAACTTTGGCGTAGAGGTGAATCCCGATCGTGAAACGCGCTATCGCCGGGCAGAAGCCTTTGTTGATGTGGTAGCACAGCTCTGGCGTGCCGCTTATTACGGGCATGATGTCAACATTAACAATCAAGACTTTCAGGTGTATGGCCGTCTTGCTTTACCGGGATCAGCACAGGGTTACCCCCTGTTCATTCAAGCGGGAGGATCGGATCAGGGTCGCTCGCTGGCGGGTAGAACCGCCAATGGGGTATTCGCTGCGGAGATGGTGCTTTCAGCTGCGCAGGAACATTATCAGTACGTGAAAAATGTGGCGGTAGCGCACGGCAGAAAGCCTGAAGAGATTGCGATTCTACCCGGTCTGGTCACGGTGATTGGCAGTACCCAGGCTGAAGCCGAAGCGCGCGAACTGGCTCAAAAGTCTAAAGAGCCAGGTGATTATGAAATTCGTCGCCTGAGTGAAAAACTGGGCTTTGATTTATCCCAGGTTGATCCCGATGATCCTTTGCCTCAGGAAGCCATTTCGGACTACCCTGACCCACAACTGTTTAAAGGTTCGATGGGCTTCCGTGAAGCCTCTGTGCGTTTATTGCGTGAACGCCCTTACACCGTGCGGGAAGCGGTATCCGCCCTAGCGGGTAGCGGTCACAAGCGTATTGTAGGCACTCCGAAAGCCATTGCTGACTTTATGGAAGAGTGGTTCTTATCGGGTGGTGCGGATGGCTTTAATCTGATGCCAGATATTCTACCGAGTGGCCTGGAAGATTTTGTCAACGAAGTCGTGCCGCTTTTAAGAAAGAAAGGTATTTTCCGCCATGAGTATGAAGCCAAAACACTGCGAACACGTTGGAATATGCCGGTTGAGTAAAAAGCCACACTGACAACCTCTCCTGAATATTGCGTACACAGCGCCTGATAAAACGGGCGCTCATCCAGCAGCATGTATGCAATTAATGAAACTTAGTAATCATACCCGTATTTATACCACTCTGCCCTTTTCACGCGCACAGAGAAAGCGAAACAACCTGAGAAAATGGCATAGCGTTGAATGAATGTGGCATGGATAGCTTCCATAAGATCGCTGCGCAGACGATCAACGGTTACCGTATATTCATGGTCGTTAAATTTTTCCTTATCGTAAATGCTCACTGCGCCTTCCCATCTCAAAGATGATCTCGAGTAGCTATGGCGTTTAGAGAGCGCTAACCGTCCTTTTTTAAGCGCGACACTTATCAGCCCTACAGGATTAGATAAAACTGTCGCTTAGTAATGTCGGAATGTGACCCCGATTATTATTCAAGCATAATCAGGAATAACCTGCTTTGACTATCACAACCAATATTGTAGGAGAAAAGCCTGCATCAGATGCAGGCTTCTCATATTTCACTGGCTGATTCACCGGGTAAGCGCGCTAAGCCTCGCTTCTCTTCGCCCCGTATTTATCTTAAACCAGAACAGAATCGCTATGAGGTCTACAGCAATAGCGACGAGGAAGAAGGGGTGCGTACTATGGAAATAAGCCACAAGGTAAGGAAATGCGAGGCTGGTGACAAAGGACCCAAGATTGCCAGCCATATTCATTTTACCCGAGACTTGCCCGGAAGACTTACCACCAGCATCTATACAGTAGGCCCAGGCAGCTGGAACGGAAATATCAGAACCGAATACGGCCAGACACAGCCACGCAACAGCCACATAGGGAGAGGTTGACATCATGCAACCAAACATCCCCACGGCGGCCACCGAAAAACCGAATATAGCTGGCAGCTTACGGGAGTTCAGTCCATGACCTCTACGATAAAGCAGGTCAACAACGCCGCCTCCAGCCCAGTTTCCAATAGCGCCAGCAACCAATGGGGCTCCAGCCAGTACGCCCGTTATGACCGGACTCATGGAATAAGTTTTATGCAGATAAGGGTAAAGCCAGGTCATTGCAAAGAACAAAGTGAAGTTCGAGGAAAAATATTGGCCCATCAACAGCCACATATTTCGGGAGCGGAATGACATATCCTGCCCTGCTGAGCCACCTGCACTCAGTGCGTTACTCTCTCTTCCTGCAGTGATGACTTTCAGCTCCTGCGGGGAGATAGATGCATGTTCAGCCGGATCGTTACGGAACCAGAAATACCAACCTATCGCCCAGACAATTCCTACGCAGCTCAGGATATAAAAGGATTCTCTCCATCCCGCGGATGTGACGAGCCAGGCAACGAATGGAAGGGCAAAAGCAGCCCCCAGACGAGAGCCGGAAAGGTTGATACCCTGAGCTAGCCCTCGCTCACCGGCAGGCAACCAGCTAAAGATGGCTCTCGCAAAGGTTGGAAACGCCCCTGCTTCTGCCAGCCCAAACAGAAAACGAAAAATGAGCAAGGAAGCAAATCCCCATGCCATCCCAGTGAGTCCGGTGAAAATTGACCATACCAACACAAAAAGCGTCAGCATGACCCTTGGCCCCCATTTATCAGCCATCGCACCGGCGGGTGCCTGGAACAGGGCATATCCTAATGCGAAGATCGACAATACCCAGCCAAATTCCGTATCAGTTAATGAGAAATGGCTGGTTATTGATTCCTTGGCCACCGAGATGGCGATCCTGTCAATATAAAGCAAAGCTGTCAGCGAGAACGCTACGGCTATCAATACAAAACGCATTTTATTCATGATTTTTCTCGTAGGGACAAATCATTTAGTTATGTAATGCACCATCTTAGACGGATGCGTTCTTCTGAATTGTTCTAACGTCGTAAGTGGATGCTAATATCAGCATCGTAGTGGACTGGGACAATCCCTGATATTCCAGCATCAAATTGATATATTTCTTTACCCAGCAATGAGCCAAGATAGGCTGTTCTCATTCCATCCCCTCCAAATGCAAGGCTTGAAATATTGCCAAGCAATTTACTCTGAGCGTTATCAAGGTGGGGCCTGCCCATTTCATCTTCACGCCATGCTCTTTCGACCATTTCCAGATGCTCAGCATCTGCATCTTCGAGAACGACATGTCGGTTTCCCTTTTGATCGATTTTAATCACTCGGTTGGACACGATGCTTGTCACCCAGAAGTTGCTCTCACTATCAAGGATTAAGCCGTCTGGAAAATCACCCGCTTCGAACTCTGCCACAACCTCCCGGTTTGTTAGTGCACCATGAGGTGTAATAGTGAAGCGCGATAAGCGACGGGCAAACGTTTCGTTCACATACAGATATTGCTGGTCAGGTGATATAACAACTTCGTTCGCATAACCCAGTTGATCGGCTACCACACGTGCTCCATTCTTATCAATGAGAATGATAAAGCCGGTATTAGCGTGCTTTCGGTAGTCCACAGCTCTGGGCATGACAGTAGTAGAGATGCTTAACCAGATCCTGCCGCTCTGGTCTTTTACTGGAAAATTAGACGGTGGAATCGGCATTGCGCCCATGTGTGTCAGAACCGGTTCAACCTGCCCATCAGGGAATAGCCTGTAAAGTCCCCCCACTTTCTCCCCAAGGTGAGCCAGAAGAAAGTTTCCATCGGCCTCAAGTGCAATACCGTTAGGTCTGAGTATTGTGTCAGACTGATTCAACAACGTTCGGGTATCGCCGTTAGGAGCAATGATTGAAACCCCACCATTGCCTTCCCAGCTAGATGTAAAGAGGTATCCAGACCTGTGCGCGAGCACACATTCAGGACGATTCAGGTGTTTCCCAGTGGCTTTCAGCTCCTTCAGTGATACAGAATCATGACTCATAACGGCACCTTTAACGACTACGTTAACGTATACATAACAAAATGCATTAAATCGCTCAACATGATTAACTTTTGATCTTCCTGATTTGTGATCTGCCGCGCTATGGCTTGGCTCAATAAGCGATGAAAGCTGAGATCAGAGCGTTTTATTCAGCCAAGAGCTGTCATCCAGGGATGACCTTTTATCCAAAAAAAAGGTTCATATCACTGAACAGTAATATGAACCTTAATCAAATGCTCAGACTCTATCTGTTGTCTTTGTGCACCGCGTTAGCGACCGCGTAGCGTTCGTTAATTGATGATTTCACTTGCTTCCCTCCCAGCTCAGACTGAAGCTTTTCCATATCCAGCGAGCCATTCCATCTGGAAATGGCAATTGTTGCGACACCATTGCCTATGACGTTTATCAGCGCCCCTCCCTCAGAAATGAATCGGTAGACGCCCAGTACGAGCACGAGCCCAGCAGCAGGAACACTGTTCATTGAACCTAACGTCGCGGCAAGTGTAATAAACGCTCCTCCACTCACACTTGCGGCACCTTTTGATGTCAGAAGCAGGATAATCAGCATGGATATCTGGTGTTCAATCGTAAGATTGATATCCAAAGCTTGCGCGATGAACACCGCAAGTACAGTCATGTTGATGCAGCTGCCATCGAGATTAAAACAGTAACCAGATGGCACAACGAGCCCAACCACTGGTTTGTCACAACCTAATTTCTCAAGCTTAGTAATCAGTCTCGGCAATGCTGACTCAGAGGATGACGTTCCAAGGACAAGGGCGAGCTCTTCGCGGATGTACTTGAGAAAACGCCACAGACTAAATCCAAACAGTTTCGCCACAAGATTCAATACGACGAAGACGAAGAAGAAGCCGGTCAGATAGTAGCAGACCAGTAATGCACCATATGATGACAGTGACCCAACACCGTATTTTCCGATGGTAAACGCCATTGCCCCCATTGCCCCTAAAGGAGCCAGGTACATGACAATTTTGAGCATGCGGAAGAATGTTTTAGAGATGAGGTCTATGGTGTTCAGCAATGGTTTCCCGATATCACCGAGCAGTTGCAGGCCGAATGCAAACAGTATCGAAATGAACAATACCTGGAGTATGTTGCCCTCTGCAAACGCCCCAAATACCGTATCCGGAATAATGTGGGTCAGAAAGCCAGTAACAGTTTGCTCATGGGCGGCCTTGGTATATTCTGCAATCGCGCTTCCATCAAGCGATGCAGGATCGATATGCATTCCCGCACCTGGTTTTAACAGGTTCACCCCTATGAGTCCGATCACCAGTGCCACAGTAGTCAGTACCTCAAAATAGACCAAGGAACGCCACCCTACCTGGCCTACACTCTTAAGGTTTTTCATGCTGGCAATACCGCTAACTATCGTACAGAAAATAATGGGTGCAATAAGTAGACGAATAAGCTTAATAAATGTATCGCCAAGGGGTTTAAGATCTACACCAACACTAGGGTAATAATGACCAATGCCTATCCCGATGAGAATGGCAATAATCACCTGTATATATAAATGTTGATACCATTTCTTTTTATAAATATTCGAGGCAGCGATGTTCTGAGACATAATGAATCCTCGGGTAAGTTGTACATTTGTAGGGTTAAAAAAGGCGCGTCATAGCACGCCATAATATTTAAAAAACGCTATTTTTAATTGATCCGCCAAAATATCCGGCCAGATTATAGTTAATACCTTTAATTAAATTATTCACGCCACTCTCACTCGCCCATGCAATATGAGGTGTGATGATGAGATTAGGATGTTTTACCTTTAAAAGCCTGTTGTCCGACGGCGGCGGCTCTTGGCTTAAGACGTCAAGCGCTGCTCCGCCGATTATTCCTGACTCAAGTGCAACAATCAGATCGTCTTCATTGATGAGTGGTCCGCGGGCAGTATTAATAATCATCGCTCCAGGTTTCATTTCAGAAAGTACCCTGTGATTGATGATATGACGGGTTTCCGGTGTGAGCGGGCAATGAAGTGTGAGAATATCGCTTTGTCGGATGACATCATTGAATTCCGTATAGCCACCTCGTACCTGAGTTTGTCCGGGCCTTTCCGCATACAGCACATTCATGCCAATGCCTTTGGCCATACGTCCCACTGTGCTCCCGATGTCACCTCGGCCGATGACACCGATCGTTGCGTCCTGAATATCTTGAATTGGCGTTTTATGCAGGCAAAAATTTTCAGACTCACTCCACTCCTGACGCGAAACGTGGCTATATTCAAACAGGCATCGTCTCAGTGCAAATACTGATGCAATGACCCCCTCTGAAACGCTACGCGTTGAATATCCGGGGACGTTGCTGACAGCGACGCCTTTCTCACGGCAATATCTGACGTCAACACAGTCATAACCTGTAGCTGCCACGCAGATAAAACGCAGCGAAGGAAGTTTTTCTAAGATTTCACGACGCAAAGGAACCTTATTCGTGATCACGACTTCCGCATTATCCAATGCAGCCAGGAGCTCGTTCTCTTTGGTGCTGGTTCGATATAACCATGTATCACAATAATCAGGTTTTAACAGCTCAACAGGTAGCGTACCTGCGTCTAGGGTAACTATTTTCATTTAGCCACCTGTCTTATGGGAAGATTGGTAATGAGAAATCTCGATAAGATTCAGATCGGGATCGCGAAGATAGTACGAGGTATTTGGCCCGCACGCGCCAGTCCGCGTAACCGGTTCTTCCAGAATTTCTACCTGAGTTGCCTCAAGATGAAGCTTTATCTGCTCTGTCGACGAGTGACTAATTAGACAAATATCCAAGGAACCTGGCACTGGCAGGTGTGCTTTGGGCTCAATTTCGCAGCCGTACTCATGCACGTTGATTTTATGCTGACCAAAAGAAAATGCCACGCGGTTGTCACCAAACTTAATCAGTTCCATGTTCAGTACTTGGGTATAAAAATCTATACAGGCATCAAGGTCACGAGTCGTCAGAACCAGATGATCGATATGCGTAATCATGCTTTCACTCCATCTTTGATAAAGCCTTTAAAACTCTGCTCGAGTGATTCGGGCATTGCATGCAAGTCATCACGACGGCCAGCACGTACGATACTTCCGTGCACCTCATGACCAATTAAAGAAGCCAGGCTGCGTGAGATACCAGTTAGATCTGCGAGATTAACCTGAGTGTCAAAACCCATCAGTGAGAGCATATGAACCATGTCTTCACTGCAGACATTGCCGCTGGCTCCAGGTGCGTAAGGGCATCCACCCAGCCCTCCGGCAGATGAATCAAAGCGATCAATACCTTCTGACAACGCTGCTACTGTATTCGCGAGTGCGAGCCCACGCGTATCATGGAAATGGAGCGTAACTTCCAGTGCAGGGAAAAACTTTTTCACGTTACGGCAAAGGTTTAATACCTGCGTGGGATATGCCATACCGGTGGTATCGCAAAGTGTTACCCCTCTGACCCCCAAACCGGCAAATCGATCCACTAAGCTCATCACATCCTTTTCAGGCACGTTTCCTTCAAATGGGCAACCAAACGCAGCCGACAGAGACACATTGACCGCAACGGATGTGCCTTCGATCTCGCGAATAACCTGCTTCAGCTGATTAAATGAAGCTTCTCGTCCCATACGTAGATTGGTATTGTTATGACTTTCACTGCAGGACATTACCAGGTTAGCTTCATCTATGTTGCATGCTATTGCACGTTCAGCGCCACGCATGTTTGGTACCAGCACGCTGTATTCCACACCAGCAACTTTTTGAATCCCTTTCATTACCGCTTCTGCATCTCGTAAAGCCGGAATCGCTTTTGGCGAAGTGAAAGAAGTCACCTCTACCTTCGCAAAACCACAAAGACTCAAGCGATCAATCAATGCAATTTTATCTGCTGTTTCTACAAAAACAGCTTCATTTTGCAGGCCGTCGCGTGGGCAAACTTCCTGCATGAAAATGCGCTTTCCCTGGCCTGGTTGAATTGAACTCATACTGTCCCCTTTAGCTTTAGTCTCTCAAGATCATCCTCACTCATACCTAACTCCCTGAGGACCTCTTCGGTGTGTTCTCCCAACTCTGGAGCGCGGCTTCGCAACGTACCGGGCGTCGCCAGCAATTTTGGTACTATCCCGGGTAGCAGCACGGATGTGCCATCAGGTAATTGCTCTTTAAGCAGCATATCGCGGGCTTGATAATGCGGATCATTAGCGATGTCAGCGGCATCATAGATCTTACCTGCCGGAATCCCACCTACATGGAGCGACGCTAGCACTTCCGTGAGACTTCGCTGTGAGGTCCAGTCACTGATTGCGCTATCAAGCATTTCAACTTGCCTGACGCGTCCATCATTATGTGCAAGCTCCGGATCACCAGCGAGGTCGGGACGGTTAATGATTTCCATCAGACGCAGGAAAATTGAGTCGCCATTGCCGGCTATCAGGGCATATTTTCCATCCCTGCAGCGGTAAGCATTTGTTGGGGCAATGCCAGGCAAGCTGCTGCCAGCCGGCTGACGGATGTGGTCGAAAACGGAGTATTCGGGGATGAGACTTTCCATCATATTGAATACCGACTCATACAGAGCCACATCAATTTGTTGTCCTTCATCAACGGCGTCACGATGCCGTAAAGCAAGGAGCACGCCAATGACACCATGCAAGGCTGAGAGAGAGTCTCCAATGGAAATACCAACTCTCACAGGTGTCCTGCCCAGTTCACCTGAAAGATGACGCAGTCCACCCATAGCTTCACCGATAACACCAAAACCGGGGCGATCGCGATAAGGTCCTGTCTGTCCATATCCTGATACGCTGAGAACGACCAGACGTGGATTCAGTTCGTGAAGTGTTTCCCAGCTAAGGCCCCATTTTTCCAAGGTACCGGGCCGAAAGTTTTCAATTAATACGTCCGCATCTTTTAGCAGGGAACGTGCAATGTTTTGGCCATCTTCCTGCCGAAGATCTAACGTGAGCGAACGTTTATTTCGGGACTGTGCCGCCCACCATACGGATGTTCCATCATGCAGCATCCGCCATTTACGTAAAGGATCGCCTTTCCCAGGCGGTTCAATTTTAATGACATCCGCACCAAATTCGGCGAGCATGCGGCCAGCCATAGGACCCGCTATCAGCTGCCCCATTTCTATAACCCTCAAGCCTTCTAAAGGTAATGACATACTTCTCCCCTTAACCATAATTGCCATATGGAAGAAGCATTAACCCGACAGAGGTAAATGAAAATTTCCTTTTATTCACCCACCCTTTCCAATAGGGAAAGGGTGGGTGTGAAGGAATGCTCAAATAACCATTCTAAGCAATGATATTAATGAGTTTTATTTGAAGGTACGGTTAACCTCCTTTCTGTTTTGGTGATGCTCATCACATAAAGGGGATATCATTTATTTGACGGAACGCAAAAAACGCAACAGCTTTTCTGATTCAGGTTGAAGAGTATTTTCAGCGTGAATCCCGATCTTAAGCGTTCGATGAGCCCAAGAATCGTTAAGGGAGATGGCAATAAGTTTCTGGCCATGTAAGGTTTGGCTGATCGCTCCAGAGGGTAAAATACCAATTCCATGCCCTTCCTGGATCATACGGCAAAGTGCATCAAAGCTGGTGACCTGAATATTGACCCTAAGGATTTTACCTGAGCTGATTGCAGCATCCGATATACGTCTAAGTAGTGAACTGCCCTGATTCAGGCCAACATAATCATAACCCAGCGTTTCGCAGAAGCTGACAGAGGTCAGATGCGCCAGAGGATGTCCTGATGGCACCAACAGAACTAACCGATCATACCGATAAGGAAATGTCCGAATGCCTGAAGCTGCGACATTATCTGCGAAGATCCCAATGTCGATTCTGCCTGAATCGACCTGATCAACAATGTCTTCACTTAATGCTTCTTCAAGGAGAATACGTAATCTGGGATGTTGTTGATGAAATCGTGCAAGATCGTTCGGCAGAAACTGAATCACAGCTGAAACATTGGCAGCAACACGAATGTGGCCTAATACACCAGAAGAATAATCAATCATCTCACTGGCCATCTGATTGACGTTATCGAGCACTTTGCGTGCATGTCTGACTACCCCCTGCCCTGCAGCTGTAAGTTCAAGCCCCCTAGGTAGTCTGATGAAAAGACGACACTCAAAATTCTTTTCCAGTTCAGCGATACGTTTGCTCGCAGCAGACAGGGTGATGTTTGACTGGCTTGCTGCTTTAGTCAGGCTACCTGCTTCGGCAGCCAGCAGAAAAAGCCTTAACGACTGAAGATCAAAATTTCCTGTATTCACCGTCGCGTTGACCTTAATCACTATGAAAATAAAACTCACACAATAATGAGCTCAGGATAGCAGCACGTTTATGAACATAACATCATGTGAACCATGTTGATGGCTTAGATCGGGGGGACTAATACCTCTCACGCTTATCAAGAATAAAACGCACTTTTCGTGCACAAGATTACAACACGGGTCTAAAGTGAGGAACAACGTAAAAACGTTGTGACATAATGATAAGCAATCGAAGTTACGTTCGAGCAATCCTGAATAACCTCAAGACTATCCCACCTGAAGTTAGATCCCCTATGCATCTATAACTGAAGACCATGATGAGCATCAAGATGGAACACCAGACGATGCAGAATGGACCTTGAGAATTAATGAGGTAGAAATGCCCCATCATATCACTCAAGGCCAAAAGGGGCATTTTCTTGACAATTATCGTCGTCGCTTATCCTGTTCGAGCGTAAAAACTCTCAATAATTTACCGATTACGGTCAGTCAAAGGCCAACTGAACTGACCTCCTCCCGCTATCTTGTTTTATCTAAAAATAAAAATACCTATAAAATAGTTAAGGAACATCACATCCCCTTTCTTATTACTTTTTTAGATGCTGGCAGGTATTGCGTTTCTGGTCGCACTCAATATTAAATATAAATTTCATGATGTTTTCTCGCTGTTTATTGCCTAGATATTTGTTGCTGTGGCAGTAGGCACTCCATTGGAAAAAATTGTCTCTACATTACAGTAAGGTATTGGCAATATTATGGAGCATCTGGCGCTGCTCGTTATATCTGGTGCGTTCATCGGTAAGTTTATGACGTAACCAGGTGCCAGCAAGCAAATAGCTGATATGGTTATCCGCCACTGCGGCACGCGTTTTCTTTCTGTGGGCCTGATCTTTATCGGTGTGATATTTGGCCTCGCGATGTTTTATGAAGTCGCATTTCTTATCGCTATGCCGCTGGTTATGTAGATTACGAAGAAAGCCAACATTCTTTTTATGAAACTGGATATAACTACCGTTGTGGGTGCAACAAATAAATCTTCGGTATATCGATGAAAGTCATATTTAAAACCTGGGGTTTACTGGAGCTGATAAACTCAGTTGTAGGCCTGAGCATGGTCATACTGATTAGTTATTTTATATATTACATTACGCGTACTTTGATTCTCAGCCCAAAGCGATAATGTCGTGTTCGGAGATACGGATATCTTTCTGGCCTGCAAAGCGCAGCCGGCGTCGCGACGCGAAAATTACGCTGGTTTCGTCCCACGCTTGCCGCTGAGAAGCTGTAAGCCCATCATGGCATCCGCAACACTGCATTGCTGGATGACCTTATTGCCCTTTTCTTTTCAGAAGCCAGCATAGAAAGTGACATTCAAAAATGAGATGGGCATAAATCACGTATTAATTTCACCTGTAAATTCTTCCCAAGAAAGTTAAAAACCCACCATATCTTTCTCGTCAAATTTACCGCCAAGTGCCGCTGTAAAAAAGGCACAGATAATTGCTCACACCACTGAGAACTTCATCCTACCTGACCAAATAGCTGTTTTTGCTATCCAGTCCCTTTTCCACAGAGACTGCCTAACCCTCTTCAAAACAACGCCTGATCCCCCCTATTTTTCCTGTTAACGATCCGTGACCGACTTCTGAGTTTTCGCTCTCAGAGAGGCGCAATATCTAGACATATCGCAATAACAGATATATCTAATATCAAGTAACGCGAGGCTGAATAGGGCTGCACACCAAAAAGTTCAGTGATTGAAATAACCCTGAAGAATTCGCTAAATAACGGAGTAATCATGGACTTAGGCATAGAAAACAAGATCGCATTTGTCTGTGCTTCATCGCAGGGGCTGGGACTGGCCTGTGCTCAGGCATTAGCGGCAGAAAACGTACACATCATTTTAAACGGGCGTGATGAAAGCAAACTGCAAAGCGTTGTGCAACGGCTTCGCCTTAATAATCCAAAAACGGTCGTCAGTTATATAGCTGCGGATCTAACGACATCTTTGGGAAGGGAAAAAATCATTTCTTCATTACAGCAAGTAGACATTCTGGTCACGAATAATGCCGGGCCTCAGCCTGGTGCGTTATCTGACTGGAGCGAGGATGCTTTACGCAATGCAATGGAAGCCAATTTTATTCCCGCCGTTCAGCTGATACGTGCCTGGCTTCCGGGTATGCAGGCCCGGGGCTTTGGCCGCATCGTTAACATCACCTCCGCCATGGTGAAATCGCCACATTACATGATGGGGTTATCAACCTCAGCGCGCACCGCACTAACGGCAATATGTAAAGCCATCAGTCAGGACGTGGCGAAAGACAATGTCACGATTAACAACCTGTTACCTGAGCGGATTGATACGCCCCGGCAGGAATTTATGCTTCAGCGTTTAATCGCGAAAGAGGGTATCAGTCGTGAAGAGGCTCGCTTGCGCAATGTGCAATCTATTGCCGCAAGGCGTTATGGCTCGCCGCAGGAATTTGGTGCCGCCTGCGCTTTTTTATGCAGTCAGCAAGCCTCTTTTATCTCGGGCCAGAATCTGCAACTCGACGGTGGTTCTTACGACGGCCTGATTTAATGGAGGTGATGTAGATAATGAAACCGCAATTTAGCGAGCTGCTTGAATTCGAACAGCAGCGCCAGCAGGCCTTAACGCGGCCCGACCTGGTTTTACTGGAACGTTTACTGGCAGAGGATCTTGTCCACATTCACAGCACCGGCATGGTGCATAACAAGCAGCAACTTTTGACACATATTGAACGCATGGGTGGATTTATCGCCATTTCACGCGCTACCCCTGAAATTCGTCTGGAGGGCAATATTGCCATCCTCACCGGCAATACTCGTAACACCGTTCGGCTGCTGGAAACGGGCGAGGAAAAAGTACGGTTTGGCTTCTCCACACTGGTACTGCGACGTATGCCGCAGGGCTGGCAGATCGTTCTCTCTCAACTGACCCCTTATCAGTCGTAAAGGCTACTTATTCAATAAAGGAGAACAGCATGAAACTGGTACGTTTTACGGAGCAGGGTTATACGCGTATTGGCAAAGTCATTAACGATCGGGTAATCGATCTCTCCGCTGTGTCGGGTGTGTCTGAATCAATGCGACAGCTGATTACTGATTTGCCGCAGCTGAGGAGAGTGCTTGAAGAAACCAGCGAACCGGCTTTTCCACTGTCAGAGGTTCAGTTAGAAGCGCCAGTACAGGATGCGCAGAAATTTCTCGGGATTGGCATGAATTACCGTAAACATGCGGATGAAGCCCGACTGGCTGGCATAACGATCCCTGAAAGTCAGATGTGGTTCAACAAGCAGGTATCCTGCATAAACGGTCCATTTTCGCCAGTCGTAAAGCCTGATGTCAGCGATAAAATGGATTATGAAATTGAGCTGGGCGTCGTGATTGGTAAACGCTGTCGTCACGTCAAAGTCAGCGATGCGGCTGCAGTCATTGCGGGTTACCTTATCGTGAATGATGTATCAGCCCGAGACTGGTTACACAAATCACCCACCTTCACCTTGGGTAAATCCTTCGATACTCATGGCCCAACAGGTCCCTGGCTCACAACCGCAGACGAAATTCCCGATCCGCTTAATCTGGATATGAAACTCTATGTGAACGGAGAGCTGCGTCAGCATTCCGGCAGCGGCGACATGATTTACGACATCTATGCGCAAATAGAATACCTCTCAACGGTGATGACGCTTGAGCCGGGCGATATTCTTGCTACCGGCACACCTTCGGGCATTGGCGCACCAACAGGCCGCTTCCTGCAACCCGGCGATGTCATGCGGCTGGAGATAGAAGGCCTGGGCCATATAGAAAATCGTGTGGTGGCAGAAGCCGCTCACTCTTAATCGCCGGAGGATGTTATGACCAGCCGAAATTTTCGTGATTACTTAATGCCAGCGGATGCGCATCGTATTGGTCTTGCTCGTGGCGTCGACGTGCATACTTATGGCGAACGCATGCTTGCAACCGATAAAGCGCAAAAATTGAAAGCACACTGGCAGGCGATGCTGGATGAAACCTTTCGCGGCATTACCAGCAACGGTGAAATCCAACCCGATCTTTATCGCCTGCAGGATGAGGGCTTTGCCGTTGAAAATGCTGTTGCCGCCGCCCAGGCTCTTTTACAAACCCTGGCGCCTGAGGTGCAGATAGAGGCGTGTTACCCTATAGAGGCCAAACAGTGGCGCGCCTGGTACAATCCTGAAATCCCGTTTAATGATTACGGCGTACGGCTTGAAGAAACCTCAACAGCAACCCGTGAAGCCTTCCTGAAGCTGTTACGCAGTTGCACCAGTGAACGGGGTTTTATCAAAGTGCAGCAGCTGATGGATGCTAATCATTTTCTGGGCGAACTTTACGACCTCACCAATATCATGAACCGCTGGAGTTTTCACTTTATGCTCTTCGGGGAGCCGTCTGCTACGCAGCCCTGGGGCTGGAATATCTATGGCCATCATGTGGCGTTTTGCTGCTTTATCATAGGGCGGCAACTGGTTATCGCCCCCATATTTATGGGTGTAGAGCCAAACGTCATTGCGCGCGGTGATGACACTGACTGCGTGCTGTTCACCGAAGAGGAGCAGCGTGGTCTGGCATTGATGCAATCCCTCAACCCGGATCAGCAGGCGCGAGCAACCCTTTATCAGCAGATGGAAGATCCGCTGATGCCTCCAGAGCGTTTCAACTTTGCCGATCAGCGACACTTGGGCGGCGCATTCCAGGATAATCGCGTTATACCGCTGGAGGGCATTTGCGCAGCAGAATTTAACGCATCACAGCGCGCCAGTTTGATGGAAACCATTCGCGTTTTTCTCGATTTTTTACCTGACGGACCGCGTGAGGCTCGTCTCAAACAGATTGAGCAGCACTTGGAGTCAACCTGGTGGAGCTGGATCGGCGGTTGCGGCAATGACGACGTGTTTTATTACCGCATTCAAAGCCCAGTGGTATTACTGGAATTCGATCATCACAGCGGCATGTGGCTTACCAATGAAGAGCCAGCACGCTTTCATATTCATACCATCACCCGCATCCCGAACGGTAACGATTACGGCAAGGCCTTGCTGATGCAATATCAGAAGCAATAACAGGCTGCAAAGCCTGAATTTCCGTCGTACCGGGTGACGTCGTTTTGCCCGGGTAATCCACAGCGTTTGTTGACTGCTTCCTGATGAAGCGGAAGGCTTCGCTGCGCCTAAAAACCCTAATAGACATTAACCCTACATATTTATAAAACGAGGTTATCAGGCAATGCGTGTCCAAAAATTTAAAATAACTGCTTTAACCGTCGTGCCTCTGGCACTGTTTTGCAATGCGTGTTACGCCGAAGCATTACCGGCTACTGAATCAGACAGCTTCAACGACTGGCTCGCTCAGGGAAATATATCTGGCGAGCTGAAGACCATGACTTTTTTCAAAGAGTTCAGCGGTACGTTACCGAACAAGCGCACCAGTTCGCTGGGCGGTGATATTCAGTATCGCAGTCCGGAAATAGGTGGATTCAGCGTTGGGCTGGGCGCTTATGGTGCTTATAACCTGGGAATGAATCCTTCTGACGTTGAGAAAACTGAAATCTATCTGCCATCCGATAACACGACGGTGCTCGGAAAAGCTTTTCTGCGCTATCAGGGATATGGGCTTGATCTTCAGGCTGGTCGTTTTGGCATAGATACCCCTTTTGCGAACGAGGGCGAAGGCTGGACAATGGTCCCTGCCCTATATCAGGGCTTTGGCGGTACATACGCGCTAAATCAGAAAGGCGATTTCAAACTCAATGCTTACCGTATCTATCGTTTCAAACCGCTGAGTTCAGAGCATTTTGAAAAGGGTGATGCGGGCAATCCGGAAATAGAAGATACCAGCGTTCCCTCGGTTGACAGCGATGGTTTTACCACGTTGGGTTTACGTTATGGCCGGCGCTGGAACACCACCGCAGAAGCCTGGTATTACAATTTTGATAAACGCGCACAACTCGCTTATGGTGGCGCGGAAATTCCTGTTGCTGGGCTAAAGTTCAGCAACTGGACACCTTACTGGGGCGCACAATATCTGCATGAGTGGGATGCCAGCGATCAAGCCTCGCCGTATCGCAACGTTGATACCGATCTCTATTCAGGACGCATCGGCATGCGTTCGCGCAATCACGACATCTATTTTGCTGCCACCTATGTGCCGTCCAAAGAGGATGCTTTCCTGAGCGGTGGCTTCTTTGCACCTTACAGTTATGGCATTTATGACCATACGCCGCTGGAGAGCGGACAGCCGCTGGTTTCTATGGTCACCACCAACCAACCTGGTAACGCGTTTGCACTGCGCTACGCCTATCATGATGAAACTTGGTTAGGCGTATTAGGCGTAACGCGTCTGGAGTTGAAAGACTCTACCGGCATCTATTATCCGCTGCCTGCTGAGAACATCAACGCAGCCTTTATGATCCTTGGTTATAACGTCACTCCGCGCCTGCATCTGGAATTTGAGTTGGATTACGTGCATTCCCCTTCAGAAGTCACCGGTAATTATCACGCCGAACGCTTGCGGTTGGTGTATCGCTTTGGCGCAAAGATGGCGGATGACGACTATTAATTCTGACTGACTTCAGGAGAAGGTTATGGCTAAACGGCAAAGTATTTATATTGATGGTTTTCCCCATGCTAATCCCATTCCGGCAGCCTGCCGCATCGGGCCAATGCTCTGTTCTGGCGTTATCTATGGTCGCGATCCGCATACGCAGCAGGTACCCGCAGATTTGGAACAACAGTGTGAACTGATGTTTATGCATGTGCGCAGCATTGTAGAAGCCGCAGGGGGAACGCTTGAGGATGTGATTAAAATGACGTTGTGGATGCAGGATAAATCTCAACGCGAAACGGTGAACCGTCACTGGGAGAAAGCCTTTCCTGACGTCAACGCCCGCCCTGCCCGTCATGCATTAGAGGGTAATTTCACCGGCAATACGCTCATTCAGTGCGATTTTACTGCTGTGCTGGGAGAATGAAAATTGCGGGCAGCATTTGTGTCTGCCCGCCTGTTTATCTATATTGCCTGTGCATCTGACAGTAAAAAATTAAGCGCATTTTTGCGACTCAGACCAACGAACCTGATTGGAAAATCTTATCAAGTCGCGTGTTAGCTTGGTCAGTTACAACATTTCCGATATATTTAAAATCCAGTTATATAGTGTGGTTATTGAACGGGGTAATAATGGTCCAGAATCGCCGTTCGGATGAGATTGCAGATAATCTCAGCACCGGGCAAGCCGATAGTGCTGTAACACAGGTCGGCGGTAAACCAGGCCGGCGCACGCGCGCCTTCGACTATGGTGAACTGCGCCTGCTGTTATTGGCAATGATCGCCAAACAACCCAGCCACGGCTACGAACTGATCCATGAAGTAAAAGAGCGCCTGGGCGGCACGTATAAGCCCAGCCCGGGTGTTATCTATCCGGCTTTAACCTGGCTTTACGATCGCGGCTACACTGAAATCGATTTAGAAAAGGGCGGGCGTAAACGCTACAGTATTACCGATGAAGGTAAAGCATTTCTCAGTGCGAATAAAAGCGTGACCGATATGCTGATGGCACGTGTCGTGCCGAAAGCGCATGGCAAATCGCCACAGGCAATCGTAGAGGCGATGGATCACCTGAAACGCGCACTGAGTTTGCGCATTAAAATGGAGCCGGTTGCCGACGAAGTGATTGCGCGTATAGGCGATATTATTCATATTGCAGCAAATCAAATTGAAGCGTTGTTCAACCTGCCGGTGTTAAGCGAGGGCGCAGAAAAATGCGTTGCTGATATCGCAACCCCAAATGGCGAACGTTATTTACGCCGCCTTTGTAGCCATTTTCAACACCGAACACCCGTTGTGACCGATGAGAGCAGCGGCCATTTTCGCATGAGTATGGGCGAAGTGCGCATGGAGGCACTGGAAGGCATTTTCCGCGTGAGCTTAACCGCGCTTAACGCAGAAAATCTTCAGGAGATGCAGCACATTTTAGTGCGTCATCTGGAAGAAGCGGCAGTACGTGAAAAGCTGGATGTAACCTGGCAGTCTGTTTAATGTAATGAAGTAAAATGCAGACAGGATCCGTTTCGTCTGCATTTTTATGGCTTACTCTTTTAACCTGGCATGGAAATCTGCTGCCAGCACGCTGGTGGATTTCACCAGCAATCCCACATCGCTGCCTACCGCAACAAACGTCGCGCCCAGCTCAAGATATCGGGCGCAAAGTAAGGGATCGGCGCTTAAAATACCTGCCGCTTTGCCATGTGACTGAATTCGTATTAATGCTTGCTCAACAGCTTGCTGGACTTCTTCTGCGGCTGGCTGGCCAAGATATCCCATATCCGCAGCGAGATCGGCG
Source organism: Pantoea phytostimulans (assembly GCF_046118715.1). Classification (NCBI taxonomy): domain Bacteria; kingdom Pseudomonadati; phylum Pseudomonadota; class Gammaproteobacteria; order Enterobacterales; family Erwiniaceae; genus Pantoea; species Pantoea phytostimulans. The sequence goes on from NZ_CP173701.1 coordinate 108,097, forward strand.
GGACCAATAAACACCCCGTCTACACCTTCAGTGGCGGCTATTGCATCCAACTGCTCCAGACCGGCGCGACTTTCAATCTGTACCAGCAAGCAGATTTGTTCATTCGCTGACGTCAGATAATCTGCGATACGATTAAAAGCGGATGCACGGGCCAGTGCTGCGCCGACTCCACGAATGCCCTGCGGTGGATAGCGAACAGCTTTCACCAGAGCCTGTGCCTGTTCTGCGTTCTCGACCATGGGAATTAATAATGTCTGGGCGCCAATATCTAACAGTTGCTTTATCAGCCACGGTGCGTCCATCGGTGCGCGAACAACGGCATGTCCCGATGCAACAGAGAGTGCCTGAAGCTGGCTCATCAACAGCGGCACATCATTCGGCGCATGTTCACCATCAAGCAGCAACCAGTCGAACCCGGCACCGGCGCAGATCTCTGCTGCATAAGGACTGGCAAGCGCCAGCCAGAGACCAATTTGCGGCTCTTTTCTGAGTAGCGCTTTTTTAAAGTGATTTACGGGTGCAGGCATTTTGACCTCACTCAAAATAGCAGCTGACTGAACCCTGTGGCCCAAAATCAGCATGAATAGTGTCCCCATGACGGGCTTCAACCGGGCGAATAAAAGAGCCCGCCAGCACGATCTGCCCGGCTTCAATGTAATCGCCATATTGTGACAGCCGGTTTGCCAACCAGGCGATGCCACGTGCCGGATGATTAAGCACCCCCGCACCTAAACCGGTTTCTTCCACCGTTGCATTGCGCGAAACAATGGCCCCTGTCCAGCGCAAATCAATCTGATCAGGCGCAAAAAGCTGGCTGCCCAATACAATGCCGGCATTAGCGGCATTATCAGAAACGGTATCAATAATGGTGCGCGATTTACCGCTGGCGGGATCGCTTCGCACAATGCGCGTATCCAGTATTTCCAGCGCAGGCACGATATACGCGGTGGCGTTTAAGACATCGCTGACGCTAACATTCTCGCCATTGAGCGGCGCTTTCATAATAAATGCCAGTTCAGCTTCAATACGCGGCTGAATAAAGCGATCTGCCGTGATCGTGTCGCCATCTTCAAACAGCATGTCATCAAACAGCACGCCTGAATCTGGTGTGGAAATATTGAGCGCATACTGCATCGCTTTTGATGTCAGACCAATCTTCCAGCCAATAACCTTACGCCCCGTCTCTTTTTTTTGTTTCACCCAGGCACGTTGAACGGCATAGGCCTCATCCAGCGTCATGGTGGGATGTAGAAGGGAGACTAATCCAATTTGCTGACGTGATTTTTCTGCGTTATCGAGTGCTTCAGCCACACTCAAAATATCTGATTGGCTAAGCATGATTCACCCCTCATCGCGAACAACGTTGCGCAGCGTCCCAATCCCTTCCGCCTGTACTTCAATCACATCACCAGGCTTGAGCCAGATGGGAGGCTCAAAGCGCGCACCCGCACCGGTAGGCGTACCGGTAAAAATGATATCGCCGGGATTCAGCGGAATAAAAGTCGAAACGTAAGCGATGATCCAGGCGAAAGAGAAGGTCATATTACTGGTACGGTCGTTTTGGCGAAGCTCACCGTTCACGTAAGTAGCCAGATGGATATCATTCAGCTGAGCGGCATGGGTAAAGGGCACCAGCCAGGGACCGATCGCGCCGGAATGATAAAAATTTTTACCCTGAGTGACGTTGAATTTGCTGTGGCGGACCCAGTCACGCACCGTGCCTTCGTTGCCCAGCGTAATGGCCGCAATATGATCCATTGCGTCGTTCTGGGCAATGCGGCGGCCCGCTTTACCTATAACGATCACAATCTCGCCTTCATAATCAAGCTGTTCACTTTCGGCAGGACGCAGCAAAGGCTGAAGATGTCCGGTGAGTGACTCTGGAAAACGGACAAACAGAGAAGGGTAATCAGCCGCGACCTGATTATCTTTGTACTCGGCATTACGGTTGGGATAATTAACCCCCACACATAAAATCTTACCGGGATGAGTGAGCGGCACTTCAAACTGAATATCGCTTAGCGCATAGTCAACGGGCAGGTTTTCCGCGTCGGCGGTCAATGTTTGCAGGGCATTATCGGCAATGATCGCATCAAGTGTTGGCCAGCGATCGCCAACGCGTTTACTGAGGTCAATCACACCCTGTCCCTTTATCAGACCATAACCTTTAACCCGTCCATCAAGCGTGGAGAAACTGACAAATCTGATCGGTTCCAATGGAAATCTCCTTCATTTCGTCCTGCCGGGCAAAAAAGCGGCGAACAGAAGCCCGCCGCTCCCAGCATGGTGGCTGAGCAGTAAATAAGACACAGAGGGTTTTACGGCGTTGACGCAGCGCCGAAACGCGTTACTCCAGTTTGAAAATACGCGCGGCATTCCCGCCCAGGATACTGGCTTTATCCTCTTCGCTGATGTCCAGACTCCGAATAGTTTCAATGCCCTTGAAGAACCAGTCTTTACGGATCGGATATGAGCTGCCGTAGAGAATATTTTTGCCGCCAATGACTTTCACTGCCGCTTCGAGCTGCGCTTTACCCCACTGCGGTGCGCCTGACGTGTCGAAGAAAATGTTATTACTCAATTGCGCGCGCAGGTTTCCAGTTCCGGTCTGGAAACGGTCGACCGCATCGTTAAACTGATGTTGTGGTGGCACCAGCATGTCGGCGAATGCATAAAATGCACCCCCCAGCATTGAATGGATAAAACGCAGGTTCGGCAGCTCATCGAACATGCCGCTAAACAGCTCACGTCCTACTGCAGTAGCCTGATCAACGCAGCGTCCAAACTGACGACGCTGATTGGTATAAGGCAGTACCGAATTGAAATCGACCGGCAGCGGTGTGTGATGCACCACAACCGGCACATTCAGGTCATTGAGGAATTTCAGGTAGGGGCGAAACGCCGCATCATCAAGATAGATCTGACCATAGTGCGCCACGATCTGTGCACCCCGAAAACCGAGCTGATTCAGGCAGCGATCCACTTCACGCAGGCAATCATCGGTACCCCATGGCGGCACCACTGCCAACGCCGACATCCGGCCCTCGCTGCGGTTCACATACTCTGCCATGCGGGTGTTGACCTCTTTACAGGTCTCTAAATCGAGCCATTCCTGCCACACTGGCAGACGGAAAATAGCGTGATCCACGCTAGCTTTTTCCATGTCGGCGAGCTGGCTTTCCAGCGTGTACTGACCCTCGGCATAGTTGAGATTCACATAGCCTTTAGGTTGCTCAATGATCAACTGGCTCAGCGCCGTTCCTTCAATTTGTTCCACCCGCGTATGCACACCGTATTGTTTGGGTACGCAGTCGAGGAAAGAGTTAAGAAGTTTCTTGTCGGAGAAAAGTTCACCCGGCAGCCAGTGCATGTTGGAATCAATAATCTTGCTCATAATCCGTTCCTTTCTGTCTACGTTAAGATTGCTTCACGTTATTTTTGTGTGGCAAAGACCGACTTGTATTTAGCCGGCTGGTCTGTCTCTTTCTCTGTTGGTATACGCATACCCGCTTTGGCGTGGTATTCACTGAAAATCGACAAGGCTTCTTCGTGGGGGAAGATAGCTTCTATATCTTCAAACGGTTTGCCCCCACTGCGTTCTTCTACAATACGGCGCACGACTTCCGGCCCTTCACCCCGTGAGGCAACAACCAGCCAGTTCACCTTCTCGCGACGCTCATTTTCATAAGCGCTGAGTGCTTCAACCGGATCGGCAACAGACGCCAGTTTTTCGGCGATCACTCGCGCATCCACAAACGCCTGGCACACGCTGTTACCGCCACGGGGATACATGGCATGCGCGGCATCGCCCAGCAACGTAATACGACCAAACGACCATTGCGGTAACGGATCGTGGTCGATAAGCGGAAACAGGTAGCATTCGCTGGCATTACGGATCATTTCGCTGACATCAAGAAAATCGAGCTTGCAGTCGTCAAATACATGTTCAATTTCTTTCACACCGGTTTTCTGATTCCAGTCTTCTTCGCTCTGCGGCTTTTCGTTCTGCTCGATAACCCAGTTGACCAACTGGTTACCGTTGCCATCTACGTTGTCCTGTATCGGGTAAACGATCAGCGTGCCCTGACGAATCGGATCGCCGATATGCAAAATGCTGCCACCAGTTTTGAATGGCGGCATTACTGTGACACCGCGGTAAAGCGTCAAACCGGAGAAATGACTGCGCGCCGATTCGGGCAGCAGTTTGCTGCGGATCACAGAACGAATCCCGTCTACGCCAATGACCACATCGGCGTGGACGCTCTGTGGCGCATCGGGATTCAGATGGTTATCGAAATGTACGGTAACGCCGTTTTCATCCTGTTCAATTCCGCTGCAACGACAGCCCAGCGTAATGGCATCCTGACCCAACCTTTCCTGTACCGCTTTGTAGAGCATCATTTGCAGACGACCCCGATGAACAAATCGCTGGTCATGGTCGTAGCCCATATGACGGCCGCACTGTTCTGCAAAAATTTGCTGTCCGTGGCCGGTGTAAAAGATCGATTCTTTCGCTTCAACCGAAATGTCGACAAACGCGTCGTATAAACCTAGCTCGGTAATTTCCCTGACTGCATAGGGTTTGATGTCAACGCCGACACCCAGCGGTTTTATCTCTGCAACGGCTTCAAACAGCCGCGGGCGAAAACCCTGTTGATGCAGGCGCAGGGCAGCGGCAAGGCCAGCCGGGCCCGCACCGATGATGACGATATCCAACATAGTGACGTCCTCTTGTTTATGAATTTTTAAGCTCAGCGTTCAGGAAATTCAGATATGGCTTTTCAGGGTGCTACGGTCTCCAGCATGGGCGTCGCGTCCGGGCTGATGATTAACATCGCGCAGCCAGATCGGTACGCCTGCCAGACAAACAACCAGCCCACCGATAACCAACACTGCCAGCGACTGCATGCTTCCACTGTGTTGTGCCGCGATAAACAGTGGAGGACCCAAGAACACGCCAACCAGCGTCAGTTGTGTGATCAAGCCGCTGGTGGCGCCAATGCTTTCACGTGCTGGCGCGACGACCGGTGCCATTGCCCACATGCCCACCAGCAGGCCGCTGCCAAACATAAACAGCCATGACGCGCCCACCGAGAGCATGAAACCGAGTGGCAACATGTAAATTGCGAGGGCTGGAATGCCGGTAAGGATAAGCCCAACGAATCCAATCGCGGCGGCCTTTACTCCCCGGTTAAGCATTGCGCCTACCATCAGGCAGCCAATGCCGTTACATATCATCGCCACCACATTCCAGTGCGCCACTTCCACCAGCGGTACGCTGTAGCGTTTCGATAAATAGGGCGCAAGTGTGGAAATAATGCCGGTTTGCAAAAAGGCGTCGGCACCAAATGAAATACCGAGCAGATAGATCAGTGGGCTTCTCAGAACAGCGCGCAGACCACGCGTGCGTGAAAACTGCGCTTTCTCTTCTGCACTCCGACGCGGCAGGCTAATCATGGCGATGAATGCCAGCAGCAGCGTCAGTAGCGAATGCGCAATAAACGCAGCGCGCCAGTTACTGAAGTGGTCCGCAAGACCGGCAGAGAGAAAGGGCAGCAGAAAACTGGCGGGAACAAAGGTTGACCATAATGCCATCGCCATATTGCGTTGTTTGCCGGTCGTAATACGAATTAACAGCGTTACAGCGGCAACGGCCGTCATGACGTAACCTATGCCTGTCACGATTCGCCCGGCTAAAAGTAAGTTGAATGTGGGGGCGGCAACGACACAAACATCACCAATGACAATAACGACGGCACCGACTAACAGAACAATACGGTCCCCGGCACGATCAACAATGTATCCGGCCAACAGTGCACCTAACGCAACCATCAGCGAAGGCAGGGACATAATGAGGCCCATCTGGCTGTGGTCGAATACGTGAAACTCTTTAGCAATAGAACCTAATTCAGTTACGGCTTCGCTAACGGTCATTGCAGCCATTACGCCGAGGGCGTAGGCAACGAGAATTCTGACGAGTGGATTTTGAATGAATGTACTCACGATCCTGTCTCCCTAAAGCTGATATCACAGTCTGCTGATGCAGAAACAGAGGGATAGCGGGCTTTGCGCCACGCGTATTACAGCGTTACTGCAGAACGGTTAACCATCGTTAGCCAAGGCAAGAAAACGTTCCAGCGTAGGAGGATCGACACGGATTTCCGGTTGAGTGAGAACACTGTCAGTAAAGGACGTGGCTTCGGTAAACCACTTGTTCTGGGCGGGAAGTCCCCACTGATCGGCGCGTTTAGGATCAGCTAAATCCCAGCCGAGTGCGGGTTCCAGATCGATGTGCTGATAATGCGTATTGAACAATTCGATGCGATGCCCGTCAGGATCGCGGAAATAAGTAAACAGTGCACCACTGATACCGTGCCGGCCAGGGCCACGCTCCAGGCTGGGCGCATAACCTAACGCACCGGCAACATCACAGGCGCGGATCATGTCGTTGGAATCCGGCAGGGTATAAGCAAAGTGATGCAGGCGCGGGCCTGGACCTTGGGTGAAGACGATATCGTGCGGATTGCCTTTCCGTTGCAGCCAGACGCCCCATAAATGTTGCATCTCACTAATATTCGAATAGGTATATTCACTGACGCGAAATCCGAGAGCCTGATAAAAGCCCCACGTCTGGCGAACATCGCTGACCTGCAGCTGATAGTGATCAAGTCGCTGCGCGCTGGCCCCGCGATAATGCTGATACTGTTTCAGCATCCGTTCACGCGGTTCCATTGATGCGCAAAATTCGAGTGGCACACCCACATTGTCTCTGACGCGCAGCGTGAGCCCCTGATAAGGCACATCAGCCAGCGTCGCCGTTTTGCCCTGTTCGGCAAAATAGTCCTGTGCTTTATAGATATCGTCTTCATTACGTACGCGCATTCCGATACATACACATGTCGCTTCAGATGATTTACGCAGCACTAAACTGTGGTGCCCGCGCTCTTCGAGGCCGCGTAAATAGACAGCCGAATCATCTTCATCACTCACCACTAGCCCGACCAGCTCGGTATAGAAATGCCGGCTGGCATTAAGGTCGCGGACGTTAAGCACGACGTGGCTGGCACGCGTTACATTAAAGGGGGGTTCCAAAACCAACTCATCAATCTGTGGCATGGGCATGTTCTCTCTTTCAGACGAAGCGATTGTCAGTATTGTTATGTGAGCCAGCAATGACATAACCGGCCCGCTTTTGCCCCCGCCACTACGACTGACTTCAGTAACGAGGAAGCGATAATTTAGATATATCGTATTAATAGATATATCTCATTGTTTGCGATGAATTGGAGATCAAGCGCACAATTCAGGATGAAGGTTAAAAAACGTTGAAGTTGCAGCGCTCAGCAAAGCGAAAAAGGTATTAAGTGAGGGATCACTCAATACCTTTTTTATGATGCTGTCCGTACTGGCAGGATCAGCATGTGGAGGAAAGTTATTATTTTATAATGCGTTAGTGCGAGCTTGATACAAATTAAGATTCTACAGATTTAAGCTGTGCAAGCGTTTGTTGCAAAATGGCGGCAACCTGTCGCTGCGTCTCTTCATCACTGCCATGATAGCTATGTAACTGGCTTCGTAGTTCATGAAGCGCCTGCATTAATGACGATTCAAACGGCTGACGCTGCTCAGACATTGCCTGATTCACGGTTTCGCTCTGCTGAGCGAACAACGCCAGTTTAGCAAGCAACGCATCCGCCATTGCCTGATTGTCGGTCAGCCAGCTTTCTCCCTGCTCATTGATCGCATAGCGTTTGCGGTTACCTTCCTGATGCACAGTGACATGGCCCACATCTTCAAGGTAAGTCAGGGCTGGATAAATCACGCCCGGGCTTGGTTTATAAAAACCGCCGCTTTTTTCTGACAGAGTTTTGATCAGCTCATAGCCGTAGCTGGCCTGCTCTTTCAACAACGTCAGTAATAAAATCTGTAACTCATCCGCACCAAATTTCCTGCCACGAAGGAAAGAGGGACGATCGCGATGACCGGAATCACCACCACCACGACGATGCCCGCGATGACCCCCGTCACGTCCGCCATGCGGACCGGCAAAACGTCCCCGATGACGTTCACCGCGCATCGCCTGATGCCACTGGTTAACGCTTGTTTCTGGCTTCTCTGTACGGCTTTCAACCTGATCAGCAAATTCATTGCGGTGCGCGTGTTTTCGACCACAGCCGCCACGGCGTTCATTAAACATATCTCTAAACATAGGTCTCTCCTGATTAAATGTGTCTTAAGACTGTATCGTAAGATATTCATCTTTGTATATCTTACGATAATAAGATGCAAGAGGATTTTTGATACATCAGGGATGAGAAAACAGTAAATCAACAGCCAAAAATTTGCCGCTGTAGTTAGAAAGCTGCTGATTTAGAAGATAATTAATTGCTTTTAGAAGAGGGGGGAGGAATTAAAAGCTGACCATATAAAATGACCAGCTTTGATGTTTGTACTTAATTACAGCACATTTTGCTCATTCGGGACTTTCTATCAGAATGACGTGGTTACGCCCGCATAGTAAGCGCGACCAGGTTCGTTATAGGTAGAGGCACCCTCATTTTCCCGATAAATACGTTTATCAAGTAAGTTACTGATACCAGCAGTGAAACGAAGGTTTTTATTAAACTGATAGTTTGCTCCTACGCCCCAGATGGCATAGGCACCCACTTCGTTTTCCGCCAGCCCGCTGGCTTCCTTACGAATTTCGGCTGTGGTACGTGGATGCTGGCGGCCATACATAGTCCAGCTGAGGGTAGTCGACAAGGCATCTGTCATCTGCCATTCCAGCCAGCTGTTTACGGTATATTTCGGGATCAGAGACAGAGGATTACCTGTCTCTTTATATTTGGAGGTAAACATGTAGGTCGCATTGGTTCGCCAGTTCAGGGTGTCTTCTACCACAGGGATAGTCAGGTTCGCTTCCATTCCCTGAGTGAGAGCCTTGCCCCCGTTCTGCCACTGATAGATATCATACGTGGATGAGTAACGCGCGTTTGCCACCTCAACGGTGCCCAGAGAATTACCGTTATCCGCGACGATTTTATTCTGATAATCATTGCGGAAGTAGGTAAGCCCCGCACTGTAGCCTTCGTCGTTCCATTGCAGACCGATTTCTTTGTTAATGCTGATTTCAGGTTTGAGATCGCTGTTACCCATCAGATAACAACCGGTGCTGCCACCAATGTTACAGCCATTACCGCTGCTTGCCAGCAGATAACCTTCACTGGACTGATAGAGATTCGGCGCTTTGAAAACGCGTGCGATACCGGCTTTGAACGTAACATTGTCGCCTAACGCATGCTGCAGGTTCAGGCTTGGGCTCCAGTTACTGCCAAAGCGATCGCTGTAATCAAACCGCACGCCAGGGATGAGAGTCGTACCGTCAAAAGCATCAATCGTATCTTCCAGGTAAACAGCACTGAGTTCCTGACTGTTTTTACTGGCTCGCTGCGAGGGATCGCCGGAAATACCGTTAATGTCGAGCCCTGTGGCGTCAGTTTCCTGCATTGACGCGGGATCATTGAGTTGTTCTTTGTTCCACTCAGCACCCAGCGTTAGGGTATTGTCTACCCACAGCGTAAAAGGAATAGTGAATTCGTTATTAATCCGCCAGGTTTTGTAACGGCTGGTATTGTAGGTATCGCTGCTAATCATACCTTCGACTTTACCGGTTGAACCTTCTGCCAGACGGGTATTGTGCGTATCCTCATAGCTCATCGTCAGCTTAGACTGGCCCCAGTCCCAAATGCCGTTATGTATTATGCTATAGGCCTGACGATACATACGGTTGGTTTCTGAACCATATAAATCAGGGACAAGCGTGCTTAAATTACTGTTACTGTACTGCGTGTCACCGGCATAAATATTGCCTTGTCGGCTATAGGCATAATTAAAATCAAGATACTGTTGCGGATTAATTTTCCACTGAAGCTGGGTATTAATATCGCGGTTACGTACTCCTTCCCTGCCGGCTGCGTAAGAGCCATTTTCGCTGTTATTGATATCATATGCATCTGCGTCAGTTTTATTGATATTCCCAAACAGACGCAGGGTTAAAACATCATCAACAAGCGGGCCGCTTAAGCTGAAATTCATGCGCTTCGTTGCGCCTTCATCTTTATCTTCGGGCTGATTGGTAAAGAGTGACAGAGAACCATGCCAGTCATTGGTTGGGCGTATAGTAACAATATTGACGACGCCACCCATTGCGCCTGAACCATAATGCGCAGCGGCTGGGCCACGTAAAACATCAATATGATCAACCATCTCTGGCGGCACCCAGTTACTGTCGCCACGGGTATCGCGTTCACCCGTCCGGCTATAACGAACTGAGCTTCTCGATGAAACCGGCACACCGTCAATCAATATAAGCGTATTTTCAGGCCCCATTCCCCGGATATCAATTTGGCGGTTATTTCCGCGGCTACCGGTTGCACTGTTGCCGGTTAAATTCACGCCCGGCATTTTACGAATAATTTCTGATAAATCATTTACGGGTGGGTCACGTTCAATATCTTTTTGTGTAATCAGAGAAGCGCCAGGCTGTTGTTTCAGCTTCTCTTCCGGCTTTGCCGTAACAACCATAACGTCAGCATTTGTAGCCTTCTTTTCAGTGACATCTTCTGAGTTACTTTTCGTTCTGGCTTTATTTGGCAATGAAGCATTGTTTATTTCTTCGGCATTCCGTAATAACGGTACTGAAGATTCTGAATTCGAAGCCAGAGAATATCCGCTATGAATTATGCTGCCTACCAGTAAAGACAAGGCAGTTTTCCGTGCATTAAAAAAATAAGACATATGATTATACCAGGTTATTTTTATCGGCAAAAAATTGCGCCGTAATAATTATCATAATCATTCGCATTTATCAGAAGGATGAATCATAAAGATACATTTAAACGCAATTGGTTACATTCAACGACAGAAAACTGCGGTGACATGTGCAGAAAGTTTAATTTATGGATAAAAAATGGAGAACGTAAAAGAAGTGTATTTGAAAGGGCGTTTCATTTAACGTAATGAAGGTTATTCGCGCCTGAATGGTAGTCACCGTTTAATTATATCGCTTTTGGTGATGCGGTTAGAAAACATCAGCGACATTAATGCCGCTAACGCTTGGCTGGAAAACTTTATTGCCGGCTTCAACCGTCACTTCGCCAGAACAGCAAAACACCCGAAAAACCTGCACCGTCCGGTCAGTGAAACGCCGACGGAGCTGGAGGATACCTTTGCCTGGCAGGAGCTGCGCATGCTGTAGAAGCTGCTGAAGTAACAGTACGAAAAATATCGTATCTGGCTCAACCTAATGAATAAAAAAACGTGCGTCACCGGTCAAAAGATCAGCATTTATGACTACGCTGATCTGCGCTAAAGTTTTATATTAAATAGCTAAGGGCTTGGCGCAAAACGCCGATTGCAGGGATTACACGTAAAACATTGCGAAGAAATTCTGCCTGTTCAGGCAGAAGATCAGGTTAAAACTTGAATGCTAAGCAATGGGCCAGCAAGTGCTATTCCCCTTTATTATGCCAGCCTCTAACAAATGCAAAACTCATTCTTATGGATCCTTTGGTGTCGGCGGTGTGCCGTGCGTATGGAAGGTCTCAATAGTCTTTAATCCCCACGCTTGTCCTTTTTTACGCTCGGTCTCTGTCCATACCACAGTCTGCCAGTCCGGGGCGAGTATCAGGCGAGCGCCGGAGTTTGCCAGCTCTACGCGATTTCCCGCCGGCTCCCAGACGTAAAGGAAAAAGGTCCCCTGAATCGCATGCTTATGCGGGCCCGTCTCAATATGCACGCCGTTTTCGAGAAAGATATCGGCAGCGCGTAGTATATCCTCTCGGGTGTCTGTGGCATAAGTCACGTGGTGCAGACGTCCTCTGCCGCCGCCATGCTCTTCCGTGCATGCCAGATCGTAGGTTTTATTATTGATCGTGAACCAGCAGCCACCAATCCGGCCATTATCAAGCTGAATCATCTCGGTAACCCGCGAGCCGAGGCAGGTTTCCATAAAGCGTTTAAACTCACTTACGTCCGCTGCAAGCAAATTAAGATGATCGAGGCGGCGAGGACAAGCACCACGTCCATGGTAACGCTGCGCAAGATTTTTCAGTGACGGGGTCTCACCTACTTCAGCCTGATAGCGTACGGTTTCATAATAAATTTCAAAAACATGACCGAAAGGATCGGCAAAGCGGAAGGCGCGACCGTGTCCCTGATCATCATTCACCCAGCCAATTATTTCATAATCGCTGGCTTCAATTACGGCCACACGTCGCATCAGCGCTGCTTCCGAGCTGGCACGATAAGCAATGTGCCCTACTCCAGTCGTATGATGACGCGTCAGCTTCAGGGTATGAAATTCATAGTCATCCCAAGCACGCAGCCATGCATGCTTTTCATCCTGCGCCGAGACGGTAAGGCCATAGACATTGACGAAGAAATTAAGGCTCTCTTCAAATTTGTCAGTGTAAATCTCGACATGTGCCAGATGGGCAATATCATGACAGGGCTCCGTCATTTGATTTGTCATAAGGACCTCCTTTCTTGTGTAGGCGTACCAATGTTCTCTGTTTAATTAAGAGGTAAGTTATCCGCCTTTCACCCAACAAGAGAGTTGGTTTTACCTTTGCAGGTATGAGTTTCTTTTATAATGTGACAGCGGTAACACGACAGGCTGGGTAAAGAAGCGGCAACCCCACGTTTATATAAGCAGACAGATTGCATGATCACACGGGGCAGTCGAAAGGAATTTTACATAACCGAAACAGATTAACGTGCAATAGGCGCTGCGGTTCCCCGGCTTATCACGCAACTGATCGTTGCGTCTCAACATCACCGACCGCGCCTGTCAGTTTACAGGTGGTGCGCTGTATAAGCCGCACCCACACTAAAAATGTTTCCCTGACGAGAATTAAAAAGGATTCGCTTTATTTAACTTCTGCGAGATTAACGCCCGTTGCATTTGGAAGGCACAGAGCGGCAACGATCCCTATACAATAAGAAGCAATCGCCAGACTTCCCATTGCATATCCTAAATGAACCTGACTCGAGACAATACCTACCAGGGCAGGCATTAGCGAACCGAAGCCGCGTCCAAAACTGGCGCAAAATCCTGCCCCACTACCGCGAATGTGTGTAGGATATAATTCAGAAAAGGCGGGGGTTAAACCTGAAGCTAAACCGCCCTGTAATGCCCCGAGAAAAAAGCCCAATCCAAGCGTCATATTCAGACTGACGTTAGCAAACATATAAATACTGACAACAATCATTTGACACAACAGAAACAGAATAATGGTTTTCCATCTACCAAACTTATCGCTTAAGCGGCCATAGAGAAAGGGGCCTATCAGCGAACCCAAAATATTTATCGCTAAATAGCCTGACATTGATACTACCGGCAATCCCAGTTCCATACGCAGATAGGTTGGCAACCAGGTAATCATTATATAAGCACCACCAAATATTCCGCTGGCCAATAAAGTTGCGGTCACGGTAATACGCCGGTGCTTTGCCTGAAAGATCTCGGTTATCTTTTTAGGTTGTTTATTTTGCGTCGTATTCGAAAAAACGGGTGACTCCGGCACTAAGCGACGAATAAACCACACCAGAACAGCGGGAACAATGCCGATAAGGAAAAATAATTTCCAGGCAATTTCCTGCGGGAAAAAACTCAGTAACACTGGCAGTACGGCCAATGAAATGGCATAACCCAGTGCGTATCCGCTCTGAATTGATGCTCCAACACGACCACGATAACTCGCACGGATCACTTCGCTGATTAACACGCCACCAACGACAACTTCGCCGCCGTAGCCAAGGCCCTGTAAAAAACGTACGATCAGAAACTGCCAGAACTCGCCACACAGTGCAGTCAGTGCTGTAAAGCAGGCCACCCATAAAACCGTTAACTGCATGACGCGAATACGCCCCCAGCGATCGGCCAGCATGCCAGCGCTCCAGCCCCCCAAAGCACTACCTATTAAGGATGCCGATCCTAATATTCCAGCTTCGGATTTAGTCAGTATTGCCAGACTTAATAATATTGGCATGACTAACGAATAAATAGTGCTATCCATCGAGTCGAGAGTAAACCCGCCCAGACAGGCCCACCAGGTTTTCTTTTCATTTCTGGTGAGTTCACCGTACCATCCTGTTTTCATTTTCCACCCGCCGTTGGCTACAAAAAAATAGCTCGCTACCTTTTCAGGTAACGCTCATCATTATCGTTTAACGACATACAGAAATAGGTTCAAACAAGGATTAATAACAGCAATTTCACAGATTTTTGTGATCGCTGCCGCGGTAAAATTACAATATCAAAAACTACACTCAATCTATTATTAAAGCTTAAAAAAAAGCCAATCACTAATTTTTATGCAGCTATGACTTTTATTTATAAAAAATCAACACGACTATTCACTTGCTATGGATACCCTCTTTTCTCATCCTAATAAAGACTACTTAGAAGGAGTCAAACTTTTTTATAGCCAGGTTTTTTATAAAGACATTAATTTAAAAAAATTAAAAACATTCTGTGTTAATAGAAACCCACGAAGCTTTAATTCACTAAAATAAAAAGCATCGCAATCGCGACGCTTTTTACATTTCCATTTTTACTGATTTTAATGACTAAATTGATAAGGCTGATAAAAATGCGATCCTGCCCAGTCGTAACGCTCGTTGATTACAGGTAACGTTTTCGGCACATAGGACGCCGCCTGCATTACATCATCTTTGCCGTTCCACACCGCATATTGCGGATAAGGATAAACAGGACGCGATGCTGCGTTAGACGGGATGGTTTCCAGTTTCATATCCGGACGTTCCATCACTGGAGGTTTTCCTCCCTGCATCGGGCCGGCTTTCAAAGGCAGCTTACCACCCGCGCCGACAGGCTGACCAAAGCTGTTTTTCTGCTGCGGTGAGGCCTGCCAGGTAGTGACAGCGTCAGGTGCCTGGCCCTTTTCCACCCAGTTCATCACGGGCGTCAGGAAATCGACCAGACTCGGACCTTCTCCATTCGAACAATGGTAAACACCGGGCAGCAAATACAGACGTTCAAAGGCTTGGCGCTGTGATGCGCCCATCTCTTTGCCCAGCGCATTGTGGTACGCAATTGAGTTGAGAGGAGAAATATGCGGATCGGCCCAGCCGTGCCAGATGATCAGCTTGCCGCCTGCCTTAGCGAACGCGCGCAAATCAGGATTGGTAGCATCATAGAGGCTGTGCAACTTACTGAGCTCATCGAAAGTTTTCTGATCGAATTTCAGCTCATTAAGTGTAAAGGACGGTGCCGGATTAGTGACAAAATTAACGTAACGCAGCGAAGAGAGCGAAATCATTGAGCTCATCACTGGCTGGCTCTTTTCTTCAGGAATAAACACGCCCTGCCAGGCAAGTTCAGAGCCATACTGCGGCCCGCCGACAATCAATTTACGACCGGTTTTTGCATCGCGTGGCCCGTCGTAGAGTTTCTTCAGCGCGGTGAGTTGTACGTTGCTCAAGCATTTACCGTCCTGCTGACCCGCTTTGCAGCGAAGCACATCCAGGTTGGGATGACAGGCTTCCGGCGCGGCAATCAGGCCATCTTTCTGTCCGTCGAGCGCATCACACTGATTCAGCACAGCCTGATGTATCAACGGAAGGTCTTTTGACGTCAGTAGTGCGTTGCCGTCTTTGTCCCGGTTACTGACTACCTGCCAGGCATGATACATCGCGTTCTGAACCTGGAAATTCATGGCTGCCGCACCCGCAATGATGCCGTTAAAATCGTGCGGGAAACGCTGTGCTTCCATCAGCGCTTCGCGCCCACCGTCGGAGCAGCCGTTGAAGTAAGCAAATGCTGCCGGTTTTTGATAGAACGCGGCGATGAGTTTTTTAGCGGCCAGCGCAGTTAAATGTTGTCCCCGCCAGGCAAAATCGCTGCGTTTCTGGCTGTCATTTCCCCAGTCCGCTTCCTCTTCACGATGCCCCATATTTGTCGCCGCCACAGCAAAGCCGTTACTGTTGAGCGGTGCGCATCCTGCCGCTGCGCCGGGCTGCAGCGTAATGGAGCCACATAAGCCGCCACAGCCTACCTGCATATATCGCTGATTCCAGCTGTCTGCGGGTAATAAAAGACGAAAACTAATTTCCGGAGCCAGCGTGCCTTCTACTTTGCACCACTGAGCATTGTTCAGTTTGATAACCGAGGTGCTGTTAATCTGACTGCCTTTACCACCGATCTCTGTCAGGTCAGTAGATTTCAGGCTGTCACAGCTGACCGCGGGTTTCATCATTGCCAAATTGGCTGCATGTGCTTCCGGCAATATTAAAAAAACGGCCAGCAGTGACAGCAACTGCAGACCGTAATAAAGCTTGTTCTTCATAGAGTTCCCTGAGGTGATACCGTGTGTGGCAAGTATAAATTCATTACATATTTTCACTGCGAAATCTTTTCGTGGAGAAAGTCAGCATTTGGATAAGCAGTGTAAGGAAATATGTTTTACCTGTCTCAACCGCATTTTTAGTGATTGCACACAAGATATATCATAGCTATGTTGTAACTGCTTTAATGAGAATGATTTCCATTAATTTTAATACACTGTATGGCCGTTTTATCGTCCGGCCTGAGGCAAGCTTATGGGCACAAAATCTGAATCTGCACAACACACTTTAACGCTCCGTTTCTCTTCCGTTTCTCTCGCCGGTGCACGCAAAGTAGTCTGTGCTGCATTGCAGGAAGCTGAACAGCGTGGTTTCCACATCAGCGTCGCAGTGGTGGATCGCGCGGGTGAGTTGATTACTCTGGACAGAACTGATGCCGCGATTGGCATCAGCCCGAACGTGGCACAGGGTAAAGCACGTACCGCAGCCCTGTTGCAGTCCCCCTCAAAAGAATTCGAAAGCTTTATTAATGGCGGAATGCCCAGCTTTCTCGCCACACCGGGCGTGACGCCACTGGAAGGCGGCGTACCTTTATGGCTCAACGGTGAAGTGGTAGGCGCAGTTGGCGTCAGCGGGGCGCATGGCGCGAATGATTCGTTGCTGGCCGATCTGGCGGCGGCGGCACTCTCAGCGGAGTGAGGAAAAGCACATGGCAACGTTAAAGGATAAACATCTGGTTGTTATTGGCGGCAGCTCAGGCATAGGTTTTAGCGTAGCGCAGAAAGCCTCAATGCAGGGCGCTGAAATTACTCTAATCGGTCGCAACAGCGATCGTCTGGGCGAGGCGAAAAACCTCCTGCAAAATCAGGGCGCCCGCATACGCGCTACGCTGGCCATAGATGCTCATGACCACATGGCATTACGTCATTTATTCCCGCTTATCGAGCCTTTTGATCATCTTGTATCAATGGTTGGGGACGCAATGGGGGGCGGCTTTCTGAATGCCGATATGGCACTCATTGAGCAGGTGATGCATTCAAAATTTCTTACTAACGTATTGATTGGAAAGCTGGCATCAGAAAAAGTGAGTGATGGCGGTTCACTTACCTTTACTGCCGGTACGGGTGGTCGTGCACAACATGCATGTGCCAGCTATGTTGGCAATCAGGGCATCGTGTCTCTGACACAGGGTTTGGCGGCGGAAATAGCGCCCCGCTGTCGTGTCAATTGTGTCGCGCCGACCTGGACAGTTACCCCTTTCTGGCGTCATCAGCCTGTTGAACAGGTGGAACAGACGCGTCAGCATTTTGCCGACATTATTCCGCTCGGCCGCACTGCTGAGCTGGATGAGCTGGCTGATGCTTACCTGTTTTTAATGAAGAATGATTTTATTACCGGTCAGCAAATCGCAGTCGATGGCGGCGTAATGCTTGGTTAATATGTTTTGCCAAAAGAAGGATATTAAGCTTAGTTAATTTCCTCGTAGATTTCATTAAGCTAATCGTGTATCCGGCTCATGCTAGTAACAGTAGTGATTAAACAAAGTAACCGAATATTCTGGCGGGCTTTGCCCGCTTTTTTATAGGCAATTTAAATTCAATTCAGAAATCACTTCTTATCAAAAGTAATCTCTTCTTGATAATCCATTAATAGTCATTAACACTCATTCAATCATGTAATAAAACTATTGCTAAATATTATCAACCGTGGTTTGTTCACATAATGTTAACTTACAGTGTAACTTATTTTAAAAATGAGTCTCACTAACGTTGATTTTATTTAGCTATACCAAAAAAGTTTGGATGCTAAATATAAACGGTAGTTTTATCATATGTTTTACGGCGCTATGTTTTTTTCCATCGTAACCGCTCACAGGAGAAGAACATGTCAGAGCACAACTCACAACCAAAACACGATTTACGTTCGGCTATAGAATTATTGCAGTCCATTAAAGGCGAGTTTGTCAGTACGAATGCTGAAGTTGATCCGCACGCGGAACTGTCTGGCGTTTATCGCTACGTTGGTGCAGGCGGCACTTGCAAGCGCCCTACCCGCAAAGGTCCGGCCATGATGTTTAACAAGATTAAGGGGTTTCCTGAAGTACGTGTAGTGACCGGTCTGATGTCAACTCGCGAACGCGTTGGTCACCTGCTCGACTGCCCGCCAGAAAAACTGGGTTTTTTGTTACGCGACTCGGTTCATCACGCCGTCGCTCCGGTTGTTATCAGTGAAAAACCCGTTTGCCAGGAGGTTGTGCACTACGCTGAAAATCCTGATTTCGACCTGCGCACCTTGCTGCCGGCGCCGACTAATACAGAGGAAGACGCTGGTCCTTATTTTACCATGGGCATGTGCTACGCCTCCGATCCTGAAACGCACGAATCTGATATAACTATTCACCGCCTGTGTATTCAAAGTCGTGATGAACTTTCAATGTGGCTGACGCCGGGCCGACATATTGACGCCTTTCGTGAAAAGGCTGAGAAAATGGGCCAGCCATTGCCGATTTCTATCAGTATCGGCGTCGATCCAGCCATTGAAATTGCTGCCTGCTTTGAACCGCCCACCACGCCGCTTGGTTTTAACGAGCTGAGCATTGCCGGTGCGCTACGCGGCCAACCGGTAGAGCTAGCGCAATGCGTATCGATTGACGAACGTGCCATCGCCCACGCTGAAATTGTTATCGAGGGTGTGCTGTTGCCAAATGTAAGGGTGCGGGAAGACCAGAACACCAATACCGGTAAAGCAATGCCTGAATTTCCGGGTTATACCGGCGAAGCAAAAGAGGCTTTACCTGTTATCAAAGTAAGAGCGGTAACTCACCGTAAACACCCTATTCTGCAAACCACGCTAGGCCCGAGCGGTGAACATGTCAGCATGGCGGGCATCCCCACCGAAGCCAGTATTCTAGACATGCTTGATCGCGCTATGCCGGGCCGCGTACTGAACGTCAATGCACACACATCAGGCGGCGGCAAGCTGCTGGCAGTGATTCAGTTTAAGAAAGCTTCACCAGTTGATGAAGGTCGCCAGCGCCAGGCGGCTTTAATTGCCTTCGCCGCTTTCTCTGAACTCAAGCATGTAATTCTGGTGGATGAAGATGTTGATATCTTCGACACCGATGACATTCTGTGGGCAATGCAGACCCGTTATCAGGGTGATGTCGACACACTAACTATTCCAGGTGTTCGTTGCCATCCACTCGATCCCTCGCAGGAACCGCTATACAGTCCATCTATTCTGCAACAGGGAATGACCTGTAAGACTATTTTTGACTGCACCGTACCCTGGCACATGAAAGCCAGTTTTGAGCGATCAAAATTTAAAGATGTCGATGTGAAACGTTTTTTACCCGATTTTGAATAAGTGAGGTGAGGTGTGAGCAGAAGGCGCATTATCGTCGGCATAAGCGGCGCGTCAGGTTTTCAGTATGGTATGAAGGCGCTGCAACTGCTGCGCGATCAGGATATCGAGGTGCATCTTGTGGTGTCCAAAGGTGCAGAAGTCACGCGTGCAATGGAAACAAACTGGCAGCGGCAGGATATTACTGAACTGGCAGATGAGGTACACAGCATCAGCAACTTAGGTGCTTCCATTTCAAGTGGATCGTTTAAAACACTCGGTATGCTGGTTGCGCCCTGCTCGATGAACTCACTTGCATCAATCGCGCAGGGCCTGACCAGTAACCTGTTGACCCGTGCAGCAGATGTCATTTTGAAAGAACGCCGTCGGCTGGTACTGATGGTACGTGAAACTCCGCTCAATATGACGCATCTTCGCAACATGCAGTACGTCACTGAGATGGGCGGAATTATTTATCCGCCGGTGCCTGCTTTTTATCAGCAGCCGCAATCCGTGGATGACATGGTTCATCACAGCGTGGCGCGTGCCCTCGATCTGTTTGATTTAGATGTGGGCAATCTGAAGCGCTGGGGTGAACAACGCAACGATTGCTAAGGGGAAAGTCATGGTCGTAGGACCTTTTGTTAACGGCAGCGCGGTACTTGTAGGTGGTTTAGCCGGCGCGTTTTTGGGTAACAAGGTGCCGGAGCGTTTGCGGGTGGCGCTTCCGATGACGTTTGGCTTGGCATCAATGGGCTTAGGCATTGTACTGATCGGCAAGATCCACAGCTTGCCGGCAGTTATTCTGGCACTGATCCTTGGCGCAGCACTGGGTGAAAGCGTTTTTCTGGAAACGAAAATTGGTCGCCTGGGCAACTTGGCTAAAGGCCTGGTTTCACGCTTTCAGAAGCAGGATACCGGTCTGGATCCTGCCGCTTTCACTGAACGCTACGTTGCCATTCTGGTACTGTTTTGTGCCAGCGGTACAGGCGTAATTGGCGCAATGACGGAAGGCATGACGCATGATGCCAATATTCTGTTAGTAAAATCGATCATGGATATTTTTACCGCCGCCATTTTTGCTACTGTTCTCGGTTATGCAGTGGCGGTAATCGCAATTCCGCAGCTTATCGTGCAACTACTGCTGGCATCGAGTGCAGTGCTTATTATGCCGCATACCAGTGCACCGATGATGAATGATTTTACGGCAGCGGGCGGATTCGTCATGCTGGCGGCCGGTTTTCGCATCGCAGGTATTAAATCTTTTCCAGTCGCGAATATGCTGCCTGCGCTGGCACTGGTAATGCCGGTCAGCTATCTCTGGACGTACTTCATTCACTGAGTTTACAGTAATGACGGGTAAGTCTATGGCGGAAAAAATATGGATTTGAAACGACTACAGTACTTTTGCACTATTGCTGAGCAAGGCTCGATCAGCAAAGCGGCCCGGGTGCTTAATATTGCACAGCCGCCCTTGGGTAAAAGGCTGCAGGAACTTGAGGAAGAAATAGGCTCTCCGCTGTTTACCCGCACGCCACGTAAAATGGTGCTGACTGAAGCCGGCACCTTTCTTTACCGCCAATCCTGCGACATTCTCAGCAAAATAAACAGCCTTAAGCGGCAGACCATTACTATCGCCACGCGTAAAAAACGTGTCGTGAATATTGGCCTTTCTTACCTTTATCTGCGTTATTTTAACCCTGTGTTGCTGGATTATTATCGCAACCGCCCAGAATGGGATATCAACGTTGTGGTTTCAGATTCCAGTCATCTCGAAGCAATGTTGCTCGAACATACTCTGGATATCGCGCTAATGCAGATACCCGGCCAGTCTCATTCATGGGATATTCGTGAGCTGGCACCGATAGACAGCGTGGCGGTAATCTCATCACACTACACAGCGATGCTTGCAGGTAAAACACTGCAGTTTGCTGACTTAAGCGGTATCCCGCTGATCCTGCTACACCGGATTGGTGGTGAAGGAACCTATGAAATATTACGTAGTAAGCTATTCGATACCATGTCGCAGGTGAATATCAGCATCAAGGTCTCAGAACCAAAGCTGATTCTGGACATGATGGAGCAGGGCTTTGATGGCGCGGCAATTATACCGCGATCAGAATATGTGCCCAGCCAACAGGGAAAATATCTGGCCTGCCCGCTGACAGAGCCGTTTGCAATCTATAAACCGGCTATCGTCACGCTCAGTACCGCACGAGATCGGCTGTTATGGCCTTTAGCGCATGAGCAGATAGAAGAATAGTTAATGAATGAAGCGGCTTTTATTCATCTTCTCTGCAATAAAAATCTGAGGTTTGGTTTTAAGCAATGACTCAGTAGCTTGTAGGCGCTCTCATGATCAATTACCTCAAACGATCTAACGCCTCCTGCCAGATGAACGGCGTTAAATCACTATAGCGTACGCACTGCTCCGCCATTCTTGCTGGCAATCCGGCCTGCACCTGCTGCGTTGCCTGGCTCATTACCCCCGTCACGCCGACATCCTGCAGGGTTTTCACCACTTCGCCCATCTCTTCCGCGCGCCTGACGCCATGTTCCGCAACCCGGCTGATAAGATAATGCGGCAATTGATCGTTCCATCCCAGCGACGGGAAACTGGCATGCAGAGAGGCTAAAACGGCTTCTTCTACACCATACTGCCGCGCCGCACTGAGACATTCGGTGGTTAAGCCTTCCAGACCTTTAATCATTACGCTGCGACACATCTTAATTGCCGACACGTCACCAATATGCTCACTGGCAGCGCGCGCGTTGCAACCCAACGCACTTAACGTGTCCGCAGCGACAGGTGCTGCAAGCCCGCCAATCAGCAGCGGTGTAGCAAGCCGCTTTGGCGGCACCGGCGCCATGACAGCAACATCCAGATACGCTCCTGCCCCTGTTGCTATTACCTCAGCGGCAGCACGCTTGGTTTCCGGTGCAACGGAATTAAAGTCCAGAAAAATCTGACCGGTACGCAGCAGCGGCGCTGCCTGTTTTGCGACGTCCAGCGCGCTGGACGCTGTTACCAGGGATAACACTAAATCTGCGCCGTCCAGCGCCTCATTCAGTGAATCTGCTGGATGAACGGCGATTTGCCCCGCCAGCCCGCGCAAATGCTCAGCGTGCTGGCTGAGAAACTTTTTGTCCCAGACACGCACGTTTGCAACACCCGATAAATCCTGAGCATAAACCTGCCCAGCTTCACCAAAACCAATAATTGCAATACCTGTCATGTGTTCTCCTCAGTTGCCTGACCAGAGTGTTCCCGGAATGGCTACTCGACCCTCAAATAGCAGGCGTGCAGTGCGAATCAGTCCGCTATTGATAACGTTGCCCGCCGCATCGCGCGTCAGCATTACGCTGAACTCGCCAGTGGGATGTTCAACAGCCAGTCTCTGTTCATGGGCAGTGCTGACCTCAGCAAGCCCTTCCGTAACAGAGCCGGGGATCAGACAGGCGGTTGCCACGCTCACCGCGCCTAATACGCCAATGGATGCATGGCAGCGGTGCGGAATAAAAGTGCGTGTAGTAAGGGCACCGCCTTGTTCCGGGGCGGCAATCAGCGTCATTTTTGGCACCGTACGCTGTGCCACATCGCCAAGGTTCATTCGTGGGCCAGCCTGTAGGCGGATCGACTCCAGCCGCGCTTTCAACTCGTCGTCATTGTCCAGCTGTTCACGCGTTTCCAGCCCGCTTCGTTGCAGATCGACTGCGCGTACCAGCACCACAGGCATGCCATTATCAATACAGGTCACATCAATTCCGTCAAAGCTGTCGCGTGCATTCCCCGTCGGCAGCAACGCACCACAGCTGGAGCCAGCAATATCCTGGAAATTCAGTATCTGCTCAGCTGCGTAACCCGGCACACCGTCAATCTGCGCATCGCCTTCATACTCCACAGCTCCCTGAGGCGTGGCGATACATGCTTCTGCGATTTGCCCGGTGTTCACCATAAAAATGCGTACCCGTGTGACCTCTCCCTGCGCCGCCACCAGCCCTTTTTCAATTGCGAACGGCCCGACCGCAGCGAGAATGTTGCCGCAGTTTTGCCCGTAATCTACTACGGCTTTATCCACGTTAACCTGCGCGAACAAGTAATCAACATCCGCGTCGGGACGCGTTGAGGCTGAAACAATCGCAACTTTGCTGGTCAACGGATCGGCTCCGCCGATACCATCAATCTGACGCGTGTCGGGTGAACCCATGACGGCCAGTAGCACACTATCGCGCGTGGCGTTATCTGCGGGCAGATCTGATGCCAGAAAGCAGGCAGCTTTAGAGGTGCCGCCACGCATCAGGACGCAAGGGAGTAAGGTCTGTTTCATCGTCAGCCCTTCTTAAGTTCATCAAGGGAATTCACATAGCGCAGCCCTTTCTCAGCTAACGCTGGACGCATCTGATAAATATCCAGACCCAACTCACCGGCGGCGAGACGCTGACGTTTGCCTTCTTCCGCATCAACGCGTTTTTGTGCCGCAGCACTTACTGCCTCAGCCTGCTCACGCGGCACAATGACCACGCCATCATCATCGGCCACCACGATGTCGCCCGGACTGACCAGTTGCCCGGCACAGACGACCGGCACATTTACCGAGCCTAATGTCTCTTTCACCGTACCCTGCGCATAAATAGCTCGCGACCAGACGGGAAAATTCATGTCACGCAGCGTCTGGCTGTCACGGATACCGATATCGCCAACCAGAGCGACCACACCGCGCGCCTGCAATGACGTTGCCAGCAAATCGCCAAAAAAACCGTCGTGGCAATCTGAGGTCGGCGCTACCAGTAATATGTCGCCCGGCTGACACTGTTCTACTGCAACGTGGAACATCCAGTTATCGCCAGGTGAGACCAGCACGGTCACGGCGCTACCCGCGACAGTGCGGTTTTGCTGAACCGGGCGCACACGAACATCAAGCAGGCCACTTCGTCCCTGCGCTTCATGCGTGGTCGCCACGCCATAGCGTGCAAATTGTGCGACCAGCTCGGACTCGGCGCGCTCAATATTTCTCACGACTACGCCTTTTTTATTCACCAGACTCATGACAAATCCTCCGTTACGCGAGGAAACAGACTCTGATAGCCCTCGCCGTGGCTAATCACTTTAGATGAGGTGATCCCTACGTTACGCTTAGCCTGTACACCACGTTGTAATGCTACGCGCGTATAGTATTCCCAGAGGTGCTCCTGCCCCGCCATGCACTGGATGGCGGCATATTTTTTATCCCAGACCGACGTAATATCCAGGAGAACATCGGGTTTCCAGTTGCACTGCTCCGGCTGGTGTGGCTCAAAGCAGTAAACCGGAGGTGCACCGATAATGGTTTCACCGGGACGATAACCTTCGGCCTGCGCAATGATGCGGGCTTCCTGAGTCAGGTTAGCGGCCAGCGGATGATCGTAGTTATAAGGGTCATTCACTGAATGAGTCAGAACAAAGTGCGGTTGGACTTTACGGAACACGTCTGCAAGGCGGAACAGCGTTTCTTTATCTGCACGTAGTGGATAATCGCCAAGATCAAAGAATTCAATGCTTGCCCCGAGAATTTTGGCCGCAGCTTCGGCTTCTTCTTGTCGACTCTGCTTCACGATTGCTTCAGTCATATTGCCTTTGCGCCACAACTTTGCTGATTCGCCGCGCTCACCATAGGAAAGGCATACCACATGCACGTCGTAACCCTGAGAGGCATGCAACGCAATCGCGCCACCTGCACGCCAGACGAAATCAGCGGAGTGGGCACTGACGACTAAGGCACTCTTTTTTGCGATCTTTTCCATCATGTCATCCTACGTTTTGCTGTTTTTTTCATCCTGCCATGCAGGTCAACGCGCGGATAATGCCTTTCATTGCGCCAGATATGACTTTTATTTATGTTGTGATTCAGACCTCAAACTATCGGCGAAAAAAATGAAAAAGGCTCATGAAGAAAATGAATTAAAAATCATGCAAATACGCGCATTTTGCATGATTGCAGATCGCGGCACAGTCTCGGAAGCAGCGAACAAATTATTTCGTACCCAGTCGGCAATCACCCGCTCAATCCGTGATCTTGAACACACTTTAGCCACGCCGCTGTTCGAGCGTCATGCAAGCGGCATGATGCTGACAGAAACGGGAAAGTGTGTTCTGCCGCGTGCCAGACGCGCTGTACAAGAGTTACATTTGATTCCGTCGGTGCTCAGTAAACTGAAACAGCGCGACAGTGGGCGCGAAGAAGCAGAACCGATCTGGCTGTTTAACCTGCGCCGCCTGCAAATCTTTTTGGCGCTGCACCGCCTTCATCACACGCAAAGCGTGGCAACGTCATTGGGTATCAGTCAGCCCGCCGTTAGTGCAGCATTAAAAGTGCTGGAAAAGGGAGCGGGATTAACGCTGTTTCAGCGTACGCCAAAAGGCATGATGCCTACACCCGCCGGGCGCGAAATAGCGCCTTTTATCAGTCGCGCACTGAATGAAATACGGCATATTCCTGAAGATCTCGCGGCACACCAGGGTGTGCTGACCGGCACCGTGCATGTGGGTGCACTGCCGCTGTGCCGCAGCAGTGTGTTGCCTCTGGCAATTGCTCAGCTGGTAACGCGCTACCCCGGTATAAAAGTGGTGACCAATGAAAGTGCCTTTAGCGCGCTGGTAACGGAAATGCGTGCTGGCGATATTGATTTCATTCTCGGCGCACTGCGTCAAAACGATGCCGTACCAGATATTCATAATCAGGTTTTATTCGATGAGGAGCTTATTTTACTGGCGCGACCGCAGCATCCGCTGGCTGGGCGTCCACTGACGCCAGACGATTTGACACAGACGCAATGGATTCTGCCGCGTGATAACACGCCCGCGCGTCATTTGTTAGATCGCGCCTTTCAGGCGTTAGGCATGCCCGCGCCACAGCCGGTTGTGGAAAGTGGAGATTTGGCGATAGTGCGTGGATTGCTGCTTCATTCAGATATGGTAGCCGCCGTCTCTTCGCATCAGCTTGAGTATGAGTTACGCGCCGGCATTCTTACGCCGCTGACGCTTAATCTGCCTGATACGCGTCGTGAAATTGGTTTAACTTTCCGTCAGGGTGCGCTGCACTCACCTGCGACAAAAGCCCTGTTGAGCTGCATCGATGAGACGCTATCTGACACAGCCTAAACGAAATTCATATCTTAGCTGAACATATCCGGTGTCAGGACTGGCTCCCAAAGCACTCTGGCGCTGTTTATAGCATTTTTAGACAGTGTTAAACGCATCACAATATAAACCTTACTCATACCTCTAAAAGCCTTTTTTGACAGACAGAATCATTCACCACGCTTAACGTGTTGCTGGATTGTTACCCTTTCTCTTACCACAACGACAGCTGCCTCAGGTAGCACAGAAGAGAGCGTACCCATGACAGCAAATAACCTTGTCAATGTGAAAGCGTGGATTGATGCGCGGCCCGTCTCGTCCTTTCAGTGGCGCGTACTGGTGCTGTGCCTGATTATCATTATGTTTGACGGCTATGACGCTGCCGTAATGGGCTTTATTGCCCCGGCGCTGATTGAACACTGGGGTATCAGCCGCTCAGCAATGGGGCCGATTCTCGGTGCGGCAATGTTTGGCGTGGCTCTGGGTGCACTGATTGCCGGGCCAATGTCCGATCGCTATGGCCGTAAGCGGGTCATTTTACTGTCGGTGCTGATCTTCTCCGCTTTCAGCCTGGCCTGTGCGTATGCTGCTTCGCCCACACAAATGGCCCTGTTGCGCTTTATTGCCGGATTAGGATTAGGCGCAGTGATGCCGAATTGCGTGACTCTATTGTCAGAGTACATGCCCGAGCGTCGTAAAGGGATCATGATCACGTTGATGTTCAGCGGTTTTAACATTGGTTCGGGGCTGGGTGGATTTATCGCCGCCGGGCTACTGGCTCATTATCAGTGGCCTGCCGTGCTGATTTTCGGTGGTGCGCTGCCGCTGATCATGCTGCCGGTTATTGCCTGGCTGTTACCGGAATCGGCGCTGAATCTGGTGGTACGCAAGGCACCGCGTGCGCAAATTGCCGCGCTGCTGAACCGTATGGGCGGAAATTTCACTGATGAGAGTGCCTTTATCCTTAACTCTCCCAGTATTAAGCGCAACAGCACCATTGCAGAGTTGTTTCGTCACGGCTTTGCGCGCGGCACCATCATTCTCTGGCTGACCTATTTTATGGGGCTATTCGTCATTTATCTGCTGAATGGCTGGCTGCCAACCATCATGCGTTCCGGCGGTATTTCACTGGAGCAAGCCGCCATTATTGCCGGTTTGTTCCAGCTAGGTGGCCCGGTGGGAGGCA
This sequence comes from Pantoea phytostimulans, assembly GCF_046118715.1. Classification (NCBI taxonomy): domain Bacteria; kingdom Pseudomonadati; phylum Pseudomonadota; class Gammaproteobacteria; order Enterobacterales; family Erwiniaceae; genus Pantoea; species Pantoea phytostimulans. The sequence continues at coordinate 136,110 of NZ_CP173701.1, forward strand.
TCATTGTTGGTGCGCTGATGGATAAACTGCGCGCGAAATGGGTTATTGGCGTGGTGTATTTAATCGGCTGTGTCTGTCTGATTACTCAAGGCCTGTTTGGACTGAGTGGCGTGGCGCTGGGTGTGATTATTTTTATCACGGGCATGTGCATTAACGGCGCGCAAAATGGGCTGCAGGTTTACTCGCCTGCATACTACCCGACCGAGATCCGCGCGACGGGCGTAAGCTGGATGCACGGCATTGGTCGTATTGGCGCAATCCTCAGCTCATCACTGGGTGGTCTGTTGATGGGGGCTTTCCCGGGCCAGTCAGCCATCTTTTTTATTCTTGCCCTGCCCGCGCTGCTTGCCGCGATCAGCATCGTTTTTCATCGCAATATTCAACTATCCATGAAGGTAAAAGGCGCAGGACTTGGTGAAATTCCGGCACTGTCGCAAACGTTGAATAACCGATAAGTGAAGTCGCTCTTATGGCTCAGCTTATTCGTGGAATTATGGTTTCTCATAGTCTGATCATCGGATTTCTCCTTAATCGAGCAAGTAGCAAGAAGATCGGCAAAGATTGATAGGACGTGATTCTTCTGTTTAAAAAAATCTTAGTAAGACGTCATCTGTATATGGGACAGAAATTATATGAATATTCAGCAGGCTGTTGAAAAAACACTTTTGTCAGTTGGGATAAATGAAACTGCAGAAGTGATTTATAACCCTGATTATGATCTCCTTGTAGAGCATGAGACTTCAGCAGAACTGGAGGGCTACGAGCGCGGAGTAATGACCACTTCCGGTGCAGTTGCTGTGGACACTGGCGAATTCACCGGACGCTCGCCTAAAGATAAATATATCGTCCTGGATGATACAACCCGCGATAGCCTGTGGTGGGCTAACTCTGGAACGGGACGTAATGACAATAAACCGCTGTCACCTGAAGTCTGGGCAGAACTCAAATCGCTCGTCGCCTCTCAACTTTCAGGCAAAAAACTGTATGTGATTGATGCGTGGTGCGGGGCGAGTGCTGCTACGCGACTGGCTGTGCGCTTTGTTACCGAAGTTGCCTGGCAGGCCCATTTCGTAAAAAATATGTTTATTACTCCTGATGCCGAAGAAATTGAGCAGTTTACCCCCGATTTCATGGTAATAAACGGTTCCAAATGTACCAATGCAAACTGGCAGGCTCAGGGCCTCAACTCCGAAAACTTTGTCGCTTTTAACCTGTCAGAGAAGATCCAGTTAATTGGCGGCACCTGGTACGGCGGAGAAATGAAAAAAGGCCTTTTCTCCGTTATGAATTACCTTCTTCCTCAACGTGGCATTGCATCAATGCACTGTTCTGCCAACCGAGGTGTCAATGGCGATGTGGCCCTTTTCTTTGGTCTGTCAGGAACGGGTAAAACGACGTTATCTACCGATCCCGAACGTCAGCTTATCGGTGATGATGAGCATGGTTGGGATGATGAGGGAATCTTCAATTTCGAAGGTGGCTGCTATGCAAAAACGATTAATTTAAGCGAGCAAGCTGAGCCTGAAATTTATAAAGCCATTCGTCACGAAGCATTACTGGAAAATGTTGTTGTAAGAGAAGACGGCAGCGTGGACTACGCTGATGGTCGTAAAACGGAAAATACGCGTGTCTCCTATCCACTTTCGCACATTGACAATATTGTCCGTCCGGTTTCACGCGCAGGCCACCCGGCGCACATCATCTTTTTGACGGCTGATGCGTTCGGCGTATTACCCCCGGTATCGCGTCTGAACCGCGAGCAAATGCAGTACCATTTCCTTTCCGGCTTCACCTCAAAACTGGCGGGTACAGAAAGAGGTATTACCCATCCGACTCCAACGTTCTCAGCCTGTTATGGCGCTGCCTTTCTGCTGCTTCATCCGACACAATATGCCAGCGTGCTTGAAGCCAGAATGGCTGACACCAGCGCACAAGCCTGGCTGGTTAACACGGGCTGGAACAGCAAAGGCGAGCGTTTATCTCTCACCAAAACTCGCAACATTATCAGCGCCATCCTTAACGGTTCTGTCAGCAATACTCTTTATAAAGAAATTCCTGTCTTTAATCTTTCTGTACCAGACAACATACCGGGCGTTGATAATAACCTGCTCGATCCGCGAAATAACTGGGACTCGGAAAAGGAATGGCTGGAAGCAGCTAACAAGCTGGCGCAGCTCTTTGTTGATAACTTTCAGCAATACAGCACCACAGAAGCAGGCAAACTGCTGGCTTTTGCAGGACCAGATTTACGTGAGGAAAGTTAAAAGTCTACTATGCGGCATTGAGCCATAAAGAGTGGCAGGTGGAAACGCTCGCTGGCGCAGCAGATTTGCCAGTTTAAACATCATCGATAATGCAAATAAAGATGGTTTTAGAGGTTCGATTAAATCACTGGCCTGATGCGAACAGCGATTTCTGTCCATTGCTCCTGCCGACAAAATACACGAGTAACACATGCTCTATTTCCGGGTACAAGCGTGTCCCCTGTTTTATGGCATGCGTGTGATGTTGCTAAATACAATGCTTCAGTAAAACGCTTGCATCAACGTCGGCTTTTTACCCCCTTATTTTATATAGGGGGGTCATCAACAAATGAACGCAGCTTGCCTTCTGATAATGAACCTGAAATAAGTTACCAATGCTGCCGCACCCGCCAATGCAGATATTCTGTTCATTCCGTTACGCTCGCTTTGCCTACTGCCATGAGCACGCAGAGTCATCGGGTTGCTTGATGTCGCGTAACTCATCTCAGTCCTGCTTATTTTGCAGGGATATTTTCCGCTTCGCGCTGTCGATGCAGCTTCTCCAGCCACTGCGCAGTCTGTATGTAGTCGCGGGGAGTCTTAAGAACGTCATTGCCATGCATTTTTTCTGCAAGAGTAACCCGACATGAACTTACATTTTCCAGACCCGTTTTTCTGTTGCACTAACGACCGTCAAAATGGGAAGGGACTCATGCTGTCGCAGCCTAACTGCATCGATTTCAGCATCAGTAACTTATTGTAAAACAATAGTATGGTGATGCAGGTTTCGCCTGGAATTGAGGGACTCCGAAGATACGCTGTTGTCTTGCGCCAATGAAATGGTTAAATACTGTGCGACGCTGATCGTATGTCTGATTTCAGCATTAACTTGGTGGAAAGCCGTACGTGGTGCCGTTATTGCAACACCACAGCCAATGATTGTATCAAGCGCACGCGCACTAAACAGATCGCTGATCTCAAATTGCGTACTAAAGTACAACGCATAATTCAATGATTAGCTGCAGTAGGGCAGCCTCTGTTCAGGAGGCCGGGATCCAGCGAGATTGCGTTGCTCCTGCGTCATACTGAATTTTTGATGGCAACGTAATCAGTTCAATCAGCACGCCAAATGGCGTCATACCAAACCAGGTTTGATTACCCTTCCCCTCCTCCTGAGCAAAACAGTCATTGGGCCCGTCAAACATCCTGGCACCCTGCTCCCGCATCTTTTCAGCCGTAGAGTGAATATCATCCACATAAAGTGAAAAATGATTAATACCCGCCTGCCCTGGATTAGCTTTGATGTTCTCGGTAGCCGGTTCCGTCTGGAAAAGCTCAACATTGCATCCGTTTGCTAATCGCAGCATCGCCAGGCCTGTCACTTTCATCTCTGCTGGAAACCCATTAAGAGGATGCATCTCTTCACCCCCAACATCAGCACCGGAATCTTCAGGCGGCACAATGCGATACAGGACCGACGCGTCCAGAGCTTTAATAAAAAAACGTTCAGCGTCCGGTAAGCTGGTAACGGTGATGCCGATATGTTCAATACCACGAATAGTCATTTGTCCTCCGACAGTGTTTCTTGCATTCTTTATCCCGGCCTAAATGGAATCATTGCTGCATGCCCTAACCCCAAGCTTTTCATAAGGATTTATTAATGCACTTTTATAAAGCGTAGATCCTTTCGCTGCTATATGACCAGGTATAACAGTGAGGGTTTCCCCTCATTTTATCGATGTCGCGCTACTGACAGGCTTTATTACAGTGTGCCCACGAACATAAAAGGAGAGAGAAAATCATGGCGTTAACCACGATAAAACTTGGTGTCAGCCCGCTATGCTGGACTAATGATGTGCTTGAGGACTTAGGCGGTGATATTCCGCTAGAAACCTGTCTGCAGCAGGCGGCGCAGGCTGGCTATCTGGGTATTGAGCTAGGCCGAAAATTCCCGCGTGATGCTGATACATTACGCCCTTTGCTAGACGGCGTGGGGTTACAGCTGGCATCAGGCTGGTACAGCGGTTTTCTGGCAGACCGTAGCGTCGAAGATGAGCTGGAAGCCGTTCGGGATCATGCTCGTTTACTTCAACAACTGGGTGCCAGCGTGATGGTTTATGGCGAATGCGGCCAGTTGCCTGCCGAAGCACCGCTTGATGCGCCGCTGTCACAATCGCCCGCGTTAGGTGGGATTGATATCACCAAGTATGCACATAAGGTCAATGTTCTGGCCGACGTGCTGTTACGTGATTACAACCTAAAGCTCGCCTATCACCATCATCTGATGATGATCGTTGAGCATGCCGATGAACTGCAAGCCTTCCTTACTCACACACACGATAATGTCGGCTTGGTGTTTGACAGCGGTCATGCGTTTGCGGCGGGTGTCGATATTGCTTCAGTGCTGGAAAAATGGGGTCAGCGAATTGTACATCTGCACCTGAAAGACGTGCGCAGCGACGTGCTGGCACAGGTACGTGCACAGGACATGAGCTTTAATGACGCAGTGCGTGCCGGGCTGTTCACCGTGCCCGGAGAAGGCGCCATCAACTTCTCTCCGTTGATACGTTTTATAGAGCAGGGCCACTATCAGGGTTGGTTGATCGTTGAAGCAGAACAGGACCCAAATCGGGCGCCACCGCTTGCCACAGCCACTCGCGCTGCCGGATGGATGCGCGAGCATTTTGCTCTGACGCAACAATCGGAGGTGAATGCCTGATGAAAACACAACTGAATATCGGCCTGATCGGTTCAGGATTTATGGGGCAGGCCCACGCTGATGCCTGTCGTCGTGCTGCTATGCTTTATCCAAATCTGCCGTTACATCCCCATCTTTACGCACTGGCTGATCAAAATCAGGAACTGGCTGATGCAAACGCCAAACGTTTTGGCGCGGAAAAAGCCTACGGTGACTGGCGGGAGCTGGTTAACGATCCTGACGTTGATGTTGTCGACATTACCTCACCTAACCATCTGCACGTGGACATGGCCCTGGCAGCGATTGCAGCGGGGAAACACGTCTACTGTGAAAAGCCACTGGCACTGAATGCTGAACAGGCAAGAAAGATGATAGTCGCCGCCGCGCAGGCTGGCGTGAAAACTATGGTAGCGTTCAACAATATCAAGACACCAGCAGCGCTGCTGGCAAAACAGATTATTGAACGAGGCGAAATTGGTACGCCAGTACGGTTCCGTGGCACCTTCGATCAAGGTTTTTATAATGATCCAAACCTGCCGTGGTCCTGGCGCTGTTCACAACGTCTTGGTGGTAGTGGTGCATTAGGCGATCTCGGTGCACACACCTTATCTGTGGCCCAGTTTTTGATGGGTGATATCACTGAAGTCACAGCCAGCGCGCAAACCTGTATCACTGAGCGTCCCGTTCCGCAGGTGGATGCCGGTTATGCCAGTCACGTTGATGACAACGCAGAGATGCGCAGGGTAGAAAATGAGGATCAGGTACAGTGCCTGGTCAACTTTACCAGTGGGGCTGCGGGGGTGATTGAAGCGTCACGTATCTGTGCGGGTCGCATCTTTGGTGTGTTCTGGGAAGTCTCCGGCACCGAAGGTACAATCTATATGGATGGCGAGCGTTTCAACGAACTTCAGGTTTACCGCTTCAATGATGATAAGCACGACCGTGGATTTAAAACCCTTTATGCAGGAAGCCAAATCCCCGCCTATTCAGGTTTCTTTGGCTTCGATTTTGGTGGCGGAGGTCTCGGCTATTTCGACGTCAAAGTAATCGAGATGCACGATTTAGTGATGGGGATATGCAGCGACAATGACTGTTTCCCTAACTTCGCGTTTGGCCTGCAAAATCAGGAAATCCTGGCGGCCATTGAAACGTCAATGACTTCACGCCGCTGGGAGTCGGTTCAACGCTGAGAGCAGGTGCTTAGTCATAATGGCGGGACTCTCCCCGCCTTTTTTTGGTCATAACGTAGCCAACGCGACCTGACAGAAGCGACCTTCTGCCAGCGATATGACCGCAGCTTCGGCAATCGCCTGTGCCTTCAGCCCATCCTCCAGGCCGGGCAAATCAGTTACGCTTTCACCATTGAGGGAGCGGACAAAAGCGTCCAGATGAGCATAATAGGTTGCCTGCACTCGGCTGAACCAGTCGGGAAATAGCCCCGGTTGCTGGATCTGACTGCCTTGATAGCAGGTCACACCTTGAGGCTTTTGACTGCCTGATTCCAACATACCTTTAGCCCCCATCACGCTAATACGTTCATCGTAGCCATAACCGGTGCGGCGGGTATTATCCAGCTGCGCCAGCGCACCACGCTGCATCCGCATTAACAGGACGCTGGTATCCACATCGCCAAAGCGGGTAATTTCGGGCTGGACTAATGCACTGCCCATGGCTGCAACTTCGCAGACTTCGTCGTCCGTTAACCAGCGCAACAGATCAAAGAAATGAATCGCCTGATCGCGCATCTGGCCGCCAGACGCCTGCAAATAACTGAGTGGCGGCATTTCAGACGAGCGGCAGACCATCTGAATTAATTCTGCTTCACCAATGCGCCCCTGCCGGAGCTGCTGCTTGAGTTGTTGATGGCTGGCATCAAAGCGACGGTTAAAACCTACGGTAATGGCTACATTTAATGGCAGGACAGCATCTGCTACCCGACGCGCCCGATCCAGCGACAGATCTATCGGTTTTTCGCAATAGATTGCTTTGCCCGCACGCGCTGCGGCTTCAAGTAAATCTGCATGCGTCGGTGTGGCGCTGGCGATTAACACCATATCAATACTGTCATCCTGAATAGCCTGGCTTGCTGTTGCGCCACGGGTATCAAATCGTTGTGAAAACATATCAACACGCGACGGATCTGTATCGGCCACATAGACCAGTTCAATCCCGGGATGTGCAACCAGATTTTTTGCATGTACCTCACCAATAAACCCACAACCTAACAATGCAACACGTTGCTTCTTACTCATTTTTTGAACTCCGTCATATCCTTGGGAAAAGCTGCATCGTCAAGATAGCCTTGATGATTACACTGGCTAAACCCTGTTTTTGAGGTCTTTACCTCATTGGAGAAAAAATGAAAAAGATGTCCCTTCAGGAGGTAGCCAGGCGAGCAGGTGTCGGTCTGGCAACAGTGGATCGTGTACTCAATGAGCGTGGTGGAGTATCGCCGGAGACCGTTAGTAAAGTGTTGCAGGTGGCGCGTGAAAGTGGCCTTAACAGGATTTTGCCTGAGGAGCATCGTCATCCATGGCAGATTGAAGTTTTGCTTAGTGGTAATGACTCTTTTTTCTTTAAGCAGTTGGCACAGGACTTCAGCGATGTCGCCAGTAATTTGGGTTATCGACGGCTGACCTTACACCGCACTTTTATTCCAGAGTCGCAGCCTGAACGGGTGGCAAAACGCATTCTTGCCGGAAGCAAGACGCGTGATGGCCTGATCGTTTTTGCGCATGAATACCCAGCTATCTATGAGGCGCTGGAAACCTGCCAGAAGCGCGGCGTACCGGTTATCTCGCTGGTCACTGACCTTCCTGGCGCAGCGCGGCTTTGTCATGTTGGAATCAACCAGTTGCAGGCTGGCCGGACGGCAGGACATTTGATGGGCAGAATGCTTCATCAACCCGGTGAAGTGCTGATAGTGAGCGGACGCGTGGATTACAGCGCGCATCGACAGCGTATAGAGGGCTTTCATCATGTTTTATCCGAGCGTTATCCACATATCCACCTGCGAGAAGTGCTTGCCGGTCAGGAAGAACGTGACACCATCAGTAAAATGCTGGAGAAACAACTGATTAAGTCGGGCAACTTGCTGGGAATTTACAACACGGGTTTAGGAAATACCGAGATTGGCCAGGCACTGGCTCGTCATCGTAAGCTCAACTCCTGTGTGTGGATCACTCATGAACTCTATGCCACCACACATAAACTAATGGCTCAGCAAAGTATCGCGCTAACACTGGATCAAAATACCCGGCAACATGCTCAACTGGCACTAGAGCTCATGCTGCGTCATCTGGAAGGAGGCGAGAAACCGGATACCTACGCGGAGGGCAAAGTAGAGTTTGTGATTTATACCTCCGAGAACAGTGCTTAACGTAAATTTAAAGAATGATATTTGTTATCGGGTTATGAATGCGCAGATTTTCATATTATTGCCAGTTATAAGATCTCAATGGGCATTACTTTCTTTCGACAACGCAGTAGAATTAACCGAACCTTATAAAATTAAGACACTACATTTAACACTCTTGCATTCACATAAAATTGGTATCAAATATCTTTCTCGGAAGATCGTTAAATCAAAACAATCAAAACAATCAAAAGAATCAAAAGTGTATAGATGATTTTTTAGAGGACTTTTTAAATTAATCAAAAATGCATGATCGCATCACTCTTTATCTGAATATTTTAAGTAGCTTCTATCTGGCTCATTAAAATCTGATACCTCATAAAAACTCGGCAAGCCTATATCAATAATAAGTGAAAGGTAACAATTCACAGACAACACTTGTGATTGATGTGAACCCATCAAAATAAAGTATATGAAATGCTTGAGCTCACAAAATGAAAGTAAAATTTCATATAATATTTAACTCGGAATATAAATACCGGTAGGATGAGCGCTGCTTAACATTCTTAAATGTTTCTTAGCCGTTTTTACCAGGAGGTTTCATGGATAAAGAACTCTACATCTCGTCGAATCCTGCATCTGGCCCTAACAGCGCTACCCGTACTGAGCCGTTTGTTAAGATCATCGCTATCGTCGCCACGTTGGGCGGACTGCTATTTGGTTACGATACCGGTGTTGTTTCCGGCGCTCTACTTTTCATGCGTGGTGATTTAGAACTCACCCCCTTCACAACTGGCCTGGTTACGAGCTCCCTGTTATTTGGAGCCGCGTTTGGCGCGCTGGCTGCGGGTCATTTCTCCGACAGCGTCGGAAGAAGACGCATCATCATCATTCTTGCGATTATTTTTGCGGTGGGTGCAGTCGGTTCAGCCTTTGCGCCAGACGTGCAATGGATGATTGCCTCAAGACTATTTTTAGGCTTCGCCGTGGGTGGTGCTGCCGCCACCGTGCCTGTCTACATCGCTGAAATTGCCCCGGCAAATAAACGCGGTCAGCTTGTTACCCTTCAGGAGTTGATGATCGTTTCAGGGCAGTTGCTCGCCTACATCTCAAACGCAACATTCAATGATATATGGGGTGGGGAAAATACCTGGCGTTGGATGCTCGCCCTTTCTACCGTACCGGCCGTTCTGTTATGGCTCGGCATGATTTTTATGCCCGAAAGTCCACGCTGGCACGTAATGAAAGGGAACTCAAATGAAGCACGCAAGGTACTTGAAAAAACGCGTGCTGCTGAAGATGTTGAGTGGGAACTGGAAGAAATAGAAGAGACTATCGAGGAAAACCGACAACAGGGTAAAGGTCGTCTTCGTGATTTAGCCACGCCATGGTTGATGAAGATTTTCTTTCTCGGCGTCGGTATTGCCGCCATACAGCAGCTTACTGGTGTGAACACCATTATGTATTACGCTCCAACCATGCTTACCGCGGCTGGGCTGAGTAATGATGCCGCTCTGTTTGCTACTATCTCCAATGGTGTCATATCGGTTGTTATGACGCTGGTGGGTATCTGGCTAATTGGAAAGGTTGGGCGGCGTCCCCTCGTGCTGATTGGTCAGATTGGTTGTACCTGTAGCCTGTTCTTCATCGGTGCTATTTGCTTCTTTATGCCTGAATATCATCTTGGTGAGGTTAACTTACTTCGTGCTTATCTGGTGCTCACTGGAATGCTAATTTTTCTCTGCTTCCAGCAGGGTGCACTTTCACCCGTTACCTGGTTACTTCTTTCAGAGATATTCCCAGCCAGAATGCGTGGAATATGCATGGGAGGCGCAGTGTTCTCACTCTGGATCGCCAACTTTGCTATTTCGATGGCGTTTCCTTTGCTGCTAGCCGCATTCGGCCTTGCCGGCGCGTTTTTAATTTTCGCTGTTATTGGGATTGCAGGTAGCGTTTTCGTCATACGATTTATTCCAGAAACAAAAGGAAGAAGTCTTGAGCAAGTGGAGCATTACTTCTATGAGCTTTACAACCATAAAAAGCCGGCTCTAAATAAAATATAAGCCCTGCGCTAAGGATATATTTTTAATTAGCCGCAAGCCTGCGAAATGCTGATAAAAAAACACATCTTAGCGTTTTAAATTATTGAGAAATACAAAATCAGCCTTCAATTGATGAATTAACATTCAGGAATGCCTTATGTCTATCAATATCACTAATGACCGTTTCTGCATTAACCGAAAAATAGCACCGTCCGTCAGTATTGAACGTTTTTTCGAGCTAGTGAAAGAGCTTGGTTTGAATAAAGTTGAGCTTCGCAACGATATGAACGGCGGAAGCGTGACTGACGGTAAAGGTGGCGATGCGGTAAGGAACATGGCCGACAAAACTGCAATAAAAATCATCACGATCAACGCAGTATATCCCTTTAATCAGTTGAATGATGACGTTCTGAGTCGGACTCGTCAGTTATTGAGTGATGCACGTGACGTGGGTGCCGAATCCCTGGTGCTGTGCCCGCTTAATGACGGTACCCAGATCTCAGATGACGAAACGATTTCCGCATTGAAAACGCTCGCGCCTTTGTTTGCGGAATATGGCATTCAGGGATTGGTTGAGCCGCTGGGCTTTCCTCAAAGCTCTTTACGATCTGCCACTGTTGCCCAGTCCCTGATTAAACAAGCCGGTGTACCCTTTAAACTCGTTTTAGATACCTTCCATCATCATCTCTTCGAAGATGCTGAGAATGACTTCGAGCAGGATATTGATATTACCCAAATTGGCCTGGTGCATCTGTCTGGCGTGACCGACACGCGTGCGACTCACCTCCTGACTGATGAAGAACGCATCATGCTTAGTGAAGGCGATCTTCTTAAATCCAAAGAGCAGGTAAACAGGCTTGAGCAGATGGGCTATCGCGGTATTTACGCATTTGAACCGTTCTCATCTGTTATGGACTCATGGACTGAAGAAGATATTGCTCGTGAAATTAAGAACAGCATTCTTTTCTTGAATCAATAAATTGATATAGCAACGACAGGAAATAAACTTATGACGATTAATATTGGTGTTATCGGAACCGGCGCAATTGGACGTGAACATATCCGTCGTTGCAGTCAGGTTCTTCAAAACTCGCGCGTAGTGGCATTAAACGATATAAACCGCAGCAACTGCGAACAGGTGATTAATGAATTAGGACTTGATGCGCAAATTTACGACAACGCGCATGATCTCATTAACGATACTGCTGTCCAGGCTATCTTGGTGACATCTTGGGGTCCCACCCATGAAGAGTTTGTGCTGGCCTGTATCAAAGCAGGTAAGCCAGTATTCTGTGAAAAGCCACTTGCTGTTACGGCACAGGGTTGTCTGAACATCGTTGAAGCTGAAATTAATGCAGGTAAAAAGTTGGTACAGGTGGGCTTCATGCGCCCCTATGACAGCGGATACCGTGCCCTGAAAGAGGTAATCACCCGTGGAGATATTGGTGAGCCATTAATGCTGCATTGCGCGCATCGTAATCCCAGCGTTGGTGACGCTTACACCACGGACATGGCCATTACCGATACCTTAATCCATGAGCTTGACGTCCTGCGTTGGCTACTGAATGACGATTACGTCAGTGCGCAGGTTATTTTCCCGCGTAAAACACGCAATGCTTCATCACACTTACGCGATCCACAAATCGTGCTGCTTGAAACAACCCGGGGAACCCGCATTGATGTCGAAATCTTCGTGAACTGCGATTATGGCTATGATATCCAGTGTGAAGTTGTTGGCGAATTAGGTATCGCACGTCTGCCAGAACCCGTCTCCGTTCAAACGCGTAGCGCAGCAAAATTGTCTACAGCCATTCTCACTGACTGGAAAAAACGCTTTATTGATGCCTACGATGTAGAGCTGCAGGACTTCATTGATAACGTGGCTTCAGGTGAAATGACCGGACCCTCGGCATGGGATGGTTATGCCGCAGCTGTTGCTGCAGATGCCTGTGTCGCAGCCCAGAACTCAGGTGAAATTCTGCCTGTTAAGATGCCGCCGAAACCTGCTTTTTATGCCTGATTAGAGTATGACTCCGCTTTACGGTGTGGCCGCGGTTATCGTGGTCTCGCCATATCATTTTTAATGCTCATTGAAACACGGCCCGCACTTAAATTTGCGTATTAAAAAAGGGTTCATGACCAGAATGAACCCTTTAAAATCCTCAGCCTATCAAACCAGTCAGGCTTTATCCGTCGTCATGATATGAGGACATCATGTCACCTTAATGGGCTGCCATCTGCGGTTTTAACTTCAGTAACTTCCGGCTTTCGGTAACATCTTCTACCGGGACAGCCGTTGCCGCATTACCCCAACTGTTTCTCAGATAGGTTGCGACAGCTGCAACCTGCTCATCTGATAATTTCCAGTCAAAGGCTGGCATAGCACCGCTGGTAGGATTGCCGACAGTCACCGCGCCACGCCCACCCTGTAGAATCGTTGTGATAATGGAAGATGCATCTTCAGCCATCAACCCTGAGTTACCTGCCAGGCTCGCTGCAAGGTTTGGAATGCCTTTACCATCACTATTATGGCAGGCAGTACAGTTAGCTGAATAAACGTTTTCACCCATTTTCATTTGGGCATTACTGATTGATATCGCCGCTGGCGCTTTATTCTTTGAAGCTGGAACAGCTTTCAAATAGACAGCAATCGCACGCAGGTCTTCATCTGTCAGGTGTTGGGTGGAATTTGTTACCGCTTCAGCCATCGGACCAGAGGCTACCGCAACGTGGTTACTGCCAAGCTTCAGGTAATCGATGATTTGATCCTGGCTCCAGCGGCCAATGCCTGTATACGTGTTAGGGGTGATGTCGGGAGCATGCCACTCGGCCAGGTTACTTCCTTGTAGATAGTCGCTGGTATCACCACCAATGATATTTTTGGCTGTATGGCATGCAGCACAGTGCTCCAGACCTTCAACTAAATAGGCGCCTCGGTTCCAGATCTGGGACTTTGCAGTATCAATTTGAAAACCCTGATTTTTGAAGAACAGCAGGTTCCACCCCATCATTGCCAGACGGATGTTATAAGGAAAACTCAGGTTAGTCTCTGGCACTTTATAATTCACTGGCTTGACTGACCGCATGTACATCCAGAGATCGTGCATATCTTTATCGCTGATTTTTACATACGCATTATAAGGCATGGCTGGATAGAGGTTTTCCCCTTCCTTACCTTTGCCATGACGAACGGCACGGTAGAAATCGCGTTCGGTCCACTTGCCAATACCGGTTTCTGCATCAGGGGTGATGTTGCTGGCATAGATACCGCCAAAGGGTGTACTGATTGAGTAACCACCGGAAAATGGCTGCTTGCTTTCGGGCGCAGTGTGGCAGGCGATACAATCTCCCGCAACAGCCACATAGTGACCACGCGCCACTGATCCGCCATCAGATGCGGAGGGAGGCTGGCTGGTCAACACGTCAGTGCTGGCAACATTATCTGATGACGTATCACCATTTTCCCACAATAGAGCAGCAGCAACGGTGGCAGCTACAACAGCAACCCCAGCGATAATCGTTGTCTTTTTCATATCACACCTTTACCAACGGGCCGGGATTTTTCAGGTACTGTTCAAGGATGGCTTTTGCTGTCCACAGGCTGAGCGCGCCAATCGTTCCGGTCGGGTTATATCCGGCATTGTTTGGAAAAGAAGAGGCACCCAGAACAAACAGGTTGTGCATATCCCAGCTTTGCTGATAGCGGTTGAGTACGCTGGTTTCAGGATCAACGCCCATTACTGCACCGCCGATAGTGTGGTCACTTGCGAAGTTATACGGTGAGTAATGGCCTGACGCGGAATTGGTACCAATAACAATTTTTGCGCCCATCGCTTTACCAATTTCCACACTCTTCTCTTCGATAAACTTTGCGGAAAGACGATCATTATCGTTGTAGTCAAAAGTGACACGCAGCAGCGGATTGCCGTTATCATCTTTGTATTCTGGGTCGAGATCGAGGTAGTAATCCTCATGAGAGAAACTGGTGCCCTGCCCAAAGATGAACGTGCCATTCTGGAACGCGTGGGTATAAGCCTTTTTCCACTCTTTACCCCAACGCGGCGTACCCGGAGGAAGAACATCAGCATTGCCTATGGGCCTGGCACCACGTGCAACAACCAAAATGCCGGCACCACCAATGAAGTCCATCCCGGTGTGATCGAAATTATCGCCGTTCCAGTCATCAACTTGCTGTGAAAGTGCCCCAGCACCGATGTACTGATTTAAGTTTTCATCTTCGAAGAATAAGCTGGCACCAGATACCGTCTGGAAGCTGTACGCTCGCCCTACTACACCCGTTTTGCTTACAGGGTCGTAAGGTTTACCAATTTTAGAGAGAAGCAACAGGCGGACGTTCTGCATCTGGAAGGCAGAAAGGATGACGATGTCAGCGGGTTGGTCCCACTCTTTTTTATTTTTATCAACATAAGTCACACCAGTAGCAGTCTTGCCGTCAGCAGATTTATTAACACGCACTACAGCGGAATCAGTCAGTACGGTGAAGTTTTCACGCTGCATTAAAGCCGGAATAACACAGGCATTAGGGCTGGATTTTGAGAAGTTACCGCAGCCATAGTAGAGGCAATAACCGCAATAGGTACAAGGTCCCATCCTGACACCCAACGGGTTCACATAAGCGCGTGAAGCCTGGCCTGCAGGAACCATAAAGGGATTCAGGCCCAGAGATTTTGACGCGTCACGAAAAATATCGGTTAAGCGCATGCCTTCAAGCGGCGGCAAAGGATATTCAGTGCTACGGTTGCCCTCAAATGGGTTGCCGTCTGGAACAATTTCACCGTTGAGTTTTCCCGCTTTACCTGAAACGCCTGCGATACGTTCAAAGCGATCATAGAATGGTTCAAGCTCGTCATAGGTCACTCCCCAGTCCTGAAGAATGATGCCTTTAGCAATCTGCTTTTTACCGTAGCGCTTTACAGTTTGGCTGTAGGGCTCAAAGTCGAAAGGCGTAAAGCGCCATGCCATGCCCGCCCAGTGTGTTCCAGAACCGCCAACGTTATATCCCAGCTCATTCAGGTTCCAGTCACGCGAAGGCAGTGCGGTTTGCGTTGTGTTATTGCGAAACGTTGTGGTTTCAACTGCGGGTGGCAGTAACATGCGGCGGCGGGTATCCCAGCGCAGTTCGTCAGTATCAATCGAAGGGGGAAAATCAGTTGCGGTTTCAAACCATGGGCCGCGCTCAATAGCGACGACATTTAAACCAGCACGTGTTAACTCTTCGGCGATTAAAGAGCCACACCATCCCAAGCCGACGATGGCAACGTCAGCTTTTGGTCGAATATTTTTCATTTTAAAACTCGTACTTGCGCAACAATAGCGTCGGTGAATTAAAGGGTGTTATCAATCAGGCTGGTTGGGATGATTTTGAGCTTTTGCCCTTTCTTAGCGAGCAAGTCGCGGAAGTCATAACGCGCGCCAGGAAAACCAATCATTTTCCAGCTAGCCATATCTTTATTTCCGCCATAAATAGGATCGGACAGGAACCCTTCGCGGACGTTTTGAAGCAGTAATTCGAAAAATACCTTGGTCTCAACTTCCTCACCCAAATTGATATGATTCGTTTCCATTGCTGTTAAAACGTTGTCCTGTTGATCACCCGATAAATCAACAAAGGCTTTGCCGTATTGTTTTTGGGTAGCCTGATCCAATGCGGCAATGCCAAGTCGGTAGCGCTGAGCAGGCGTCAGCGCAGACTGCGGCCCCTGCTCTGGTGTGCCTTTCACAAACTTCCCTAGACGGTACACGGCTACGGCATTGCCATAATCGCCTGCAAGTTGTCGATCAATGAAGATCGCACAGCCCGCATCCTTACCACTGATACTCATTTCATCAGCAGGAATAAAGCGCTCAGAAATAGCACCAACGGTTGCAAATTCATGGGGTGTTAAATATTGCAATCCTCCTTGTCTTGGAGGTGGAGGCGGGGTATTTACCTGACCTGGCTGCCAGGGCTGGCCACCATTAATCACATCAGCTTTAGCAACTGTAGGTATAGAAGAGGCCACTCCCAGCGCCGTCATGGAAGTGAGAAATTCTCTGCGTTTCATATTATCCCTGCTATTGAATTGGTCACATCAAAATGGACTAATTAAAAAAACAATCACAAATCGCCAAAAATTGATTAGGGAACCGCTGAAAGCGGAACATTTCCATGAGGTATTTTTAATTCTAAACTTCCGACTTATATATTTTTATTGTTTACATTTTCGAAAGTTTCTTAAAGAAAATTTAACAGCGGCGAAATACTAAGGACTTCCTCTTAACTTTCAAAGGAGTTTCTTGATGGTTTTCCATCATGAGTAATATATGAACGCTCTGAAAAAATACTCGGTGTCTTGGCGGCATCTATTCACTTATTTGAGTGTTTGTGCTTAGGATAATAATAAGCTTTGCTCTGTACATTTAAAAATCAATTCCTGATTCCTTTTGCACCGTTGTGGAGAAAAAATGAAAAAAGTAACCCTGGAAATGCTGGCTGAAAAAGCGGGTGTTGGAATCGCCACGGTTGACAGGGTGTTAAATGAGCGCGGCGGAGTAAAACCTGAAACTGTTCGTAAAGTGTTAATAGCGGCTCGTGCTGCCGGCCTTCAGCGCTTATTACCTGAAGAAAACAGTCATCCCTGGCAAATTGAAGTCTTTTTGAGCAGCCTTGAATCCTTTTTCTTTCGCCAGTTAGCAAAAGAATTTGCTTTGGTCGCGAATAACCTTGGCTATCGTAAAATAACACTTCATCGTACCCTAGTCCCAGAATCTGAGCCCGATAAGCTTGCCAAAAAAATCAAACAAAGCAGTAACATCCGTGATGGAATAATCGTTTTTGGACATAACTACCCGATAATTTACGAAGCGCTCACATACTGCATGGAAAAAGGTGTGCCTGTGATTACACTCGCGACCGATCTACCCAATGCCAACAGGCTTTGCCATGTAGGTATCAATCAATACCAGGCCGGTAGAACTGCGGGATTATTGATGAGTAAGAGCCGCACCACGCCAGGTACCATAATCATGGTCAGCGGGCGTGTTGATTTTCATGCACATATTCAGCGTGTTGCAGGCTTTCGAGATATGATTGAACAACGCGCTCCACATCTGGCACTTCATGAGGTGCTTGCTGGACAAGATGAGCCTGACAAAATTCGATCACTTTTAAATACGGTTTTGAAACGGAACGACAATATTATTGGCTTATATAATACTGGTACGGGAAATAGTGATATAAGCAAAATACTACGTCATTATAACTTAGATAAATCATGTCTTTATATTACCCATGAACTTTCATCAGTAACGCGTCAATTATTAGAAAGTGATCAACTTGACTATACGCTTGATCAAAATGCTCATCATCATGCTACCTCAGCCATACATATTATGCTCAGGCATCTTGAACAAGGTTATAAACCTGATACCTATTCAGATGGCAATGTTGATTTGAGGATTGTTACGAGTGAAAATATGTCCTGATACAATTTCTTGGTAAAACCGAGTTAATTCTATGAACGCCAATGAGTCAATCTCATATCCAATATGTGTTGATAAAGTTTGCCTTTATTGGCTTTCAACTAACATAAATACGATGCCGTCAGGTTCAATTGCCTTTGAAATTTTCGGGGAATTTCAGACTGAAATAATAACACTTTAATCTTCAAAAACATGGTGTTAAGTGGAAAAATAATTGGGAAATGTTTTCACTGGATATGACTTTGCCACATGGCATAGAAAAAGGACCACTTCAACTGCAAGCGCAGCTTTGTGGCCCATCGTGTATGAGATTTAAAAGATTAAAGCTTTTATTTCTCCTGTAACTGCATTTTCTCAATCACTTTTTTTACAGCCACATCAAGCTCAGCCTGAAAAGCAGCCGGTAAGCGTGAGAATTCATAGGTGACTAATCGCTTTTCAACATCAACTTTCTTACGGGCAAATTGCTTTTTATCAGCAAATTCTCCCATCTTCTCAGTGACAATCTTTTTATCTACTTTCGAGGCTTTCCTGCCAGCACTTGCCGCACGAAAATAGCCGATAATTTTGGTTTTATTTGTTGGATCGTCGAAATCGAGTGCGATCCCGTTTTCAATTCGGTTACGTACGCTGTCAACCAACTCCCCTATTTCAATATTTTGAACGCTAGCTTTGTCTGCAATATCGAGTAATGCCTGATAATCGGTAATGGAAAGCTCACTTACTGAGGGAAACACGGCAATCATTTCATCAGGCACCGCTGCAGCCTGAAATGCGCGGGTTATTTTTGCAGCGGAAAGTCCTTCGGCTTTGGCAATATCCGACTGATTCATACCTTCCGGATACATCAGTTGAAGGCGCTTTCCCAGCTCTCGCAGCGTGTGTTCTTTAGCTGTCTGGATATCTTTCGCTAACTGGCGCGCATCGGCTAAATCAAGATCATCTTTGGTTACCAGCACTTCAAAAGGAGTACCATTATAGAGACACGCTGCGCGGCGGCGAGAACCGTCCAGTACCTCAATACGACCATCAATCTCCCGGCCAATTGCAGGAAAAAACTGTTGCAGCTTAATGGTACGGGCAATGTCACTTACGGATTCAGGCGTAAGTAACGACTGGTCCCGACCGTTAACTGAGGCATCTACATAGGTCTGGGCTTCAATATCATCATGCAATATTTTCGTGAGAACGAAGCGCGCTTCGACACCTGATTTCAGTACGAATACCCGGGCGCCTTCCGTCTCACTCAGCATTTTCGAGAAATTTGAATTGCCCAGCGTACGGCCCATCTTTTTCATTACTTTTGTCATTTGATACCCCTTACGAACTCAATTCTCTTGAACACCGCTTGTGTAAACCGTTCAGCTTCACGTTTTGCATTTTTCAGTGCCTCCGCGCTCCCTGGGTAGGATTGCGGATCGGCGCTGACGATGGTGTCAAAAGTCTCTCCACAGCGCTCAAAGCCGTCTAAGCGGGGTAGTGTGGCGTCCAGAATATAAGAAGTGAAAACATCCCGAGCCAGGCCATGCGTCATTTCATGGTCGCGCTTGGAGGTCATCTTCGACATAAAGCCGATGTTGCCCTTAATCCGCGGATTAATGCCCTCCTCTTCCAGCTGCTCAAGCATCTCTGGCAAGCGAGTGAGGTATTTAAGAGTGGAGTGGAAATCGACCTGAGCTGGCGGCGTTGGCGTTAAAAGCAGATCGCTGGCGGCAATGGCATTAAGCATAAAGGCGTCGAGATGCGGTCCGGTATCGATAAAGATAAAATCATAATCTTTACCGACCCGATCAATGATATTACGCCGCAGAACCTCTGAGGGCAGCACGCCTGGTAGATGCTCATGAACAAGGTCGTTCCATTGGCTGGCCACAAATCCATCATCAATGGAGGCGGGAATGATATCGACACCCGGAATGATAGTGGGCTGGATAATATCTTTATGAAGTTGTTCAGCATCCAGGTCATTAAGCATGGCCTGCGCTGCGGTCTCCATGATTGAACCGATGCTGTTGGTATGATTCAAAAACATCGTGCTGGATGCCTGTGGATCCAGGTCAATCACAAGGTTACGTAGGTCATATTGTAACAAATCTGGATGAACGCGAAGCCCGTGGGCAAGGGTTACCGTACTCACGGTTTTCGATACCCCGCCTTTCAGGTTAACCACGAAAATCACAAACGGGCCTTCCCCTTTATGCAGGTCACGATATTTCGGCACCTTACGATGCGCATAAATATCGACCACATCCTGAACGGTCAGCGCGTAATGCTTGGCATTGCCCGCATCCTTTTTACCGAACAAATGCCCCTTCGCTTCCATCTCTTCTATCGCCTGCTCAACGGCTCGACGACTGAGCTTAGGCATATTTGCCACAGAGTTACGGGTGAAAGTCTGATAGTACCGATCAAGGCCAAATTCCTGGCGTTTATCGATAATGTCGTCGCTCATGCTGCGCAGCATGGCATTTGCCCTGCGAGCCGTCTCGTCTACGCCACCGTAATTGCTTTTCATCCCGCTACTCCCTTGGCAAATTTTCCATTAGTGTACACACAGCATTGTTATGTGCAATAAATTTCGATATTCAGATAAAAGTTGTACGTGGCAATATTTTTTGTCACCGTACTCTTAGGGTTTAGCCTGGCTTATTACCTATTCCGTACTTCTAAGATTGATCATTGTGAGTTGCTGGATATGCAGGGTCACGGAAAAGCGTTGAAGGTTATCGGTCATATGCGTGAGATTCCGGCTAAGCATTACTTTTGTACCGTAGTCGTCTGTTCTGGATTAGATTTTAATGCCTCAATGATGTGTTCCTATTGCATCTTTTTATTTAAGCAATCTGTTGATTTAATACCATTTTGATAAAAAATCATTTGTTCTACTCCTTAGTAAGTAAGTTTTGCGTAATGAATAGGTTTCCATTCGTATGCTCTGCCAAGACTAGAAAAGCGCAGAGCGCTAACCCTCTAACTCCTGATGCTAACAACAAACGTAGACGATTGGCCCAATGGTTATCAGTCGTATGCTAATTACGGTGTAATAGCCCTGCCCTACCAATGAAAAACACTGCTTAGGTAAGAAACTCTCTGGTCATAGTCTGCTGCTATAACAAAGGACCAGAAGTATGCTCATCTACCGCAAAGAAAGTTTCCAGTCGTATGCAAAAGTTATCACTTGTATGCTTGAGAAGGCTTTAATGAAGGGTGTTAGCGAGGTGGATTATCCTTAAAAAGGGTATCAGGGAAAGTTATCGGAAATATGCTGGTAGTTATCGGTCGCATGCAGAAAGTTATCAGTCGTATGCATATTTCTGTTATTCAGGCGGGGCTATGAAGTATCTGACTGGCGAGGATTGAGAGAAGGTTATCAGTCGTATGCGCGAGAGTTATCAGCCATATGCAATTTCAAAAACATAATGCTAAACGCTTAGCCACAGCGCTGTGGTCATTTTTTTACCCACCGATTAAACTTTAATTTAATAAATTCAATAGATTAAATGGTTTTTTATATAAAATAAAAGTGTCATCAGCACCGTTTTCATGTCGTCTGAGGTATGGCTGAATCCGCAAAGGTTTCCCGTCGTATGCTCTAACGTAAGAGATCAGATTAAAGGTTATCGGTCGTATGCGGGCGTCAGTTTAAAAAGGGACCAGGAACGAGCCGAAAGTCAGCTAAGCACTCATGAGAAATGAAATTATGCTGATGAGCTGATTCATAATTAATTGAATAAGCTCATTATTTTGGAAAGGTTGGCAGTCGTATGCTAACGCTGGTTACTGGTCATTTGCTATCGAGGGTGATCAGGATTTTTGCAATCTCTTCCTCTGTAAAACCTGAATCCTTGAGCTTACTGATTTTAGATATCATTGCCTCATCAAGAATTTGAGGTTCAGCAGCATAGGTATCATTCATTTTTAAGGCTTTATCAGGCACTAAGCTCGGATTTCTCTTTGTGATATTGAAATATACCGATCTCCCGCGCTTAAACTCGCTGTATTCCAGATAATTGATTTCCTTCAGTTCAGCCAGGGCTTTACGAACAATATGATTCTGATAAGCAATGCGCGATTTCAGGCGTAATCTTTCCCGAAGGCGTTTCATTGAAACCGGAGCTGGATTTTTCGGTAGGCTCTCAATGAACGTGTAAAGCGCCTGGGCAGATTCTTTACGGGGAAGGTGGTCAATTGCCTTGAGACGCAGATAAACCTTATAGTCCATCTGATAAAGGTCAGTAAGACGAGGATCGCCTTCTATCTCGACTTCATTTTTTGTCAGGCTGTAATGCGCACTGTTTACAAGACCTGTTGTAAGAGAACCGGTCTCATTACGAAACTGTATCGTCACGCCACGTAAACGCATAAGGGATTCATCTATACGCTTCTTCATGTCTTTGTTAGAGCGCTTCGAATCGAACCCGCAGTTCTGTAGAAACTTTGTGAATGGCAGTTTCAGCTTACCTGCGAAACTGCCATTATCGTAGATTGAACGTATGATCCCTAACCACACCCGAAAGTCAGTGGCCATATCAAGCCGTTCGGAACGAATAGAGATATCCTTGTAGCCTTCCCGCTTAACCACTTCCAGATGGTAAAGATCCTCAAATGCATCCACGGTCGATTTAACCGTGCTTACTGAGGATTTAGATTTTGCATGATCGGTATTGGGAACAAAAAGCCCAAGGCGCATTAAGGCGACCGGCTGAACCGTTGCGTTAGCCGTAGGATTGAGGTGGACAAGTTCACCCGTCTTTTTATTCACTTCATCAGTCATGCTATCTAAGTCATTGACTTTTTTGGTCATAAACAACATCCGTTTATCAACAGGTGAATTCTACGCTGCATACGACGGATAACCTTATCAGCATACCAGTGGAAATCAAAGAGCATATAACCGATAACCTAAAGCATATGAACAGTAACCAAATGCATACGACTGAAAATTTTTTGCATATGACTGATAACCTCAATTGCCATTTAAGCCAGACATAGCAAGGGCTGCGGAGGTGCGGGGATCGTTTAGGCTTTTTTGGATCGATATTAGATCGTATTAAGATCGTATTACTGGATCTATCCTGTTGATAACGGGGATAAGTAAAAAGCAGACTCACAGGAAGGATGCGGGAAGCCGCGGGTAAGCAATCGATATGTATCAGCTCGTCAGAACATACAAACTAATCATTAAAAGATTGAAAGAAGCATCTGAATGCAGTTTTACTAAAACGTATTTTTTACATTTAGCCCCATGTCACCTGAAAACCGCAGTGATGGAGCTTTTTGTCAACGCATCTTGTGCCTTGCAGTCAGTGGGAGCTGGAATGAGAAATTCGTTACCTGGCTCCAAGGCTCGCTCGATTTACTTCATGTAATCAATCCATACGTAACACACTGTTTTTAAAGCGGGCATGAAGGTTCTGCCTGCTCTTGGTATTAGACAGAGCCGCCAGTTACTCATGGTAGTGTGTTTACTTTCAAATTCTCCGTTTCGCCAGCCCACTACAAACTCTGATGGCGTCTGAAAATTCAGTGCTGAATGTGGCCTGCATACGTTATTGCCCTGCCGCCAGTCTTTAATCATTTCCTGATGTGAATGCTATCGCTGAACCCATTCTGTATTGGCTTACCTGACTGATTTAACCGCAGCGTCAAGGCATGTTCATAAGCCGATTGACCTGTGCCCGACATGTAATTCAGGACTCAGATCGGTTCTTATCGTTGCAGGATAACCTAGTGACAGCACGATTCTGAGAGGGTGTGCTTACGGGCAGAAATCGGGGCTTCGGCTTTGCGGAGAATATGGATGCACCGTTCGTTGTAAAAACGTTTCTTCACGGAGATGTCCTCACGTTACTGATAAAGACATTACTGACATCGTGGTGTATTAATCAACGGAGAGCAGGTCAGAACCTTAGTGCATCTCATTTGTTATCTCGAGTATCTGTCTTTAGCTGCAACGTTTAAACTGGCAGCTGAATTAAAACGAACTTAGTTTAGTGCCTATTCAAGCCCCCTACCCTTTGCACGTTATCGCGGATAGTTGAATGATTTAAATTTGGAGACAATTTTTGCATCTCTAAAGATTAAAAATTCCCTGCAGATTTTCTATGATAAGTTTTTGTTTTAAATCACTTTTTATAATATATTTCAGACTGAAATTCCCAGTTTCTTTTTGCGGAAATCGCTATAGCCAAGGCTCATTTCGACGGCAGAATCGGATGCTGCTGGGGTGGCTTTTTGCTGACCGCTAATAACAGGAGATCAAGAGTGTAATGAAGCAGTGGATGGCTTTTTCGGATAAAGCGAAAACCCGCTAAAAAGCGGTTTTGGCATTTTTGAGGCAGATTTAATTGAACCGTTCCTGCAAACTTTTCAGACGCTGCTGCACCTCTTCATGAGGCTCACCGTTAGCGCATTCTACAATGTACTTACGATGAACCGACAGGCTGTCAGAGGGCCACGCTTCGAGAGCGTTAATCGCCATCTGACGGTTTCTGATCACCGGGCTCCTCAGTGCAGCTGCAAGTAAAGGCCATCCCATTTCTGGGAAGCGCTTCATTTCATGTAATACCGAATCCAGATGACGTTGAGAATTCCATTTCGGGCCCATGCCGCTGCTCAGCGTCGGCCCACTCACAATCGCCTTAAGATCAAACTGTGCTTCTGCCAGGCTGCATACGCGGCTGGCCTGGTCTGCGTCCTCTGTTTGCATCAGTTGGTACCAGAGGGTTGACTCAGGATTATCGCGCTGGCGTGCAAACAGAGCAGGGAAGGGATCCTCTTGACGAGCGCGGCACACTTCAATAGCAAGATTGAATGCGTAATCTTCGTCGCCTGCCAGAGCCAGTTTAATCACCTTATCCCAAATCGTTAACGCCAGTACTTCGGCGCTTATTGCTACTAATTGCGAGGACAGGCCTGTCTCCATTGATTCCTCATTCTGTGCCCACTCCCCGATCCAGCTGGCAGTGAGATAGTGCAGGGGATGAGCGGGCTGATAGGCAAGAACATGTTGCAAATAGAGCAGGCAGACCTTAGCACCATCGTCGTAAACTGACATACCGGGAACCGGACCTTCGTTTAACAGCGCATAAATCATCTCCGCTGCACCCAGCAGAAGGGCATTGTCGTGTTCCGTTGCCAGCGCATCCGCCAGCCCTCCGCGCACTGTACTGTTCACCGCGGTGTACTCGTTCATGACTGAATTAGCGAAGCCCTCGCGCAACAGCCAGTCACAAAGCGTTTTATCCATAGTGTCTGGCATACGCTCCATCAGGTAAATACGTCGCCAGCCGTTGACCCGCAGCGCCATGACAAACCAGATATCAGCATACTGCTCTGGCTCGACCATAGCGCGCAGCGCGATAATACCATACAGCGTAAACTCATCATGACGTGCCAGCAACTGCAATACCTCAGAACTGCGCGGATGTGGAAAGAAGGCCAAAGCCGCTATGGCAAACTTTACCGCATTACGATCCGGGGTCTGGGTGCTGAGTAATAACACTAGCTCATAGAGCTTATCCGCTTGCAGATCACGGGACCCCGGGATGGCTTTCAACAGGTCATCAAGGTTATGCAGCGATGAATCATGATTTATCAGGTCATACAACGCCTGCATTGTCTTTAAGTCCGGTATTACAAGCACCTGCTGCAACGCAGAGAGAATGTCCTCTGCACTCGGGCCCTCACTTCCTACACAGAAGTGATAAATCATCGTGCCTTCAAGCGCGCCCGCCACCCAAAATGCCTGATCTGAATCACCTAACGGTTGGTTCTCTAAAACGCTGTTATCCCATGCCAGCGGTTGTCGCTGATTACAGGCCTGCTCAAGACGTGCATAGATCGATGGCAATTGTGTATCCCACACCACCGGGAAGGTATGTTGTGTTTTTTTCCTCAGAAACCGGTTAAGCCAGCTTTTCATATCCCTTCCCTGTTATGCGTGATGTCCCAGAATTGTTTTAAACAGCAGTGCGTCTAGCAACGCGTCATCGCGCTTGCTAGGTGGCGGGGCAAGTGATGCTTTGTTCTGCTCCCCGTTGATTAATACACCGCGATGTTAGTAACGTCTTCATAAGTCACATGAGCACATCTCCATGAAGAAGCGATTTTCCGACGAACAAATCATCAGTATTGTCTGCGAGACTGAAGCTGGGGTTTCGGCCCGGGAACTCTGCCGCAAGCATGCTATTTCAGACGCCACCTTTTACACCTGGCGCAAGAAGTTTGGTTCCCCGAAGTGAAGCGGTTCAAGTCCTTTGAAGAGGAGAACGCCCGTCTCAGGAAGCTGCTTGCAGAAGCCATGCTGGATAAGGAGGCGCTTTAGGTGGCTCCGGGCCGAAAGTTCTGACGACAGACCAGAAGCGGGAAGCCGAGAAAGTCATGTACGAGGCTAGGGTCTGTCGCAACGCCGTGCTTGCAGGCTGGCAGGGCTGTCCCTGTCAACCTGCCGGTATTCGGCTCAGCGTCCGGCTGCTGACGCGCAGCTATCTCTACGCATCCCTGAGCTGGCACTTGAACGCCGCCGCTTTGATTACCGGCGTATCTGGCAGCGTCTGCGGCGTGAAGGCCTTTGCGTTAATCACAAGCGGGTTTACCGCATCTATCACCTTAATGGCCTGAGCGTAAAACGCAGACGGCGTCGTAAAGGGCTGGCGACTGAGCGGCTTCCGCTTC
The DNA here is from genome assembly GCF_046118715.1 of Pantoea phytostimulans. Classification (NCBI taxonomy): domain Bacteria; kingdom Pseudomonadati; phylum Pseudomonadota; class Gammaproteobacteria; order Enterobacterales; family Erwiniaceae; genus Pantoea; species Pantoea phytostimulans. The sequence goes on from NZ_CP173701.1 coordinate 162,606, forward strand.
TGCGCCCTGATGCACCGAACCTGACTTGGTCGATGGATTTTGTCATGGATGCACTCGGCAGCGGCCGCCGGATTAAGTGGCCTTACCTGTGTGGATGATTTCACTAAGGAGTGTCTGACGATAACCACTGCATTCGGGATTACAGGCGTTCAGGTTACACGCATTCTGGACAGCATTGCGCTGTTTCGTGACTATCCGGCGGCGATAAGAACCGATCAGGGCCCAGAATTTACCTGCCGTGCGCTCGATCAATGGGCCTTTGAGCATGGTGTTGAGTTGCGCTTAATCCAGCCGGGTAAGCCAACGGAGAACGGATTTATTGAGAGCTTTAACGGCCGCTTCGGGAAAAATTCCTGAATGAACACTGGTTCAGCGATAATCTGCATGCCCGGAAAATCATTAATGACTGGCGGCAGGACTATGACGAGTGCAGACCTCATTCATCGCTGAATTACCAGACACCATCTGAATTTGCAGCAGACTGTAGAAATGAAAAATTAGAAGGTAAACAAACCGACATTACTAACTGATCGTTGTATCTAATACCGAGGAGCAGGTCAGGGGTAGTTGTATTCTAAAGGCTTATGCTGGCGGAGCTCAATTCGGGTGCAGAGGAGACCGTACTGGTTACGAGTAGATATGAGCGGACAGACACTTGCCTTGAGCTGTTAAAAACAGCTTGATACTGAACGTATCCTGTAAATATGCATTACATAGAAAACCGTTTTTGTTCTATTAAATGAGCGATTTTCATCCTTCCAGTCGCATTTTGAGGTGCGTACAAAAAGCACTAAATTCCCTTGCGAGAGTAATGATGAGTTTTCAGGTCATGAGAGAACTTTACACCTCTGGTGCTCCTTTTCATTTGTCTTGTAGAACATATAATCTCAAAAAGCTCGGTAAATATTAGCAAAAGCACATTCTTTAATATTACAGCATATCATGTACTACCTTTTCCCATGGCGCGACTGGGCTCCAGGCAGCAATAACATGGTCGATAAACTGCCTCACTTTTGGGGACAACTGTCGCTTGCTAGGATAAACAACATTGATTGATTGACTAACTTCTTGCGCACTTTCAATAACCTGGATGAGTAAACCAGATCGCAATGAATCTGAAACTAAATAAAGTGGTAGCTGCGCTATTCCTATATGCGCATACACTCCCTGGAGCAATACTACAGCGTTGTCAGCCGTGATCCTTCCGGAACCAGAAAAAGTAATGCTCTTACCTGCTGTTTTATATCGCCAGGGCAGGACCTTTCCGTCATAGGAAAAATGGATGCAACTGTGTTTCTTCAAGTCTGCTATATTTTCCGGTTTTCCCATATTTTCAAGGTATTCAGGCGTAGCGCAGGTTATTGTACGATGCTGACATATTGCCCTGCTGAGTAATCTTGATTCTCGATCGGGTTCACCGATCCTGATAGCCACATCGAATGCTTCATGTGTAAGATCAACATAACGATCGGTAAATACAGTGTCTATACCAACTTCAGGCCATTTATAAAGGTAATCGTTCACAAGTTCTGTTCCGTACATTTGGCCCAGAGTAACCGGCATAGTTAATTTCAATCGGCCTCTAGGTAATGTATTACGGCTGGTCAACATTTGTTCAGCTTCACGTAATTCCTCAAGAAGCGGAACACAGCGGGCATAAAATAATTCTCCCTCGTCAGTCATACTCAAGCTACGTGTTGTGCGTTGAAATAAACGAATGTTTAACCGTTCTTCCAACCTGCTAATGCGTTTTCCTACTGCAGAACGTGTTAAGCCAAGCACTTTACCTGCCGAGGTAAATGAGCCAGCTTTTGCTACAGCCACGAAAGCCAAAATATCATCAATGTTCTTTATTTCCATATTTATCAACCTATTAAATAAATGATTAATTATCTCCCCAGTATGGGGAAACACATTCTCCAATACATAGATTATCGTGTCATTTGTTCTGTATCTTCTCCATAAAACTCGTCTGTTTCATTTAAAATGAATGTCGGGATCATAAACGGAATACATCATACTTATGAATCTTTCATTACCTGAAGACCTTTGTAACCACCGGGGATTTAAACATGTCTTTAAACCGGGAAAACTGACTTTTGGACTAATTGCACCAATTGAAGGTTATGCACTATCTCCTTTTCCAACGATGAAAAATCATGCTGAAATGGCCCAACTTGCTGACCAAGGAGGGATTTCAAGCTTATGGATAAGAGATGTGCCTTTCTTCGACCCCCGTTTTGGCGATGTCGGACAAATCTATGACCCGATGGTGTATTTAGGTTATCTCGCTTCAATCACCAAAAATATAACGCTAGGCACAACCGGAATTGTATCAACCCTCCGCGATCCTCTGTTTACTGCTAAACAGGCCGCTAGTATTGACCAGCTTTCAGGTGGACGTTTTTTACTGGGGTTATCAACTGGCGATCGTCCGGTGGAATATCCAGCGTTCAATGCAAAATTTGAAGACCGGGGGGAAAGATATCGTGAAGGTTGGAACTTAATCAAAAAAGTGACAGAAGAAGAATTTCCGTCATTAACAACGCACCATTATGGAAGCCTTCATGGTGCGATTGATCTGGTCCCTAAACCAGTACAAAGTCGTATTCCTATGATGGTTGTAGGGCGGGCACAACAGTCGATGGAATGGATTGCTAGTAATGCTGATGCATGGCTGTGGTATGCAACTGACACATCCCGAATTGGGGAGGTAATCACGGACTTCAATACCGCTGGCGATGGTAAAACGTTTCGGCCTTATGGTTATTCGACTTGGTTTGACATGAGCCCAAATCCTGATGGTCCATTACATAATTCACACGGCGTACTGAGAGGGGGCTGGAAGGCACTGATTTCACATTTCAAACAACAAGAAGAGGCGGGCGTTTCACACATTGCACTCAATATGAAGCCAATGCAGAGACCCGCCAAAGATATGCTTAACGACTTAATTGATCACGTTCTTCCTCATTTTCTTGGTCAGGAGTAAACAATGCATCCGATAAGAATAAAATTCATGGAACTCCTGCACTATTTCAGTTATTCGTGGCAGACCGGTATATGGAACAACGACAATGGCCATTTTGTTGAAACAGTAAGTTTTTTTTGTGACCAGCACGGCAATGCTATAGGGCTCAATGCGTTATCTCATAAACTTGCTAAAGATGTTCTAACATACCCTCTTAAAATATCCACTAGTAATTATGCGGTTGCTATACAAGGCAATGAAGGTGCTATAAGCGCATATGTCTATGGATACTTGAGTTCAAAAAAGGGAGGCGCTCTGCTATTTGGGGGGGCAATGGTTTTACGTTGTGTCCAGTTAAACCATCAATGGCGGATCAGTGAAGTCAGAATGTCATTGTATTGGTCAAAAGGACAAAATAAACTTATTTCTCATTGGGCTAACCCTCCGGGCGAGAATGGTTGGAATATCAGAGACCCATTGCCATCATTAGTTAGTGAATATGAATCGGTTTGGGCTTTGTTTCCTGACTCCGACTTGTCGGAGAGTGATGAAGTACAGATTGGTGAATTATTTTCCCGTTATGCTTGGGCACTCGATCAGGCAGACTGGCAACTTTATGCCAGCGTTTATTGTGATGACGCGCAAGGTGATATGCAGCCTATTGGATATATGGAGGGTAAACGTAATATCGTAGCCCTCAACAAAGGCTTCCGACGACCTTGGCCTGTTATGCAGCATTTTGGTATCCCACTTGAAATTAAAGTCAGCAAAGATGGTAAGACTGCAACTATGCTTGTCGGCAGAATTATTCCTGAACGTTCTAACGATGAGGATGGTATTCCGATTTATGGAGCTCACTATCCTTTTCGTCTAAGAAGAGATACTGATGGGAAATGGAAATTTTCTTGGGTTCAATACGTTCCTGGGTGGTTTCGTCACACAGAAACTAGTGATGATTAATAGAATAAAGGTTTTTTCAGCTTCATTTTTCGTGAGGCTATGGAACAACAGCCTGCAGCGGTAATTAGTACTTTACAGAGTTGTCAGGGACGCTTTGAATTTACTGCTTCGGCGGCACTAGATTCAAAGTCATATTTGTGAAAGCGGATATCATTAACTGATTTGCCTTGGCTCACCCCGGCTGGTGTAGTTTTCAGTCAATCTCTTGAAAGGTGAAAATTAATTATACTGCAGCCTTGGATTCGGCCCGGACATAAGCACTCTTCTGACATGTATCATACATTCCTGGCAAAGCATTTAGCTGTACTTACTAAACGGTCGAAGTCGTTTCTCCTGCTAAAGTCTGCGAGGCAGGAAGCATTTTCCATTGACGTTGAAGCGGACCTGCCATTTTAGTTCCGAGTAACATATTGCCGTTGCTTTTGAAAACAGCGCAACCAGATCGTCCAAGTGGGCGATTCATTTTTTGTCCCGTCTCAGTGAGGCGAATAAACACTCATCATATGACTTTTCTCTGTTCCCCGAAAGCGTCCGGACGTCAAGTCGAAAACAAGGTTTAAGTATCCAGTGTCGAATATGGTTTTCTACTACTTTCAGCTCTAAGCAATTAGTGAAATTAAATGTTCAGACAGTATATGCCCGAGGGGTATTTTCACCTGTTTTTACCCGATATGCTGTGTATAATTGTTTGTTTTTGTATATGTTTATCAGCTCTTTTAACCTATTTTTACTCGTTTTGAAGAAAGCTGCTCTTATTTAAATTGAGCGGGCTGCGCGAGAGAACGGCCCGCGTAAATGTTGAAGCTGAACTTTAAGACTGCGCTTGGTTTCCAAGGAAGCCTTCATGCCTCCTGTCGCGTAATCTATACAATTAAGGGGTAGTGTCAGTCTTCAGTTTGGGAGCCGGCAAGAGCATTCAGATGTGGTTGGCATGACAGGCGGACACAGTAGCGCGTTTTTAACAGTTAATCTTCCGAAAGCTATAGGGGGAGATGCCAAATTTACGGATAAACATATAGGTAAAAGATTGCTGGGAAACGAATCCATTTTTTTCTGAAATGTCGATAATTTCTTCTCCGGAACTCAGCAAATCTGCCGCAGCCTGATCCAGACGTTTATTACGAATATACGCACCGATACTGGTATCTTGAATTTCACGGAACATACGTTGAATATGCCATTTCGAATAGCCTGACCGACTGGCAATCATCTCTATGGTCAGCGGGGTGCATAGCATGCTGTCTATCCAGCGGGTCAGATCGCTTATTACGTTTTTTTTGTCCAGCATTGTGTTTCTCCTTTAAAAGCTTCCTGAACCGGTGCGGTTACTCATTTATGCCGTCTTGCCTATAGGATGATTGAAACAGTCTCTGAAGCCTGTGTGGTCAGATACTGAGGTACCATCAGTGGTTTGAGTTCATCTACTGCCCTGAGGATACGCTGTTTCATGCTGGCATCACGTAACTCCAAACTATTATATTCACTGCTGGCAGCATAAATGGCGGTTGCCACTGTTGCCGTCCGGAAGTAGTTTAACAGGGGGCGTAACTGATGCTCAACCTTCAGGGCATGCCTTTCTGATCCGCCCGTGGCTGCAAGGATGACCGGCTTACCAGCCATGGCATGGGGATCAATCATGCCGAAAAGATGCTTGAACATTCCTGGATAGCTGGCTTGGTAGGTAGGAACGCCCGTCACTAGTACATCTGCAACAAGAATAACCTGTATAACGGCTAAGGCCTTTTCATCCAGCTGGCCAGGATTGCGCGACAGTGCCAACGAATCACCAAAATCAGACAGATTATAGAAATTTTTCGTTCAGCCCATATCTGCAAGCCGTTTCCGAAACGATCTGGCTGACCAGCGTATGCGCACGTGATGGGACATAGTAATTTCCAGTTAGTCCGACGGCATATTTTTTCAAGTTGTTACCCTGTTAAGTGGATTGCGTAAGCACTCCGGTCCGTTATGCGTTAATTCTTCTTGCAACTGACTGGTGTCTATGACTGCCTTGATTCATGATATGTTATCTTTTGGGGAATAGGTTTCCCGACTCAGGGAAACCTATTCCCCGGTCCGGAATGTCAGAAAAATAAGATGAAGATTAACAGTATTGGCGACAACTCAGTATTATTCACAGGCGTTAGAGCGGCCTGACAGTTCTTCGTTAAGTGCACGTATTTTCGCGTCTACCGTGGCGGTAAGCTGCCCGGCCAGCCTAATTTTTCCTCTTCTGGGCCGCCATCTAAATACATGTGTAACTCGCTGTAGTTGCTAACCCAACTCATGCTTCAGCGTCCCCTAGTTGCGTACAGACTGCCGGGTGCCTGCGGGAAGGGCGGCGGCACCCCCTCTAATGCGTTCTCGGCGGCGGCAAACTTCGTTGTCATTCTGACGTTTACGCGCCGTGTTGAGTTGCCGACGGTTAACCTGATTAAGCTCAACGGCTACTGTCATGGCACCAGCACGACAAAGACATTTGCTACATCCTGCGCCTGCCCCGGCCTGTGAGTTCAATCAATGGATGCAACACACTGGTTAAATCGCTCTGCGGGTGACTCATAGCCTCGCGTTTTTCTCGGTCTCTCGTTAAGTTATCTGGAAATACTATTTAACCTTTGCTGACTATGAACGGAAAAATCCGTTCCTTTTGGGAAGTACTCTCGGAGTAATCTGTTCGTGTTTTCATTTGATCCCAGTTGCCAGGGCGATTGCGGATCACAAAAATAGACCTTAATGCCTGTTACAACGGTAAAAAGCGTGTGATTAGTCATTTCAGCACCTCTGTCCCAGGTTAATGTTTTATATATTTCGTCAGGTAATTTTTGGGCTTGTCTGATGAGGGCAGCTATTACCGTTGTGGCCTTGTTAACACTGATTCTGGCGAGCATAACAAAGCGGGAATGACGTTCTACCAGAGTAACAATACAGGAGTTTTTAGCGCCTTGTATCAGCTCGCCTTCCCAGTGTCCGGGTATGGCTCTGTCTTCGACATCCGGGGGCCTTTTGCTGATGGGTATTGCATCAGGTATTGAGCCTAATCCTTTCCCTTTAAGCGAGGTGGTTCTGGGTTTGCGTACTGTTCTTCTACTTCTGAGATATTGTTGCAGTTCTTTTTTAAGGCTCCCCGGGTTTGTATAAAAAGCGTTTTATAAATCGTTTCGTGTGACATATGCATTTCCTGATTATCGGGATAACAGTGCTTCAGCCAGCCGGCTATTTGTTCTGGCGACCAGCCCTGATGCATTTTTTCAGCAATTATTTTTCACAATGCAAGGCTTTCAATTAATTGGCAAGGCCTGGGCCTCAGGGCATTATCCCATGCGGTTCTGTCCGCTTTTGCCGCACGGTAATACGTTGCTCCTCCGTGTCTTTGGATCTCACGACGGATAGTCGAAGGGGCTCTCGATAATTTATTCGCTATTTCTTTGATACTGCGTTTTTCAACCAGCCCTCTGGTTATCTCCTCTCTTTCGTCAAGCGAAAGCGATAAACGGTGGCGTTTACGAACAGGAGGACGGAATCCACCCGTTTGGGTGGATAGTAGACATAACAGAAGAGTGATATCGATCAAACATTCTGGCGATATCATGCAAGGGATCATCTTGCTTATATCTGTCCCAGATAATCGTTTTCTGTTCTGGAGTGTAGTTAATACGTGTTCTTCGTTTCATGGGAACGTCCTCCTCATTTAAGGATAGCGTTCATCGACCCGTTGAACCCACAGCTCATAGCGAATGTTAGTATCAACAGCCTGATGGCCCCCTTCGGCTCCCCGGCGTTGCCGGGTCGTCAGCCCGATTGCGCTAACCGGCAGAGCCGGTAACGCAATCGGACCGCAAAAAGACGCGTTCCGGGCCTTGCGGCTGGGGTCTGATGGCGAACGTCAACCAAAAAATGCAGGGTTATTGTTTATATTATCGATAATTAATCTTTTTTCGAATGGGTGCCCGTGTGCCGGACTGACAGAATGAGCGCACCGGTCAGTATCAGAAGATGGCATCAGGAAGCAGAGTTAAGAAAGCGTAAATCACGGCAGCAATGAGAGGATCCCAGGGGACGGGAGGTGCAAAAAGTAAGCAGTATGTTCCTGTGCTTCGTAAAACCTGCCTGAAACCAGTTGTGTCTGTCTGAAAAAACAATCTGACAAGAGGATGTCATATGAAAGCCTGTTGCGCTCAATGCTTCGCTCCGCTGACGCCCGAAGAAAAATATTATTTTTACAAAAAGTATGAGTATTGCGAAACAGATAATGTAGTGTTTATGGATGAGTCCCGTCTGTTTATAAAGCCGCCTGTATATATGATGAGTTTAATTGGCTTTCAACTGCGTCGTATTGGGTTTTCACAAATCAAAATATCTGGATAAAGAAATGGGCTCATCTGGTCTCAAATCAGGTCAACTCAAAGCTGAATACCGGCATGCGGTGAATGCCATCATCCAACACTCCAGAGAAAAAGAGAAAGTAAAAGGCGGTGAAGTATTAATTAAATTTTCAATAAGTTGAGAATCCACGCAAAGAAAACTATCAGCAGGGATTCTTTTACAAAATATAGGGTTTATTTAACGGCTGGGGAACCCTTACCCGGACTTTCCTTTCATCAGCCATCCCTAAATGACCACATCGAAACAAAGCTGGAAGTTACTGGCTAAAGTTTAAAGGCAACATAACCGAAATCAGAGGCTGTATGAGTTGATGATGCGGTGGTACCGTCAACTTCGCCGATAACAGGAAGCGTGCGGCTGAAGCAGGGCGAAAGGGCGGCTTGGTCAGCGGCAGTAATTACGCAACGACTCGGACAGGGCTTTGTGGCAAAAGCAACTTCACACCAGACTCAATGGACGGGGACAGATCAATGTCGGTACTGGCAAGAAATATAAAGTGCGATGCGATAGGATGCGAAGCTATCCGAACGCTGCCAGGAAATATAGCGGAACTTAAAAGGATGTTTTCAGACCGGAGCTCTCTTGGTATTGATAATGCTTTACTTACTTTTCTCGAAACTTCCGCGAAGAGCATGGGATATACTGAGCTCTGGCTTGAAACCCGGCTTGTTAACCACAGGGCTGTACATTTTTTATAAAAAATGGCTACATCCGCATTGAGAACTACGGACCATACATAGGCTGGGAAGAGGCTGTATGTTTCTCTAAAGCATTACAAGACTGACATAAAGCTGCTCAACGTAAGCGTACTTCGGCTGAATGTCAGTATTTGTGCAGCGTGCGCATGTCCGCTATGAGCGAAAAGCGGACATTTATTTGACTGATCTTAAAAGTATTGAGTAAGGAACTTTTGCATATCTTTGCGGCTGAACAGCCTGATCCGTCTTTCGTGAATGACTTTTGGAAACACGTTAATTCTACGTTCTTACCAAAAGTAGTCTCTGGCAGTGCATCATACGCAAGGCTGAAAGCTTTGATTTTTACTTGTTCAAATTAGCGATTTAACGAATGGTTGCACCTTATTCATTAGCGCTCTGAAGGTGTTTACAGTGTGCGCTTCGGGCACATTCCGGGTCTTGCTGCGGGACGTGATGGCCTGACCCCTGATAACGGCACGCGGTGGCAGCGTTGTGTCGAAGCACAGTCTAGCGGCACCCGGCAAAGCGGCTAGATGATCATTTAAAGTCCTTTTCGCACTTTGTAACAATGGTTTGTGCAAGCGCAACGGCTGATGTTCAGAACCTTCCTATACTTTTCCTGATGAGAATTTTTCTTTCACTCAGGCCCGTAAGGACCTTCTCGGATGAGGCTATTTATGATCACACTTCACCACGCTATCAAGATTGCCGCACCGCGCCCTGCGGTATACAACGCTCTGACTGACATCGTCCAGATGGCCGCCTGGCATGCCGGTAAAGTCGAAGGCGACATCGCAGAAGGAAAGGTGCTGACGCTGCGCCCGAAGAGCGATACTTACTTCAGCTGGCGCACCGAGACGCTGGATACCAACGCGCGCATCGTGCAGACCTCGCTGCTTGAAACCGACAGCCAGGCAGGCAAAACCCTGACCTTCACTCTCTCCGATCTGCCTGACGGACGCACGCTGGTGGCGCTGTCGCACGGCGAATGGACACCTGCCGATGCGCACCTGCCGTTTTGCAACACTTACTGGGGCGAAGTGCTTTTTCAGCTGAAAACTTTTATGGAAACCGAGTAAGGAGAATCATGATGCCGCAGAAAAAACCGCATACCTATCGCGTCGTCAAGCCGGGCGAACCACATCCGCAGGGCTGGGATGTGCCGCCGGTCAACGATTTGCGCTCGGCAATTGCCCTGCTGAACACCCTGCCGGGCCACTATATCGAGACTGACCGCGAGATCGATCCCAATGCCGAACTGGCGGGCGTTTATCGCCATATCGGCGCGGGCGGTACGGTAATACGTCCGACGCGCATCGGTCCGGCGATGACGTTTAATAAAATCAAGGGCTTCCCAGAAGCTCGTGTGCTGGTAGGGCTGATGGCAAGCCGCGAGCGTGTCAGCGCGTTGCTGGGCGCGCCGGTGCGCGAACTGGGGATCCAGATGGCGGAAGCACGGAGAAACGTCACGCCGCCGGTGATTGTAGGGCAGGCGCAGGCACCCTGTCAGGAGGTGGTTTACCGCGCCGAAGATGAGGGATTTGACCTGCGTAAAATCCTGCCTGCGCCAACCAATACCAGCGAAGACGCCGGCCCTTACTTCTGCCTCGGGCTGGTGCTCGGCAGCGATCCCGATGACCGCGACAACGTTGACGTCACTATCCACCGGCTCTGCGTACAGAGCAAAGACGAACTCTCCATTTTCTTCGCGCCGGGCCGCCATATCGACGCTTTCCGGCAGAAAGCGGAGGCAGCAGGCAAACCGCTGCCCGTGTCAATCAATATGGGGCTGGATCCTGCCATCTATATCGGCGCGGAATTTGAGGCGCCGACCACGCCGTTTGGCTTCAACGAGTTATGTGTTGCGGGCGGCCTGCGCGGTCAACCGGTCGAACTGGTGGAGTGCCTCAGCATCAGGCAGCGCGCCATCGCCCGTGCAGAGATTGTGATCGAAGGAGAGATCATGCCTAACGTACGTGTTGAGGAAGATCAGAACACCCATACCGGTAAGGCGATGCCGGAGTTTCCCGGATACACCGGTGAGGCTAATCCGTCACTCCCTGTCATTAAAGTCAAGGCGATCACCACGCGAAAAAATCCGATCCTGCAAACCCTGGTTGGGCCGGGCGAGGAGCATGTCAGTCTGGCGGGCATTCCCACCGAAGCCAGTATACATATTGAGTGCGAGGACGCGCTGCCGGGACTGGTCAAAAATGTTTATGCCCACAGCGCTGGCGGCGGCAAGTTCCTAGCAGTATTACAGGTACAGAAGCGCAACGCCGGGGATGATGGCATGACACGCCAGGCGGCGCTGATTGCGCTGGCGGTCTACCGCGAGCTGAAGAACGTGATTCTGGTGGATGAGGATGTCGATCTGTTCGATACCGATGATGTGCTGTGGGCGATGCAAACGCGCTACGTTGGCGACCTTGATACCTTGTTCGTGCCAGGCATCGCCGGTCACGTGCTGGACCCGTCGCAGCAGCCTTTCTACGATCCGCGCGTGACGGCGAAGGGCACCACCAGCAAAACCATCTTTGACTGCACCGTACCCTATCACCTGAAAGAGCATTTTGTGCGCGCGCAGTTTAAAGAGGTCGATCCCAGCCTGTGGGCCCCGGAGCTGTTCGGTAAGAAATAGGCATAGTCCGCGTGAGTAAAAGAAGCCGATAATCTGTGTCATCGGTTTTTTATTTCCTAGGGGATTAGCCCACCAGCGTTTCCAGACCCATGCTTCGGTGGGTCGACGCGGTGCGTAGTCTGCAGCGATTTGGCAACCAGGTTCGACATGCCTGTATCCGTGGCGCCGTATTCGCCGGTTCGATCTGAGTGACACAGGGGTAACTGAGATGACGGACGATCCACATGCGCTATTTACAGAACCGTTCATCGGATACACACCGTCCAGGTTATGGCTGAGACGGAATGTGCATCCTACAATCGCTATACAGCCGGAGCAGCGCGCCCGAGGATAACAAGCGGGCGCGGGAATTTTTACTTGATCAGCGACACAAATTTTTTGTGCTCATCAGCGGCGTGTAAATGCGTGCGGGGCTGGGTCCGCTTTACCATGTGTCTTGCTGGCATCGCATACCCAAAAGCTGGGCGGCCCTGCGCGCCGGAAAAACCCCGTGCTGACGCACCGGCTCTCTGGCTCAGCCGGTAAGCTCCGGCGGACCGTGAAAAGATGCGTTTCGGGCCTTATGGCTGGGATGTGATGTCAACGACCTTATTAATTTACGTAGCCGGCTTTCGCTTGCGGGTTGTTATACCGTTATACCGCGGACGACGTTCTGCTGCTCTGAACATGACGTCAGAAAATACCCCCTTTCAGGAGAACCGGAAACATACGCGAACCCGGGTTCACCGAAGTGCATGCCGGCAATACGTAAATTTTGACGAACGGCCTGTTCAAGAATGGTTTTTCTTGTTTTCTCTGCCTGGGCTGGATCTCAGTCAAATGAAATTGAAACTTCAGGCCGGGCTGACTGAATATGCGGATAATGCACAACGTCACCCCAGATCAGCAGGCTTTCATCGCATGAATTTATCAGAAACCCGGTGTGTCCAGGCGTATGTCCCGGCAGACTTACAGCCTTGATCCCCTCACTGATTTCTGCTTCATCAGTAAAACGCAGCACAGTGCCATAAGCTTCCAGCGTGCGGCGAACCAGCGACCCGGTCATCTGCATACGTTCACTCATGAGTTTCAGCTTATTTTCATCCTGCCAGAATGCTGCTTCATCACGACTCAGGAAAAGTTCAGCGTTTCTGTATGCAGGCTGACCATGCTCATTCAGCAGACCGCCGATGTGGTCTGGATGTCCGTGAGTCAGAAGAACGGTATCTATATCGTCTGGATTAACGCCTGCCGAGAAAAGGTTTTTTTTAAATTCACCACCTGCATAATTCAGTCCTCCCATCCCGGAATCCACCAGTATGACCCGTCCCTGTCCGCGTATGAGGTAGCAGTAAATATGAATATCATCGGGAGCTGTTACTCCTGACTTCTCCTGAATTTTTCCTGCCTCGGTTAAATCAATTCCTGACAGTAAACCCAGGCTGGCTTTCATTCGTCCGTCGCTTATTGCGGTTATAGAGTAATGGCCAATTTTTTGCGAAAGAAAAGGTGACGTATCCATACTGTCCTCGCTTAATGAAAATAAAATTATAATTTGCAGTTTCATTCGGTCCGTGATGTTTAAACCAGCCAGTAACAGTCGCTGGCAAGTCAGTGTTACGGTCACGGCCTAAAGATATTGAAGTTAAATGCCTGATGAGACTATGATAATTTTCGACTCAGTTGAGACCAAAATTGTTGTGGACATAAAATTACTGCGTTCTTTTGCCACCGTTGCCTTATTCGAACATGTCGGACAGGCAGCAGAAAGGCTTCATATTTCTCAATCTCCACTCAGCAGACAGATCCAGCAGCTTGAAAGTGAATTAGGTATTACGCTCTTTCATCGTGAGAAAAAGCGATTACGGCTGACAGAAGAGGGAAAGAAGTTTCTTATTGAGGTAACGCCTTTTTTACAACATCACGATCGCCTGAAAGATTACGGGCGGCATCTTTCGCATGATTACGCTGGGCGACTGGATATAGGCTACGTAGAAGCGGCACTCCATTCCCGGCTTCTTCCTGAGGCAATTGCACGGCTTGGCATGGGGCATGAAGCAGATATCCGCCTGCATGCTATGCGTTTAAAGTAACAGATTGAACATCTGAGGGAAAGAGCCATTGATCTGGCTCTGTTGCATACACCACCTGAAGTTAATGACATGTTCAAACAGGAGAAAATCCTGACGGAGCCTGTGATACTGGCTATGCCAAAAGAAAGAATGCTACTGGCTCCCGGCCCTGATGATCTTAATGGCCAGCCATGGATAGTCGATCAGGAAAACCGGAATCCTCCGGCGCGGGCGCGACTGCTCGCCGCATGTCAGAAGGGCGGTTTTCGCCCCAATATTTGCCTGGAAGTCAGCGGCCCACTGGCTGCGCTGGCCTGTGTGGAGGCCGGGTTGGGTTTCATATTCATACAGAAAAGCCTTGCGCGGATTGTTCCGGATAATGTGGCTCTGGTATCACTCCCCTGGCTTCCGCTTGAAATCACCCTTTTTGCCGTATGGCGGAAAGAGGAAACAAGACCGCTGACAAAACGTTTTCTGGCTACTCTGGGGCTGTACTGATGCACAAAATGTGGTTTCTGGTCTCATCAACGCAACGGAATGAGTATTAACGTTTATGGACTGGAACGTCATATACAACCGCAAAAGCTAATCCGTGTCCGGTGGGATAACCTGGCGCATCAGGGAGAACAAATTTTATACGGCGCGCCGGCTTTAAACCGAGCCGCTGGGGTATAATAACCGCATGAAACTCAGGGACTGAGTCCTGACCCCGCAAAAGAAGAGACTGGTGTCTGCAACCGATATGAACGAACCTGATACCGTGAATATTAACGCTAAAATTGCCAGGCTGATGGCGGAAACGCAGAAGCTGAATGCTGAGGCGAACAAATTCAACCGCGAGTCCCTGTGGTATCCGCTTGCCATGGCGAGCGGTCTTGTGGGGGCCGTTACGGCTGTCATCATTAAATATATCGCGTAAATGTCCTGCGGGAGAGGTTCCTTCTCCCGTATCTCTTATGCGAAAAATAACCAGCCTGTCAGATTTACGTCATTGAAGGGAACTGCTTAAAGTGTCCCTTATGTATGACCCGTGGTAACGGGCACAATGTATGCTCTTTTTCTGGCTGGATGCGGCCTGACCACAAATCGCTGTCTGTCTACCAATACTGATTGCCCGTATCCTGTTGTACTCTGACTGCACCTGCACTACCTTTTTTATTCTTTACCGCAGCGGATATTACGCGGGTTCCTGCCCTGAACCGGAATGTCGTGTATGTCTGATATTACAACTGATACCAGTGTGCAAAGCTCTGCCCCATGAAAAATGCGTGGATTAATGCCAGAATTCTGTACCGTAAAAACAGGAAGTCCTCATTAGCACTCCAGACGATAAGGCTGCCCACCTCGCCTGGTGTGCCCTGACTGCTGTTCTCATTGCCCGCCACGATGGCACAGTAATATCTGAAGCCCAGGAAAATCTTTTTATTACCCGCTGGCTGGCCGAGGCTAAACGGCAGCGACGTTTTTCCCGCGAAGTGGCTCAGAATATAGACTGGTTACTGAAGGTGGGACGTACAGAAAGCGTACGTGCCGGACTGCGCAGCAAGCTGGATTATCTCTGGCACGCCGGCAGCGGTAACCTGAAACAGCAAAATGACCTGTTCCGCCTGACATACGCAATGAACCTGGCAAAAGAAAATGGCTGGGCGTACCGTTTACTGAATGACAGCGAATGACAGCGAATGGCAGGGACGCAATGAAATCAGACTTAATCCCATGGTAAACGCCATCTGCCTGCTCAGAAATGCTCTTGAAAGCTGTTTTGATGATGACGGGCGACAGATACATCCGCTCAAAGCCATAATCAGCGGTAATACAGATGCCCTGAATGTTTTACTGCAAAAATGCAACTGGGCAGCTTCGTCGGGCGGCGATTGCTGGCGACTGACAGCAGTGAGGGAAATCTTATTTCCGGTATTTACCACGCAGCCATGAATATTCCCGTCTACCCAGGAGTCCGCTGGGTATCAGCTGTGGACGCCGGGCCCCCTTCGCCTGCGCTTTCTTTCTCCAGGGCGCTGTCTCAAGATCTTCTCTCTTCCTGATACCGAATATAAAGCGCCCGGTGTTGAAGGGGCAAAAGCGGCTGCCGAGTGCCAACTACCTAGGCCAGAGCTTTGTGACCATGACAAAGGAAGAATGGAGCAAAAGCACGCCGATTTTAAGTAAATGAAAGACATCGCAGCCGGTGACGATCACAAGGCTTACCGGATACGTCGCATGATGTCTACAGGTTATAGCCTGTCGCCGGTTTATATCACTGACATGAAAAGGGTTAACGCTCCATGCTGACAACAGAATTTCCCGGCGAGTCCGGAATGGCTTTTTGTATATGCATATACATGACCTGCCGGCGTAGCCGGAATGAGAGAAATAAATGCGGACAGAATTCAGCGCACGCATGCAGCAGTAACGCAGTAACATCCGGCCCATCTCCCCGGTGAATGCCAACACGCAACTTTTTATTTGGCCCGATCCTGTGTGCCAGAAGCTTGTCATGTTGGTTGATATCCGCCCGGGTAGGCTCCATGCAGTTGAGGCAGCACATCCTTGTATAAGCGAACAGGCGCGAATGTCTTTTCTGGCCCGGCGTCATCGCTATTTTGTGCTTATCAGTGAGGCATTATTGCTTAAGTCAGCGGGCGATCCCCAAAAAGTACCTTCCGGTTTATGAAATGCGTAATCCGTCGCGTGAGCTAAAATGAAAATAAATTTTCATTTATTGTTTCATTTTGCGCTCAACCGCTTCGGGAGAAACGATGAAAACGTCCTTTTTGCTCATTGCGTTGATGATGTCAGCGGTAAATATGCCCTTCGCCGCGCAGCTGCCAGGAGATATCCTGATTAAAAATGGTTATATCATGCCGCTTAAACCGGGCAGTAAAGATTTGCCGGACCATGATATTTTAATACATGAAGGTCAGATAGCGGCAGTAGGTACCCATCTGCCAGCGGCAGGGCGAAAGGTAATTAATGCTCGCGGAAAATTTGTGTTACCCGGCTTTGTTGATACCCACTCCCACCTGTGGGTAACCACCATGCGGGGACAGTTCCGCAACCGTGATGGCAAGTTCTTTCCCGTCAGTAACCAGCTTGGGGCGCGTATGCAGCCTGATGATATCTATATCGCGATGTATAGTGGCGCCGTGGAGTTACTTTCAGGCGGGATAACCAGTAGCGGGGACTTTTTCGATAACATCAAAGGGCCTGCGTGGGGTGATGTCGGGCTGAAAGCGCTGAAGGACTCTGGCATTCGGGCCGTGATGTATTACGGCGGGCCGGATAAAACCACTAAAAGCCCTATTGATATGGATCATTTGCTAAGCCTGGCGCAGCAGCAAAAGCCTGATGACAGGGTTAAGCTTGGCCTGGGATGGCGTTTGCCCCGTGAGTTAAAGGATGAACAAAACTGGGCAATGCGGCAAAAAGAGTTCAGGCTCGCTAAACAGCACAACCTTCCTGTGCAGGTTCATGTCAGCGGCGACGCGGACGCGATGTTCAACGCCCTGATAAAACGTAACTTTCTTAATTCATCGTTAACTGTAGTTCACGCCACGGATGCCACACAGCAACAACTAATCGCACTTAAAAAATCGGGAGGTAGTCTGGCACTCACTCCGATCAGCGAACAGCGTGTCGGCTACGGATTAACCCGTCTCGATCACTTTTCAACGCTAACACGCAAGGGACTGGGTATTGACGGTAATGCGCTTGCAGGCAGCGGAGATATGTTTGCCACGCTACGGCTGGCGGCGCTTACGCTGAGCGGGGCGACAAAAGATGAAACGCAGCCAGATGCACGCCAGTTGCTGGAGCTGGCTACCTGGCACGGTGCCGATACGCTGGGGCTATCGGCTGTAACCGGTTCTCTGGAGCAGGGCAAGCGGGCGGATATCCAGATTATTGACCCGGACGCGCTGAATATGAGTGGTTTTGGCGGAGGTGATCCGGCAGCGTTGATTTTATATTCCGCACGACCAGAAAATGTCACGACGGTTATTGTCGATGGGCACATCATTAAACAAGACGGACATATGCAGAACCCTGATGAGGGCTTGCTCAAAAGAAAGGCAAATGAATCCGCCAGACGGCTGCTTAGTACCTCTGAGTAGCCTATAAACTGATTCGCAATTTCCTCATCATAGTCGTTAAAATCAAAGATTGTTCATAGGGTTACTCTCATGCCTTTGTGTATGAAAATATTTGAAGTGTCTGCGATAAAGCGCTATAGCCGGTTGCACATGTATGCCTGATTCAAGGCGTAACTGCTGACAGAAATTTTTAAGTGCAAGTTTTTCAAAGGGGGCAACGATCTACTCTCGACTGAGGCGGAATGCACATCATGTAACCGCTATAACGCTGAAGTTGCGCTACCGGGAATAAGCGAGCAGGCGCGGGAATTTTTACTCGATCAGCGCCACCGGTTTTTCGTTCTGATAAGCGAAATCTGACAGCCAGAAAACGGATGGACACATGAGCTTTTGACTGAATTACAGCCGCAGGGTATGCAGGGCGGGTCTGAGGCTTATCTGAATAACGTCTGGGTCAGATCAACAGAAGTCTGAAGTATACACAAAGGGGACTGCGGATATTTCGCAACGAAGGCATTGAGCACCGGGCTGAAAACGCAGCCTTCTCCTTTGCAGCCACAAACGGGCGGCCCTGCGGGCCGGTAAGAGCCCGTGCTGGCGTGCTGGCTTTTTCCCTTCGCCTGCACTTTCTCTCTCCGGGGCGCTGACTCAGGGTCTTCTCTTTTCACGTATTGCTGCTGTTTATCTTTCTGCTGTGCTGTACTGCATGGCGATTTTTCTGTTCCTATCCATTTACGTTAACGGCATATAAGTCTTGATGGCCCCCTCTGGCTCCCCGGCCTTGCCGGGTCCTCAGCCCGACTACGCTAACCGGCAAACTCGGTAAGCTCCGCCGGACCGCAAAAAGATGCGTTCCGGCCCTTGCGGCTGGGGTCTGATGGCGCACTGCCACCCCTGCAGCTGGCCTGCGCCAGCGCCTTGACCACGCCAGATAGCTCCGGCGTTCTGTAGCCGCACGCCTCGGCGTGCGGGTGCGTTCCTGCTCATCTCTGCTCCCGGTATTGATGTCCTGGTCCGTCCGGCGCGGAGGGCTTTTCAGTAGCAACCTCATTCGTTCAGCACAAGGGTGAAATGCACGCTGCGCGCCCCTGTGCTGAACGTCTGGCGCTGCTGCCCGGCATCAAAAAACGAGCGTTACGAGCTGGTACACGGGCTGGCGCTGAGCATTGCCGATCACGTAAGCCGCGCCGTCACTGACTGGTCATCGCGACGCCCGAAAATTCCTGCGGCGGTGATCGCTGCCTGGCTGCTGACAAAAGAAATGGTGCTTGAGCTGTTCGGCGAAAACGGTGAGGGAATCTGGTCAGGCGTACAGGGCGCACTTAAATCACGCCTGACTGAATACTATCACGACTGCTGACATCGCAAATCATACCGGCAGGCTACAGAGTGGAGCAGGAGAAATCCTGCCCGCTTTGAGCGCGCCTGAAAAGCCTGGCGGCCCTGCGGGCCGGGAAAAACCGGTGCTGACGCACCGGTCATCTCCCTACGCCTGCGCTTTCTTTCTACGGGACGCTGTCTCACGGTCTTCTCTCTGCTTCCTGCTGCTCTCTGTTCTGCTGCTGTGCTGCAGCTGCTTCTCCGGTTTCCTGTTCCTAAAGGTCAACGGCATTAACAGCCTGATGGCCCCCTTCGGCTCCCCGGCGTAGCCGGGTCGTCAAGCCCTACTGCGCTAACCGGCAAAGCCGGTAAGCTCCGCCGGACCGCGAAGCGTTCCGGGCCTTGCGGCTAGGGTCTGATGGCAACGGCCAGGTCAACCCCTGCAGCCGGCTGGCGCCGGCGCGTTCACTGGCCACAAAAGGACGTGACCGCTGAGGACGCCCGCGTTGCGGTCGGGTGTGTGCATGCTCATCTCCGGCGCGGTGGTCATGTTGCGGTACGTCCCACGCGGCGGGCGAATCAAAGCACCGTCATTCATCAGACACAAGGGTGAAGTGCACGCCTGCGGCGCCCTTGTGTCTGCTGCCTGCCGTTGCTTCTCAGCCCTTTGCCGCGAAGGAACTAACCGAAACATGAATTAACCACCTGACAGGAGAACCAGCATGCACACACAAAACGTCAACACCGCCGCTCCAGAATCTCCCAAAACATGGGTTAACGGCTCAAAAATCTGCGTCAGCGCAAAAGATCTGCGCGCGCGCTGGCACGTCACAGGCGAAAACGGCGAAAAGGTCACGCCCACAGCAGGCAGGCACTATCCGGCGCGAAACGGCAGCTATGGCGCGGACGTGCTGCTACTTGATGAAACAGATGTCATAGCGCTGATGGCTGCCGGACATACCTCGTTGCCGCGACTGGCGAGTTCAGGACGGGGCATGACGGCGCTTTACGACCTGGGCGAAAACGCTGACGGGCGATACCTCATTGCCAGCCGTGGGCAGATCTTTTACCGCTCAGCTTCCTGGCCGGAGGCCTGTCGGGAATATATTCGCCGGGCCTCTGCGGTAATCGCAGAAGAGGCGAAAAAGTTTTTCGATCGCTTCCACGAAGCGTCTGACGCAGGGCTGGATTATTACCTGGCCAGTGACGTCGCACGCGGCATTATCTCGCTGGAAAACGCTCTCAGTCCGGCGCCAAAAAATCAGGTAACTGCCGGTGCCGGTGATACCACCCTGAACGATATCCCGTTCTGAAAACGTTGCGCGTCCTGGAAGGGCGGGCCGCTTTTTCGTCTGAACTGATTTAAGGGGAAACTGAAATGAAAATGCACAATGCGCAGGCAGTGGTCATCGGTCAGGTTGTCAGTACAGTTCTTTACAATCGCGGGCGGGGCGTCGTGTTCGCCGTTCACGGTGAGCAGAAACCGGCATCAGTCGGGTCGCTTTCGGGCTGCGTATCTTACGGGAGAAATGCCACGTTTGATATTGCGTTTGAGAGCGGCGGAATATCACGCGGGCTGCCAGAAAGTATCCTGCACGGAAAACAGTGGAGCATATTCCAGGAAATAAAAAGCGGGGAAGAGACGGCGCAAATTGTAAAACATGCCGAGTCAGAAGAACGCCGTAAGCAGCAGGAAAAAGAGGAGGCAGAACGCCTTTACGCGAATGAATGCGAGCGTTTAGAAACAGCACCGGAATATGCGGCACTTTCTCAGGATAAAAAAGGGGCCGTGCAGGTAACATCCAATATTCGTAAGGAGCTGAAGGCCAGGTTTCCGGGCGTTAAATTCTCGGTTCGTAAGCGCAGCTATGACAGCGTAAGTATTAACTGGATGGACGGGCCGACAGAGGAAGAAGTAAAAGCCGTAACGGATAAGTACAAGGACAGTTATTTTGACGGCATGCAGGATATGTCCATTTCCTGTGCCTCTCCGTTCAACCGAATTTATGGTGGCGTGGGCTACATTTTTACCGACCGGGATTATTCGGACGGGATGAAGCAAAAGGCAGTGGACATTATCGCTAAAAAATATGGCGGGAGTCTGGAAGGTGAGGAAATAACTCTTTCGCGTTTTAATACCGGCGAGCTTTACCGGGTCGGGCGCGATTACTTCTGGCACAGTCAGGGTGTGCAGGGTGAGATAAACAGAACGCTTGCGGAAATAAAATAACAGTCACCGGGGAGCCTGAAGGTTCCCTTTTTTTTGCCTGTTATCCGCCGCCGGTATTAAGCCGGTGACGGATAAATAAAAACCGGCGCGAAGTCGGGAACGGGCGACACGTAAGAAAAAAAGAGGATTACTCAGGTTACCCGTTCCCGGTATTGATCCGGGATCGGGTAATTCTGTGCGCAGGGTTCATTACTGGCGGTAAGATTGTCTGGCACAGAAAAAATAAAAGGAGGTGCGGGCCTTAACGGTACTAAAACCTGATTAGCCGTTGAATGCCTTACGCGGGATTGTACCAGCCTTAATGGCCTTGTAATGTTTGTCAATCAGCATCGCATAGTTATAGCGGTTCGTTACGGTCACCGGCAGGTTTTTCATTCCCGCGTTGTACATTCCCACCGCCAGCCACGTTGTGCCGTACTGATTGAAATTACGGCGCAGCAGCATGGCACCAATATAAATATTCAGACACGGCTCGCTGAGCAGCTTTTCTTTGTTGAGACCCGGGTACTCTTTCTGTAAGCGGCGCATGGTGACCGAATTAATCTGCATGAGCCCGTAATCACTGCTGCCGGGTTTTCCATCTTTGGTCCGGTTGGTATTTACAGCTGCCGGATTATAGCGTGACTCCTGCCAGGCGATAGCGCGCAGATAGTCCGGATCGATGGAATACCATTCACCAGCTTTAATAAAACAGTCCGCATTCACGCTGGCGGAGAAAATGCCTGTCGCCAGCAGGGCTGCAGCGTAAGTAAATAAACGCATTGCGGCTCCTGATTTGAAAAGTTCGGGGGAGGTGTCAGGCTCAATAATATCATAAGAGTCAGGTTTTTACACACCACTCGCAAATTTAATTTTGCTGATTTAATCATTTCAAATCAGTGTGTTAGTTAAATATCGTAGAATATTTAAACAGTATCTCACTCACCATCTGGTAACCTCATGGAATCCTGAAGGTTTTTTTAAGGTTACTTAAGGGTTTGTTTTAATATTATCAGTAAGTTAAAATCAAATTTCAGTCATTGGTTTCCAGTTGGTTACTCCAGTTTAACCGATTGTTACCTGATGGTTACCAGCAAATCTATGCCCGAAACCTTGCATCCAGACTGGTCCGATGTGAAGCTTGTCTGCGTGAATTAAAATGAGAGAGAGAAAAAAAATATGAATGATGAAAATTCGGCTAAGCGTAACAGGGTCAACCTTACCATCCCTTTTTCACTGCTGGAAAAGATTGATGCACACGTCGAAAAAAAGCTGGAAGACGGTGAGTCTCGCGATACTGCTAACCGCTCTGCGTTTGTGATGGAAATGTTCAAGCTCGGCCTGCGCGTTTATGAAAACAAAATAAACAAAGACGCCTCTGAAAAGACCCTTGACCAGAAGCTGGAATTTATCGCTAAGAATGTGCTCGTCAGTGGCTTTATCACTGACGCTATCTTTGGCATTCAGAAAGAAACAGTTGATGCCGGTAAGGTCATCAAAAATGAAATGGTTCTGGACCCGGAATGGGTGAAAGCAGTCAATGAGCGTGTTGCAGGAAAATTGCAGGAATACTTTAAATAATTATTCAGGGCCTGATGCATCCCACTGGTGCATCAGGCACATCGGTTTATCATTCGTCCTTACTTTCTGAATCGGCCTCTTTCTCCCGAAGTGCTTCCAGCTCTCTCTTCTGCGCTTCACGGATATAGCGACGCAGCGTAAGCGCGTTAATCCCATACTGGGTGTAAACCTGCTTACGGGTAATTCCGTCCCGCAGAACGGCATTGACTGCCTGATCGCGGTCGCGTTTAGACAGTACGTTTCGATTATCATACTTGACGCGTTTTTCCTGAATATCGGGTGAGTCTTTCTTTTCCCGCCACGCATCTTTTACGGTAGAGATGGTTACCCCGATAATATCGGCCGTCTGCTGCAGCGTTTTTCCCTGAACGCGCAGGCGAACCGCATACTCTTTTAATTCTTCCGGAACAGGTCGATAGTCTTCGCTTGTGCCGACGTATTTTATCAATGTTTCTGTAGTGATGTCGTATTCGGCAAGGATATGCTTTCTGAGCACGCCATCGCTTAATTTTTTCTTTATCGCCTCTACGTCATCAGGCGTCAGTTTTCTTTCTCTTTCTCGGGGGGTAATTTCTTTTCCGTCACGTTCAGCTATTTTTTTGACGGCCTGATAGATGGCCGCGCGTGATACACCGCAGGCTTTTTCAATTTCTTCCAGCGTCATTTTTGGCTCGGCGTGATACATGCCCGCAATCAGCTCCCACTGCTTCCAGCGGTATTCCATTGCGGAATTTCCCTTACGTTTTTTAATCAGCTTGTAAACGTAAGATTCAGAACAGCCCTGTTCTTCGCATATATCTTTTACGCGCCAGCCGAGCATGACCCGCTCCATTATTTTATCCGCACTGGGGCCGCGTTTATTTCCGGCAAAACTCTCAGGCACGGCGTCTTTTTTACCATCAGCCGATGATTTCACACCAGGCAGTGCAGGTTTTTTTTGAGGCTCCGTTATATCACCCGGATCAGTAAATACCGCCTTATTAAGGCTGTTCTTTAATTTACGGGCCTGCCAAAGATTTACGCCGGGGCGGGGAAGGGGAGAAAAAAAATCTGCATTAATCATTATCCAGGCGGCCGGATCGGCCACGTCTGAATAATCTTTTATCTGCGCGAGTGAACGTTCGGCCGTTGCCTGCAACAGTCTGGCCGGGACGCGATTTTTAATAAAGGCGAGCAGCGGAATGGTGACCAGCTGGCAGGCATAATAGCGGTTTTCTCTGAAGGTGACCTCATACCAGCCCGGGTCACGCATGTAATGCAGAAGGGCATCATTGAGTAGTTCACTTAAGGCTTCCTCATGATTTGTCCTAAAAATCTCAGCCGCAAAGCCCGCCGGATCGGCGACAAGAACAACCAAATCGGCAGTTTCAGGCATGATTTTTCATTCTCATTCAATCGGTTAGGAACTTAAGTGAAATTTCTCACCATAACGATAAGTGAAATTGATCAGCAAGATCAATAACTTATATTGAAGTGTGCGATCCGGAAGCGTAAAAAAACGTCAGCCGGTTAAGAAACCGTAAGCATCTGTAGCAATCCCACAGATTTGTAAAGGAGGAGTAACCGGCAAGCCAGAAATTTGACTTAAGGCCATACAGGCAAAAACAAACGATAGTTCAACCGACTGATCATTATATCCCTAACTGAGGAAAAAACCTATGAAGGGCTCTCTCTCTTCGTCTTTAAACTACTGCCGCAAGGCAGGGGCGGTAGCGTGGAAGAAACTGAACAAGTCTGCGCTGCTCTCAGCACTGGCGATCCTGGCTGTTTCCGTGATGCCAGCCCACGCTCAGGACTACTTCGCAGGGGCAAAAACTGATGTTACGGATACCTTCGGCGGAAACTCAGTCGTTGTATATATCCTCTATGTGATTGAGATTGCCTTCATCGCCTTCACCTACATCAAGACCAAAAACCTCGCGCTGTTCGGCAGCATCGCCGCGCTGCTGGTTTTCGTGAACGTCGCCTTCAACGTTATCCCGGCTTAACGTCTGCTTATGGATAAACGTGACCGGTATACCTATGCGGCTACGTTTTCCGAGCAGAAGCGGTTCGTGGGGCTGCCACCTGATGAGTTCTGCCTGTATGTGCCACTGGCACTGCTGGCAGTTTTCCTCAACATGTGGATTTTTGGCCCCACGCTTTTAGCCGCCGTGGTTGGAATACGTCACCTCAAGAAAGGCCGCGGTTCTCAGTATCTTCTCAACCTTGCGTACTGGTGCCTGCCCACCTCAGTGATGCGCTTCTTTATCAGCATCCTGCCTGACAGCTACAAACGGCACTGGGTCGCCTGACCCCCCCCGGAGACAACATGGAATTAAAGCTGCGTTCGGCGGGAAACCGCAATATGGCCGTGGCTATTCTGGTGCTGCTCGTTATCACGATCCTTGCGCTCCTTCTCTGCTGGCGCATCTACGGCGATAACCGGGCGCTGATGAATCAGCTCCTTAATAACAAACAGACCATCATCGTTCCCTACGGCGCGGACACGCCGTTCAGCTTCACCGGCGAGCGCGGCGACGCCCGCTACCTGCGCCTGATGGCGCTGGCGTGGCTGAACCTGCGTCTTAACATCTCCGACAAAAACGCAGAGGCCAGCCACGAAATGCTGCTGGCGGGCGCCTGCGACGGCGCGGAGAAATCACTTAAAGGCGTGCTGGCTGACGAAGCCTCGCGCGTTAAAGGCAACAGCGGCGGGTCGGTGTTCTACCCCAGAGACGTCAGCGTCTGGCCGGACAAGGGCATCGTGGACGTGACCGGCGACCTGCAGCTGAGCTACGGGCTGCACGACGCCAGGCCGGTGAAGAAGCACTACCGCCTGCGCACCGACACCCGTAATAACCGGCTCTGCTGGAGCGCTTTCCTGGAGGTTCCTGATGCGTAAATCCCTGCTAATCAGCGCCCTGGCGCTGCTGACGGCGTTCGGCGCGCGCGCTGAACAGCTGACGCTTAACCCCGGCGCCCGCGTCAACGCGGCGGTGAGTAACACCAACCCGAACTACCTGCGCGTGAACGATGACCGCATCCTCAGCGTGCAGGCGGCGCAGGGCGTACTGAGCGCCAAATCCCCGACGCCGGAAGGCGCGGTTGTGTTTTCCACTCTGACCGACAAGCCGTTCACCATGTTTGTTCAGACCGCGTCAGGCTTTGCCTTCTCGGTGCAGGCGACACCGGGTATCGTCCCGCCCCTCATAGTTGAAGCTGAGATTGTTAATACTCAGAGAAAAGGGTTGGTTATCTGGCAGGACCCCGTCACCGTTTTTCACTGGCTCAATTTCGTCGGTCATAAAGGAATGGTAGCTATCAAAAAAACGGCTCATGATAGTCAGATTCGCGCCGTAATTCGCAATTTCATCCAGATGCGATTTCATCATGACGATTGACTGAAAAACCATGACCAGAGCACCGACTGCCATTTCGCTGGTGCGTAAATGGCCGAGGAAAAGAAAGATACCAAGGCTGAGTATGAGGAGACTCATCACCATTGCCGGGATGGGGGAAACCATAGCCCTTACACGCTGCTTATGCATACGGTTATACGTGTTTTGGGCCGACTCGTTATATTTGCTGAGAAGGTATTCGCCCAACCCATAAAGCCGGATTTCCTGTAGAAAACTCTTATCCATGCTCACGCCATAGACGTAACGCATGGCTATGGCATCTTTTGAGTTTCTAAACAGATCCTCCACGTATTTCTGTTGGATACGGATGTTGGTGACGATCATAGGAATGGCCGATAACGCACAGATGGCCGCCCCAACACCGGAATAGCTAATAAGTACCAGCAGCAGACTGCCGGCCATGACAGCAGCCCTGAACAAATAAATAATGCAGATGATAAAATTCAGAGGCCGGTAGGCTGCCTCTTTTTTCAAAAACTCCAGTTGTTCATAACGGTCCTTGTTATCAAACAGGCTCAGGGAAAAGGATTCATTCATCCGGCGCATAATACTGGTGCTGAAATATCGTGTTGAGATTTCCGTTACATCCCCCTGAACAAGATTTACCAGCGGTTCCATCAACTGAATGCCTAACAGTGAGATACACCAGATTGCAATGCTTACAATTAGAGCATTGTCACTGATTTGCGGAATATGAAGGGTGTTAATTATTTGTCCCGTCATGAAGACGTTTAATGCTGGAATGAGGCCCTGAAGAAGTACAATTGCAACGAGTGCTACGATGCGGATTGGACATGAAGCAAAAACGTACCTGATTGCAAGTATCACTGACTGCCTCCCTTGTTGCAGTTTTGTTGAATCATATCAGCCGCTGCAATGATAAACGAGAATGACACTCAATATCACTAAGGTTTTGTTTCCCATATATCGGTTACTCCCACAGCTGGCAAAACACATTTTGGGTTAGCCATTTGGCGCCAGTGATATCCCATATTTTTTTAGCAAATTTGTTCGAGTTTTTGATGCGGTTTCTAACCGCCTTAAGCGTTTCTAAGGCTCACATAACTTTATGGTAAGACTAAATCAGCTCGGTCATTGAGTAGTCAGGTGTACAGTGATCTCTGGCTTGTTCCCGGTTGATTGACACACGGCATTGCTAGCAAGAACCATGGCGACTCAATTACGAACGTCCGCTTTTCGCTCATAGACGACTGTGCCCTCTCGCCTCGACCGCAACTGAGAACACCACCTAATTTGGTCTCAGGACATTGACCATTTCCCCTTTTTTCGGCCTCATTTGAGGCCAGCCTGCGCAGTCAGCAGAAGGAACGTGCCTTACCGTTGCCATCAGACCCCAGCCGCCAGGCCCGGAACACATCTTTTCGCGGTTCGGCGGAGCTTACTGGTCCTGCCGGTTAGCGAAGTGGTGCTGATGACCCGGCAACGTCGGGGAGCTGGAGAGGGTTTATCAGGATAGTGATACTGATGTCTGCTTTGTGCCAAAAGCGGACATTGCTCTAACCGAACTCTGTTGATTTATGCGGTGCAGGGCAATTCTCTCGGGTATAACGTCCCTTGACGCTCTGTCACTGCGTTAGACTGCCTGGCCCCGCTTGATCATGCTTTTCTACACGCCCTTTAATTTACTGCGAAGCGAAGTAGTCGGTTATGGTTCTGAAGTGAACCGTTCTTTCCGACCTCCATCGCGCAATTCCTTCCAATACCGATTACAGATGCAATGATTAAGTAAGCTTCTCGTTACTGATAATGGAAGGGAATTTCATGTTTACGACGCCGTTCTGGCCCGCTGCTGACTCATACCATATCCACATGATGGATATCCCTCTGCCTGACTCACTTTCGCCCGCGGCGCTGGACCTTATCCACCAGGCTACGCGTCTTGCAGAGGCGGCCAGTCATATTCACCCGATTTCCACACGGACCGGGAGTACGCTGCTTCAGTCTGTTGAAGAAAAGCTAAGCATTATCTGTTTCAAGCTTGCGCAGGAATTTGACGATCCGGATAGCTGCAAAGCGTTGCAGTTACGTGCAGAAATCCTCTCTGACACCAGCACAGCAAAAGAACTTCTCCCGCAGATAGCAGGACTGGATGAACAGGAGCTGGTGCAGGGAATAGGTTATATGTCGACATGGGTAGGTAAGTCTCGCACGCAGCATTATTCCGCCTGGTTTGGGTTACCTGATCGCGGGCTGCAGGAAGTTTCGGATGTGGTGGATGAGCTCTTTCCGGATAACCTGTGCTGGCTGCAAAATCATATCGACCAGCGACTGGTTGCGCTTCCTGGATGCCGCTACAAAATTGTCGACCTGTTTGCTATTGCTGGCGAAGCTAACAGCTATCCCAAGCATTTCGCCTATTTCTTTCCTGAAGATGAAGGGGTGAAATACGCCTCACAGAAGCGCACCATTGTGTTTGCAAATACCTATCTAAACCTGTTTGAACGCTTTGCCCGGTCCCAGGCTCCCCTGCTTGGCTGGCAGCATGACGC
This sequence comes from Pantoea phytostimulans, assembly GCF_046118715.1. Classification (NCBI taxonomy): domain Bacteria; kingdom Pseudomonadati; phylum Pseudomonadota; class Gammaproteobacteria; order Enterobacterales; family Erwiniaceae; genus Pantoea; species Pantoea phytostimulans. Next base: position 191,425 of record NZ_CP173701.1, read on the forward strand.
TATCCCGGACAGCGCTCTCTGTGCCCGCCACTTGATCGCCTGGTTCCGCGGTCATGATCTGGGGCATTCAGTTGTTCTTGAAAAGATGATGTTTGGCAAATTAAGTAAACAGGACAGATGGGGATCAATGGTTGTGCAGGAAGCACTGGCCGATGTGTTTGGGCTGTTGATGTGCCTGACAGAGCCTTCCCGGCAGGCCCTACAGCTGAATGAAACGTTGCAGTTAAAAATTTTCCTGCTGGAAATGCTGAGATATTTGCGCCGCGGCCCATGTGATTATCCTGATGCAGGGGCGGCCTATATACAGCTCAAGTGGCTAACTGAACACCGGTGTCTGAACTGGAGTGGGACGTATTATGTGGTGGATCTCAGCACGGTGCAGCCTGCTCTGACGGCACTGGCAACAGCAATGACACATTCTGTATTGCAGGGTGATACAGAGGCAGCCCTGGCGTTCCTGCAACGTTATTCACCTCATCATCAGCGTGAAGAGGCGGATCTGCTGCTGAACCGGTTGGGTAAAACTGTCGACATGATCGAGTACGACCAGAAGATCAAAGGCTTTACGTTATGATCGAGTTTTCAAATGGTTTCTTACTGAGCCTTTCGCTGTGTCTTGATATCGGGATTGCCAATATCGCCATGATTACCCTTGCCATGCAACGCGGATATTTTCATGGTTTCTGGCTGGGAATGGGGACTTGTGTGGGTGACCTGGCATATGCATTACTGGCGCTGGCGGGAATGGCCGTACTGCTTCAGTATGAAGCCGTACGCTGGATACTGTGGATTGGCGGTGGCGCGATGCTTCTGTGGTTCGCCGGCAAAATGCTGATGGCCGCTTTCAGGAAGGTTTCGGAGCTTAACGTGAGCGAAACCCATCAGTATCGCCCGCTGCTGCGTGAATTTGGCCGGGGCGTGGTGCTTGCCATGTCTTCCCCCACGGCCATTCTGTGGTTTGCGACAGTGGGCGGTGCGCTGATATCCCGGATGGGTCAGCACAGCGTTACGGCAACGTCCTGGTTTCTGAGTGGCTTTTTCATCGCGGGAATGTTCTGGACCTGTGTCTTGTGCCTGGTTGGAAGTTTTGGAGGCAAACTGCTTGGTCAACGCCTGCTTAAATATTCCTACATAGCCTCAGCGCTCATATTCAGCTATTTTGCGCTATACGTGATTGTGTCAGGGTACCGGGAGTTTATGGTGACCTGATCTGACCTGCGAAGCATAGTGATGGGGCGTTGTTCCCATCACTTTGCGAAATGCATTAATGAAATGACTCTGATCGTAAAATCCCAGCATTATCGCCGCATCGAGCGGATGCACGTTTCTGCGAAGCAAGTCGCGGGCATGGTGCAGACGAAGCTGCATATGATACTGCAGAGGCGGCATACCCGTATGCCGGGTGAAGAAGCGAACAAGATGATATTTGCTCATCCCCGCCAGCTGCGCGAGCATCTCCAGCTGCGGTTTTACGCTGAGGTGCTCCCGCAAGTACCCGATAACAACATTGATTTTCTGTTCATCACCTCTCTGAAGTAGAGCTGGCGTCTCAAGCAGCTCACCACAAAGTAAAATCAGTTCCTGCTCCTCATCCATGCCCCGCTCCAGCCGGGCTGATGTTGCAAAACGGTACAGCGCGTCAAACAGGCGAGTGTTATTGATTATGCCTTCTTGCAGAACAGGGGCTTCATGATCGCTATTGAGATTGTCCTCATCTGCAAGCATTTTTATCACTGTCTGGGGTATATGCACACTGATGAATTCCACGGCTTGAGTATCAAAACGCGAAGCCTGAATGGTACCCGGATTATATAAGGTAACCTGACCACTTTTAACATACGCGGTTTTCCCTGCCAGCCAGATTTCCTCTACCCCCGTCAGGTTTGCACTGATGACATATTCATCGTGAAGATGTTTCGGAAAGCCCGAATTACGGGCTCTGACCCGTGAACACTCTATGCCATTCCGGCTAAACCACTCTGCAGATTCTAGTGACAACGTATCTGACCTTATGCAGTAATAGTGAATAATTATTAATGAATGATAAAACCATTTACTGAGCATTTTTTCAACTGATGGTTTTAGGGCGCCAGCGAATAAATTATCCTCCGGGCGTAGTCTGCCAGTAATAGGATATGTCCCTTCCTGACCAGACCGTGCCCACACGGCCGGGTAAATCTAGCTGGCTTTGTCGGTTAGCTCACCCTGACACACGGCCTGGCAAGCAGAAAATGGACAGAAGGACGTTGTTCCTTGTGTCCGCTTTGTGCCAAAAGCGAACATTCGAGTAATTAGGTTATAGTTTCTCACCAAAACAAATGACGGTCTGTGTTTATCTTTCGTAAGGTAAATGATGAGCTTAAGCAGGAAAGATTAATTATGAGCAGATTAAGCATTGAAGTATCTAACTGCATTACACCTGAGTTCACATTGCCAATCGAAGCAGGTTTAAATCAGTACAATGATGAAACAGTAGGATTTAGTGAAAGGGAACCACTCGCAGTAGTTGCTCGAGATGAGAATGGCAACGTATTAGGGGGAATGCTTGGCCGATCGTATCTGGGCCTCCTGTTCATAGATTTGGTTTACCTGCCTCCAGACATCAGAGGAAAAGGATTAGGGAGCCAGATACTTAAATGCGTTGAGGATGAAGGTAGAAAGCGAGGCTGCAAGGCAGCTGTTCTTTATACTATAACTTTCCAAACTCCTGTCTTTTATGAAAAAAACGGTTGGCAGCGTTTTGGTGAAATACCTTGCCTTCCAGAAGGAGCCAGCCGTGTTTTTCTGAAAAAAGAGCTTTAAAAGATTCCGGCGCTTCTGACTGATCTAAACATCAGAACAATTGTATGTCGCAATGTCCGCTTTTCGCTCATAGCGGACCTTCCCTGTATTAATTAGCTTGTAAAAACTTCAGACATCCGCTCATTTTCGCTTATCTCTCCCTCATTTGAGGCTACAGCATCGCCCACCGGACCAGATTCAGGCTGACAACCGTCGTTGCCATCAGACCCCAGCCGGTAAGCGCAACAGCGCTCACGTCCCGGCGCTGCCCGGGAATCGGCAGGTGCGATGCGTTGGCTGTTTATTCTTTTGTTGCGGATTGCGGGCAAAAAAATACCCGCACAGGGCGGGTTAAAATTCGTTACAGAGGAGACCTCCGCATTAACTGTAGACCGTAATGTCTGCGTTAGGTTCATTAATTCTTTGTTTAATATAGATTTAACCTGACTATGGTTTTATTCCGCGCCAGCCAGATTATTTCTCACTGTTAACTTCAGTCAGCTGCCAGATTTTTTCACGAATGGCTTCCTGCTCTTTTTTATCCGCCGCGGCTTCAGGTTCACCAAACAGCGACCAGATTTTTTCTTCCAGCTCCGGTTTCGCCTGCTGATGGCCTGAGACGCTGAACTGCGTGTCATCATTCGCATAATGCTTACCGCCGTTATTTACATAGTCTGCTGATTTCACTGTCATGAATGCTCCGTTATCTGTCCGGCCGCTCTTTGTCCTTGTGAGTGAAGACGAAAAAAGCCCGCAAATAAGCAGCGGGCAAAAGTGACAAGGATTTCTCGCAGGTGCACATTTCATGCTTTCTGTGCAGCTGTAGATTCTGGCTAAAGATTTCTTGTTTGCAGGCGAGGCGTATTCCGGCTGCGCAGTTTCAGCCCTTCGCCATCAGTTTCCGGCCGGTAAGCGCTGCAGGGCTGGTTCCCTGCCTTGCCGGCGAGCCAGAAGAAGTCTGCGAGGTGCTGATGAAACTCCTTTTTAAAAAAGGCCATTATTCCTTTTCCTGCAGCAGTATTCAGTAGGACTACGCGAAACCAGGCGCGGGCAGATTCATCTTGTGTTGTTACCCCGTCTGTTTAAAACGCTGTCATTTCTCAGAAACCGCCAGCTTTTGCTTACGAATTTATGACGAGCCGCATGGGTTTGCGTCATTTTTCTCATTACGGCCTCTTCACCGGGCACTTTCTGTCAGTTTCTTCAGGTTATGCCAGGCTTGTTTGTGTACGTGCCAGTGATTTCGCCGGAAAATTTGCAGGGGAATATATTTTCTGTCGACCGGGTCGGGCATAACCCTTTAAGCACGCCGGCCCGCAGCCCGCTTAAAGGGTTATGCCCGCGGGACCCGGTAAAAGGTACGTATGTACAACCGTTGCAGGATATAACATATCTGAACTGTCACCCAGGAGAGACCCATGGCTCATGAAACAATCGTAACGATGTTCAGTACCTTAACTCTGGCGGAAGGTGCGAAGCGTAACCTGATTAAGGCCGGCTTCAGCGATGATGATATTGATATTATCTCAGGCGAACGCCTCCGTTCTGAGGGGCATGAAGCGCGTCATCCCGGTTTCTGGCAACGCCTGTTTGGCAACACCCTTGAGGAAGACCAGGAAGAAGTTTACGAAGATGCGCTGCGAACCGGCGGGGTGGTTCTGTCGCTTCGTGCCGATGAGGATGAGGCCCCGCGCGCGCTGGGTATTCTGGATGCGCATGAGGAGCTTACAGGGCGCAGCGCAGCGGCCCCGGCTGATTACACGACTGATGAAGAGCTTACTTCGCCTCCGGTTGGCAAAAGTAACCAGACCGGCACGGATGCAGTGCGGACATCACTGACCGGTGATGAAAGCGAGGAAGACGTGCTTCGCCTGGCTGAAGAACGACTGGAAGTCGGTAAGCGACTGGTCAGTGAGGGCTCTACCCGTGTCCGCCGCTATACCGTTACCGATCGCGTTTCGGAAAATATCTCCTTGCGCGAACAGCACGCCGAAATTTTCCGTCGCCCGCTCAGTGAAACCGGCTCGCCGGACAGCGTTGACTGGTCAGAAAAAACGGTAGAAGTTGCTGAAACCCATGAACAACCCGTCATTAACAAAACGGCGCACATCAAAGAAGAAGTGGTGGTACGCAAAGATGAAAGCGATCGGGTGGAGACGGTCAGTGACTCAGTGCGCCGTCAGGAAGTGGATATCGATCATGCAGATACCGTGCAGGCCTCAGACACAGCTCATAATGCCGGGATATTGCCGGAAGCATCCCGTTCAGGTAATGCCAGAGAGTATGACGTCACGTCAGATAATAATCGCACGGATCACCCGGAGCACAAAGAAAGCTTAGCCGACAAGGCAGGTGACAAAATTGCGGAAGCCAAAGAGAAAGTCGAAGACAAGTTCAAAAAACCCTAATTTATTTCCCTGGCGATAACCACCGCTCAGGCCCGCATCCCGGAATGCGGGCTTTTTTCACCTGTTAACTGCCGGCTATTGTGCGTGCTTTCCGCTCACAGTAGCCCCTGAAAACCTGCTCAATGGCGGCTTTATGGCAGAAGCGGATATTACAAACCTGAAAGTGCCTGAAACTGGTCACAGTGATTATTTGTCAGCTCTGCTTTTGCCTGAGGATATAAATGAAGTTTTCCGGCCTGAATCGCTCCAGATTACCGGAAAATTATACAGTCAGCGCGGGCTTTCACCTGTAAAAAAATCCGGTAACTTTTACAGAGCATTTGCAGGCCCCATGGCTTCGCTACTTTTATTAATCTCTGTTGATGGCCTGTAATAAAAAACAGCGAAAGCATTTCCAGGAAAATTTCCTCTCCGGTAGTTAAGGCTTTTCCAGAGGAAAAAGCCGGGCAGGTGCTGATGGCTTTTTCGCGAGACAAGTGGCCGCACGTTTGGGGATCAGGCACTCTTCGCAGGGCGTTACTGATTTAAAGTTATTTCGGGCGATGCCCAGAGCCAGAAATAACTGACCAAATTCTCCCAGCAAAATCATGTCCTCTGCATGATTTCTGACATGTATACACGTACCGTTATGGACAACATGGTTGTTTGCTACTTTTGAAATGCTTATATAGTACATATTTTTCATTATTATAGTCCCAGAGCTTATAAGCTGAGCTTTATAATGACACAAGCAAATAAAAATCATTGGTTTAATTTATATAAACCCGCCGTGATTTTATTCTCTTTTGTTATTGTCCGGATTAAGACTTTTTATCAGAGGCTTATATGATATCAGTAATAGCAAAGCGCACTTATCCAGCCTGTAACTGACTCGTTTTTCAAACTCACTGAAATAAAAAAACGGATTACATCAGTTAATCTGAAGGATTATTTATCTTTCTTTCTGCTCATGCTAAAAATGCCTTAACCAGCGTGAATGCCACGTTACGCTTTAATGCATTGCGACAGAAAGTAACGATGGAAATCCTGTCAGTCCCGTACAGGGAAAGCGGCCCTGCCTGATTTCGGCTGTTATCCCTGTGGCTTAACCCGTGATGTCGCGCAGGCTTATTCTCTGCACCGCTTTTTATTAAAAGCTGACTCCGCTCCGTAGGGTGCCTCCGCTTACACGTCTGAGCGCGGATCCGGTAATCTCTCACTGACCCACCCGGATATTCTTTCACCGTTTCAGTTTGAAAGATGCAAACACAACCTGTTTTGCTCCGACAGATTACTGGCTCCTGTTATGGCGGAGGCTGACCTGTGTGAAAAGGCAGTCCAGAGCAGGTTAATGCGAGCCTTATCTGCCGTTAACTTTTTATCAACGGCTTCGCCTGGTTTTCGGTATCCGGTCCGCAATGACTCAGACCAGCCTCAGGGGCTGGTTTTCTGCCGGTAAGCCGGTCTGTAAAGCCGCTAAAGACCCGGGGGTATTTACAGGGTCTATATTTAGATTGGTATTGAAAACTGACCCGGGAGGGGGGTCTGGTTTTCTTTGAGTCTTTATAAGCGGCTGATAAAAATGTGAGGCAGGCATGTTAAATGAAAAACAGAAAGACCTGGTTAAGGCAACGGTACCGGTGCTGAAAGAAAACGGTGAGGCTTTAACGGACTATTTTTATAAGCGTATGTTAAAAAATAATCCCGGGCTGAAAGAAACCTTCAATATGGGCCATCAGCGCAGCGGTGCGCAGGCAAAAGCTCTGGCGGGAGCCGTGCTGGCCTACGCCGAAAATATAGACAATCCGGCGGTGCTGTTACCGGTTATTGAGCTCATTTGCAATAAACACGTCAGCCTGAATATCCAGTCGCCGGACTATGACATTGTTGGCGAAAATTTACTGCATTCAATAAGTGAAGTACTCAGCATCCCCATGGATGATGAACTGATAACAGCCTGGGGTGCGGCATATAAACAGCTCGCTGACATTTTTATTTCAACAGAAAATCAGCTTTACGATGAGCGTAAACAGTCTCCGGGCAGCTGGACGGGATGGCGAAACTTTATCGTGGACAAAAAAGTAAAAGAAAGTGAAGAAATCACTTCTTTTTATCTGGTTCCACAGGACGCACAGCCGCTTCCGGCTTATAAACCCGGGCAGTATATAACCTTACGGGTGCTGGTTCCGGCGCTGGGCATTAAGCAACCGCGCCAGTACAGCTTATCCAGCAGCCCGGCGGATAATTACCTGCGGATATCTGTTAAACGAGAGGATGCCCGCACGGAAGGGCAGGATCCGGGCTATGTCTCCTCCACGTTGCATAATAGCGTTGATAAGGGCAGCGTTGTTGAACTCAGCGCCCCGGCAGGAAATTTTTATCTGCTGAACCCGGATACGAACAACGTACTCATCAGCGCAGGCGTCGGGCTGACGCCGATGATTTCTATGGTTAATCATTTGCTTGCAGAGCATGCCGATCCAAACTTTAAACCGGCATTACGTGACGGCATAAATGCCGGAACCAGAGAATACCGGGCGCTGAAAAAAGAAATATACTTTATTCATGCGGCGCGCAGTTCTGAAGTGCATGCATTGCGTAAGGAGCTGAAAAACTTAGCCAGCCAGAATGATAACCTTCACGTTTTTATTGCCTATGAAAATGTAAAAGAAGATGAGGTCCCCGGTAAAGATTATCAGGTGAAGGGAAGGCTCGATTTAAACGCTCTTCCGGCGGCATATCTGCCCGCAGAGGCTGATTACTATTTATGCGGACCGGTTCCGTTTATGCAGGAACAATATCGCTCTTTAATCAGTCTGGGCGTGCCGGAGGAGAAGATATTCAGTGAAGCTTTCGGGACTGGCGGGCTGCATCTGTAGGTGCGTCTTTATGACGGTATTTAAAGTCCTTTTCCGTATTTACTTTAGCTTTCTGTAACAGCTTTTCGTTAAACGTACAGAACCCGAAGCCAGCAGCTGTTTTGCTGGCTTTGCTGCTCCTCCGTCATCCGGACTCAGGCCAGAAGTCCCGTTTGCAGCGTTGCTTTCTGAACATACAAAACTTTCTGTACTTCTGCGAAGGTTCTTCCTGGGCTTAAAGGCGTCGTCTGGAGCAGCACGGCAGGTGTCCGGTAACGGGACTTCACCACAATGCATATTTGAAATGGTTGTGCTCGCCGGCTGACCACCCCTGCCGTCAGAAGCTAAACAGGAGGCTGACCTGTTTTTCTTTGATTTGCTGTTCGAACAGCTTGCGTCACAACGGGGAAAGGGACTAATGCCGCAATGTTACCGTTAAGCTGACGGCCGTTTCTTCATGTGCGTTACCACTCGGCCACTGACCACCACGGCATTGGGAACCGTCACCTCATAGTTCTCTCGGGCAGGATTTTGGTTGCCAGCATACCCACCCGCTGACCACACCCTCATGATCGGCAATCCTTATCACCTCGCCTGTACGTAGCGCACGGGAACAGGTCAGAACCAGTTCACTCATGGCGTGGTTCATCACGCCGGCAGAGCCTGGTGTTAGCGTCAGGCCGAAGAAAGCGCTTAACTTCAAACGCCAGCGAATCTGCACCTGGCAGAACGGCAAGAGCAATTTTAATATGAGAGCAGAGCCTGAGAGGAGTTAAGTTGTCAGTAGTTGCCCGGCGAGTGCTTTCTGGGTACGCGGTGAACGTTACTTTTAGCCCTCAACTCAGGAACAGGCACAGGGGAGAGACGCGCCTCAGGTTTTTGACGCATCCTGACAGGCTCGCTCTCAGGTTTAACCGTTAAAGGTGGTGCAGCACAGATACGCGGCTTAACGGTAATGGCTTCCTGTCTGGCTTTCGGTTTAACAGCTTCAACCATAACTACCGGTCCAGGGATGCTGTGCTTCCCTTTTAAGCAGTCAGGGCATTGGCTGATATCACTGTAACGGCGTTTAGCCGCGGCCGCAGCCTGATGATATTCATAAAACGAGCCCAGGAATATTTGTCCTTCTTGCCGCAGCTTTTTACAACCCTTGCAATGCACGGTTATCCCTAAAAAAGGATCAATACAGGCATAGTAATAATACGACTTTATCACCGTTATTTCCTTTAAGTTCTGTGTGTAACCTTGAATATAAAAAGATTAATTTGGTAGTGCGTTGATTTCCCTGGTGCAGCAATAAAATCTTATTTTTTGACGCATTCCATACTACACATAGTCAGGCAATTAACCAACCCACTAAAATTAGTAGTGCCACGCCCTGTGATCGTAAAAGACACAATATTTCAGGAGCTGTAATTTCTTGCTGGCTTACGAATCCTTTAAAGTGAGTCGATAGTTCCTTAGGAATTTAAAAAACCAGAAACACACTTTGTAGAAAATGCTTGTCAAATGTTATAACTGCAACTTTACATTTTCCAGTACGTCAGAAAAGATGGTTATTTTTTACGCACTTTTTATTTTAATAAAATTTCAGGCATCCCTAAAATGCCAGGGTATTCAGCTAATAATTGCCAGCTTTAAAGCCAGTCTTCATTTTCTTCAATTCCGTTTGCTATGCCTGAGGGAATGATTACCGCTAACTAATGGAATAACAAGCTTAAATCTTACTTTACATCAGATCTCCCAGATGTATTATATATATTAATGATCCCATCCGCCTGAAAGATAAGAATTATTTAACTAATTTGGTTTCCGGTAAAAATAAGATAAATCCATTAATATCCTTGATCGCTCAGCATAATATAAATCGAATATTTAGTTTAATGATACGCAAAGTCTTTCAGTAATTTAGAAGCTGCAATTTTTTTGGATAACCGGAAAAATTTACTGCGCGGTTGTTCTGTCGTTTGCTTAACATTTCACAATGCCAGGCCAATTCTCCGCTCACAGCCGCCGACGCCAGTTAGCATAAGCAACTTTGTTTACAAAGCAAAAGAAAGGATGCTTCAGGTATAGCTTTATCATCTGCTGCCGATACTATGTATAGCGGTTGCGGGGAAGCCGGACGGCCAACACCAGGGCAAAACGTTCAGGCTTTCCCGCAGTGGTCTTCAGTAAAATCAGGCGTGTAGCGAATATCTTCAAATTAGGAATTTTACCCGCAAATTTTAATTTCCTTGGATTCTGAAAGTTAGAACATTCTTTTTACGCACCCGCATGTGACATTAGGGTATGCCCGACTGTCGCTGACATTAATGTTATGCCTTTTAGACCATTACTGGTTTTGCTGAAAGTGACTTTTAGGTTATGCCGCATAACTGCTATTAAACTGATGACAATAAGAAAGTAGCGCTGTAATGCATATAAAATTCCGGCTATATCATCTTGTTGAAAGTACCCCCTTATATTTAGGTTGACCTTTAAGTCAGTTACAATCGAATGATGACATTCACTCAATATCCGCTTTGTGCCAAAAGCGTAAGTTGTGTAAGCATAACTGCGACTAGGTTTGACTGAAACTGCGGATGGAAGAGACGAACTTAGTTTTGGATAAATAAAACTGAGTATCCGGGTGACGGGGGAATTACGTAGCGGGAGGAATGCCAGCAATGGACCGGATCGTTATGAGCGAATCGGGCACGACCCCAACATCCTGATCCAATCAGAAATAGAAGGCCACTGATACTTCGAAAACCAAAAGGACAAAGTAGAAGATGTGTCTGCAATGCCTTAAACATATAGTCAAACCGGCCAGAGAATGATATTCAGCCCAGATGCGGGCTGGATATCAGCTTTTCCGCCGGTCAGTTATCGCAATGACCTGGCACTGCTAACTTAACTTCAGATTTAGAAACGACGCGCATCCCTTCATTTTCGGAAACCTGCTCAAGTCCAGCACCACCAACAAAAACGCCCATTTTGATGTACTGGCGAACAAAGTAGTTTTTCCCGGATGTTAAACTGAGTGTCAGATTATTAGGTGAAAACTCGGATTCAGTTCCCAGCGTATGTGGTTGGCTGGTTGATATTTGCTGATAGAAAAAGACTCTGTCGGCCGTTTCACCAAGGCAGCGTCCGTCAAGATACACATCCTTTTTTAACGCTTTCCCCACAAAGCTGTCCCTGTATACATAAAGACCGGCTTTGCCATTTTCCGGAACCGGGAATGACTTAGCCGCCGTTGTTTCAGCATTACTGGCCAGAGGAACCGACGCACAACCACCCAGAAGCATTGAGGAAAGAAGGATAGCTAAGAATATTATTTTATTCATTGAATTCTCATGGGGTTAAGTAAAAAAACCCAATGAGAATAATCTTATTTTACACATATGTCACTAAGGGAAGCATTGAATTCTGACGACATCAATGTTCATCTTGAAGCCGTCAAAGTCCGCTCCTCGCTTACAGCGGACTGTGCCCCGTAAGCATGTCTGCTTTGTGCCAGAAGCGGACATTATCAGGCGCAGATACGATAACCTCGACCTGTCACTCTCTCGCTTCCCGGTGGTATCTGCCTGCTTTTCTGAAAACGATAACCCCGGCCAGTAATAATCCTGTGATACACAGAACGATACTTCACCGAAATAAATCACTGCTGTCTTTTGTACCGGTAAAGTAGCCTCCCGCAACAGCTCCAGACCCAATGCCAATATTGAACGACATAACATAAAGCGCTGATGCGAATTCAGGATAATCCCGTGACGCTTCGATTACCCAGGACTGGAGACCGACGATAACTACTGAGATGGCGCAGCCCCAGAGAAACAACACCCCGCCAGCACTTAGAGGACCCGGCAGCGTTATCAGCAGAAGAGCCTGTGCAAGCGCGATACCTGCTCCGCCCGCCAGCGTCAGTAACGACGGTTTGAGGGAAAAACGACTTACCAGCAGCGTACCGCAGGCTCCTCCCACGCCAAAAACAAAAAGCAATATTGTCAGAACATCAGCATTAATCCCCGGTATTGACCTCAGGAAAACAGTGACATAGGTATAACTCATGAAATGTGCCGTAATAATTAAAAGCGTTACGCCTGCCAGCAGACAGAGCAATCCGGAGAAGGCAGGTTTTGGCAGGCCAGATGGGCCCACTTTTGCTGTGGGTCCATGAACGCAAGGCAACCATCTGACAGCAAGGCACATAATAATCAATGAAAACAGGCCGAACAGACCAAACCCCTTTTGCCATCCGTAATAATTCCCCGTTGCAGTCGACAGCGGCACCCCTATAACTATCGCCAGCGATATGCCTGAGAAGACGATGGCTGTCGCCCTGCTGGCAGGCATAGAGCCAGCCATGCTGATGGCATAAGATGCGATACCTGCCCAGAACACACCGTGTCCCAGTGCTGCAATAACCCGGAGCAATAGCAGCATAACGAAATTGTCTGTCAGCATGACTGAACCGTTACATAGTGCGATAAGGCCGAGTAAAAAAACGAAAAGCTTTTTTCTGTCAATCGTTTGCGTGAGCAACGTGACGGGTATGACGGACAGGGTTATTACCCATGCATATACGGTAATCAGCATGCCGGCCTTTGCCCCGCTAATTCCCAGATGCTCTGCTATCTGATTTAACAGCCCGACGGGCAAATATTCAGTTGTCTGCGATACAAACGCGCCTGCGGCCAGGACAGATAATGCCTTAATCATGTTTTCTGGCCCCTTGTCTGTTGTACCTGTGTACGCCGTCTGCGGTCTCATCAGAGATACGTTTTATCCACGCTATGGCTGGCATAAGTTGCCAGCATGCCGGGATAACAGTTCTTCGCTTCAGGTGTAATAACTCTGCTCTCATTCTGCGCCTCGCATCCCGTCAGAATATTGCATTACTCTGCATATATCTGCATATTAACGCAATATATATTGCAAAATGGCGCACTAAGATGAAATTACCTGATGCAAGGCGGCAGAAAATTCTCGATTTATTAAGCCATCATGGCGAACTGCAGGCATCAATACTGGCTGAAAAGCTGGGTATATCAGAGGACACGGTTCGCCGCGATTTGATACGCCTTGAGTCTACAGGCATGCTTCGTCGCGTACGTGGCGGCGCGATTCCCCGCACACAAGTACCGCTTCATCATCAGGAAAGGCTGGGCAGAACGGGCGCGTCAAAAAACGCTATCGCTTCGATGGCAGTCTCGCTTATCCGGCAGGATGATGTCGTCGGACTGGACGGAGGTACCACCACGCTTGCCATCGCACAGGCTATCCCACCCGGATTGCGTTGCACCGTCGTAACGAACAACCTGCCCGCCGCCATGGCGCTGTCCGTTCATCCGGATGTGGAGGTAATTGTGCTGGGCGGTAAATTATTTAAGCCCGCGATGGATATGACGGGCCATAAAGTGTGTGAAGAGTTACGCACCATGGCTTTTGATATCTGCTTTATAGGTGCGGCGGCGGCGAATATAACAACAGGCTTCAGCAGTATCGACTATGAAGAGACGCAGGTTAAGCGCGGCCTGGCACAAGCTGCTGAGCGCAGCGTGTGCGTTATTTCGGGAGAGAAAATGGGAAAACATTCACCCTTTTCTTATGCATCACCAGGAGAAATCAGCGACATCATCACCGACGACGATGCGCCCGCTGACTATATTGCGCTGTTCATGGGCGAAGGCGTTAACGTTATTGTGGCAGAGCAACAGGGAAAGAAATAAGGAAATTATCATGAAGAAAGAGATTGAAACACTGGAATCAAGACAAATTTACCGTAACCGCTGGATGTCGCTTAAGGAGGACCGGATTCTGAGAGCCGATGGCAGCGAGGGGCTCTATTCCGTTATTGAAAAAGATGATTTTGTGGTGGTCATTCCGGTTGAGAATGATGAAGTCTACCTGGTTGAGCAATACCGTTACCCACTGGGCCAGAGAACCACAGAACTGCCACAGGGAAGCTGGGAATGTTCCCACGATGCTACACCTGAAGACGTTGCCAGAGGCGAGCTTAAAGAAGAAACCGGGTTGAGCGCCGGAAAAATGTTGTATGTCGGTTATCAGAAGCTCGCGCAGGGCTATTCAGCCCAGGGTTATCATATTTACCTTGCTACGCAGCTGACATTTACCGGCCAGCAACTGGAGGAGGAAGAGTACGGTCTGACGGTGAAAAAAATTAAAATAAGCGCCTTTGCTCAATTAATACGTGACGGCGAAATCACTGACGCCACTTCGGTTACCGCTTTCCTGCTGGCGATAGCTAAAAATATGATTTCTGAAAGCTGCCCAACATAAATAACATGACAACGTTGTCCGCTTTTCGCTCATAGCAGCCTTCTTTGCCTTGCCTGCGACACCTGAGTACTAAAGCGGATGTTGATGCTGCGCCTTATCTTAGTCAACTGGATGAAGTCCAGCTATATGATATTGAATGCTGACCGTTGTTCCGAATACTGGCGGGCAGTTCAGACCATTACGCAAGCAAGCAACAAAATTCCATAATGACCATATAAGTTAAGGCTGCTCGTGCAACCTATTATTTCATACTGAATGTTATGCAGACTCAGCAATCACCGACTTAAACTGCGCATGCCACATATCGAAAAACTTCCCTCGTCGGACAAGCAGGGAGTCAAAACTCCCATTTTCAATGACTTTCCCATCCGCCATAACGACAATTCTGTCGAACTCTTTGATGTTCCCCAGTCGATGGGTTACAGCAATCACAGTCGTGTTGAGTGAGAGGATCTCGTTGAAAAGTCGTTGCTCGGTTTCAGGATCCAGCGAAGATGAAAATTCATCAAATATGAAAAGGTTTGCTTTTCTGAACAGGGCCCTCGCTATAGCCAGTCTCTGCCACTGCCCGACAGAAAGTTCATCCCCACCGAACTGTTTCCCTAGACGCTTGTGCTGCTCATAGGGAAACGACACCTGCCTGAGCAATGCATCAATATCTGAAGATGTTGCTTCTGGCTCAAATTTACTGAGTGCAATATTTTCACCCACTGAAAATTCATATTTACCGTATTCCTGAAAAACAGTCGCAATCTGATTGCGGTAGTCATCGATATCCAGATTTTGCAAAGGGATACCTGAAACGGAGACATTTCCCTCGTTGAAAGCGTACATCCGTAACATCAGCTTGATGAGGGTAGTTTTGCCACTGCCGTTATCGCCCAGGATAGCCACCTTTTCACCGGGCGACACTTCCAGGTTTACACCGTCAAGGGCCTTATCGTCCCGCCCCTCATAGTTGAAGCTGAGATTGTTAATACTCAGAGAAAAGGGTTGGTTATCTGGCAGGACCCCGTCACCGTTTTTCACTGGCTCAATTTCGTCGGTCATAAAGGAATGGTAGCTATCAAAAAAACGGCTCATGATAGTCAGATTCGCGCCGTAATTCGCAATTTCATCCAGATGCGATTTCATCATGACGATTGACTGAAAAACCATGACCAGAGCACCGACTGCCATTTCGCTGGTGCGTAAATGGCCGAGGAAAAGAAAGATACCAAGGCTGAGTATGAGGAGACTCATCACCATTGCCGGGATGGGGGAAACCATAGCCCTTACACGCTGCTTATGCATACGGTTATACGTGTTTTGGGCCGACTCGTTATATTTGCTGAGAAGGTATTCGCCCAACCCATAAAGCCGGATTTCCTGTAGAAAACTCTTATCCATGCTCACGCCATAGACGTAACGCATGGCTATGGCATCTTTTGAGTTTCTAAACAGATCCTCCACGTATTTCTGTTGGATACGGATGTTGGTGACGATCATAGGAATGGCCGATAACGCACAGATGGCCGCCCCAACACCGGAATAGCTAATAAGTACCAGCAGCAGACTGCCGGCCATGACAGCAGCCCTGAACAAATAAATAATGCAGATGATAAAATTCAGAGGCCGGTAGGCTGCCTCTTTTTTCAAAAACTCCAGTTGTTCATAACGGTCCTTGTTATCAAACAGGCTCAGGGAAAAGGATTCATTCATCCGGCGCATAATACTGGTGCTGAAATATCGTGTTGAGATTTCCGTTACATCCCCCTGAACAAGATTTACCAGCGGTTCCATCAACTGAATGCCTAACAGTGAGATACACCAGATTGCAATGCTTACAATTAGAGCATTGTCACTGATTTGCGGAATATGAAGGGTGTTAATTATTTGTCCCGTCATGAAGACGTTTAATGCTGGAATGAGGCCCTGAAGAAGTACAATTGCAACGAGTGCTACGATGCGGATTGGACATGAAGCAAAAACGTACCTGATTGCAAGTATCACTGACTGCCTCCCTTGTTGCAGTTTTGTTGAATCATATCAGCCGCTGCAATGATAAACGAGAATGACACTCAATATCACTAAGGTTTTGTTTCCCATATATCGGTTACTCCCACAGCAGGCAAAACACATTTTGGGTTAGCCATTTGGCGCCAGTGATATCCCATATTTTTTTAGCAAATTTGTTCGAGTGTTTGATGCGGTTTCTAACCGCCTTAAGCGTTTCTAACGCTCACATAACTTTATGGTAAGACTAAATCAGCTCGGTCATTGAGTAGTCAGGTGTACAGTGATCTCTGGCTTGTTCCCGGTTGATTGACACACGGCATTGCTAGCAAGAACTATGGCGACTCAATTACGAACGTCTGCTGATCGCTCATAGCGGACTTACCGCCCGCATAAGGCTGCTTTGTGTCAACAGCAGACATCGACAACATCACGATATGTTGATAACCAAACCTACTCCGGCCTCACGTTTCAGGAGGTACTGTCAGGCGGACATGCCTTTCCAACAACGCCAGCCAGAAATTCCATGACCATTACAGCTGAGGGATCGCGTCTGTACTCTGGATAGGCAACCAGCCACATACTTCTGCCTGGAGGGGGAGAGTTTACAGTCAGTTTTATCAGAGAGCTGTCATTGTCCCCCATAAAACAGGGTAACGTAACCACGCCAAGCCCACTCCTGGCGGCCTGCTGCTGTGCCATCAGGTCGCTTGCCCGGAAAATAATCCGCCTGCCGTTCAGCAGGGATTCCAGCCATTTCTGCTGCGTCACATAATCCAGCGACTTCTCGTAGCCAATGAATGACCAACTTTCGGGCGGCCGATCCTGCCAGGAAGGTGAAGCATACAGGACGAAACGCATCGTCCCGATCCGGCGTACCAGCAAATCGGGATCATCCGGTCTTGTCAGACGGACCGCAATATCAGCCTCGCCTTTGTTCAGTTGAACATGATGGGATACGCCTGATAAGGAGAGCGGGATGTTCGGATGACTTTGCGTAAAGTCAGCCACGGCCGGTGCAATCAACAGCGCAGCGACAGCCGGGGATGCGCTAATCCTGACAGCAGCCGCTGGCGCAGCAGACAGCGACTTAGCCTGTATATAAACCCGGTCTGCAATCCTGTTCATTTCATCAGCCACAGAGGCAATGACTTTACCCTGTTCTGTAAGAGCGGTACGTCTGGGCAAACGTTCAGTGAGACGAA
This sequence comes from Pantoea phytostimulans, assembly GCF_046118715.1. Classification (NCBI taxonomy): domain Bacteria; kingdom Pseudomonadati; phylum Pseudomonadota; class Gammaproteobacteria; order Enterobacterales; family Erwiniaceae; genus Pantoea; species Pantoea phytostimulans. The sequence goes on from NZ_CP173701.1 coordinate 208,942, forward strand.
GACCGGGCGAAATTTCGAGGGCGGCGATGCGCCGGCTTACGGTGGCATGGTCGACGTGAAGCTCTTTTGCCGCAGCGGACATGGAACCCCTGCGTCGGAACACTGACAGCGAGTACTATTTCAACTGAGATTGGCGACGGGAAGCAGTACGCCAGCAGCCGTGACTTTGCGGCGGCAACAGGGCTGGTACCTCGACAGTACAGCACGGGAGGTCGGACGACATTGCTGGGAATTAGTAAGCGAGGCAACAAAAAGATCCGAACTTTGTTGGTTCAATGTGCCAGGGTATTCATACAAAAACTGGAACACCAGTCTGGTAAATTGGCCGATTGGGTCAGGGATTTACTGTGCAGGAAAAGCAACTTTGTCGTCACTTGTGCTCTGGCAAACAAGCTGGCCAGAATAGCCTGGGTACTGACGGCACGACAGCAAACTTATGAAGCATAACGGCAGAAATACACCGGTTTAACGAATCACTCATCTGGTTTTGCGAATACTGATATTGATGATATTAACGGCCCACCGGCCTGTTGAGGAACCTGTAAAACGGAAAGGCTCATTGAAGCCGTATATTTTCTGAAGGTTCATCAGGCGCGGAACTCATCGAGGCGCGGGAATAAAGTCCCATTCAGACGCCGGATAGATTCAAGCAAGCCAACTTATCGTCAAAATCGGTGTTGCAAAAACGGGAGTGACCATAGATTCCGTTTTCCAAGCGGACCCCATTTATCAGACCATTGCGGTTACGGGACGGACACTGAACGTTTCTTTCGGGCAGAAGCCATGATTGCCTGTTCATCATAATTAAACTTTACATCTGCCATACTCTTTATGCTCGTTTTGTTATAAATAAAAGGCCGCTTTACTGGGCAGAAATAATGCCCGGCAAAAAAAAGCGAGTGCCACTTTCCCAACAGATACCACTGTACGTCAGCGTTTAACACAGCAGTGCTGTCTTATCGTCTGTAGTTACATCATCCAGCAGCTCTCTGACTAACATCCAATACTCCACCTTACCCTCAAAGCCCCTCCCTGACACGTCTCTGAAACACCGTTCCCCTCTCAACCCAGACCCGCGCCGGACCTGCAGCCCGGTTGCCCCCACTAAACAGCCCCGCCGCCCGGCCCGGAGGGCCGGTAATGGAGTTGCTGATTAATGAATGGTGTAACTAATTGCTTCGGTGTTGCTGTGAGTGGTGTCGCGGGTTCTTTCTTTCGTCTGCGACCGTCAGGTTTCTGTGCGCCTGACAGGCCGCTGCTTAAACGGCGTCTGGCAGGGTATGGTGGGGGTTTGCGCGGTAGGTAGGGGAGAGGGCGGCAGCGCACTGCTCGCCAGAAAACAGCATCACCGGCATCTGCCAATCGCGGTGAGAATTGGTATCCCAATAATCAGAACAGGCCGAAGCCCACGGCGCTGCGCTGTTACTGCATCAATGGATCTCTGATACGTTGGCCGAGGCAGCGGGTATAGCGGACATCGATATGCTGCAGGCTATCACTTACTACTCCTGAGCAGGCGGGATTTGCGGTGTTGAAATCGCCGCGAGTTCTCTCGGTGCTGGTGCAAAAATCGTTTATTACCAACAAGCACGAAGAGAAAATGCTTGGCGAACCTGTCTTTCAGAAGAATATGGCCCGCGCACTGGCGACCGGCATTAACAGCTACTTCCTCAATGAAATATAAATAATTTGCTGAGTTGAGACCCTTTTGGGACGTTCTTTAGTAAGTTGATTCAAAAAGATGAATACATAAAGGTGCAGAACCGATGCATTCTTGCCTCGTTGATAGAAAGGCAATTCCAGTAGAACACAGTTTTCTACTCCCGTGGCAATCAACGTTAGCCATGGAAGTGAAGGATTTTTGTGCATAAATTATGCTGTTGAGCATAGGGTTCAGATGAAAAAAGAAGAGATTCATCAGCATTTTGATGAAGCGTTGGCCAAACAGGCACATTTATAGGCAAACTATTATGGTTAAAAAAACCACTTCAGAACAGCGTCGTGAACTCGGTGCTTTCCTTGTAAGCCGGCGCGCACGGCTAAATCCTCAGGACTTTGGCATGAATAAGGGCACTCGCCGCACACCCGGTTTACGTCGAGAGGAAGTTGCTGTGCTGGCTGGAGTCAGTGTGAGTTGGTATACCTGGCTTGAGCAGGGGAGAGAGATTAAACCTTCGGCAGATGCGCTCCAACGTATAGCCAAAGTTCTTAAACTTAACAGAATTGAATCATCCCATCTTTTTGCCCTTTCACCGCGCGAAGAGCCGTTACCACATCCCCTCGCGGAGGAGTGAGTGATGGCCTGAAAAGTTTGGTGCGCGCTATCGATCCCATTCCGTCATATGTGAGAAATGCCCGACTTGATATTCTCGCCTGGAATGATGCTATTGCTGATTTGTTTATCGATTATGGTTCGCTGCAACCTCATGAGCGTAATACGTTGCGACTGCTGTTTCTTTATCGTCCGTATCGCACGCAGATCCTGGATTGGGAGCAGATGGCACGAGGGATGATCTCCGTTTTCCGTGCATCACGCGCCCATGCTCAGGACAAAAAGCCTTTTGACTATCTCATTGAAGAACTCTCTGAAAAAAGCCCGGAATTCAAAGCATGGTGGCAGGATACGGATGTTAAAGGCATGGGAGAGGGGAGCAAGCGGCTTATGCATCCTACTTCTGGACATATTGAATTTACCTACGTCGCACTTACGCCAGAGGGGAGACCCGACCTCTCTCTGGTGACTTATATTCCTCGACACGTTACCTATGACTCCCAGTCATAGGATAACAAGATGCCTTCCAGGGATGATTAGACCTGCCTAAACTGGATTTTATCGAAGCACACAACGAGCTTCTCTTAGACCGTTTATGAGGAAAAAACTATGTCATCTCAACATGTTACACAGAATACGCTGTCTCTTGATGTCGCGACTTCACGTAATCCTACGACGGACGAGTTGATCGCGACTTATGAATTTCAAACTGCAGACCAAGTAGAAGGCATGCTGGCAGATAATAACGCGGCTTTTCGCCTGTGGCGTGCTACTCCCATGTCGACACGCGTAGAAGCTTATCGTCGTTTATCAGCGATTCTGCGCGAGCGCTCAGAAATTTTGGCAGGGATCATCACCGCTGAAATGGGGAAAACACTAGCAGCAGCCCGCGCAGAAGTTGAGAAGTGTGCAGCTACTATTGATTGGATTGCCAGCAATGGCCCAGCAATCCTCGCAGATGAACCTGTTTCTGTCGAAAATGACGATCAGGTACATGTTTCATATCTGCCGATTGGCTCTATTTTGGCCGTAATGCCCTGGAACTTCCCTTTATGGCAGGTCATTCGCGCTTCGGGCCCGATTATGCTGTCGGGGAACGGTTTTATCCTCAAGCACGCGCCCAATGTTATGGGCTCTGCCTATGCTTTGCAGGATGCTTATGAGAGAGCAGGCTTCCCTAAAGGTTTATTCGCCAATCTTATTGCTGATAACGAAACTGTTGCAGAAGTTATTGAGGATGATCGCATTGCAGCAGTGACATTGACAGGGAGTATGCGGGCGGGGTCTGCCGTATCGGCGATTGCAGGCAAAGCATTGAAAAAAAGCTTGCTTGAGCTAGGTGGCTCAGACGCATTTATTGTGCTAGCTGATGCCAATATTGATTTGGCTGTTACAGCTGCTGTTGAAGCGCGATTCCAAAATGCTGGCCAGGTGTGCTTAGCCGCGAAACGGTTTATTTTGGAAAAACCCATCGCGGAGGAATTCACACAAAAATTCATCGCGGCCGTCAGACTGTTGAAGGTTGGCGATCCGCTGGACCCGCAAAATAGAATCGGGCCAATGGCACGAAAAGATTTGCGTGATGAATTACATAATCAAGTGGAACGAACTCTCGCAGCAGGCGTGACACTACTTCTTGGGGGGAATAAAATCGCGGGCAGTGGCAACTTTTATGAGCCTACCGTATTGGGCGATGTAGGTCCGGGAATGGCTGCATTTGATGAGGAAACCTTCGGCCCTGTTGCCGCTCTCACTATCGCAGATGACGTTGAGCATGCCATTGAGCTGGCAAATACCAGCGATTACGGCTTAGGGGGCAACCTTTGGACCAGCGATGTTTCTCGTGCCCAGCGAATCGCGCGGCGCTTAGAAACAGGAGGCGTATTCATCAACGGATTTTCTGCCACTAATGCACGCATTCCGGTTGGCGGTGTAAAAAAGAGTGGATATGGTCGCGAACTCTCGCACTTTGGCCTGCGTGAATTCACAAATGCTCAGGCAGTTTGGGCAAAGAAAGTTGACTAAGTGCATCATCGATACATGAAAAAACGCAGTTGAATAAGCATTAAAATTAATGGGTTATCTCATCGTGTCAGGCACCCGCTATGAGAAGGTGCTTGGCACATAAAAGATGAAAAAAGTTTTTTAATTATCTGTAGACGACCGGTCTATTATTTGCTAGCTTATACACATGCCAACGGCGACCGAGTGACACAGCACGACAGCCGTTCCGGTAGAACGAAACAGCACGCAGAGCTGGCCGGAATATGAGACACGGGTAATAACATTTTTATTTACTAACTTAGTAGACGACCGGTCTAATCCACTATCAATCTGAAATGCAGGAGAGTAATGATGAAAATTCTTATGGTCTTAACCTCACACGACAAACTGGGTGACACCGGCCGCCAGACCGGCTTTTGGCTGGAAGAGCTGGCCGCACCTTACTACGCCTTTAAAGATGCAGGCGCAGAAATTACGCTGGCTTCACCGAAAGGCGGTAACCCGCCGTTAGACCCAAAAAGTAATGAGCCTGACTTCCAGACCGCGCAGACCCACCGCTTCGAGGCAGACGCCGGAGCAACAGCCCACCTGGCTTCAACGGTTCGCCTCGACAGCGTTTCACAAGCTGATTACGACGCCGTTTTTTATCCGGGTGGTCACGGACCTCTGTGGGACCTGGCCGAAGATAAAAACTCCATCGCCCTTATCGAAGCATTCCTGGCGGCAGACAAGCACGTCGCGCTGGTCTGCCATGCGCCCGGCGTGCTGCGCCACGTCAAAACCCCGGAGGGAAAACCGCTGGTAGAAGGCCGTAAGGTCACAGGTTTTACCAACAGCGAAGAGGAAGCCGTGGGCCTGACGCAGATTGTGCCTTTTCTGGTAGAAGACGAGCTGATTGCCAAAGGCGGGATTTACTCGAAAGGGGCGGACTGGAGTTCTTATGTGGTCAGCGACGGCCTGCTGATCACCGGGCAAAACCCAACGTCCTCGGCGGCGACGGCGGCTCAGCTGATTAAGCAGCTGGGTGCATAACTGTTAATCACGTGGGGAGGGAGTTCTTTAAGCACTTCCCACTTAGTAAATCTAGACAACATCACACACCTGAATATCCGTCCGCTTTCATGTAAGTCAGGGAGCCAAGATGTCATGGGTGTTAACTTAAAAAAATGACAACTGAAGGAAATTAATCATGTTTAAAAAATCATTTACTACTCTGGCTTTAAGCCTGGTTCTGTCAGTTTATGCTCAGTCTTCAATGGCTGCGCCGGTAAAAAACATAGTTCTGGTACATGGCGCTTTTGTTGATGGCTCAGGTTGGAATCCAGTGGCTCGCATTCTGAATAAAGCAGGCTACAAAGTGTCGATTGTTCAGGAACCTCAAACCTCGCTGGCGGATGATGTCGCTGCGACTCGACGCGCTCTCGCGTTACAAAGTGGTAAATCATTACTGGTTGGCCATAGCTACGCCGGAATGATCATCAGTGACGCGGGAAATGATCCCTCTGTTGCCGGTCTGGTTTACATCGCAGCGTTCCAGCCAGAGCAAGGTGACTCATTGCTAAGTTTGGCCAAAAAATATCCGCCAGCTGCTCAGTCAATTACTGAAACGCCAGATCACTTCCTTTATATCAAACCGGAAAATTTCCACGCGGACTTTGCAGCTGACTTGCCAGTCAAAGAAACAAATCTGTTGGCACAATCTCAACTCATGCCCGCAGTAGCAGCATTCACTGCCCCGGCAGGCGTTCCGGCATGGAAAACGAAGCCAAGCTGGGCCGTAGTGGCGACGCAGGATCGTGCTATTAATCCAGAATTAGAGCGCTTCATGGCTAAACGCGCGCACAGCACCATCACTGAATTGAAAGGCAACCATGCCATCTACGCATCGCAGCCGGAAAAAATTGCGACCCTGATCGAAAAAGCGGCGCAAAGTTTATCTCAGTAAACATCAGTTAAATGCTTTCTTGGCCAGTCATTCTTTGAATGATTGCCAAGTGTAAAAGCAAATATAAGAAAAAAACACTTCTAAATCAAATGCTCCGCCCATGAGGCGTCGCCAACAGAAAAGAGAATAAAGAGATGAAAACTATTCAGGTAAAAGACGGTTCTAAGATTGCATATAAAGACTTTGGCAAGGGACAAACCATTATTTTCTCCCACGGCTGGCCATTATCAAGTGATGCATGGGATGCGCAAATGTTGTTCTTCGGTCAGCAGGGGTTCCGTGTAATAGCTCACGATCGCCGCAGCCATGGCAACTCGAGTCAGACGTGGGACGGCAATGATATGGATACCTACGCTGAAGATTTATCATCACTCATCGAACAGTTAGATCTCAACGATGTTGTTCTGATTGGACACTCTACTGGCGGTGGGGAAGTCGCACGCTATATCGGTACGTATGGCTCGGCACGCGTCAGCAAAGCAGTACTTATCGGCGCAGTACCTCCGATTATGCTGCAGAGTGAGAAAAACCCTGGCGGTCTGCCTATGGAAGTGTTTGATGGCATCCGTGCTGCGGTCGAAAAAGACCGTTCTCAGTTCTACAAGGATCTGACCACGCCGTTTTTCAACTATAACCGTTCGTCAGAGACGCCTTCTGATGGTGTGAGAGAAAGCTTCTGGCTCCAGGGTATGCAGGGTGGGATCAAAGGTCAATATGACTGTATCAAACAGTTCTCTGAGGTTGATTTCACTGATGACCTTAAGAAAATCGATGTGCCAACCCTGATCATGCACGGTGATGACGATCAGATCGTTCCGCTGGCCGACTCGGCCATTCTGTCCGCGCAACTTGTCAAAGATGCGCAGCTCAAGGTCTATGCAGGATTTGGCCACGGAATGACAATCACCCAAGCCGGGACGATTAATGAAGACCTGCTGCGATTCATTGAAGAGTAAAGCGATAAGGGACATACAAGGCCCCATTTATACCCGTTTTTCCAGGTCTTGAACGAATTTTTAAAAAAAATTCAGTACCTAAAAATATACCCACTTACCCACACTTAAAGTGTGCTTAAAAATAATTTAATGAGGATATAATCATGAAAAACGTAACTAAAGCCTTTGCCGTAATCGTACTAACTGCCGCTTCTTTTGCCACTGTTGCCGCGACCGAAGTCAACGCTGTACCTGTGAAGGGGCAAAGTATAGGGGTGATCAACGCTTCAGCTGTCGGAACTAATTTGAGCGACCTGCAGGACAAACTGGCGGCGAAAGCGACTGAACATGGTGCAACGTCTTACCGTATTATTTCAGCCGGTGGCGATAACCATCTGTACGGTACTGCTGAAATCTACAAATAAGCTTTAGCAAAATGGAATGCTTTTAACTTACCTATAGACGACTGGTCTAGTTCTTGGTAGATTAAACATATGAATACTACATCTCAACTACATAACAATGAAATCCGCGAGCACATTCTTGCGACAGGTCAGCGTATTATGGCTGGTAAAGGATTTTCTGCGGTCGGATTGAATGAAATACTCAAAGATGCTGGTGTGCCTAAAGGCTCTTTCTATCACTACTTTAGTTCGAAAGAAGCTTTTGGTGTAGATATGCTGGCACACTATTTTGATGATTATCTAGCCGATATCGACAGGACACTGAGCCAGCCTGGTCTCAATATGGCTCAGCGACTGATGAACTACTGGCAGCAGTGGCGAGAATCTCAGTCGTTCTCTGAGTGTCAGGGTAAGTGTCTTGCCGTGAAACTAGGTGCTGAAGTTGCCGATCTTTCGGACACGATGCGCTTAACGCTAGAGGCAGGCACGTCAGGGATAATCTCGCGTCTGGCCGAAGCGTTAGAAACGGGCGTAGCCGAGGGGTCTCTCACGATTGAAGATACACCTCGTACTGTGGCAGAAAGCCTCTACCAGCTTTGGGTTGGTGCAAGCGTAATGGTCAAGATTGTTCGAAATACTGGCCCGTTTGATTCAGCGCTGATCACGACAAGAAAAATTATTCATATTACCCCCTAGCAAGGGGGTAATCAGTATAGAGCCGTTTTTTGTACCCACTTTATAGACGACCGGTCTAATATTGTCCACAATGAATAGACGACTGGTCTAATCCACTATCAATCTGAAATGCAGGAGAGTAATGATGAAAATTCTTATGGTCTTAACCTCACACGACAAACTGGGTGACACCGGCCGCCAGACCGGCTTTTGGCTGGAAGAGCTGGCCGCACCTTACTACGCCTTTAAAGATGCAGGCGCAGAAATTACGCTGGCTTCACCGAAAGGCGGTAACCCGCCGTTAGACCCAAAAAGTAATGAGCCTGACTTCCAGACCGCGCAGACCCACCGCTTCGAGGCAGACGCCGGAGCAACAGCCCACCTGGCTTCAACGGTTCGCCTCGACAGCGTTTCACAAGCTGATTACGACGCCGTTTTTTATCCGGGTGGTCACGGACCTCTGTGGGACCTGGCCGAAGATAAAAACTCCATCGCCCTTATCGAAGCATTCCTGGCGGCAGACAAGCACGTCGCGCTGGTCTGCCATGCGCCCGGCGTGCTGCGCCACGTCAAAACCCCGGAGGGAAAACCGCTGGTAGAAGGCCGTAAGGTCACAGGTTTTACCAACAGCGAAGAGGAAGCCGTGGGCCTGACGCAGATTGTGCCTTTTCTGGTAGAAGACGAGCTGATTGCCAAAGGCGGGATTTACTCGAAAGGGGCGGACTGGAGTTCTTATGTGGTCAGCGACGGCCTGCTGATCACCGGGCAAAACCCAACGTCCTCGGCGGCGACGGCGGCTCAGCTGATTAAGCAGCTGGGTGCATAACTGTT
>NZ_CP173702.1:0-3609 GCF_046118715.1 Pantoea phytostimulans
GGAATTCAGTACGAAATTAGCCATCAGCACATGCTTTCTGACCCCTCCGGATGCTCAAAAAGGCGTATCGTGGTCGACTTTCTGGTTTCCTTCTGGGAAGTCCAGGCCGCGGGGACCCGGAAGCTACGCCAAATCGTGATTGAGTTCGATGAGCAGGCTCATGAAGGCAAGGTTTACCGGCGGAACGACGAGAGCCGGGATAAATGGCTAAAGCGATACCTGCCGCAGTACGGGCTAATCCGGGTAAAGCATCGAGAGCAAGCGAGCTGGCTGGCATGTCTGGAAAGCAGCCAACGGCTGGCCTCGATGGAGAGCTATTACGCTCATTGCCTCAAGCTGGCCAGCACGGTCCGTTCAAGGGAAGAGAGGGTAATTACGAAGGAGACGTTAGAAGCGGCCTATGACGTCCTGCAGAATGATTGCCACCCTGCATTAGAGCGGCCAAAGCAACGCTTCCGGGAGATGAAAGGCATCCTTGAGCGGCTGGGCGTTCCCTACGGCGGTGACGGCCCGATCCGGTTCCAGCGTAGAAAATACGGCATGTAACGTCAGACGTTCCAACGGCGTATGGGCGATTTCCGCAAGGGATTAACGAGATCGCCAATCTGATACGCCGATACGTCTGAAACGTCACTTAACACACACTTTAGGGAATGACACACTCCCCATACTTTTAAGGTTGGTTTCAGTAACCTACAGGGCTTTATCTTTCGGGTTATCGTTATCATCTCAGCCAAATCAGCCAGTAATCCCCTCGATAAAAACTCCGAGAAAATCTCCCTGACCGATCAGCGAAAATCCCGCATGGAATCAACAATTCTTCCCCCTCCGGTATAAGCAACGTGACCTAACCAAAGAATTACCCTCAGAAACGCCCTCAGCGGCTCTCTGAGCTTACGAGCGGGTCAACCCTGACCCAACACCCCAATCTAACCAAGAGGCTCTCACAATGTTCTGGACTAAGTTAATCTTCAACGCGGCCGTCGCCGCAGCTACTGCTTTCCTGTCTTCTGTACTCAAAGATCTATCCGCTGGTTTCCCGCAATCAGCATCCTAAATCTGGAATTAACGGATTAGCTATTCAACGATGATAAATACCCTCATCCAAAGAGGGACCATCCGCAGTTACTCCGCTGATACTATCTCTTGGTTCAAAAATAGAGCCTCCAAATAGGGCATCAAACTCTGCTTCAGTGTCCGCAAGATACTCCAAAATAATATCTAGAAGCCCCCTAAAGGTGTTGCAGTGCCACTGAATTTGAGGAGTGATCTTTGAAAGAACTACGGTCTTAAACTCATCTAAATCCTTTGGAACGTCCAGCATGCTTCCTGTGCTTAATCCTTTTGATAAAGCCATGTAATTGAACATCGACAGGCACATTATCGAGACACCGTTTTCTCGCCTTAGGTGATCGAACTTCTCCTGAGCTTCAGGACTGAGCTTTTCATAAGCGCGGTCTCGTTGCGTGTTGAAATCCTCGGTGTATAGCAACACTTTGTCTGCAGCGTCACCGATACGTGGGCAAAAATACCTCTTCCACCAAGCTTCAAAATATCTCTGCTGAAATTCCAGATACGTCATACCGACAATATTAGTGTTTTGAGTGTACCGTTTGGCGCCCTGCTGAAGTCTGTACTTCGAGATGATAAAACCGATGTTAGCTCCGGTCTCATGCATCACAGTGGTGAACGAATGGACCACGCTTTGGGGTATATTCGTGTCCCAGTTTTTGCATTCCACGATGTATCGAACTCTATCCACGCTCCGAACATCTATCGCATGAACATCTACATTGACCTCACCGCGAGGTGTTTCCAAATCAACCTCGACTTCAGCAATCAAGCCGACGTTTCGGAAAATACGTTGAACTCCTGTTTGGAGGTCTCGCCAGCTCTTTGGTAGCGGATCATCAATCAATTTTGCTTTCCCTACGTACTCTTCTTCGCCAGCAGCTAAAGCTACTTGAGAACATAAAAATCGTCCATTTAGAGCGAGTGGTTAAGGTATACGTAAACCACCCCACGGAATCCGCCCCAAAAAGGGGGCAAAAATGCCCTTTTAACGGTGCATACCGACCCGCCATGCAGTTAAATACCCTAACCAACCCACCAAGGAATCCACCATGAGAACCTACGCCTACCTCCGTGCATCGACGGCAGAGCAGGACGCCACGCGGGCATTAGTTGAACTTGAGGAGTTTGCGACCTCGCACGGCCTGACCATCGCGGCACCATTCATCGAGAACGTCTCCGGGGCTTCCCTACAGCGTCCAGAGCTATTCCGGCTGCTGACCGTGGCTCAGCCTGGCGACATCCTGTTAGTTGAGCAGATCGACCGCCTCAGCCGCCTGAATGCCGATGACTGGGAGAGGCTACGCAGCACGATCCAGAGCAAGGGGATTAAGATCGTAGCGCTAGACCTGCCAACCAGTTACATGCAGCTCAACCACGGCAACGATGAGTTCATGCGTTCGATGATGAATGCCATCAACGGAATGATGCTGGACATGCTCGCAGCCATAGCCCGCAAGGATTACACGGACAGGAAGCGCCGACAGGCTCAGGGCATCGAGAAGGCCAAAGAGCAGGGGATCTACAAAGGCCGGCAGCCAGACGTGCAGCGGCATAACCACATCCGAATGCTGATCGGTCAGGGTATTTCGCAGAGGAAGGTAGCGGAAATGCTGAATTGCTCAGTAAGCACGGTGAAGCACGCTCTCAAGGTCGCATCTCATGGAGCCTGAAAGAACAAAGCCCCCGATCACTTCTCAGCAATCAGGGGCTTGTGGTAATGTCGCTGTGTCAGAACCTTGCTAGAAAGGTTGCAACAAAGTCCTGTAGCTAATCAGGACCTCCGCAACAAAACCATTGAGAAATCTTGGCGGGTCTCTCATTGGTAATACTAGCAAGGGTTGGGGCGTAGTGTCCACGTCCAACAGAAACACTATCCAACGGACAATAAACCCATTCTGACCAGTGGCAGCCCTTCAAGCGGGGCGACTAAAACGAGCGAGAAGTGGGATCGTAACCTGTCAGCGAAATAGGCAGGCTCTACCGTGGTGTTCACCGTGCCATAAACGAACGGTACTCGACAGAAGCCCAGACCAACCGGCCAACGTAAAAGACGATGCGCAAGCGCCCTATCTGCTTGTACCCACATCGGCTTAGTTGGCTTTATGGGCTTGATTTTACTGGAGCAATCCATTGTTATTAATCAACGCAGCATACAAAGATCTTGATTCATCACCCGTAATCCATCTGCCTTACCTCCTAAATGCTATGGCGTACCTCGGACAGAAGCGAATCCGCCCGGATGAACGCTTTCAGGGGGCGGCTAAACGTCTTCAGTCTGCTTCCCTGGAGCAACAATCGGAATTCTCCCCGCAGCTGCTTCGCGGTGATTACTCCGACCTCCCAGACTGGATCCCTGTCAAAGACGCCCTTGCCCTGCTGACCTACTGCCGTGATAGCTTCCTATATCGCCGCTTAGTACAGGAAATTAACGGAAAAACGCTGGTTTCCATCGCCTCCGATCGGCGATTAAGCTGGTATGAAGCCCAATTCGGGGAATTGCTGACTGAAAAGCTGGAAAAAGTAGGTGAAGAAACA